>JBEBRQ010000005.1:0-88137 GCA_040394755.1 Castellaniella defragrans | reverse complement strand
GGGCGGCCCGGCGGCAAAAAATGCCCCCACGCTGCGCCTTCGGCTTGCTGCCCCCAAAGGGGGTGCTTTTGCCTTGGGGCGGCCCGGCGGCAAAAAAGGCGACGTTCACCTCATGCGCCGGCGGCGGGACCAAGCGGGCGCGGCCCGCCGGATCTCAGGAATCCAGTTGCAGAATACTGAAACTCAGGCGGCCCTGCGCATCACGCCCGACGGCATAGCCCAGGCGTTCGCACACACTGTTGTCCGGATTGAAAGTCAGAATCACGGGCTTGATGCTCTCGAGGCGCGATTCATCAATGTATTCCGAATTGCAAATGATAACCTCATCACCACGCTGACAGGTGCGGGCCGCCGCGCCATTGAGGATGCAGCAGCGCGAGCCGCGCTCGCCGTAGATCACGTAGGTGCTGATGCGCGCGCCGGAATTCTTGTTCCAAATGTCCACGAACTCCATGGGCAGAATGCCGGCGGCTTCGCAATGGTCGGGGTCCAGCGTAATCGAGCCGTGGTAATCCAGGTCCGCGCCAGTGACGCGGATGCCATGCAGTTTGGCGCGTACTATTTTTCTCACGGGATGGCCTGCGAAACGATTGAGTTTGAGAGGGCACTATTCTAGTGCCCTTTCCATTGAATCCGAAAGGCGCGGGAGCGGCGCGCGGCAACCGGGCGCCGCCATCCGGCGCCATCCGGCAATAGCCGTACCGGCCACGACTATATATAATAAGCCCCGCCTTTCATCGGTAGGTACATGTTCGCTTTGATCGAGGCCCGGCGGGCGGGCCTATTGACCCCGCGTCATTGGCTGTCCAACATCATCGCCGGCGTCATCGTGGGCGTAGTCGCCCTGCCGCTGGCCATGGCGTTCGCCATCGCCTCGGGGGCCAAGCCCGAACAAGGCCTCTATACGGCCATCATCGCCGGTCTGGTGGTGTCCGTGTGCGGCGGCAGCCGCGTCCAGATCGCCGGCCCCACCGGCGCCTTCATCGTCATCCTCTCGGGCATCGTGGCCGATCACGGCATCGACGGCCTGCAGCTCGCCACGCTGATGGCGGGCCTGATCCTCTGCGGCTTCGGCCTGGCGCGCATGGGCGCGGTGATCCGCTATATTCCGATGCCGGTGATCATCGGTTTCACCGCGGGCATCGGGGTCATCATCTGGGTCGGGCAATGGCAGGATTTCTTCGGCCTGCCGGCCGTGCACGGACGCCACTTCCATGAAAAGCTCTGGCAGCTCCTGCAAGCCCTGCCGCAACTCAAACCACTGACGACCCTGTTCGGCCTGTGCTCACTCGCCCTGGTGCTCGCGCCGCACCGGGTACGCGCCCTGCGCCGCATTCCCGGGCCGCTGCTCGCCCTGGTGGCCGCCACGCTGGTCCAGGAGACTTTCCAATTCCCCCAGATCGCCACGATCGGCAGCATCTTTGGCGACCTCCCGCGCGGCCTGCCGCAATTCGCCTGGCCGCAATGGTCGCTGGACCAGGCGCTGCGCCTGATCGGGCCAGCCTTCGCGATCGCCATGCTTGGCGCCATCGAATCCCTCCTGTCCGCCGTGGTCGCCGACGGCATGGCGGGCACGCGCCATGACTCGAACGCCGAGCTGATCGGCCAGGGGCTGGCCAACATCTGCTCGCCCCTGTTCGGCGGCATCGCCGCGACCGGCGCCATTGCCCGGACCGCCACCAACATCCGCAGCGGCGGCACCAGCCCGCTGGCCGGCATCACTCACGCGGTAACGCTGGTGCTGGTCCTGCTGCTGCTGGCGCCCCTGGCCCGCCACATCCCCCTGGCCACCCTGTCGGCCGTGCTGTTCGTCGTCGCCTGGAACATGAGCGAGGCGCCGCGCTTCATCCGGCTCGCGCGCCGCGCTCCGCGCGCCGATGTCGTCATCCTGATGGTGACGTTCCTGCTGACGGTGTTCGCCGATCTGGTGGTGGCGGTGAACATCGGCATCGTGCTGGCGATGCTGCATTTCCTGCGCCGCATGGCCGACAGCTTCGATGTGGTGGCGCAGGGCGAGGAGCTCCTGCGCCACGAGCTCGCCGCAGGGAATTTCGAGCATCTGCCGCCCGGCGTGGAGGTCCATGAGGTGCGCGGCCCGCTGTTTTTCGCCGCGGTCGAGCGCCTGCGCCACGCGCTCGCGGGTTCGCACGCCAAGGCGCTGGTGCTGCGGCTCGAACGGGTTCCCTTTGCCGATGCGACTGCGCTACAGGCGCTGGACGAACTGGCCATCATTCTGCGCGCGCATGGCGTCCGGCTGGTGCTGTGCGGCGCCAACGCGCGCGTGGCCGCCAAGCTGCGGCGGATGGGCTTGCTGGACCGTCTGGGCGAGGACGGCGCGCAGCCCAATCTGGTGCGCGCGCTCGCGCATCTGGGCGGCGAGGCGCCGGCATCCGGGGCGATCAGCGAGCCCTGGTGAGATCCGGCCAGTCCGCGCGCAACGCCGCCTCCAGCCCGGCCCCGAGCGCCTCCAGAAAATCGGCCGGCGGATGCGGGCACAACGCGTCCAGCGACGCAATGCGCCCAGCCTGGTAGCGCCGCCCGGTGCCCAGCGCGGCCTCGAGCCGGTTGGCCTGGCCGACCAGAGCCTCGGGATCGACCCGGGCAAGGATAAGGGCATGCGCCAGGCCCACGTGCAGCCCTGGCGAGCTTTGCGGTACGCGGCGCCAGACCTGCGCGGTCCCCACCACCTTGCGCGCCGGCGCGCCGACCGCGAGATTGAAGCGCCCGTCGCAGAACGAGCCCTCGACGGCCTGGGCGCGGGCCTCGATGCCCAGCGGCGCCAGAGCGGTCTGGATGATCCCGCAAATCAGGCGGTACAGCGCCTCCGAGTGGTCGAGCGGCCTGCCTTCGACGGGCAGCGCGAGGCTGAGGTTCAGGATGCCCGGCCCCTGCGGCACCACGCCGCCGCCCGATTGCCGCACCGCGATCGGCCAGCCTGCGCGCTCGAAGGCCGCGCGGGCCTGTTCGAACCCGGGCAGGGCCGCATAGGTCCGCGGCACGACCAGCCCCTGAGGCGCCCGCCAGATCCTCGCCACCGGGCCGAGCGCCGCTGCTTGCGGGATCATGTCCTCGTCGGCGCGCCCGTCGATGGCCTCGGCGGCGGGCAGGTTCAGAAAGCGCATGCTATGTCCACCCTTTCGCGGGAAACGGCACGCGCCTCAAGGCTGCCGCGAGGCCGCGAAGGTCTCGTCGTCCATGAATAGATAACGGATCGCGTCGATCAGGCCGAGGATGACGGCCAGCGGTGTGAACCAATAGCAGATGAGCAGGTAGCCCAGGCCCCAGCCGATCTGCCCGAGATAGAAGCGATGCGCGCCCAGCCAGCCCAGGAACAGGGCCAGGACGATGGCAATCCGGCGCTGAGTGGCGGGCGCCGCGAGGACATCCCGGCGCGAGCGCAGCACCCAGATGCTGATCGGGATGGTCAGCAGGAAGGCGAGCAGGACTTTGCCGGTATGCAGTTGCAGGTAGCGGGCGATGGCGTCGAACAACTCGTCGAAATTGCGCACCAGCACGCCGGTGAGGGCCGAGATCCAGGCAAAGACCTCGTGGAATGCGGTTTCACCGAAGCTCAGGGCGAGCAGAATGACGATGAAGATCGCGAGAATCAGGACGATGTTCTTGAGCATGGCGGTTTCGATGGACCGGGCGCTACGCCTGGCCGAGCTGCCGGAAAGCCCATTCTATGCCGTTTTCCGCCTGGGGGTACTAGAGTTCTTGAGCCGCGTCTGGCGGCAAAGCCCATACGACTGCGGCCAGCCCTTGGGGCTGGCCGCAGTCAAGAGAAAAACCCGGAATCAGGAATGCTGCGCAGCAAGCACGCCTTCAGGCGCCGCGTCCGAGGCCCGCGAGCCCCACAGCGCCGTCACGACCTGCCACATGACCGACAGGCCGCCGACGATGAACACGACATCGCCGAAGGTCCGCATCCAACGCAGGGTTTCCAGGATGTCCTGCTGCATGAAGGTTTCGCTGCGCGCCCACCAGGTTCCCTGGCTGACGCTGGCGTGGAACTGCATCAGGCCGATCGGCAACAGGCTCAGGGCGATCATCATCGCCAGGCCGATGTTCAGGCACCAGAAGCCCGTGCGCATGAGACCCTCATTGAACTGCATGGTCGGGCGGATATAGCGCAACACGAAAATCGTGAAGCCCAGGGCGAGGAAACCGTACACCCCGAACAGCGCGGCATGCGCATGGACGGCCGTGGTGTTCAGGCCCTGGATATAGTAGAGCGAGATGGGCGGGTTCACCATGAAGCCGAACACCCCGGCGCCCAGCATGTTCCAGAACGCCACCGCCACAAAGAAAGTCAGGGGCCAGCGCAGGTTTTCCATCCAGGGCGCGCGCGCCTTCAGGCGCCAGTTCTCCCAGGCCTCGTAGCCCAGCACCACCAGGGGCACCACCTCGAGCGCGCTGAAGGAGGCGCCGATCGCCATGATGGGCGTCGTGGTGCCCGCGAAGTACAGGTGGTGCATGGTACCGGGCACGCCGCCCAGCATGAACAGCACGGCCGAGGCCAGGCTGGCGGTGGTGGCGCCACGTTTGGACACCAGACCCATGGACGAAAAGATGAAGGCCAGCGCCGTGGTCGCAAAGACCTCGAAGAAACCCTCCACCCACAGGTGCACCACCCACCAGCGCCAGTACTCCATGATGGACAGGTGCGTGTGTTCGCCGTAGGCCAGACCCGCGCCGTAGAACAGGCCGATGGCGATGACCGAAGCACTGAACAGGGCCAGCAGATTCTTGTCGCCCTTGGCCTTGAGGGCCGGCACGATGCCGCGCAGCATCAGGACCAGCCAGAATACGACGCCGAGGAACTTGCCGATCTGCCAGACACGGCCCAGTTCGACGTACTCATAGCCCTGGTGCCCCAGCCAGAAATTCAATTCGGCCGGCATCAGATGCGCGATGGCGAGAAAGTTGCCGGCAAATGAACCGACGACCACCACGACGAGAGCCCAGAACAGGACATCGACGCCGAGCTTCTGGAACTTGGGGTCCTTGCCGCCGTTGATGATCGGGGCGAGGAACAGGCCCGCAGCCAGAAAGCCCGTGGCGATCCAGAACATCGCGGCCTGGATGTGCCAGGTGCGCACCAGCGAATACGGTAGCCATTGCGAGACATTGATGCCGTAGAAGGTCTGGCCCTCGACGGTATAGTGCGCGGTAAAGCCGCCGATGAAGATCTGCGCGATGAACAGCGCGACCACCAGGAACAGATATTTGCCCAGCGCGCGCTGCGAGGGCGTCAGCCGCAGTTGCAGAATGGGATCGCGTGCCGGCGCGGGTTCCTCGGGATGCTCGCGATGAACGAAGGCCCAGCCCCAGACCAGCAAACCAACGCCCGCGATCAGCACGACCACACTGACGATGGACCACATCACGTTCTCGGGCGTGGGCACGTTGTCGATCAGTGGCTCGTGCGGCCAATTATTGGTATAGGTCGCGCTCATGCCCGGCCGCTCGGTCGCGGCCGACCACGCGGTCCAGAAAAAGAAATCCCCCAGATAGGCGCGCGCCTGGGCGCCGGGCAGCGTATCCTCCTTCATCGCGAAGCTATTGCGCGAAGAATGCAGCGCCGGATCATCGCCAAACAGCTTGTCGTAGTAGGCCGCGGTCTGCGCCATGGCCTGCGCGCGGCGCTCGGACACCGTGACCGTGCCGGTCGCCTGATCGAACGTATTCTTGCGATATTCCTCTTTCAGGCGATGCTGGAGCACGATCCGGGAATCACCATCCAACTGGGCATACGGCACCCCGGCGAGATCGTGCGCGGCCAGATCGAGCCAGGCGGTCAGCTCGCGGTGCAGCCAATCGGCGGTCCAGTCCGGGGCCTGATAGGCGCCGTGGCCCCAGATCGACCCGACGGTCATCCCGCCTGCCGACTGCCAGGCGCTCTGCCCCTTGAGGACGTCCTCCTGGGTCATCAGCACCTTGCCGGCAGCCGTCACCACCTGCTGCGGAATCGGGGGCGCCTGGTGATAGACCTCTTTGCCCATCCACCCCAGTAAGGCAAAGGTCACTGCCAGGACGCCGATCAGCGTCCACCATAACTTCTTGTACTCACCCATTCTGCGCTCCTTCTGCAGTTGTCAGGCGTTTTCGACATGGCACCGGCTGGCGCCTCTTGATCACTTCAATAGAGATTGATAGCAATTACCATGCCAAGTACAAACCCCTTGGAAACAACTGATCTATATCAAATGGGGTATTTATTACCATTCATAAAATGGTAAAAATGACTATTGATGTGTCTTTTATACCCTCATGGAAAATAAGTTATTGGCGGACCTGGCCGAGGATCTGCCCGACGGTGTGCGGCTGCAGCGCGCGACGCAGGCCATCCGCAATGCGTTCTCGTGCGACGCGGTCGGCCTGCTGGCGCTCGACGGCGAGGATTCCCTGCATCTGGTCGCCGCATCGGGGCTGGCGCATGAGGCCCTGGGACGGCGTTTCCTGGTGGCCCAGCACCCGCGCTTCGCCACGATCCTGTCGCGGCGCGAGCCCACCTGGTTCGACATGGACAGCGTCCTGCCCGACCCCTACGACGGCCTGCTAGACGACCGCAAGGGTTCCCCGCTGCCGGTGCACGACTGCGTCGGCATGACGCTCCACAAGAACGGGCGGCCCTGGGGAATCATGACGCTGGACGCGCTCACCACGGGCACTTTCGACGAGGCGGCACGCGCGCGGCTGCGGCGCATCAGTCTGATCCTGCAGGCCGCCGTGCGCCTGAGCGCCCTCGAACGCGAAAACCGTCAGTTACGCCTGCTCGGCAGCAGCCAGCACGGCGTCGAGCGCATCGGCGAGGAAACCGAGATCCTCGGTCACAGCGAGGCTATCCAGTCCCTGCTGCATGAACTGGACCTGGTGGCCGATTCGGACCTGCCCATCCTCCTGCTGGGGGAAACCGGCGTGGGCAAGGAATTGTTCGCGCGCCGGCTGCACCGCCATTCGCGCCGCGCCCACAAGCCCATGATCCATGTCAACTGCGCGGCCCTGCCCGAGTCCCTCGCCGAAAGCGAGCTCTTTGGCCACGTCAAGGGGGCGTTCTCCGGCGCGACCAGCGACCGGCCGGGGCGCTTCGAGGCCGCCCAGGGCGGCACGCTGTTCCTCGACGAGGTGGGCGAGCTGCCCCTGAGCCTGCAGGCCAAGCTGCTGCGCGTCCTGCAGAACGGCGAAATCCAGCGCCTGGGGACCGACGAGGTCATCAAGACCGACGTGCGCATCATTGCGGCCACCAACCGCGACCTGAAGGCCAACACCCTGGCCGGGCATTTCCGCGCCGACCTGTATCACCGCCTGTCGGTCTATCCGGTGCCCATCCCGCCCCTGCGCGAGCGCGAGCGCGATATCCTCATCCTGGCGGGCCACTTCCTAGAATTCAACCGCGCGCGCCTGGGCCTGCGCGGCGTGCGCCTGTCGTACAGCGCCGAGCGCGCGCTGCTGAGCTATCTCTGGCCCGGCAACGTGCGCGAACTGGAGCACGTCATCAGCCGCGCCGCCCTCAAGATGCTCAGCCGCGGCGCCTCGCGCGACCAGATCATGACCATCGGCCCCGAGCTGCTGGACCTCGACATCCCGGACATCCCCGAAACCCCGGCGGTCGAGGACCATTACGAGGGTCTGTACAACATCCAGATCGAAGGCCCCCGCCCCGCCGAAAGCCCGCCGCCCCACGGCCCGGGCGCGCCGATCGTCCCCGATGCCACCGGCGCGCGGCAGGAGGCTTCGGCCATCCACGCCCTGCGCGACAGTGTCGATTCCTGCCAGCGGGCAGCCATCCAGCACGCCCTGGCGGCCACCAACTACAACTGGGCGCAGGCGGCGCGCGCGCTGCGGATCGACCCCAGCAATCTGCACAAGCTCGCCCGCCGGTTGGGACTCAAGGCCCAGCACTGAGCGCCGCGCCGCCGCATGAAACCATGTCGCATTTCGGCCATCCAACCTAAAATGCCGACGATCCATTGCGGCAAAAGCCAACCCTCAACAAGGAAAAAGACAAGCCATGGACTGGAACAAGGTCTTGATCGAAAGCGGCCTGTGGCTGCTCAAAGCCTATGCCATCACCGCCGTCCTGTCGGCCGCCGCCGCCTGGTGCGTGGCCCGGTACACGCGCTGGGGACGGCAGTTCTGGCTGCTCACCAAGGATTACTTTTCGCCGCGCCGCAGTTGGCGCCCCCTGGTGGGGGTGGCGCTGATCCTGCTGCTCACGCTCGGGGCCGTGCGCCTGGATGTGCTGTTCTCATACTGGTACAACACCATGTATACCGCCTTGCAGAATCTGGACGAATCCGGGTTCTGGGCCGCCATGCTGCTGTTCTCGCTGCTGGCGGCCGTGCATGTCCTGCGTTCGCTGTTCGATTTCTACGTGCAGCAGGCTTTCACGATTCACTGGCGCACGTGGCTGAATGAAACCCTGCTCACACGCTGGATGGACCGCCAGGCCTATTACCGCGGCCAGCCGCTCAGCCACCTCGCCGACAACCCGGACCAGCGTATCCAGCAGGACATCACCTCATTCGCTCAGGACTCGATGACACTGGCCGTGGGCGTGATCAACGCCGTCGTCTCAACCATCGCCTTCACCCTGATCCTGTGGTCGCTCTCCGGCCCCATGACGGTATTCGGCGCCGAGATTCCGCGCGGCATGGTGTTCCTGGTGTTCATCTACGTTTTTCTGGCCACCCTGCTGGCGATCCGCATCGGCCGCCCGCTGATCCGCCTGAACTTTCTCAACGAAAAATTCAACGCCGACTACCGTTATGCGCTGGTGCGCGTGCGCGAATACGCCGAGAGCATCGCTTTCTATCGCGGCGAGCGCGTCGAGGGCGGCGCGCTGCGGCGCTGGTTCGCCCAGGTGATCGCCAATGCCTGGGCCATCATCCACCGGTCCCTGAAATTCCTCGGTTTCAATTTCATCGTCACCCAGACGGCCGTGGTGTTTCCCTTCATCATCCAGGCGGCGCGCTTCTTTTCCAAGCAGATCAGCCTGGGCGACCTGATCCAGACGGCCCAGGCTTTCGGCCGGCTGCAGGATAATCTGTCGTTCTTCCGCAATGCGTACGACAGTTTCGCCACCTACCGCGCCACTCTCGACCGTCTGACCGGATTCAACGACGTGATCGACGCCGCGCATGATCTGTCCCTGCCGCCGGCGCGCGAGGACGGCGACCGTCTGGCCCTGCGAGGCGTGTCCCTGCGCACGCCCGACGGCCGCCTGCTGCTCAAGGACCTCGACCTCGAGGTCGCGCCGGCCCAGCCCCTGCTGATCCGCGGCCCCTCGGGATCGGGCAAGACCACGCTGCTGCGTATGATCGCGGGCATCTGGCCTTACGGCGAGGGCGAGATCGTGCGTCCGGCGGAATCCGCGCTGTTCCTGGCGCAGAAGCCCTACCTGCCCCTGGGTTCGCTGCGCGATGCCCTGCACTACCCCAACCCCGTGCCCGAACACGCCGAGGAGGCCGCACTGGAACGCGACCGCGAGGTGCTGCGTCAGGTGCAGCTCGGCCACCTCGAAAACCGCCTCGACAGCGTCGAGGACTGGAGCCGCATCCTGTCGCTGGGCGAGCAGCAGCGGCTGGCCTTCGGCCGCCTGCTGCTGGCGCGGCCGAGCGCCGCCTTCCTCGACGAGGCGACCTCGGCGATGGACGAGGGCCTGGAGGACGCCATGTACCGTCTGGTGCGCGAGCAACTGCCGAACACGCGGCTGGTCAGCGTCGGCCACCGCAGCACATTGCAACGGCACCACGGCGCCCAGCTCACCCTGGCGGGAGCCGGCGGCGGCTGGTCGCTGGCGGCGATTTCCTGAGGTTCGGGCCGGTGGATTCGGGCATTGAGGTCTGGGGCTCCCTAGGGTGACCACCCACCCTGCCCCATGCATGGATAAACCCCGGCCCCGCCGCCCGAGCCTGTTAAGATCGCCCCAGCGGGGTCTGCCACCGGGCCGCGCCACAGCATCTCTCGTAAGCGCCATGAATCTTTATTTTCTCGTCAAGCACCTGCACATCACCGCCGTCAGCCTGAGCATCACCCTGTTTCTGATCCGCGCCTACTGGTCGATCACCGGATCGGGCCTGCTGCAGGCGCGCGTGATCCGCATCCTGCCCCACGTCATCGACACCGTGCTGCTGACCTGCGGCGTCATCCTGGCGGCCATGATCGGCCCCAACCAGCCCTGGATCCTGACCAAGATCGTGCTGCTGCTCGTCTACATCGGGGTCGGCACCTTCGCCATCAAGCGCGGCAAGACCCGGCGCGCGCGCCTGATCGCCACCATCGCCTCGGTCGCCGTGTTCGCCTACATCGTGGGCGTCGCCATCCACCACGATTCGGCCTCGTGGTTCGCGTGACCATGGCGGCGGTTCGGTAAAAGCCGCCGCGCAATCGCTGGCTACAGAATCCCCACCAGCACCTGCATCCCGAGACTGCTGAGCGCCACCGCGCCCCACACCCCCAGCCCCAGCACCACCGGCCGCAGGCCGGCGCGGGCCATGCCGCGCAGGTCCGAGGACAGCCCGATCGCCGTCAGGGCCATGACGATCAGGAACTGCGCGGCCTGATGCAGGGGTCCCAGCAATGCCGGTGGCACCCAGCCCGCGGTGTGCGCCGCCGACGCGGCCAGGAAACCGGCGATGAACCAGGGAAAGATACGCAACAGTGACGGACGCACCGCGTCGTGCCGGGCGCGCCAGGCAACCCAGGCCGCAAGGATCAGGCACACGGGAATGATCAGGGTGGCGCGGGTCAGCTTCACGACCGTCGCGATATCGCCGGCTGCGGCGCTGTAGCTGTAGCCCGCCGCCACCACCGACGAGGTGTCGTTGATGGCCGTCCCGGCCCAGAGGCCGAAACCGGCGTCGCTCAGCCCCAAGGCATGCCCCAGGAATGGAAACAGCAGCACCGCCACGACATTGAAAAGAAAAATCGTGGACACCGCCAGCGCCGTTTCCTGATGGTCGGCGCGGATGATGGGCGCCGTGGCCGCGATCGCCGAACCCCCGCAGATCGCGGTCCCCACGCCGATCAGCAGGCGCAGGCGTCCGCTCACCCCGAGCAGGCGGCCCAGCGCCCAGGCGGCGAGAAAGGCCACCGACAAAGTCACCAGCGTCACCGCGAGCGAGGCGCCGCCCGTATCGGCCACCTGATCGAGACTGAGGCCAAAGCCCAGGCCGATGATGGCGAATTGCAGGATCTGGCGCGAGCCGTAGACGATCCCCGGCACGCACAGGGGCGAGACGCCCACCAGATTGCGCCACGCCATCCCCAGCAAAATGCCCAGGACCGGCCCGCCGATCAACGGCAGCCAGACGCCCAGGCGCCAGGCCAGCAGCCCCAGGACCGCCGCCAGGGCCAGCCCATGCAGGCGCGAGGGCGAACGGCCATGCTGCCCGCCGGCCCCGGCGTCCCAGGCCGATGCGGTCGCGTGGAGGGTTTGCGGAATGGCGGAAATAGGAGGCATGCGGAAACAGAACCGGAATATGCTTATGACTGTCCGTTATTTTAAGAAGCGCCTTCCCATCAATAAATTCAACAATCATTAATCACCATATAAAATATATTGATGTTCAATCCCGGGAACGAAACACCATGCTCGGTATCAGCGTGCGCCAGATCGAGGTTTTCGCCAGCATCGCCGCCACCGGCAGCGTGCGCGGCGCAGCCGAGCAGCTGCACCTGACCCAGCCGGCCATCAGCATGGCCCTGGCCGAATTCGAACGCCAGCTCGGCGCCGCCGTCTTCGACCGGGAGCGCGGCCGCCTCCGGCTCAATGCGCGGGGCCGCGAGCAACTGCCCCAGGCGCGGGAAATCCTCGAACGCCTGCGCGACATGCTGCGCCACAATCCGGAGCACGCGGGCACGCTGGCGGGCGAGCTGCGGATCGGCGCCAGCAATACCGTCGGCAATTATCTGGTCGGGGAACTTCTGGGGCCTTTCGTGGCCCGATATCCTATGGTTTCCCTGTTGCTCGACGTGGGCAATACACGCAGCATCACCCAAAAACTCCTCGATCACGAGGCCGATCTGGCCTGTGTCGAAGGGCCGGTCAATCACCCCCGACTGGAAACCCTCCCCTGGCGCTCGGACGCCCTGGTCGTCTGCGCGGCGCCCTCGCACCCGCTGGCCGCCAAGACCCGGCTGCGCCCCGAGGATTTCGCCGGTGCGCCCTGGATCCTGCGCGAACGTGGATCGGCCACCCGCAGCCAGACCGAGCAGGCCATGAGCGCGCTGCCGCCCGGCCGGATCCTGCTCGAATTGGGGCAGATCGAGGCCATCAAGCAGGCCGTCATGGCCGGACTCGGAATCGCCTGCCTGCCCTATGCCGCGACGCTGGACGCCGTGGCCACCGGACGCCTGCGCGTCCTGCGCACCCCCTTTCTCGCATTGGAACGCCGCCTGTCCATCGTGCTGCATCGCAGCCGCTACCGCGGCGCGCTGATCGATGCCTTCCTCCAATCCCTCACGGAGTCCGTCCATGACCACTCGTAAATCCGCTTCCGCCGAGCGTGCCGCCTCGCTGTGCAAAGCCTGCAAGGCCTATGAAACGATCGCGCTGGTGCTCCAGGGCGGCGGCGCCCTGGGGGCATACCAGGCGGGCGTGTACGAAGGCCTGCACGAGGCCGGCATCGAGCTGACCTACCTCGCCGGGATTTCGATCGGCGCGCTGAACCTGGCCATCCTGGCGGGCAACCCGCCCGAACGGCGCATCGAGCGGCTACAGGAATTCTGGAAGACGATCTGCCAACCCTACACCGGCCTGCCGGCAAACCCCCTGCTCGAATCCAGCCTGTTTCAGATCAACGACATGGCGCGTCAAGTCATCGGCAACCTGCATGCCGGCAGCGCGCTGATGCTCGGCCAGAAGGGCTTTTTCCGGCCGCGCTGCCCGCCCGCCATATTCACGCCGCTGGCCGATCCGGGCAACGTGGGCTACTACGACACCCGCCCTCTCAGGGACACGCTCGAGCGCCTGTGCGACTTCGACCGCATCAACGACGGCGGCATCCACGTATCGGTGGGCGCGGTGAACGTGCGCACCGGCAATTTCGCGTATTTCGACAACCGGCGCACGCGCCTGCGGCCTGAACACTTCATGGCCTCCGGCGCGCTGCCGCCGGCCTTTCCCGCCATCGAGATCGACGGCGAATACTACTGGGACGGCGGACTGGTTTCGAACACCCCCCTGACCAACGTGCTGATGGAGCGCCCCGAGCGCGACACCCTGGTGTTCCAGGTGGACCTCTGGAGCGCGCGCGGCGCCGTGCCGCGCAGCATCAACGACGTCAACGACCGCATCCAGGACATCCGCTATTCCAGCCGGACCCGCGCGGTCACCGAGGAAATGCGCATGTACCGCAAGATGCAGCGGACCCTGCGCAAAATCCTGGACAAGATCCCGGCCGACGTTCGCGAGCAGGACTACACCTGCCGCCAGGCCGAAACACTGGCTGGCCACAAGCACTACAACATCATCCACCTGATCTACCGCGACAAGCCCTACGAGCAGCATCACCGGGATTATCAATTCGGCCTGACGACGATGCGCGAGCACTGGAACACCGGCTTGCAGGACATCCGCAATACGCTGGCCCACGAGGACTACCTGACCGTGCCGGAAAACGCCGCCAACTTCATCACGCATGACGTGCACCGCGACGAAATCGAGCAGACCATGCACGACCCCCGCAGGCAGGACGCCGACTAGGGAGCCATCCGCACAGGCGCCTGTGGCGCCGGACTGATTCAGGCCCCCTGGCGCCGGCCAAGCACGATCGCGCTCACGGCCACGAACGCGGTCCCGGCGATCTGCGCGGCGGTGATGGGCTCGCCGAGAAAAGCATAGGCCAGGAACAGGATCGACACCGGCCCGATCAGGCCGAGCTGGGCCGCCAGCGGCGCGCCGATGCGCGCCACCGCCCACATCACCATGAAGGTGGGCAGGACGGTATTGAACACGGCATGGATCAGCGACAGCCGATAGACCGGCCAGGGCACCGCCAGACCATCCCATCCCCGCACCCAGAAAAAATGCCCCAGCGTCACAACTGCAGAGACCGACATCGCATAGGCCGCCAGGCGCGTGGCCGTCACACGCTCGACCAGCTCCCCCGCCCCGATCAGGTACAGGGCATAAGAAAGCGCGGCGCCCAGGACGCACAGCGAACCAATCACGACACCGTCGCCACTGAACGACAGATCCCCCCAGAATGCAAGGGCGACCCCGAAATAGGCCAGGCCCATGGCGACCCACTGGCGCCGCGCGATCGGACGCTTGAGGAAACCCGCGGAGATCAGCAGAACGAAGGTGGGGGCGAGAAACAGAATCAGGCGTTCGAGCCCCGCCGAAATGTATTCCAGCCCCAGAAAATCCAGAAAGCTGGACAGGTAATAGCCGATACACCCCAGCAGGACGATGCGCAGGCCGTCGCGCCGGTTCAGCCGGGCAATGCGGCCCAGCCGCGCGCGCCGCGCCTGGAAATAAGCGATCGCGAGGAAAAAAGGCAGCGACAGCATCATGCGAAAGCCGATGACATCCAGCGCCTGGACGCCATACCGATAGGTCAGCTTGGCCACGATCGCCTTGGCGGAGAACAGGATCGCGCCCAATCCGGCAAACGCGAAGCCGGTCCAGAACATTCGCGAGGTCGGGGCCTTCAAGATATATTTGCCTAGGCAGATACTGATCAGGTAAGATTTTATCATGTCAGCCGAAACCGCAACGCCAACCACCGCCTCGCCCTGTACCCCATCGGGCGCCCGCCCGTACTATCAGGCCAGCCCCTGCGCCCTCAGCCAGAACAACCTGGGCCTGCTGATCAAGCAAGTCCACAGCCTGCTGCATCGCGTCATCGACCACAAGGCCGCGCCGCTCGGGCTGACCGCCATCCAGTGGCGCCCCCTGATGCTGATCCACCACCAGGGCGTCGACACCCCGGCGGGTCTGGCACGCGCCATGCAGGCCGACACCGGGGCCATCACCCGCACGCTGGACCGCCTGGAAACCAAGGGATTCCTCCGGCGCGAGCCCTATCCCGAGGACCGGCGCGTCGTCAAGATCGTGCTCACCGACGAGGGCCGCGCCGTCGTCGGCCAGATTCTGCCGGTCATCGCCGACACCCTGAACCTACATCTCGAGGGATTGTCCGACGACGAAATCCAGATGCTGTTCGGCCTGCTGCGCCGCATGATCGACAACGGCGAACGCTATCTGCGCCACGCCTCGGAACCCGCAAGTCCCGCTTGAGGCGTTACCCCTACATTGACTGAGCGATCTGAAACCTGTTGGGTTTCATAAAGTAACAAATATGTAGCAATCCAAGATAGAATATAAATAAAAGTTGCCTGATTGGATTGTTGCTTGGCTCTTCCAGATGCTCCCAATCCGGGTCGCAGAATTGGCAAACGGTCCGGGACCCTTCCCGACCGTGGCCAAGCACCGTTCGCAGGCTCCATTCTGGAGGTCTGTATGGAAAATGTGTTCAACGTTCGAAGGACTCCCCCTTCCTGCGCGGCAATCATCACCGCCGCCATCGCGGCATTCAGTGCACCGGCGGATGTCCGCGCCTATAACATAGACGGACTCTCAATCACGATACCCAACGGCGGCAACGATCCCCCAAACCCCTGGAATATCGGCGAAGTGCTGTATGTCGGCAATACCGGAACCGGTTCGCTGAGGATTTCCGATAATAGTTTGGTGACCAGCACTGGGGGTTCTATCGGGGATAACCCAGGCAGCAAGGGCACCGTCGAGGTCACCAGCGGCGCGACATGGAACGCCGGCGACTTCCTCAATATCGGTATGGCCGGCACAGGCGAAATGACGATTTCCGGCGCTGGAATCGTGAATAGTGGCACCGCGACCATCGGCAACATTAGCACCATCGGCAAGGGCACAGTGACAGTTACTGGTAATGGCTCGAAATGGAACATGGGTGCTGGCCAACTGTCCGTTGGCGCCAGCGGATTCGGTCAACTGACGATTTCCGACAAGGGCGTTGTTTCGAATACCGTCGGATATATTGGTCAAAACAGTACCGGAGATGGCACAGTCGAGGTGACCAGCGGCGCCACATGGACCAACACAACCCTGTATGTCGGCAATTACGGCATCGGCCAGCTGACGATTTCCACTGGCGGCGTTGTATCGAATACCAACGGATATATCGGTACTTACTCAGGCTCCACAGGCAAAGTCGAAGTGACAGGGAACTCCACATGGACCAACACCGGCAGCTTGGCTATTGGCATGAATAGCGGCAGCAGCGGCCAACTGACGATCTCCAACGGCGGCACCGTATCGAATACCGATGGATATGTCGGTACCCACTCCACAGGCACGGTCGAGGTCACCGGCAGCGGCTCCACATGGACCAACACCGGCGACCTGGCTATCGGCTATAACGGCACCGGCAAACTGACGGTTTCCAATGGCGGCACAGTCAATGCGGGGACCACTTTCATTGCCTACACAACCAACGCCTCCGGCACACTGAACATCGGGGCCGCGGACGGCGACACCGCCACCGCGCCCGGCACATTGAGCGCAAGCCAAGTTCAGTTTGGCAGCACCACCAGCGTCGGCACCGGCACACTGGTGTTCAACCACACCGCCACGGCGAACGACGGCTACACGTTCCAGGCCCCGATCCTCGGGGCAGGCACCGTGAACGTGCTGGCCGGCGCGACGACCCTGGGCGGCCCCAACACCTACAGCGGCACGACAACGGTATCCGGCGGCCTGCTCAAGGCGGGCGCCACGGGCGCCTTCAGCGCGGCGTCGGATTTCGTCGTCGGCGGCGGCGCCTTCCTCGACGCGAACGGCCTGAACCAGACGCTGGCCAGCCTGGGGAACAGCGGCACGGTCATGACCGGCACGGCAGGCTCGACGGGCCCGGTCGGCGCAACCCTGACGGTGGCGGGCAACTACACCGGCGATAACGGATCGCTGATCCTGCGCACGGCTCTCGGCGGCAACGGCTCGGCGACGGACCGCCTGAATATCCAGGGCACCGCATCCGGCGTCACAGCGGTCGGCATCGTCAACGCTGGCGGGACCGGGGATCAGACCTCCGGCGACGGCATCCTGATCATCCAGACCGGCGGCAGCACGGCGGACGCTTTCCGGCTGTCAGACCGCGTCGCAGCGGGCGCCTACGACTACAACCTGCACTTCGGCGGCGACGCCGCGACCGGCGGCAACCCGAGCGACCAGAACTGGTACCTGCGCAGCACGCTCGCACAAGCCCCCACCATTCCCGACTACCGCGCCGAGTTTCCGTTGACGGCCTCGGTGCTCCCGATCGCTTCCGAATACGGCTACGCGATGCTCGGCACCCTGCATGAACGTGTCGGCGCAATCTGGCCGGCCCCGAACGGCGCGGCGCAGGCCGACCGGACCCGGCGCGCCGCATCGGGCTGGATGCGGCTGATCGGCGACCGCGGGTCCATGGACAACGGCGGCTTCGAGCGCCACGGCCCGGACTACGACTACACGTTCGCGGGCATCCAGGGCGGCCTCGATGTCCTGACCCGCGAACGGGCCGACGGGACGCTGGACCGCGCCGGTTTCTATGCCGGCTACGGCAACATCGATGCCGACGCGCAGGATGCTTGGTCCGGCAAGGCCGGCAATATCCGCATGGATGCCTACACCCTGGGCGGCTACTGGACACACCAATCGGCCCGGGGCTGGTATACGGACGCCGTCGTGCAAGGAACCCGCTATCAGGCGGACGCGAAATCCGTCGCCGGCCAGAAATTGTCGACGAACGGATTCGGCATCCTGACCTCGCTGGAGGGCGGCTACGGCTTCAGTGCCGGCCACGACCTGACGATCGAACCGCAGGCGCAACTGGCATATCAAAATCTCTCGTTCGATGACACGAGCGATGCCTATGGCCGTTTCAATCTGTCGGACCAGGAGAGCCTGCGCGGCCGTCTCGGCGTTCGCATCGCCCGGACCCTGGCGCTGCCCGGCGCCAAACCGCGTCTGTTGAGCACCTGGGTCCGGGCGAACGTCTGGCACGAATTCAACGGCGACGCCAGGACGACCGCCACCACCCTGGATGGCGCCCACCCCACGACCGTCTGGTCTTCGCTCGGCGGGACCTGGGGCGAAATCGGCGCGGGCGTATCCGGCCAGATCACGGATGCCATCTCGCTGTTCGTGTCGGCCTCTCACAATCACTCTCTGGACGGTACGGGCCGGAAAGCCTGGAACGGCCGGTTCGGCATCAACATGCAATGGTGACCAGCCGGCGGGCGGCGGGATGCGGCTGTGACGGCCCCGATCCCGCCGGTCATCGCTGAACCTGCGCCGCGATGAGTGGTCCAATGCCGAAAGTCGGCAGCCTTTCGGCCTGCCGCGCCGCCTGATCGGCGACGGCCGGGGCCGCCGGCGCCACACCCTGGCCCCCGCCATGTCGCCCGGGCCAGGGTTTTGCCGATTTCCTGAAATATTTCGTCATCCGGCACACGCTATATAATTGCCTAGTCAGATACAGACCAATCAATAATGTTCAGCTCATTGTCAGTATGAAACCCCTGTTTCCCCTCGTTCTCGTCCTTGCGCTATCGGCCTGCGCGCCCATGGACCCCGGCAAGCCGGCCGTCCAGCCATTGGACGGCGCCGACATCGGCCTGCGGGACGCCACCGCCGTCCAATGGCCCACCCTCGAATGGTGGCAGCGCTACCAGGACCCGCAGCTCGACGGACTGGTCACGCGCGCCCTGGCCGGTAACCCGAGCCTGGACGCGGCCAGCGCGCGCGTGCGCATGGCCAACGCGGCCGTGCGCAACGCCCGCGCCCTGCAATGGCCGCAGGTCGATGCACAATACCAGCTGAACCGCCAGCACTACAGCGAGAACTACATCTACCCGCCGCCGCTGGGCGGATCGATGGCCACGGACAACAGCCTGACGCTGCGGGTAAATTTCGATCTCGACCTCTGGGGCCGGCAACGCGCCCTCAGCGCCGCGGCCCGTTCCACCGCGCTCGCCGCGCAGGCCGAGCAGCAGCAGGCCCGCACCCTGCTGATCTCGTCGGTCGTCCAGAGCTATTTCCAGTTGCAGAACGCCCTGGCGCAATCCGCGGCGCTCGACACCATCGTCGGCAAGCAGCAAAACGTGCTCGACATCACGCGCGACCGCTACACCCACGGACTCGGCACACAGGTGGACGTGGACCAGGCCGATTCCGCCGTCTCGGCGGCCCGGGTCCAGCTGGCCCAGGCGCGCAACAACGCCGAACTGCTGCATCACCAGCTCGCGGCGCTCGTCGGCACCGGGCCCGACAAACTGCCGCAGGTCGCGCCGCGCAAAGGTACCGCCCTGCCCCAGGGCGTGCCCGAGAGTATGCCGCTGGATCTGCTGGGCCGGCGCGCCGATGTGGTTGCCGCGCGCCTGCAGGCCGAGGCGGCCGGGGCCGAGGTGTCGGCTGCAAAGGCCGACTTCTTTCCCAACATCAACCTGTCGGCATTCGCCGGGTTCATGTCCCTGGGCCTGGACCAGCTGCTGCGCGACGGCAGCCGCGGCTACGGCGCCGGTCCCGCCATCTCCCTGCCGGTCTTTCATGCCGGCGCCCTGAACGCGCAACTGGAAAGCCGCCGCGCCGCGCGCGATCTGGCCATCGCACAATACAACCAGACCGTGCTCGGCGCCGTGCGCGAGGTCGCCGACGCCAGCGCCTCGATCCGGTCCCTGCACGAGCAAATCCATCACCAGGAGGCCAGCCTCAAGGCCAGCACCTCCGCCTACGACATTGCGCTGAAGCGCTACCAGGCGGGCCTGGGCAACTTCGTGCAAGTCCTGCTCGCACAAAGCGACGCGCTCACCCAGGCGATCCACGCCACCGACCTGCGCGCGCGCGCCTACACCCTGGACGCCCAGCTCAACACCGCCCTGGGCGGCGGCTACCAGTCCGCGCAAGCCGCCTTCGCCCATTGATTCCTTTCAATACCATCCACCATGACTTCCGCCAACCAACCCTCCGAAAACCCGCGCAAGCGCCTGCTCCTGCTCGCCACCCTGGTCTTCGTCGCCATCGGCATCCTCTATGCTGTCTGGTGGTTCCTGTTCGCCAGCCGCTACGAATCGACCGACGACGCCTATGTACACGGCAATCTGGTGCAGGTGACCTCGCAAATCCCCGGCACCGTCATCGCCATCGACGCCGAGGATACGCAGCAGATCCAACAGGGTGCGGCCCTGCTGACGCTCGATCCGAGCGACACGCGCATCGCGCTCGAACAGGCCAAGGCGGCGCTCGCCCAGACCGTGCGCCGCACTCAGACCCTGTTCGTCCAGAACGACGCCCTGGCGGCCGACGTCGCCATGCGCAAGGCCAACATCGAGCAGGCGCAGACCGTGCTCGACAAGGCGCAAAGCGACCAGCAGCGGCGCAATGCGCTCGGCAAATCGGGCGGGGTCAGCGGCGAGGAGCTCCTGCACGCCCGCATCGCCGTCAAGGCCGCCCAGGCCGGCCTCGCGCAGGCGCAGGCCGCCTATGCCGCCGCCAAGGCCAAACTGGAAACCAATCAGGCGCTCACCCAGGGCAGCACGGTCGCCACCCATCCCGATGTCCTGCAAGCCGCCGATCAGGTGCGCAACGCCTGGCTCGCCGAGGCCCGTACCCGCATCGTCGCGCCAGTCCAGGGCATGGTCGCCCTGCGCAGCGCCCAGCTCGGCCAGCATGTCCTGCCCGGCACCCCGCTCATGACCATCGTCCCCCTGGAGCAGCTCTGGGTCGAGGCGAACTTCAAGGAAAACCAGATCCACGCCATGCAGCCCGGGCAAAAAGCCACCATCGTCTCGGACATGTACGGCAGCGCCGTCACCTACCACGGCACCGTGGTGGGCGTATCGGCGATCACCGGCGGAGCATCATCGCTGCTGCCAGCGCAAAACGCCAGCGGCAACTGGATCAAGGTCATCCAGCGCATCCCCGTGCGCATCCAGCTCGATCCCGAGGAACTGCGCGCCCATCCTCTGCGCGTGGGCCTGTCCATGGAGGTCAAGGTCAATCTGACCGCCCCCGCGGCCGACGCCACGCCCGCCAACCCCGCGCCGCAACGCACCGCCGTCTACACGCATGACGACCAGGCGGTCGATGCGCTGATCCAGTCCATCATCCAGAAAAACCTCGGATCATGAGCGAGCCTTCGCCCCAGGCGGCCCCGCAAGGCGACGACGCGGCCACTGCCGCGCCCGCCCAGCCTCCCCGCGAGTACCCGCCCCTCGAAGGCAGCGCGCGCACCTTCGGCACGATAGCCCTGTCGGCCGCGGTGTTCATGAACGTGCTCGATTCCTCGATCGCCAACGTGTCGATCCCGACCATCGCGGGCGACCTCGGCGTGAGCGCGACCCAGGGCACCTGGGTCATCACCTCATTCGCCGTCGCCAACGCCATCACCGTGCCGCTGACCGGCTGGCTGACGCAGCGCTTCGGCCAGGTCCGGCTGTTCGTCCTGTCGGTGCTGCTGTTCGTGATCAGCTCCTGGCTGTGCGGCTTTGCCTGGTCCCTGGAATCGCTGGTGTTCTTCCGCGTCCTGCAAGGCGCGGTGGCCGGCCCCATGATTCCATTGTCGCAATCCCTGATGCTGGCCAGCTATCCCAAGGCCAAGGCCGGCATGGCGCTGGCGATGTGGTCCATGACCATCCTGATCGGCCCGATCGCCGGCCCCCTGCTGGGCGGCTGGATCTCGGACAACTATTCCTGGTCGTGGATCTTCTACATCAACGTGCCCGTCGGCCTCGTGGCGGGCTGGGCATCCTGGCAGGTCTACAAAACGCGTGAATCGCGCCGCGCCCGCCTGCCCATCGACCGCACCGGCCTGATCCTGCTGGTCGTGTGGGTGGGCGCGCTGCAACTGCTGCTCGACAAAGGCAAAGAGCTGGAATGGTTCGCCAGCCCGGTCATCTGCGTGCTGGCCGTGGTGTCCGTCGTGGCGTTCGTCTACTTCATCATATGGGAACTCACCGCCCGCCATCCCGTCGTGGACCTCACCCTGTTCGCGGGGCGCAACTTCACCACCGGGGTGATCTCGCTGTCGGTGGCATACGGGGTGTTCTTCGGCACCGTCGTGCTGCTGCCCCTATGGCTGCAAAGTACCATGGGCTATACCGCCACCTGGGCCGGCGTGGTCTCGGCGCCCGTCGGCATCCTCGCCATCATCCTCTCGCCCGTCGTCGGCAAGCTGCTCGCCAAACACGACCCCCGCGTCATCGCCACCGTTGCCTTTCTGATCTTTTCCCTGATCAGCTACATGCGCGCGCAGTTCAACACCCAGGTCGACGTGTACGCCGTGATGCTGCCGACCTTCCTCCAGGGCGCGGCAATGGCCACGTTCTTCATCCCGCTGACGACCCTGACGCTGTCCGGACTGAGCGCCGACCGCATCCCGGCCGCCGCCGGTCTGTCGAACTTCGCCCGCCTGGTCTGCGGCGCCTTCGGCACCTCGATCACCACCACCCTGTGGGACAACCGCGCCACCCTGCACCATAGCCGCCTCACCGAGGTGGCGCGCCCGGGCGAGCCCGCCTTCGACCAGGTCATGAACGGCCTGCATCAGATGGGCCTGAGCACCCAGCAAGGCGCCGCCATCATCGACCGGCTGATCGACCAGCAGGCCTACACCATGTCGGCCACGGACATCTTCTACGCCTCGGCGCTGATATTCCTGCTGCTGATCGGCCTGATCTGGTTCGCCAGACCCAAGTCGGCAAGCCACGGCCTGCCCGGCGGCGGGGCGCACTAGATGGAAAAAATTATGCTATAGTTTCGCTTCTCTGCAATTCCCCGATAGCTCAGTCGGTAGAGCGACGGACTGTTAATCCGCAGGTCCCAGGTTCGAGCCCTGGTCGGGGAGCCACAGAATACCGAATAGTATCAAGCGCTTACGCCAATCTTTCACAGGGTTGGCGTTTTTGTTTTTGGGCATTCTGTCAACCAAGTGTCAACGCAGAAATTGGGTTCAGCACCCTGGCTGCTTCTAGGTGGCTCGGTGCGAGGTGTGCGTATCGCATTGTTGTCTTCAGGTCTCTATGCCCGAGTATCCGTTGCAGGGTCAAGATGTTGCCGCCGTTGATCATGAAGTGGCTGGCGAAGGTGTGGCGCAGCACATGGGTTAGTTGACCCTGCGGTAAGTCGATCCTGGCCCGTTCAATGGCTTCCTTGAACGCACCAGTGCAGTAGTCAAAAAGCACGTTTACACGCTTGTGGATCTTGCGGTGGGCGTAAAGTTCCTGCTCTAGTTCATTGACAATAGGTACGGCGCGGGTCTTGCCCGATTTGGTACGTACAAACTGGATGATGCCATTTCGCACCTGGGAAAGGGTCAGGCCCTCAGCCTCACTCCACCGAGCACCCGTAGACAAGCAAACCTTTGCCACCAAGTAAACATGTACGTTCGATGATGCCTGTAGCTGTTCCAGCAACAAGGGTATCTGTTCACTGCTCAGATATGACAGTTCGTTTTCTTGAATTCTGAATTGGCGCAGGTCCTTCAGTGGATTGCCCTTCTTCCAAGAACCTAGGCGTATCAATTCATTGAACATTGCTCGAAGGTACGCATGTTCCCTATTGACGGTGTTCAATGTGACGCCGGCATCAATCCGCCTGGCACGATACTTCGTAAACGCGGTCACATCGAAGTCGCCAACAATAGGGTTGCCCATTGCCTCAATCACAGCCTTGATCCGCTTGTAGGTGTCCTCAGCAGCCCGCAATTCCTTTCCGTGGCCTTCGTACCAAAGCTCTGCCAGCTCCGACAGCTTGCGGGTGTCGCGCTTCTCCGGTGCCCAAGCTGCATTGCTGTTGATTTGAGCCTTAAGCCATGTCTCCCAAACTTTCGCTTCCGCTTGGGTTTTGAAGGTTTTTCTATACCGCTTAGAACCTCTGCCGCCTGGCTGCACATCGGCCAGCCAACCGGCTTCGCTTTTGGTTATTGCCATGTCCCCGCCCATACTGTGGAGAAGATATAAGCAGCGGCGACTAAGATGGCGGCGGGGCTTATCTTCATGGCTTTCCTTGTGTAGATACTGAATTTCTCAACAGCTTGAGGCCATGTACAGTGCGAATCTTTATGGACTTTCTCTTGATGTGTTTGGCTTGGCTATCGGATGGAGTTGTCATGACCTGCACTAAATCATCTAGGGTAATTTCCCACTCTCTAATAGCACCCACAACGACTAGTTCATTTAGTGCGATCTTGAGCATCTGCCGGAACCGTCGTAGCTGTTTTGTGTCGCTACCGCACAGTTTCCTAAGCGTTTCCACTTTGTATGAGTAAGCCACTGCGTGACTGGCGTAAAAGCCATGCAACCATTTGGCCAAGTTGCTTTTCAAGGCTTGACGCTGCGCCCAATAGATCAATGTGAACCCCTCGTCATAAAGGCGAAGGAGCTTTTCATCAAGGACAACAACGTACCGCTGCGTATCTTCATCGCGGTACGCTTTATCGATCAGACCGCCTAAAAATATTTTTTTGTCTTTCGACCATGTTACTTCAATGGTCCCACTTCGCAACCGAGCAATCTCATCTTTCAACTGCTCGCGTTGGGTTTTTCCGGTCCCTCTGCCCAACGCCTTTAGTAAGGAATACGCACTGAACTGCACCTTACTGCCAATCGGCTGCAATCGGGCCAAATGCAAGAGCATTTTCCATACATCGAAGTCCGTTTGATTGAACCTGGTGCCCATAAAACGCAATTCAATATCAGCTGTGCTGGCCAACAGTTCCCGACCTTTGAATACCTCTCGGTTTTTGCTGATGGTGAACAACGCAGAGCGTAGCAAGGCATTTGGCACACCTCTGACATCTTCAGGCCAAAGGCGCAGTTGTGCTGTGACCTGCTGCTGCAGGGTTACGCCTTGCAAAGCCTTCTTCTGCAAAGCGTAGGCCTGCAGATAGGCATCTGACGGCCCTCGCAGCCTGCCAATAGCCTGCCCTTCCGATGGCACGGCCATCGGTCGAGTGCTGTTGGTGGAGGCTGCGGGCTGCTGCACGATGCTTACACAGAATACTTATCAAGGTATTCCTGTGCAGCTTGCAGACGTACCGCCTCTACATTTACAAAGACGCGCTTGCCAACCTTGGTGGTGGGCCAGTAACCCCTGTACATCTGCGCTTGAAAAACAGAAAATTCAATACCAGCGACCTTTGCATAGGCTGCAGGCGTCATCAACGGTACAGTGTTAAGCGCAAGCAATGCTGTGTTCTCTGACATGTCGAAGCCACCTATAATGATTCGTCTTTTAGTAATTCCACCGTGGTGGGGAACCCGATGAAAGTCAGTAATTGACCTGGTGTCAATTACTGACACCACAAAGATTATAGCAGATGGAAAGCAAAGTCAAGAGCGACGGCAAGGAGGTGCATATCAGCTACGACCTAGATATGCGCTTGGCCCTACTTATTCAAAATGTCCTGGGCAACAAAAATGACTGGACTCGCTTGGAGAAGATGACAGGCATTAAGGCTGTCCGATGGCGGCATTTCTATTCAGGGGCAACCAAGCCGTCTGCTGATATGTTGGAATTCTTCTTTATTCACTACCCACAATATGCATTCTGGCTAGCCACCGGCCTGACAGACTACGAGGCAGGGCATATTGCACCGCAGGTTAACTTGGCCTTCCCTGGGATACTTCATAAAGGCCTAGTACCGTTGCCAACAGATTACACAGCGACAGAAAGCTATTTCAAAAAGTGCTTAGACGCCCTTGAATTGTGCTGGAACAGGTGGATGGGGTATGTGCGGCAAAGATCCCCTGAGAAGGAAATTGATCGCGACAGCGTTCTGACCTTGTATAAGCTGGGCATTAATACGTCGATCCAGCTTGGAGCATCCGAGGCCACAACCGCGCTTGGAGAGCAGCAGCAAGCCAGCCTTCTTGAGGAGATAAGCCACGCTCAAGAGCAGCACCTTAAGGCCCTGGCTTCCCGTCTGGGTCAGAACTGGGAGAAGGCCGGCCCTGTCATCGACCTGCAGCGAGGACTTGAAACTAAAGCCATCACAGAGCTTCGAGAAGATCAGCAAAGTGCCAGCGACAAGACGAGGAAATAGGCACGGCATTTCAGGTGCGCCGTAGGGGCATTTCAGGTGCGCCATAGGGGCATTTCAGGTGCGCTATAGGGGCATTTCAGGTGCGCCATAGGGGCATTTCAGGTGCGGTGTGTTTTTTTTGACCAGCCCGGAAAGCCGCACTGAAGCTTCGTTTACGCATCCTTATCCACAGGCTTCAGTCGCTGCTAATAATCTTTTAATAATTCTTTAATCCCTGCGTACGCGCGTGCGCCCGCACGGGGCACCCCTGCGGGGTTCCCCCACCGCTTCACGGCGGCTCCCCCTCCGGCATGATCGACGCCCCCGGCGGGGGCTTAGACAGGCCCCCAACCACGGACCAATACCGGCACACGGCACGCTTCGCGCCGACCGGCACCCTCTGACGGCCACGGCTGACTGCCGGTCTGCAACAGGCTACGGGCTGGCCCTGGTCGGCGCAGTGATGCAACAGCGTCTCGGATACCCACCTATGACCCCTGCGTGTGCGCCTGGTGGCGTGCCCCGCCCTCGGCCTCACACAACCTGGCACGGGCTATCGCCCGATGCAACTACGCTGGGGGCAGGGGATCATGAATGGCTAGAACGCCCTAGAAGCCGCAAGGCGGCGCAAAGGCAGTCCGGGTAGCCCCAGGGTATAGATGCAGTACAAAAACGTCGCCAAAGGGGCTGTACTGCCGTCCCAGCCGGTGTTTCGATTGCCACTGACGTACCAAACCCGGCAAGGCCGAGGTCACCCCACTGCTTCGGGCCTGACTGCCTACAGGGCCATCCAGAACCTGGCCGTGCCATAGCTCGCCCGTTCCAAGCCATCTGCCAACGCCTGGAAGATCGGGGAGCGACCCTCTAGGACGGCAACCAACAGATCAACAGGAACAGCAAAGCGCCGCGCCGCATCCTCAGCAGTCAGGCCTAGCGGCTCCATGATCTCTGCTTAGATGAATTCGCCGGGATGAGAATTATTCATCACGCTCTGCTTTTACGAGGATCGAGGGCGGCGAATTTTGCTTCGTGCTGCTGGCAAACATCATCAAAATTCACATTTCGCTTGATCCATCGGCAGAAGGCCGAGTAACTGCCCGTGTATCCCTGCTGGGTTGCAAATTTGTGAATAGCGACCAGACGAAACCCCAGATAGTGGAGGAAGGCCATAGGCTCAACCAGGCGATGAAGATTGATCGAACTGGCTTGATCTTGGGTCTTCAAAAAGGCCAGAACACTATCATAATCGGATGCCATAATAAGAAAATGACCATTAATGACTATAAAAACGAATTATGACATAAGAAAACTCAATGAGGACATACTGTTTACAGGAAACGCACATCGAATGCACATAGATTGGACACATGAGCACATAAAAGCGCCACAACATGACTCATCATAACGAACGAAACGCAAGGAATTCACATTAAATTAACACCTTTCGCGTTATTGACCATTAGTGACTATAAAACGGTGGGAATCAGCCTGAAATCAGAAGTAGATACAGAAAGGCACTACTGGTATGTATGACACTAAGGCTACGCCGTGTCATAATACCTTGTGCCAAAGGTTCCACCTTTGAAACCGGAAAACCTGGCGGGACGGCCAGACACAAACGATAAGCTGACTACGCCAGCCATTGAAATGTTCTCGGGGCGAACACGAATTTAAAGCCGGCGAGGCGGGTGAGACATGAGAGCGTCTAAACAGGTAAAACGCACATCATTTCGACTTAAGCAGGAATCCTATGATGCGCTCCTTCAGAAATCTAGAAATCCTAGGGGGGCGTGACAGTTGAGATAGGTAGCGTGACAATTGAGATAGGTACGGACCTACGGAGGCGTGATTTCTGATCTGTTTGGAACAGTGTACGTTGCTGCAAGCTTTGAGCATACTGAGCATTGCTGGACTGATTTTCAGGGTGACTCCCCCGGCTGCTCTTGCTACCATGATGGATCTTCGTGAAAAAGGAGGGAGCTTCGGTTACAACGAAACAGGTAATTATGTGCGTGGTCTACCTGGCGGCAAGACTGAGATCATCCGTCCGGCGGCTTCTGCATATAGCGAACAGCTTGCAACAGAGATTCTGGAGTCCATCGACGATCCACATCCGAACATCGTGCATGAGACGGAATTGCCGAGTGGAGAAAAATCTGTTGAGTATCATGTCGGCCCCTTGGATATTGTTAAGATTTTCTAAATTTATGAGAGTAGGAATATGGCGAACATAAATGTAAGAAATTTACCCGATGAAGTATATAGGGCTATACGAGTCCAGGCGGCGCAGCATGGGCGCAGCACGGCGGCACAAATCCGCCACATTCTACAAGAAGAAGTGATGCCTAAAGGGCGCGTTAAGCCAGGGGATTTGATGCTTTCCATTACCCGCAGAGTCGGCGGCCTAACTGATGCCGAGGCTGAAAGAATTAATAACCTTCGAGACAAAACGCCAGCCGAACCCATGGAGTTTGAATGATTCTTATCGATACAAACGTTATTTCTGAAATATGGAAAGATGAACCAAACCCAAACGAGAGAGTGGATCAATTCGCAGCCTACAGAAACGCTCTTTTCGGATAGCATTCTATCAATCCCATGAGCGTTGATCCTGGCCGGATGCGTATACACGCCGCACTAGCTGGAAAGCTGGACGCCGAAACACTTACCACCAAAGAGCGGAGCGTTTTTGAGGAACGTTGGGGCCAAGCGTTTGAACGGGGAGTGGTTTGCAAGTGACGCGGTTGCCGTGTCAACCAACTGTCGACGGCATAGCGAAGCAAAGCATCTTTATAGCTTAGGTAACGTGGCCCAATCTGTTGATTTACCAGGTAAAGCGCACGTAAAGCAAGTCTATAAGACGGCCTGTTAATCCGCAGGTCCCAGGTTCGAGCCCTGGTCGGGGAGCCACAGAATATCAAGGACTTAGGTGAAAGCCTAGGTCCTTTTTGTTTTGGGCTATGTGATGCGATATGTGAGGCCATCACATATCCAGTAGTTTTATAGCCCACCCACGCTGCGGGCTTTTTTGCCGCCGGGCCGCCCCAAGGCAAAAAGCGCCCCTCGGGGGGCAGCAAGCCGAAGGCGCAGCGTGGGGGTATTTTTTGCGCCTGAAAACCAAAACGCTAGATCAAGAGGCCTCCCACACAAGCCGAAACCAAACCAACGGGAAGGCCAGGATGGCCGCCACAGCAAAGAAGATAACTCGCCAGGTGGTCGATGTCGCAACATAGCCGCGCCTGGCGAACAGGATGGTACCGACCAGCGTCAGCGGCCAGTAGGCAGAGCCAAGAATCAGGATATAGGCTTCGAAGGGCGAGATAAACATGCCGGGGATTGGTCCGTATGCGTGAGAGAGTTGATACCTTGGGCGCTTATAGCACGAAAGCTTCCGGGCCGCCGGTTGACGGATCGGCGAATTTGCAAGGTTGGGCTTAAGCGAAGCTTTTCCAGGGGCAATTCCCGTTTGACGAAACCCGCCGAAAGGATTGTGTTTACTGCGCTGAGGACGCCTCCCCCACCACCCTCACATTCGCCTGTCGCCAGACGTGGTGAGGCATTCCGCGTTACCGGGACCGGCTGGCAGGGCCGCATTAACTCGGCACTACAAGACTGGTTGCGCACACATCGACCTGGCTAATTGGGCGGCCCGTCGGGGTGAGCCAGAAGGACTTCAGCCGCGCCCGCTCCAGGAGCAAAGCCCAGCCGTTGAACAAGTGCCTTGTAGATATCCTCCTGAAACTTGACAGCCCAGGCGTCTTTACCCTGGCTGGTTAGCGTGTAGATGCCACAGTTTGGCATGGGCAGCCCAAGCTGAAAGCGACGGAATGCACGCATCGATATCGTGTTGTCGAAGCCGAAACCTTGCAATTGCCAAACCATCATGGCAAACCACATGCCATGTCCAAAAATAACGGTTTGGTCTGGGAGCTTATGTAATCCCAACCTGAAGGCTCTGACTCTGGACGCAAATTCGATGAAAGTTTCTGCGCCGGTGCCGTGCATTAGATTAGGGTCTGCTGCGTTCCAATAAGCGTCTACAAGCGGTTTTCGAGCGTACACATCCATACCGACCACGGTAGCCGGTGCAAGTGTCGTGAATTCATGCAGCAAGGAATCGTGAGCAATCTGGGCAGACCAGCGTTCAGCGAAAGGACTACTGGTGTCCTGTGTGCGTTTGTAGGGTGAGGCAATAACCAAAGATGGTCGGATTTTCAATAGCTCTGCTACGGTTTCCGCCTGTCGATGGCCCGCTTCAGTCAAGGGGATCAGGGCCGGATCGTCGGTGGGCAATCCAGCGTTGGCTGCGCTTTCACCATGACGAATCAAGTGGATACGGGTTTGCATAGAAGTTTAGGGGTACGGATGACCAAAGGCGCAGCATGGAGGCCATTTTTCTGGGCTTGCGCCATATTAATGCGCAACGCATAATAGCGACCGCGGTAAAAACCATGACTCAGCGAGTCGCGCAGCATGATGGCCCCCTGATCGACGCCGCTGGTTTGCTCCGACTTTACTATGCCCAGCGCGCTCCCTGAAAGTTTTCCGAGCGCCATGGGCGAATCATGGAAGATCCAAACCCGCAAGCCCCGCCACCAGCCTTGAGCACCAAAAAAGAAAAGGCTTTTGGCAAGCTCAACAACAATTTACTATCTTTGCAGCCAAAATCCATGCCATTTTCTATTCCATCACTGTTTCGCGCCTTTCTTTGCCTCGGATTGGTCACTTGCTCTTTCTCTGGCGTAGCCAACGACGGCATCTACGGCGATTCCACTGAACTGCACGCCGACCTTGCACAGGTATTGACGTGCGAGGGCGACCGCGAAACATACAAACGCCTTGCCAATGCCCTGACCAAGGTTTACTACAATGATCCGAGCGATCCAGCCCTGACCGGGTGGAAGAAAGTCGAGGGGAATCCCTACGTGGCCGAATTCACCATGCCCACACCGGTGGACATTTACGGGCACAGCGCCAGCACACTGATCATGGCCGGTGATGGAATAATGGCGGTGCTGAATGGCGACTTGGTGGATTCTTTGTCAAAGCAGCTCAACTTGCGTGTGAGCGATGTGCCGCTCGCCTCGCACATCCGCACGCGCGCGGTTCAATCGCTTGATCTGGGACATGGTATGCGTGTCGATGTCACGCAAACGGTGAGTACGATCACCAGCCATCCAGGCAAGACACTTGTCGGCTGCGAGTATCGCTTGGTGTATTGAACGCCGCTGCGGAATTGCGTGCTGAGCAGACGCTCGCGGATAGCAAGACGAACACTCCGCCAGACTGCTCATCAGACCCATGACCCTCAAGCTCCGACACGAAGCCCCGGGCGACATTGCCGCCATCGAAGCTGTCACGATTTCCGCTTTCGCGAATGCGCCTCACAGCAGCCGCACCGAGCAATTCATCGTGCGGGCCTTGCGTGCCGCCAACGACCTGACACTTTCCATCGTGGCCGAGGAGCATGGCCAGATCGTCGGTCATGTCGCGCTGTCCCCCGTCACGATCACTGACCTCCGTGGACAGCAGATCGAAGGCTGGTACGGCTTGGGACCGATCTCCGTCCTGCCGCAAAGGCAGGGACAAGGCATCGGTTCACGCCTGATGGAACAGGCGCTATCCGGGCTACGGATCATGCAGGCCGCAGGCTGCGTGCTATTGGGAGATCCCGCATACTACCGGCGCTTTGGTTTTCAGGCCCATACGGGCCTGAAACTGCCCGGCGTACCGTCCGGCTATTTCATGGCGCTGGCCCTGCATGAGGCAGTGCCGGAAGGCATCGCGCACTACAGCGACGCCTTCAACGCCGTCGCCTGAGCCAGCGCGAAGGCGGCGGCACGCCGGAACGCCCGGCCCATAAGGGGAATGTGGGGGCTCATGACCCCGCACGCGCCCGCCCCGCTCAGAACGCGTAATTCACCCGCACCAGACCGCCCACGCCTTCGCGCTTTCCGACGTAACCTTGCCCGCGCAGGTCCACGCTCAGGCGCCGGTTGCTGGTCGGCGTGATGGTCGCGCCCAGCGACAGAATGCCGGTCGAGCCCTTCAGGCTGGGCGCCTCGATCGCATAGCCATAGGCGGTGCCATCGGCCCGGGCGTCGAATTCATGTTCGTAACCCAGCCCCGCCAGCAGCGTCAGGCTGTCGCTGTGGCGGTGGCGCCATTCACCGCTCAGGCGCAGGCGCTGCGACTGGAGGCTGTCGAAATGCAGCGGGTCGCCGGCTACCGTGGCATCCTTGCCCTCGATGTGTGTCCACAGGTATTTGAGCGAGACATCCAGCAGGTTGTTGTCGTCGAACACCCACGGATAGCCCACGCCGATGTGCGCGCTGGTGTAGCGTGAGTTCAGGTTGTAATGGGCTGATTCGCCACTGGCGGCATTGACCAGATCGCCGGTATCGAAGCTGGTGCGTGTATTGCCCAGGCGCACCGAAGCCTCGACATACGGCCCGCTGGCAAAGTCATAGCGCCCGAACAGCCCGCCACCGTAATAGCGGGTATCGCCGTCACCGCGCACGCTGGCGGCATGGGCAAAGCTGTTATGGGTGTCGTAATTGCCCCAGCCGCTTTCGGCAAAGATGACTGCGGTCAGGCCCGCGCGCCGGTAGCTCAGGCCGCCAGTCAGCAGAAAATCATCGGAATTGATGTGCGAGCCGCTGTCATAGCGGCTATGCCCGCCGGCGGCCAGGATGAAGGGCACGAGGCCGCCGGGGTTTTCCGTCTGGATGGCGTGGTACAGGTCATAGGCCACGGCGTCGGCGCCGCGCGTGGCCAGCATCAGTGTGGCCAGCCGGCCTTCGGAGAGGGACTTGAGTTGGGGGTTGATGCCTGGCTCATAGGCGCTCAGGATCTCAGCGGTGATCCGCTTCCCTTCAACATCAACCTTGGTCTCAACATCATAGAGCAGTGAAATGCCCTGCTGCGCAATCTCTTTTTGAACACCGCCCGTACCGTTGCCGGACATTGCCTCGGTGGCCTCCACGAGCAGGAATTGATCGCCCGCGGACAGAACATCACCGCTGTGAATGCCAATGACCTCGACTTCCGAGGGCGTGCCATTGCGGTCCCCAAGGACGACTGTACTGGCGGTGATCAAGGCCGTGTCCATATCATTGGCAAGGCTCGGATCGAGAGTGAACTTGTAATACTGGAAATTGGCGACTTCGTTGACGGCGATGGGGTGCGCGGAAAAGTTCAGGATGTTGCCGGTGAAGAGGTCACCGGCACTATCCGCATCATCAGAATCTCCCCCATACAGGGAGGTATCGAATGCGCTGAACTGCGGGGTGCCGGAGATATCAACGATGTTGCCAGTGGCATTACCATATTCGCTATAGCCACCGTTAACGTGCAAACTCACCGAGCCCCCAGAGATCGTGACCGCATTGCCGGTGGCGTCGCCTTCCCCGCTGCTCCGGCCACCGAAGACATTCCAGTTCACCGTTCCACCAGAAATGGCGACCTTGTTGTTGGTGGCGTTGCCGTCCCCCCCGCTCCAGCCGCCGTAGACATCCCAGCCCACTGTCCCACCAGACATGGTGATCTGGTTCTCTGTGGCGTTGCCGTACCAGCTCTCGCCGCCCAAAGCTGCCCCGCCCACTGTTCCATCAGAAATGGTGACCTGATTCTCTGTGGCGTTACCGTACCAGCTCCAGCCGCCCCAAACAGACACATCCACTGATCCGCCAGAAATGGTGACCTGGTTGCCGGTGGAGTCGCCACCTCTGCTTTCACCTCCAACAATATATACATTCACTCGTCCTGAGCCGGAGAAATAGACTTTGTTGCCCGAAACATTGTCATTGCCTAGCGCAACACCACCATAAATTATGCCAATTTCCGGACCGCCGGAAACCGTGACGCTGTTATTGGTCAAGCCGTCAGGAAAAAGGGCTGTGTCTTCCCCCCACATAGGATCTATTTGCAGCCCCTTCGACTGTTCATCGTCAGACCAAATAATCGCCTCCCCCACCGTCTGAGCAAACAACGGCTGGCCAGCCAAGGCCGCCATCAGCAGCAGCGCGAAGGGCCAGCAGCGTGCCGAATGGATATGATCGACTCTGCTTGCTGGCATTCTGCCTCCCTATCGAAAACGCGAGCAATAAGAACTTTTAACCCTGCGTTTCCATCATCGCCATTGGAATATTCTGAAAATGACACGGCGCCCGCCGAGACAGATTCATTGCCGCTGGATTCAAAATCAATAAATAAATCTATTATTCACATCACAGCCATTTTCATGTTTCGTGAATTCCTATTTAGTTTTCATGATTGAAGCGCAACAAGGTGGCAAGCGCCTGCCTGCCACCAGGATTGCTCAAGCGTTTCTTCAATAATTGAAACGCAAGCCGAACGTCCCGGCGAACGCGCGCTGGCGCTGCGGGCCGCTGCCGATGGAATGGAGATAACCGGCTTCGCCATAAAGGCTCAGGCGCTTGCCGATCCGCGCGGTCAGGCCGCCGGCCAATTGGTACGCCGTGCCGCCAAAGCGGGTATCGATTGGGGTGTTGCCATCGAACGAAAGCCCATCGCGACCGGTGAAATTGCGCCACAGGTTCACCCGGGCATAGGTCTGCCAGAGCGTATCCTTGTCACCGCGGTGGGTATGCTGCAGCCGCAGCCCGAGCCGCCCGATCCAGGCGTCATCCGCATTCCAACTCATCCGCGAAAGATCGTCGCGCGCCCCGTTGACCGAAAAGCGCTGGTAGATCACCTGGGCCTGCGGTTCGAGCAGCCAGGCCCCATTCTCACCGAAGTGCAACGGATAACCGTGCTCCAGGGAGGCGGTGACGCCATGGGCTTTGGTATCGAGCCTCGAACCGGCGCTCGATGAGGCCTTGACGTCATACCAGCTGCCTTGCGCGACCGCATCCACATACCAGCCCGTCGGGCCGAAATGAGTCCAATAGGCGCCAAGCGACGGACCTTCGAGGCGCAGGCTGCCGGCCGTGATATTCGTCCCGCCCAGGACATCGCCCCGCAATGCGGTCGAATTGAAGCCGCCATACGTCACGTAGAGACCGGCATGGTCGCGATGGCCGCCCGCCGTGGCGCGGCGATAAAGATCGGCCCCCGTTTGCAGGCCCCAGAAATTGCCTTCGACCGTCGGCCTGGCGCCGCTGTCGAACTGGTTTCTCTGGTGTTGAGCGATCAGCCGGCCCCAGGCGCCATTGACGCTGTTGCGCGATGACGGGGCGCCCCGGAGATTTTCCTCCTCGCCGACACGCTCATGCAGGGTGCCGAGCGTGGCGAGGCTCAGTGCGCGAGCCATGGCGGGAATCGGCGCATAGACCGCCGCCTCGGGGCGATAGATGGGCAATTCATGATCATCGCTATTGCCGCCATCATCGCCACCGCCATTGTCCAGCACCTCGCTCGTCAGGAACCAATCCTGGTCCTTGCGCACGAGCACGTACTCATAGGCGCCGGCCGTATAGCGCTGGCCGCCCAGGCTGAAAGCGGTCGTTTCGGTCGTTCCTCCGTTGTCGGTCCGCACCACCTGAATGCCCTGCGCCGTCTGCTCGCCGGTGCCGCCCATGTTCGTGAAACGCAGTACCGTATCGCCCGAGGCGCTGCCGCCATCGATGACGAGCCTGTCGGTCGGACTGCCATCGCCAGCCAGCACCGTGTTCATGGCAATCACGCCGCCATTGCCAACATAATCGCCTTTCACCGTCAACTCGGCCCCAGGCGTCGTGCCCGCGCCCATATCGACCAACCCGGAATTGCTCAAGCCCGCCACTGTCTGGCTGAACCCGGCAAGATCCAGGGCGCCGGAATTCTGCACGGCATAGGTGGAATTCGGGCTGAAGGCACGGTCAGCGCCCGCGGCAAGCCGGCCGCCGTGAATCGTCGTGGCGCCCAGATAATCGCTGGCGCCGGTCATGACCGTGACGCCGTGATAGACATCGACCGCGCTGGTCGCGGCGCCGCCGCCGGTTATCGCGGCATTGAAGGCATAGCCGCCGCTGACGTCGGTATGGTTGAAGACGATGCGGCCATTGCCCAAGCCGAACTCCACCTTGCCGGCATCGACGAAGCCAGGATTTGCCGGGTCCTGTCCGGCGGCGGCGCCGATGTTGAGGACGCCGTTGGATGGGCCCATATCAGTGATGCCCCCGGCGACATACATGGTTTTCCCCGCCGTGGCCTGCCCGCCGTCACTGAGCGTAAGGATACCTTTTCCGTAAAGCCCTACCGCAATATCATCTGCCGCGTCGATGCTGCCGCCACGGGTTACGAGGGTGTCGCCATCGCCGATAGCATAATAGCCAATGGCAATATCCGTTGCGCTCAGCTTGCCATGGTCGGAGATTTCCGCGATGCCTTTGCCTTCCCACCCGATGGTCGCCAGGCGTCCAGGGCCTTCGATTTTCGAACCGGCGCCATTGATGAGCATATGACCAGTCGAAGTATCCTCGAATCCGCCAAGATCAAATTGCTTGTCAAATGTGATCGTTCCGCCGTTTTTCACCTCGATGCTCGTATCGACGAACCGGCCAACGACGGTCAGGTCACCCGACAGCGTGACCTTGGCATTGTCGACAACGACCGTTCCCAAACCCCCGCCATCGGTACCTCCCCGGCCATTGCCGACAATCAGGTGCTTGGCGCTGATCTGCGCGCCATCGGCTGCCGTAAATAAACCAACACCGCCTTTGAAACCACCCACCACAATAGATTCCAACGAAGAAGAAACAGCCACGTCCAGCGAAGCCTCACTGCCATGGATCCACACTTTTCCATCTCCGGAATTTCCTATGTTTACCCGGCTGGCATTCATTTTTGAATTATTGATTTCCACCATCGCTTTCGTTTTTGAAATTCCGGCGATATCCAGGCTGCCGATCTTGAACTTTTTCACATTCAATAGTTTGAGATTGCTTCCCGGGCCGTCCTCCGAACCTATAGAGAGACGGGTATTGTTTTTTTCAGAATCGAATTCAATGCCATCGGCGACCACAGGGCGTGAGGAATTGATGATGATCGACGTCGTTTTTTTGGGGATATTTTTATCAGACCAATTACGTGGATCATTCCAATCGCTGGATGACTCACCCGCCCAGGTCTGCGCCAGAACGACGACCGGCAGGGCCGCCAGCACCCCCGCCAGAACCATCGGACAGGGCCACATCCCACCGCGCTTGCCCGTGGATGCGCGCGAAATCTCGCGATGCGCAAATATCCCGCCCCCGGGGAGGAATCGATGCCGGAAAGCAGGAAAGGCGCAGATAGCGCCAGTAATTTTATTTTTCATTGATATTCCCTCTATTTTTGTTGAACCACAGAAATTCCATTAACAAACCGGATTTCCGCTCGCCGAACCGGACGGGAATTTCGATTCTCAAACAACCAGGATGCCGATTCATAAAGACCTGAAACGCAACCCTACAATCAAAACTGCGATGGTTTAATTATCATTAATATATTAATTATGTATGAATTATTAACAAAATCCGCACTGAACTCAAGATCTGTTATTGCTGCAAATCAAGAAAAACGGAGGGATTGGCAGTTTTATTGTTAGATAAAATTAAAATTATTTCTTTTGTTATCTTTTTCTTGAATTCATGTAATCAAACATTGCATACTTCACGGAACAGGGGGATCCATTTCCTCCATACGGCGCGATCCGCTATGATTCCGGCTCTCGGGGGCGATCCGATATCAGCGGTCCGGACACCGACAATCACCGATCCGGGTCCCATCGAACGTCTCGGCGCCTGTTTCAGGCAACAAAGGCCCGCCCCCGGCCTTGCAAGCGCGGACGGCCGCGCTCGATGCGCGAACTCGCGGTGACGGCACCGCCCCAGGAATGCCTTACATGCAAATCCATCGACGCAGCCCCTCGGAACGACTTTTTCACGCCCTGCTCTTTGAGGTCCTCGCCATCGGCATCTCGGCGCCGCTCGCGGCCTGGATCACGGGTGAATCGGTCTTCGACATGGGCGTGCTGACCGCCGTCGTCGCCGTCATGGCGGTACTCTGGAACATGCTCTACAACTGGATCTTCGACCGCCTGCAGGCCCGCTGGGGATTCAAGCGCGGCTACCGGGTACGGGTCGCGCACACCGTCGGTTTCGAATTCGGCCTGATCCTCATCGCCATTCCTTTCGTCGCCTGGTGGCTCGATATCTCAGTCTGGCACGCGCTGATCCTGGACATCGGCTTCGTGCTGTTCTACCTGCCCTACGGTTTTCTGTTCAATCTGGGTTACGACAGGATCCGGCAAAACCTGGCGAGGGCCGGGTAAACTGCGGGAATCACGCGGGGCTCGCCATGAGCCGCCTGCGATGCACCAAAGGATTGCCATGACGGAAGCCTCCCCCGTGCCCGACTGGTCTACGGCCCCCGAGGGCTGGAACTGGGCCGCCCAGGACGCGGACGGCCGCTGGTTCTGGTATCGGGTCCACCCGGTCCCCGGTATTGGCGGCGGCGTCTGGCGGGCGCATTCGACCGCCCAGGCCTACGCGGGCCAGGGCGCGCCGAACGCCGCCTGGTTCGACACCCTGATCGAGCGCCCGGACGGTGACTCCGCACCGCCGCATGCCGCCTGAACGCCGCCATGGACACGCTGACCGCTTTCTTCACCGAATACTGGCCCTACGTCACCGCGCTGATTTCCCTGGGCATCAGCGCCACGGCGGCCATCCATGCCGCCATGAACAAATCCGATGTGCGCGCCGCCATCGCCTGGGTCGGGGTGATCCTGATGTCGCCGCTGGTCGGCGCCTTTCTCTATCTGGTGGCGGGGATCAACCGCATCCGCCACGACCAGCGCTCGATCCAGCGCAGCCGCAGCATCAAGGACTACGTCAACCACGCCAAACCCTTTACCGGCGTGGCCCCACTTGCTGGCCCGCAATTCGAATCGCTGCTCATACTCGGCGACCGCGTCAGCCACTTTCCCCTGCACGATGGCAATCACATCACGCTGCTGGACGGCGGCGACGAGGCCTATCCGGCGATGATCGAGGCCATCGAGAACGCCCGGCACTGCATCGCGCTGCAGACATACATCTTTGATCACGACCGCATCGGCCTGCGCTTTGCGCAGGCGCTCCAGGCCGCCAGCCAGCGGGGCGTGAGGATCCGGGTCCTGATCGACGCCGTCGGTTCGAAATATTCACACCCGCCGATCGTCCGGCTGCTGCAACGCAGCGGCATCCGCGCCGAACTGTTCATGAGCAACCCCCTGAGCCTGCGCATGCCCTACGCCAATCTGCGCAGCCACCGCAAGATCCTGTTCGTGGACGGGCACCTGGGCTTCACCGGGGGAATGAACATCCGTGAGGGTTTCATGGCCTCGCTCGCCGGCAACCGCGTCTCCCACGACACGCACTTTCGCATCGAAGGCCCGCTGGCCACGCAATTGTTCGTCGTCTTCGCCAACGACTGGGAGTTCACCACCACAGAGCGCCTGCCCATCGACGAGTGGTGCGTGACCAACCCCGAGGCACCCGCGCCGCACACGCCGGCCCGCTGCGTGCGCTCGGGGCCCGACCGTTTCATCGCGGCCACCCACAACATGCTGCAGGGGGCCTTGGCCGTGGCGCAGCGCCACGTGCGCATCCAGTCCCCCTATTTCCTGCCCGACCAGGTCCTGCTGGGGGCGCTCAACACCGCCGCGCGGCGCGGCATCCAGGTCGACATCGTCATTCCGGGACGCAACAACCTGCGTCTGGTGAACTATGCCATGACGGCCCAACTCGACCAGGCGCTCGCGGGCGGATGCCGCATCTGGCGCAGCCGCTCGAACTTCAATCACTCCAAGCTCCTGACCATCGACGGCGGCTGGTCCTATGTGGGCTCCTCGAATCTGGACCCTCGCAGCCTGCGCCTGAACTTCGAGCTCGACATGGAGATCTACGATCCGCGCCTGACCGGCCAGATCGAGGCGCGCATCGACCGCGAGATCGCCGACGCCGACCCGGTCACGCGCGAATCCCTGGCGGCGATCCCCTTCATCAAAAAGCTGCGCAACCGCATCATCTGGCTCGCCAGCCCCTACCTGTAGCCCGCCGGCGGCGGGCGTATGATGGGCGCTACCCCATCCCCGAAAGACAGGAAGCCGATATGAATTCCCCAAAGCGCGAGCCCGCAAACCATCCCGAATGGCGCCAGGAAACCACGGTGCTGCACGGCGACGGGGCGCTCGCCACGGATGCCGCGGTCGTCGCACCCATCCACTACAGCGCCACCTTTCGCGCCGAGACCGCCGAGCAGTTCGCGGAAATCTCCACGACGCCCCGGCCGGCGAACTTCTACACACGCCACGGCAACCCCGTGCACAAGCGCGTCGAGGCCATCCTCGCCGAACTCGAAGGCACCGAAACTGCCCTGCTGACCGGCTCGGGCATGGGCGCGATCTGCACCACCGTCCTGGCCCTGCTCAAGGCCGGCGACCACGTCGTCGCCCAGCAGCGCCACTACATGAGCACCTCGAAACTCTTTTCGGAGGTGCTGCCGCGCTATGGCGTCGAGGCCTCCTTCTTCGACCAGACGGATCTGGACGGGCTGCGCGCGGCGCTGCGTCCGGACACCCGGCTGATCATGCTCGAAACCCCGGTCAATCCCTCCCTGTCGATCACCGACCTGGCGGCGGTCGCCTCGCTGGCCCGCGAGCGCGGCATCCTGACGATCGCCGACAACACCTTCGCCTCGCCACTGAACCAGCGCCCGCACGATCTGGGGATCGACATCGTGGTGCACAGCGCAACCAAATACCTGGGCGGCCACCACGACCTGATGGCGGGGGCGATCTGCTGCAACCAGACGCTGGCCGAGCGGATCTGGGCCATGCACGTCACGCTGGGCGCGGTGCTCTCGCCCATGGATGCCTGGCTGCTGCTGCGCGGGCTGCGCACCCTGCCGCTGCGCATGGAACGCATCAACGCCAACGCGCTGGCCCTGGCGCAATGGCTCGAAACCAGACCCGAGATCGAGCGGGTGTACTACCCGGGCCTGGCCAGCCATCCGCAGCATGCGCTGGCGGCACGCCAGATGAAAGGCTATGGGGCCGTGATGGCGTATTCCCTGCGCGGCGGCTTCGACGCCACCCAGCGCTTCGTGTCGGCGCTGCGGCTGGCGACGCAGGCGGTCAGCCTCGGCGGGGTCGAGACCCTCGCGGTGCACACGGCCTCGATGTGGGCCAGCTCGATGACCGAGGCCGACATGCGTGCCGCCGGCATCGAGCCGAACTTCATGCGCATGTCGGTCGGCGTCGAGCACATCGAGGACCTCAAGGCGGACCTGGCGCAGGCGCTGGAACAGTCCTCGCGGACGGCCTGAGGCCACGGACGGCTGCGGCGGATACCACACGATGACGGGCGAACGCATCCTGATCGTCGAAGACGAGCCGACAATCGCGGAAAACCTCTACGCCTATCTGGAACGCCAGGGGTTCGCGCCGGATGCGGCCTATGACGGTCATGGGGCCATGGCCCTGCTGCGCACAACGGACTTCCAGGCCATGGTGCTCGATCTGGGCCTGCCGGGAATGGGCGGCATGGATCTGTTGCGCGCCATGCGGCACGACAGGCGCTTGTGGTGCCCAGTCCTGGTCCTGACCGCAAGGGATCGCATGGAGGACAAGCTGCTCGCCTTCGAACATGGCGCCGAGGATTACCTGGTCAAGCCTTTCGCGCTGGCCGAGGTCTGCGCACGCCTGCGGGTGCTGTTGCGCCGCGGTCGCGACCCAGGGCCGCGGACGCTGGCATTCGGCGACCTCTCGTACGACCCGGACACGCATGCGGCCACGCTCCGCGGGCAACCCCTGCCGCTGCCTCGCAAAGCGGCGCTGCTGCTGGAACAACTGCTGCAAGCCCGCAACCGCCCGGCCACCCAGGCGCAACTGAAGGACGCGCTATGGCCGCACGGGCCTCCCTCGGGACGGGCACTGAACGATCAGGTGCATCTGCTGAGACTGCGCCTGCGCGAGGCGGGCGGCCCCGGGATCCTCACTCTCCCCGGGCAAGGATGGCGGCTGACGCCGCCATCCGCGAACGCGCATCACCAGGAGTGACCGCCATGCGCACCATGTCCCTCGCTCATCGCGTGACCTGGGCCATGACCGGTTCGGTCGCCCTGTTCCTGCTCGTCATCTGCCTGTTCGCCTACGAGGCATTCGCCCGGATGGAAGACCTCCTGGTCGAGGAGGTCCTGGCCGGACAAGTCCGGGCCCTGCGCGACGATCTGGCTGCCGGCGGCGTGCCGTCCACCATCCTCCCGGCCCGGGCGGGCGACGGCGGGCAGATCCAGGCCTGGGTCCGGGGGGCCGGCGAACCCGCCCCGGAAGCCGGTCTTTTTGCCCGAGATATGGGCGCGCACGAAACGCAGCGTGACGGCAGAACCTGGCATTCCTGGGTCGAAGCGGTTCCACAGGGCCGTCTGTACGTCCTGTACGATGCCACCGCTCACGAGAACCGCTTCCGGGCATTCGGCGGGATGCTGGCGGCAGGGGCGGCAGCGGCAATCGGGCTCGCCTGGCTGCTGGCGCGGCAACTGGCGCGCCGCGTCGTGGCGCCCATCCGCGCCGTCTCCGATCGCCTGTCCGCCTGGGGCCAGGGCAGCGCGCCCACGCCTGAACCGCATGGGGACGAGGCCACCCAACTGATCGTTGCATTCAACCGCATCCAGGACCATGTCGACCGCTCGATGGCGTTCGAGCGCCAATTCGCCGCGAACCTCAGTCACGAACTGCGCACGCCGCTGGCGGCCTTGCGCTCGGATAGCGAGATGGCGCTACTGGAAGCCGCGCCGGACTCGCCCCTGCGCGCAAGGTTGCAACGCATGCTGGCCCAGGTCGATGCGGCCGCCAGCAGCCTCTCGGCCGCCGTCGCCATGAACAGCGCCGATCCCGCCCGCATCCAGCCGGTCGACCTCGCCGATGTCCTGGGCGAAGCCTGGTTCGCCATGCGGCCCAGAGCCCAGGCGCGTGGTTTGACGCTGCTGAACCAGATCCCGCCCGGCAACATCCACCGGCTCGATCCCTACGCCCTGCTCATCGTGCTGCGCAATCTGCTGCGCAATGCGATCGAACACGCCGCACCCGCCACGCTGACCGTCAGCCTGGAGAAACCAGCGACCTTGCGGTTCCATGACGACGGGCCGGGCATCCCCGCCGAACAGCTTGCGAGGCTTCAAGAGTGGCGCGATGGCCGGGCCGATCTGAAACCCGGCCACGCGGTCGAACCCGGTGGCCTCGGCCTGACGATCGCACAAAGGGTCTGCGACCTGCACGGCTGGCAGCTCACCATCACCTCCGCGCGCACCGCAGCGTCCAGCTGGACGGAATTCCGGCTGGCGTTGCCCATCGGCACAGCACGCCCCCCGGACAATCATTCAGCTCATAGTCAGCAGAATTCGTAGGGTTTTCGAAGGCGGCCACGCTAAGGTATTTCCGCTATTGAACGGAGGTCCCATGCAAAACCCCGCACTTCTCTCTGAAAACCCGGACGCTCGGGAAAATTCCAGCCTGGACGCCGTCTGGGCGCGTCTGGCGCAGGCTCAGGTCCTGCGCCGGCATACGCTGACCGCCCTGGGGGTAGCCGCGCTCCTCGCAGCCCCTTGGATAGGCTCGGCCTGGCCGCAAACCGGCTGGGTCAACGAGGGCCTGGAATGGCTGGGATTGGGATTGATGTTTCTGGCCCTGCTCGGCCGCTGCGCCTGCATGCTGTACCTCGGGGGGCGCAAGGGGGCCGAACTGATCGCCGACGGCCCCTACTCGGTGAGCCGCAATCCGCTGTACGTGTTCTCGATCCTGGCGGTCCTGGGAATCGGCCTGCAGACTGGCAGCCTGGTCGTGGGACTGACGCTCGCACTGGCGGCATTCGCGGTATTTCGCTGGATCGTCGCCGAGGAGGAACGCCTGCTGCGCACGGCCTTTGGCCCCGGCTATGACGCCTACTGCACGCGCGTGCCGCGTTTCGGCCCGCGCCTGGGCCTCTGGCGCTCGCCGCAACGAATCACCGTGGACCTGCCGGGCGTCTGGAAAACCATCCGCGACGCACTGCCTTACTTCCTGTCCATTCCGTTCTTCGAGGCGGTCGAAGCGGCCCAGAACGCAGGCTGGGTGCATGTCCGGCTGTGGCTGTTCTGAGGCGACCTCCATATAAGAAAAATACCCCCACGGCAAAAAAACATGAGCGACCCTGCGCGATTCAAACTAGCGCGGGCCATTGACCGCATCGTCGGCCACCGCATAGGCTAGCTGCCGCTGATGCTTCATGGCAAGCAGCACGACCCTGGTGTCCGAATGCGCATACAGCACAATATGGCGGCCCACCGGGTACTCGCGCAGACCGGGCAATCCGGCCTGCCGGGCCAAAGCCATGACGGTTTCCACTCGCATGCGGGCCTGGGCTGACTTCGTTGAAAAGAACCTGGCCGGACGCCCGCTGGCTGGCGACCATGCCAGCAGTTCGATCATCTCCCGCAAGCCGGCCGACAGGTCCGCATACCGCCTGGGTGCGCTATCCGGGTCCTGTCCGATGAAAAATTGATTGGCGGCATCCAGCCCGGCGTAAAAATTCGCGGCCACTTCGACCGTGGCGTTTTCAGGCAGCGCCATCAGCGCAAGACCTTCAGCAGATCCTCTACGGGCGTGACCTTGCCTTGCAGGACCTCACGCAAACCGGCCTCCGCCTCGCTCAGCAACACCAAGGCCGCATGTTCTGCTTCGAGAGCGTGGTAATAGTCGAGCTTGCGCGCATCGACGATGGCCACGTGCGCCGCGCCGTTCTTGGTCAGAATCTTTTCCGCCCCGGCGACGACCTCGTCGGACAACTCGGTCAGACGGGCACGCGCCTCACTGATAGGGACTATGTCTTCCGCGGAAAAACCCATGATGACCGAACTTTAAAATATTCATTAATCAATAACGTAACATGAGGGCAGTGGGACTTCAAGCCGAATTGGCCCCCGGCTTGCCTCAATCAGGCAGCGAACAGCGTGCAAGTGCTAAAGTTCGATCCTGTATCACTTCGCCGCCAGCATGATTTCCATGCCTATATTCCAGCTCCCGCTCCGCCTCCTGCGCCAGTCCCTGGCGCCACTCTGTCTGGCATTCGCCCTGCTCCCGGCCGCGCGCGCCGACATCGTCTATCGACTGGCCCAGCCCAATGTCCAGGCCGGTCAGGCGATCGAGCTGCAAGGCGTGGTTTTCAACAATACCGGCAGCGCCCTGTCGGTCACGCCTCCGGCCACGCTCGAAGCCGGCCTGCAGGACGCGGCGGGCCATTCGCGCAGCCTGCGCTTTACCCTGTCCAGCCCGCCCGACGCCATCGTGCTGCCAGCCAACACATTCGCGCAAATCACCTGGGCCGCGACCGCCCCCGAAGGCATCCCGGCGGGACTGCAACGCCTGCGCATCGAAGGCCAGCCCGACACGGCGCTGGCCCTGGACGTGGTGAACGGCCACCCTGGCCAGGATGAGACCCGGCAATTGGCCGCCGCCGGCGCCGCCACGGCCGAAGCGGCGGCGGGCAATCTCTCGCCGTTCGACAGATTCCGCAACGCGATCTCGCCCTACGAGCCGATCTACTTCGTCGTCGGCAACCGCGACGGCGCGGATGCGCGTTTCCAGATCAGCTTCAAGTACCGGCTGCTCAGTCCCGAGAGCCCGGCGGACGCCGGTTTCATGAACCACTGGTACTTCGGCTACACCCAGACCGCGCTCTGGGATCTGCATTCGGATTCCATCCCCTTCGTCGACACCACCTACAACCCCAGCCTGTTCTGGAACCGGGACGCCTTGTGGGAATCCCAATCGCGCGACTGGTCGGTGGGCCTGAACACGGGCTTCGAACACCAGTCCAACGGCAAGAACGACGAGGACTCGCGCTCGCTCAATGATCTGTACATTCAGCCATCGTTGAACTACCGTTTCGAGGGCGGCAGCGTCCTGAGCTTCATGCCCCGGTTCAAGCACTACGTCGCGACCGACGCCGAAATGCGCTATCCCGACTACCTGGGCCACATCGACTGGAGACTGCGCTGGGCGCAGGATGACGGCTGGGCCTTGAGCGGCCTCTACCGTCAGGGCGCGAACGGCCGCGGCACCGTGCAGCTCGAGGCCGCCTGGCCGCTGCGGCGCACGTTCCTGCGCATGAACGGCTACCTGTATGCGCAATACTTCCATGGATACGGCGAAACCCTGCTCGACTATCAGCAAAAAACCAGCCCGACGGTCCGTGTCGGCATCGCCCTGGTGCCCTGAACCATGAGCGCCCAGGTCCTCGGCTTCGCCCTCTATGCGCTGGTGCTGCTGACGCTCAGCCGGCTCCTGCTGATCGCCTGGCTGTGGCCGCGCGTGCGCGCCGCGGGCGGCCCGCGCAAGATCCTCGCCTGGGGCCTGCGCATCGACCTGAACCAGATCGCCATGTGGGCGGGCATCCCGGCCCTGTTCGCCCCCTGGGTGGGCGACCAGCCGCTGGCGATCGCGATCACCGGCCTCTGGCTGATGGCGGCCTGGATGCTGATGGTGCTGCTGGAGGTCTCGACCCCGCAGTTCATCCGCGAATACGACAGTCGCCCCAACCGCCTCTACATCGAGTATCTGAAGTACCCCAAAGAGGTCTTCGGCATGCTCTGGAAGGGCTACAAGCTCGTCCTGCTCGCTGCGTTCCTCGTGCTGGCACTGGCGGCCTGCCTGGGATGGCTCGCCTTTGGCCGGGCCGCGCCCGACACGCTGCCGGGATTCTGGTGGCGCCCGGTGATCAGCCTGGCGGTTGCCGCCGTCGTTGCGCTTGCGATCCGCGGCACGCTCGGGCACCGGCCCATCAACCCGGCCTCGGTCGCCTGGTGCGGCGACAGCCTGCTCAACACCTTGCCGCTCAATTCGCTCTACAGCGTCCTGTTCGCCCTCTACGCCATCAAGAACGAGCGCTCGGCCGCCGATGTCTACGGCGACATGCCGGACGATGAAATGCACACCCTGGTCCACGAACAGGCGGGCTTTCCGCCCTCGGGCACCGACATTCCCTCGCTGCACGCCCAGGACGCCAGCCGCCGCCCGGCGCAGCCGCTGAACCTGGTGCTCATCGTCGAGGAAAGCCTGGGGGCGCAGTACGTCGGCAATCTCGGCGGCGCGGGCCTGACGCCCTGCCTCGACGCGCTGGCCGCGCAAGGCTGGAACTTCACGCGCGCATACGCCACCGGCACGCGTTCCGTGCGCGGCCTGGAGGCGGTGACGGCGGGTTTTCCGCCCACAGTGTCGGACGCCGCGCTGCGTCTGACCAACGCCCAGAGCCGGTTCTTCACGCTGGCGCAGCTTTTGCGGCGGCATGGCTACCGCTCGCGCTTCATCTACGGCGGCGAGGCACACTTCGACAATATGAAAAGCTTCTTTCTGGGCAACGGTTTCGATGAGCTCCATGACCTGCCCACCTTCGAATCGCCGGCCTTCGTCGGCACCTGGGGCGCGAGCGATGAGGACATGTTCGCCAAACTGCACACGCTGCTCGAATCCGATGGCGCGCAACCGACCCTGACGCTGGCGTTCTCGGTCAGCAACCACACGCCCTGGGAATATCCGGCGGGCCGCTTTCCCGTCGAGGGCAATCCGGCCACCGTCGAGAACACCGTGCGCTACGCGGACTGGGCCATCGGGCGGTTCTTCGAGCAGGCACGCCAGTCGGACTACTGGGACAATACCGTGTTTCTGATCGTGGCCGACCACGATTCGCGCGTCGGCGGCGCGCAGCTCGTGCCCCTGCGGCACTTCCACATCCCGGCCCTGATCGTAGGCGGCGGCATCGAGCCCCGGCGCGACGAGCGCATCATCAGCCAGATCGACCTGCCGCCCACCCTGCTGTCGCTGCTCGGCGTGAGCGACCGCCATCCCATGATCGGCCATGACCTGACCCGCGACGGCGGCGGCCGCGCCATGATGCAATTCGAGGAAAACTACGGCTACCTCAGCGGCGACACGCTGGTGGTTCTGGAGCCGCAGCAGGCCGCGCGCACCTACCGCTACACCGCGCCCGATCGCTACGACCCCCTGCCCGGGGACCCGGCGCTCACGCGCACCGCGCTGGCCCACGCCCTGTGGCCCGCCTGGGTCTACCGCCACCAGGCATATACCCTGCCGGAGCTGAAGCTCAAGACCCTCGCGTAAAAGGGACATGCTAGAATCAGCCCCTCAGTCGGGGCGTAGCGCAGCCTGGTAGCGCATCTGCTTTGGGAGCAGAGGGTCGCGAGTTCGAATCCCGCCGCCCCGACCAATGAAATCAAGGACTTGCAAGGTGACCCCCGGCAAGTCCTTTTTCGTTTTCAGTTTCATGGGTACATCCATGAATCAGGCGATTTCTCCACGATCCAGGCGGAGAGCATACAGGCAAACGCCGAAGATCCAAAATTTCTCTCTTGACAGAAATTTCAGAAATCAATACATTGACCGCATGAAACTCACACCGGTCTCCGAACGATTCATTCTGCACTGGGGCGAAATGGGCTCCCGCTGGGGGGTCAATCGTACCGTCGCGCAAATCCACGCGTTGCTGTTTCTGGCCGGCAGGCCGATGGCCGCCGACGAGATCGCGGAAACGCTCGTGGTCGCCCGTTCGAACGTCAGCAACAGCCTGAAAGAACTGCAATCCTGGAAACTGGTACGCGTGGTGCACACCATCGGGGACAGGCGCGACCATTTCGAAACCTCGACCGATATCTGGGAACTGTTCCGGCTGATCGTCGAAGGCCGGCGCCAGCGTGAAATCGACCCGACCCTGACCGTGCTGCGCGATTGCCTGATGAGCCCGGATCTCGACCTGGAACCCAAAGACAGCGCCCAGCGCATCAGGGAAACGCTGGCCTTCATGGAAACGATGACTACCTGGGCCGACGAAATGTTGCGTCTCAAATCCGAAACCTTGATGAAGACCTTGGGCATCGGCGCACGCATCAGCCGCACGGTTCGCCGGAGCAAAACGTAGCATGTCATGTGGCAGACGGCTCAGTCCGTTTTTTTGAAAGCTGATATTTCTGTTTTGACAGAAATTACTGTAATAAACAAGGAGCCTGTCATGCAGCCGATCCACTCGTCCCTCGCACACCATGACTGCCGGACCGCCAACAGGAGCGCATCATGAAAGTATTGGTATGCGGTGCCAGCGGATTCGTGGGCCGCGCCATCGCCGACCGCCTGGCGCGCGACGGTCATCAAGTGGTGCGCGGAGTCCGGCGGCCGGCAAGCCCGGCGGAGATCGCCATCGACTATATGGCCGATCTCTCGGCCGAACAGTGGCTGGCCAGGCTGGAGGGCATCGACGCCGTCGTCAACGCGGTCGGCATCCTCGTCGAACGCGGCGGGCAGACTTTCGAATGCCTGCATGCCCAGGCGCCGATCGCGCTGTTTGCCGCGTGCCGGCAGCGCGATGTGCGGCGGGTCATCCAGATTTCGGCCTTGGGCGCCGATTCGCGCGAAACCCCGTACTTTGCGAGCAAGTGCGCGGCGGACGATTTCCTGTTGGCGCAAGCGCTGCCCGCGCACGTGATCCGCCCCTCCCTGGTGTACGGACACGACGGCGATTCCGCCAGTTTTTTCCGTGTCATGGCGAGCCTGCCCATCCACCCGCTGCCGGCGGGGGGACGCCAGGCACTGCGCCCCATCCATGTCGACGACCTGTCCGGGCTGGTCTCGCGCCTGCTCGATGCCGGGGACGACGCCGACCACCCGGCCTGCATCGAGGCGGTCGGCGGCACACCCGTCAGCTACCGGGAAATGCTCGGCCTTTATCGCAAAGGCATGGGGTTGCCCGCGGCCATCCCAGTCGGCATCCCGGCCTGGGTCATGCGCGGGACGGCGGCCATCGGCGGCTGGATTCCCAGCTCGACGCTGACGCCCGAGACATGGCGTATGCTGCGGCGGGGCAATACAGCGGATGCCCGGCAAACCGCCAGCGTCCTGGGAAAGGCGCCGCGCGGCATCGAGACTTTCATCGAACCCGCCGCCGCGCCGGCCCTGCGGGCCGAGGCTGTCGCCGCCTGGCAGCCAATGATGCTGCGCCTCGCGCTGGCGGTGGTGTGGATCATGTCCGCGATCGTCAGCCTGGCGCTTTATCCACGCGCCGCCAGCTTCGCACTGCTGGAGCGGTTCAATCTGCAAGGGATCGCGGCCGGGTTCGCATTCTATGGCGCATGCGCGCTCGACTTCGGCCTGGGCATCGCCACCCTGATCAAGCCCGGGCGCAGGCTCTGGCTGATCCAGATGGCGGTCGTGCTGATCTATAGCGCGCTGATCGCCATCGTGCTGCCTGAGTTCCTGATCGACCCCTTTGGCCCGATCCTGAAAAACATCCCCATCCTCGCATTGCTGATCGTGCTGTTGAACGAGGAGCCGCAACCATGAACACCTATCTCTTGATCAAGACGCTGCACATCGTATCCTCGGTCCTGATGGTCGGCACTGGTTTTGGCAGCGCGTTCTACTTGTTTTTCACGAACCGCACACGGTCGGTGCCGGCGATCGCCGCCGTGTCGCGGCTGGTCGTGCGCGCCGATTGGTGGTTCACGACGCCGGCCGTGATTTTCCAGCCGCTCTCGGGACTCTGGCTGGCCTACGCCGCGGGATGGGCCTGGAGCACGCCCTGGGTGGCGGTCTCCATCGCGCTCTATGTGGTCGCGGGCCTGTGCTGGCTGCCAGTCGTGTGGATTCAGGTCAGGCTCAACAGAATCGCCACCGATGCCGCGCAACATGGATTGGAGGTCTTGCCGGCGCCCTACTGGCGCCTCGCACGCATCTGGGAAAGTCTCGGCTATCCGGCCTTCATCGCCATGCTGGCGGTGTATTTCCTGATGGTGGTCAAGCCGGATCTGTCGTGGTCATGAGGTCTTGCCCTGGTCTGGCCCCCCGCTCCAACAGTGGTCCGATGCTGCAGCACAGAACAGGCCGGATCACAAAACTCAAGGCACCGACTGTCTTTCAAGAGCGGCCTGGGTGAGTTCGCGATAATAACGTAATCGCTCTCCGGCAGTCTTGTATATCAACGCCCCGATGGCTCCGCCAAGCAGAAAGGAGAAGAACCAATAAATCAGCATATGAATATACGACCCTTCTTGCATTCCAAAATCAAGTCCGATCAAACCCAATGCGCCTGCGTCCTTCAATAGCGTGCCTGCCAAGACCACCAGCGAAAGCACGGCCGTCTTATCCCCGACAAACGCTCTGACACGTCTTTCTATTCTATCGATCTTGACAGTCAACCAATACAAGGTGCTAGCAAGGGCTTCTTTAGGATAAGAAACCAGCTCATCAACGATTTTTTCATCATGATCAATTTCTTTGATGAAATTATCCATACTTCGTTTCTTGAAATGAAATATCTCCGGCATTACAGACATTGGCTGCAATACCAGCGACAGCAACGCCAACCCCTGAACGGCAACCCCCAGAACCAATGCGACCATCATCCAGGAATCATTGAGCCCCACTCTCATATGGAAGATCACGAGAATCACAAGAATTGCGAACCCAAGCCCTGAAAATATCAAGCTTCGTGTAGCACATTTATTCAGAAAACGCTCATAAGCAGACGGAAAGCTGGCTGGAACATATGGCCTCTGAGTGACAATATATTCCAGCGCCATGGCAGATTTTTTCTTTTCCATTCACACACCCGAAACGATAAACAAATGATTATGGCAGATAAATTGTCATTGAGAATATACACAATCAGCAGTTTTCGGCCAGGCAGGGTCCGCCAGGGCGAATTCAAACGACTCACGCGCTCAGACAAATAACACCCTGCCGGCCCACATTCAATCAGAAATAGGGCGGACTAACAACGCGACAACTCATTCAGAGGCTCTCCGCAAAGATATACCTTGGTATACCCACCAAGTACCAATGCCTGCTGGCAATCACGCATCACCGATGGGAAAATTCGCGCTGTCTGCATAGATGCCTATCAGAAATGCGAGAGATCCCATGAGCATCATCGACCATATGCTGAAAAATCTTTTCAGCGGTTTCCTCGATCGGCGGCGCACGAATCGCCACTTCAGGCGTCAGGCCATTCTCTGGGGCCTGCGCAGGACGGGCGGCGACGAAGGACGGGCCGCATCCGCGCCTGTTTCCAGCGACATGCGGCGCATCGCATCCGACGATGTCGCCAGCGCGCTCGCTCGCATGGCGTCCCACGAGGACGGATTGACGCAGGCGCAAGCCAAAGAGCGCCGCGCTCGCGTGGGGCCGAACGAGGTGGAACACGAAAAACCCTTGCCGAGGTGGCTGCACCTCTGGCATTGCTACAAAAACCCGTTCAATCTGCTGCTGACCCTGCTGGCGGGGGTGTCCTTCGTGACGGAGGACATGGAGGCCACCGCCGTGATCGGCACGATGGTGGCTCTGAGCACCGTGATCCGGTTCGTGCAGGAAGGCCGCTCGAATCACGCGGCCGAACGGCTAAAGGCGATGGTCAGCAATACGGCGACGGTGATCCGGCGCCGGACGGTCGACGATCAGGTCGTCGAAATCAGCGAAAAGTTCTTCGGCGTCAATCTCCAGGGGCACGGGGCCGCCGCGCGGATCGAGGTTCCGATCCGCGACCTCGTGCCCGGCGACCACATCGTCCTTTCCGCGGGCGACATGATCCCCGCCGACTGCCGCCTGCTGACCGCGAAAGACCTGTTCATCGCGCAGGCGGCGATGACGGGGGAATCGCTGCCCGTCGAAAAATTCACCGGCATCGCCCAGCCATTCGAAACGATATTCGACGCCCCCAATCTGGTTTTCATGGGAACCAACGTCGTCTCGGGCGCGGCGACCGCGCTGGTCATCGCCACGGGGAGCCGCAGCTACTTCGGCGGTCTTTCGGCGCGCGTCACGGCGGCGGATCGCACGCCGACGGCGTTCGAGGCGGGCGTCAACAGCGTGAGCTGGCTGCTCATCCGGTTCGCGCTCGTCATGGTGCCGATCGTCCTGTTCATCAACGGCTTCACCAAAGGCGACTGGGTGGAGGCGGCGCTGTTCGCGCTTTCGGTCGCAGTCGGGCTGACCCCGGAAATGCTGCCGATGATCGTGACCTCGACCCTGGCCAAGGGCGCGGTCGTGATGTCCCGCAAGAAGGTCATCGTCAAGCGCCTGGACGCCATCCAGAATTTTGGCGCCATGGACATTCTGTGCACCGACAAGACCGGAACCCTCACACAAGACAGGATCGCACTGGAGCGGCACACGGATGCGTTCGGCACGAACTCCGACGACGTGCTGCGATACGCCTATCTCAACAGCTACTACCAGACCGGCCTGAAAAATCTGCTCGATCACGCCGTGCTCGAACACGCCGAGCTGCAACGGGAACTGAGAGTGGCGCAGGACTATCGCAAGGTCGATGAAATCCCATTCGATTTTGCCCGGCGCCGCATGTCCGTCGTGGTCTCGGAATGCGAGGACCACCACGAGCTGATCTGCAAAGGCGCGGTCGAGGAAATACTGTCCGTGTGCGAGCGCATCCGCATCGAGACGGCGCAAGGGCCCCGGCACGTGCCGCTCGGCGGCGAGCTGCTGGACCGCGTTCGCGCCGTGACGCGCGAGCTGAACGCGCAAGGGCTGCGCGTCGTCGCGGTGGCCATGAAGGAAATGCCGCCATCGCAAACCGCGTATTCGGTTGCCGACGAAGCCGGACTGACGCTCATCGGCTACATTGCCTTTCTCGACCCGCCAAAGGAGTCCACCGCGCCGGCGCTGCGCGCGCTGGCGGACCACGGGGTCCAGGTCAAAGTTCTGACAGGCGATAGTGAACTGATCGCGGCGCACGTCTGCGGACGGGTCGGTCTGACGAACGACCGCTATTTGTCGGGTGCACAGATCGAGAACATGAGCGACGCGGCCCTGGCCCAGGCCGTCGAATCCTGCCATCTCTTCGTTCGCCTGACGCCGCAGGACAAGGAACGCATCGTGCGCATCCTGCGCGGCAACGGCCGCGTGGTCGGCTTCATGGGCGACGGCATCAACGATGCGCCCGCCTTGCGCGCGGCGGACATCGGAATTTCGGTGGACTCGGCCGTGGACATCGCCAAGGAGGCCGCCGACATCATCCTGCTCGAAAAGAGCCTGATGGTCCTGGAAGAAGGCGTCATGGAAGGCCGCAAGACCTTCTGCAACATGCTCAAGTACATCCGCATGACCGCCAGCTCCAATTTCGGCAACGTATTCTCCGTGCTCGTGGGCAGCGCGTTCCTGCCGTTTCTGCCCATGCTCCCGCTGCAATTGCTGGTGCAGAACCTCCTGTACGACATCTCGCAGATCGCCATTCCCTTCGACGCCGTGGACGACGAGCTGATCGCCAGACCGCTGACATGGAATCCCGCGGACATCGGGCGGTTCATGATTTTCTTCGGCCCCATCAGTTCGATCTTCGACATCACCACATTCGTGGTCATGTGGCATGTCTTCGGCGCCAATACGGAGGCCGGGCAGACATTGTTCCAATCGGGCTGGTTCGTGGTCGGCCTGCTGACGCAGACCCTGATCGTCCACATGATCCGCACCCCGAGGCTGCCATTCATCCAGAGCCGCGCCGCCTGGCCGCTGACGCTCATGACGCTGCTCATCATGAGCATCGGCATCGTGCTGCCGATGAGTCCGGCGGCGGAATACTTCAAGCTCCAGGCCCTCCCCCCGGACTACTTTCCGTGGCTGGCCGGCATCCTGCTGGGCTACGCGATCCTGACGACCATGATGAAGAAAATCTATATCCGCCGGTTTGGCTGGCAGTGACCACGCGCCGCTGCGCCGGCGTGATAACCTATTCTCCTGAAAGGGACATGGCAATGCTCGACGCGGCACGAACACACCGCATTCTGCGACTCGCGCTCATCGCCATCATCATGGCGGCCATCTTCGTGGCGGACACGACCACGCGCTACGAAGTCGCGGCGGCGGTCTTCTACACGGTGGTGATCTTCACCGCGGCGCGAGTGCTGGGCCGGCGCGGATTGATTGCGCTGACCGCCGCCTGCATCGGATTGACGGCGGTCAGCTTCGCCCTCACGCCGCATGGCGACCTGGAGGCCGGGCTGGTCAATATGAGCATCAGCATCACAGCCATCGTGATGATCGCCTTCCTGGCCCTGAAGGCCGAGGCCGCAAAAGCGGCGGCGCACGACGCTCAGACGCAGTTGATGAAAATAACGCGCGTGAAAAGCCTGGAGGGCCTCACCACATCCATCGCCCATGAGGTCAACCAGCCGCTCGCCGCCATCGTCACGAGCGGCAATGCCTGCCAGCGCTGGCTGGCGCAGGACCCGCCGAATCTGCCCAAAGCGCGCCAGGCGCTCGACAGAATATTGAGCGACGCCGGGCGCGCAAGCACGATCATCGCGCGCGTGCGCAGCCTCACCAAAGGCGAACCGCCGCACAAGAGCGAATTCGATTTCAACACGGCCATCCTCGAAATCATCGCACTGTCCCAGGCTGAAATCACGCGCAACCACATTGTCCTGGCCACCGATCTCAGCCCCGATCTGCCACCCGCCCGGGCCGATCGAATCCAGATACAGCAAGTGATCGGCAACCTGGTGCTGAACGCCATCGAAGCCATGGCCGCGATACCGGCGCAAAAGCGCGGTATCCGCATCACCTCCGCGCATCGGGACGGCTCCCTCATGTTTTCCATCGTTGATTCGGGCGCCGGCATTCCGGCCAGCGTCCACGACCATCTGTTCGAGGCGTTCTGGACGACCAAAGAGGGCGGCATCGGCGTCGGCCTGAGCATCAGCCGGGCGATCATCGAAGCCAATGACGGAAAAATATGGGCGGAGCCGGCCGCTGCGGGCGGGTCGGCCTTCCGATTCAGCGTGCCCGCCATTTCCCGGGAGGACCGGCGATGACGACGGCATCAGCCCAAGCCGAGCCCATCGTCTATATCGTGGACGACGACCGCTCCGTGCGCGCCGCACTGGAGGATCTGTTGGCCTCGGTCGGACTGCGGGCCTTGAGCTTCGATTCGACCGGGGACTTCCTGGCACACGACAGGGACGATGCGCCAGGCTGCCTCGTGCTGGATGTCCGCATGCCGGGCCAGAGCGGCATGGACTTGCACCGCCAGATGATCGAATCGGGGATCAGGCTACCCGTCATATTCATGACGGGCCACGGCGATATCGCCATGGGCGTCACCGCCATGAAGAACGGCGCCATCGAGTTCCTGACCAAGCCATTCAGGGACCAGGACCTGTTGGACGCGATTCACCGCGGCATCGAAAAGGATCGGGCGCAGCGCGGGCACGCGGCCCTCAAGTCCACACTGCAAGCGCGCTGGATGTCGCTGACGCCCGGCGAACAGGATGTCACGCGCCTGGTCGTGCAAGGCCTGCTGAACAAGCAGATCGCGGCGCGGCTGGAGATCAGCGAGATCACCGTCAAGGTGCGCCGCGGACACGCCATGCGCAAAATGCAGGCAGGCTCGCTGGCGGAGCTGGTGAGAATCACCGAAAAGCTGGGCATGTAGTCCACTGACAACACCCATGAGATAAACCCCACGGCTGTTGAGTCCGGTAAAATTTGACGGATAAACTGTTTTGGGAACAAAGGGGTACACGCCAGGACCCCGCCGCCCCGATCTTTCAAAGGAATCTGCCATGTCTTCGATTGTTCAGGACGACTTGGGCAAACTGGTTCTGCGCCTGAGCCTGGGCATCCTGCTCCTGCCGCACGGTCTGGCCAAGCTCAACGGCGGCGTCGGCCACATCGGCAACGCCCTGGCCGCGCACGGCCTGCCGGCCTTCTTCGCCTACGGGGTCTATTTCGGCGAGATCCTCGCGCCGGTCCTGCTGATCCTGGGCCTGTACACCCGCCTGGGCGGCCTGCTCGCCCTGATCAATATGCTGTTCGCCATCGGCCTGGTCCACATGGGCCACCTGTTTGCGCTCGGCCAGTCGGGCGGCTGGCGCCTCGAACTGGAGGGTTTCTTTCTCTTTGCCAGCCTGACCGTGGTCCTGCTGGGCGCCGGCGGATACAGCCTGGGCGGGCGCGGCGGTCGCTGGAACTGAGCACGCGCCAGCGCGTTCAGATATTCTCGCGCGCGATCGCCATCGCCTCGCGCAGGACCGCCAGATCGCCGATATGGTTAGCCAGCAGCAGGATCAGGCGCGCGTTCACCTGCGCGCTCTGCTCCTCCCCGAGATCGCGGTGCAGTTCGATCAGTTCCTCGTAGAAATCGTCGCCGGGCGTATAGGCCCTGAGATAACGCTTGCCTTGTTCGCCCAGATTGGGCTGCAGAATGAGGGACATGGCGGAACTCCTAGCTCTGGCAGGTTGCGCGCGCAAGCGCGGCGCGGACGGCGGCTGGATCGATCTTGCGCCAGCGGCCGGCGATGTGCTGGTCGGGGCGCAGCAGATAGGCCGTGCCCGGACGGGCGTCATAGCGTTCGGCGAAACGCCCGGTATAGTCCTCGAACACGCGCAGCCCGTCGGGCGAACGGCCGCCCCGCGGGGTCACCAGGATGACCTCGATCGGGATGTCGCCGGACATCAGGCCCTGCAAGGCCCGGGCCTGCGGCACCTGGGCGGGGTCCTCGACATAGACCAGCAGCTGAAAGCGGTTGCCGAGTTTGTCGAGCAGCCAGAAATTGTCCACCTGGGCGCGCATCGGGCAGTCATCGGCGGGCGCGCCGGGCGCCATGTCACCGAGGAATGACGCCGTATCGGGCGTGTTCAGGCGCGAATTCTCGAGAACGCTCGGCACCGACAGCCGCCCCGAATTCACCAGCGCGCGGGCGAAGGGATAGTCGCGCGCCAGAGACAGGACCGCGTTGCGGAATACCAGCGACATGCGGCTCTTGGGGGTGATGAAATCGGTCGAGCGCGTGGAGTTCAGGATGTTCTCGTCGGCGGCGTACGCGCGTTCCTCGGAATAGGTGTCCAGCAGGGACTCGGGCGCCTTGCCCTCGATCACCAGCTTGAGCTTCCAGGCAAGGTTGTCGGTATCCTGGATGCCGGAATTGGCCCCGCGGGCGCCGAAGGGCGAGACCTGATGCGCCGCATCGCCCACGAACAGCGTGCGGCCATGGCGGAATTCGCCCATCCGGCGGCATTGGAAGGTATAGACGCTCACCCACTCCAGCTCGAATTCCCGATCGTCGCCGAGCATCGCGCGGATGCGGGGGATGACGTTCTCGGGACGCTTTTCCTCCTCGGGATCGGCGTCCCAGCCGAGCTGGAAATCGATGCGCCAGACGTTGTCGGCCTGATGATGCAGCAGTACGGACTGGCCGGGATGGAACGGCGGATCGAACCAGAACCAGCGCTCGGCCGGGAAATCGGCCTTCATCACCACGTCGGCGATGAGAAAGCGGTCCATGAAGATCTTGCCGTCGATTTCGAGTCCCATCATGCGGCGGATGCTGCTGCGCGCGCCATCGGCCACCACCAGCCAGTCGGCATCCAGGGTATAGATGCCGTCGGGGGTTTCGACCTGCAAAGTGACGCCATCGGCCTCCTGGCTGACCGAGAGGACCTTGTTGCGGAAACGCAGGTCCAGATCAGGCAGCGTCTGCGCGTGCCGCACCAGGAATTCTTCGAGGTAATACTGTTGCAGGTTGATCATTCCGGGGCGCTTGTGATCGGCCTGCGGCAGGAGGTTGAAGTTGTAGACCTCCTCCTCGCGAAAGAAGGTGCGGCCCACGTTCCAGCCCACCCCTTTGTCCACACACGCATCGCCAATACCCAGGCGGTCCAGGATCTCGAGCGCCCGCTTGGCATAACAAACGCCGCGCGAGCCGATCGACACCGTGTCGTCCTCGTCGAGCAGGACCACCGGGACGCCCTGCCGGGCCAGGTCGATGGCTGCCGCCAGGCCCACAGGACCGGCGCCGACCACGACCACCGGATAACGCACGGTCACGCCGTCCCGCAGCTCGGGCGGCATCGAATATTCATATTTTGGATACTGATAGGTGCTGAGCATGGGAGTCTCCGTGATCAGAATGATTGCGTCGCCGGCGACGTTCAGGCTTGCAGGCCGTGCCACATTTCCTTGTCACGCTCAGCCGTCCAGACTCTGGGGTGCTTGATTCCCTGGGCCTCATCCATGGCCCGCACCACATCGAACGGCAAGCAATGCTCATAGATGAAGACATCGGCGAACTTGGGGTCCATCGCCGCGCGGATGTGCGCCATCGCCCCCTTGAGGTCCAGGCCCCGGGCCGCCGCCGCGCGCGCCGAACCGTAGAGCGTGGTCACGAAATCGCGGGTATAGGCCAGACCCGCCGCGACTTTCTCCGGCGTATCAAGCGCCGGCCCCCGGCCGGGGACGAGCTTCTCCGCGCCCAGGCCGGCCAGGACGTCCAGCGTCCCCGGCCACTCCTCGAGCTGGGCGTCGCCGGTGTAGCAGGCTGCGCCGTATTCGACCAGATCCCCCGAGAACAGCACGCGCTCGGCGGGCACCCAGACCACGGTATCGCCGCGCGTATGGCCCGGGCCGGGATGCATGATCCTGACCTCCAGGTCTTTACCCATCCACAGGGTGATCTCCTCATGGAACACCAGCGTGGGCCAGGTCAGCCCGGGGATCGAATCGAAGCTCTGGAACAGGCGGGGAAAGCGCTCGTACTCGGACTGCATGTCCTGCGCGCCGCGCTCGACGATCATCTCGTAGGTGCCCTGGCTGGCGATGATCTCCTGCATCCCCTCGGCGCGATAGGCCGAAGCGCCGAGCACGCGCACGGCGTGATAGTGCGACAGCACGACGTACTTGATGGGCTTGTCGGTCACCTTGCGGATCTCGGCGATCAGGCGGGCGGCCATGACTGGCGTGGCCAGCGTATCGCAGATCAGCACGGCCTCGTCGCCGATGATGACGCCGGTATTGGGATCGCCCTCGGCGGTGTAGGACCAGCAATGTTCCGACAGACGGGCGAATGTCGCCTTTTTTTCCTCCAGATCGGCGACGGAGGCAAATTGCTTGCTCATGATGGTTCCCCTTGTGAAAATGATTTCCGACAGGATGGCGGCGGGCCTTACATTCCCAGGTAGGCCGCCCGGACCTGCTCGTTGCGGCTCATGTCACGCCCCGTACCCGAGAGCACGATGCGGCCCGTCTCGAGCACATACGCGCGGTCGGCGATGCCCAGGGCGGCAAAGGCGTTTTGCTCGACGAGCAGGATGGTGATGCCCTCGGCCTTGAGGGCCTTGATCACGTTGAAGACCTCCTCGACCAGCAAGGGCGCCAGGCCCATCGACGGTTCGTCGAGCAGCAGCAGGCGCGGACGGCCCATCAATGCGCGGCTGATGGCCAGCATCTGCTGCTGTCCGCCCGACAGGGTCCCGGCGGGCAGGCGGCGTTTTTCCTTGAGAATCGGGAACATGGCGTAGACGCGTTCCAGATCCTCCTCGGCCTGGCCGCGCGGGCGCGTATAGGCCCCCAGGCGCAGGTTGTCCTCGATGGCGAGCGGCCCGAAAACCTGCCGCCCCTCGGGGCTATGGCAGATGCCCTGGCGCACCCGCAGGTCCGAGCGCAGCCGCGAAATATCCCGGCCATTGAAGTGGATGCTGCCGGCGCTCATGGGCTGCACGCCCGAAAGCGCACGCAGAAAGGTCGTCTTGCCCGCGCCGTTGGCGCCGATCAAGGCCACGAGCTCGCCCTGGCGGACCTCGAGATCGATGCCCTTGAGCGCCTGGATGCGGCCATAGCAGGACGCCAGGCCCGCGACCCGCAGCAGCGCGCCAGCGGCGCTCGCCGCGGATGGGCGCCGCAGGCCGTCCGTGCGGCCGCCGCCCAGGCCAATCGATTCGGGCGCAAGTGTCGCGATGCGATGATAGAGCTCGCTATATTCGGCACGCGCATGTTCGCCGAACAAAGGATCGGCGTTGTCGCCGAACGCGGCATCGATGCCGGCCCAGTCCTCAGGTTCGAGCACCTCGCGCGCCAGCGGGAAAGCGTCCTTTTCCTCGGCGCGGATATGCCCCTTGAGATCCCTGGCGTAGGCGCGCAGGCCGGCGATGAAGACCCCGTTGTGCACCAGCGCCCGCGAATCACCACCCAAATGCGCGCGCAGGGTTTGCAGATTGACGAGGCCGTTGCGATGCTCGGCTTGCAGGCGATCGAGAACCGCCGCCGCCTCGGCGCAGCGCCGCCGCATGGCCGGGAACAGGTATTCGTCCTCCTTGGCATGGTGGCAGCCATCCATGAACTCGTGGATGTAGTCGAACAGGGCCGAAAAAAAATCCACTTCGACGGCATTGCCGTTGGCCAGCTCATCGGCAACCAGATCGATGGTCACGGCAATACGCCACAGATTGCGATGTTCTTCCTGAATAATGTCGAGTGCGTGCATAGCGGTTCCCATTCAGGCGTGGCCGCCCAGGTATGCGGCGATGACATCGGGATTCTGGCGCACCTCGGGACCAGTGCCCTCGGCCAGCCGCTTGCCGTAGTCCAGCACCAGGATACGGTCGGACAGATTCATCACCATCTTCATATCGTGCTCGACCAGGACGACAGTGATGCCCGAGGCAGCGATCTTGCGCACCAGCTCGTCGACGTCCTGGGTTTCCTTGGGATTGAGTCCGGCGGCCGGCTCATCGAGAAAAATCATGCGCGGCTGCATCGCCAGGGCGCGCGCGATCTCGAGGCGCTTGAGCGCGCCATAGGGCATGCTGTCGGCACGTGCGCCCACGTACTCCTCCAGGCCGACGAAGGCCATCAGTCCGGCAGCCTCGTCCCGCAGGGCGCGATCGCGCCGGCGCAGCGCGGGCAGGCGCAGCATCGCCTTGAACATGCTGCGATCCAGACGCAGGTGCGCGCCCACCATGACATTCTCGACGGCGCTCATGTTCATCCAGACCTGCAGGTTCTGGAAGGTGCGCGCCACACCGCGCCGCGCCAACTCGTCGGGCGAGCGGCCCTGGATATCCTTGCCATCCAGGCGAATCGACCCGGATGTGGGCCGGTAGATGCCGGTAATCAAGTTGAACAGCGTAGTCTTGCCCGCGCCATTGGGGCCGATCACCGAATACACGATGCCCTGCTCGACCGAGAAGCTCACATTCTGGACGGCACGCACATTGCCGAAATGGATGGACAGGTCGGACACCTCAAGCAAAGCCATGTTCTAGCCCCCCTTCGTGAAACGCGCGGCCAGCGTGGGCACCAGGCCCTTGGGCAGGAAGATCATGCACAACATCAGGATGGCGCCGAATACGACGGTTTCCCAGCCCTCGAACGTCGCCAGCATCTGTGGCAAGGCCGTGAGCAACACGGCGCCCAGGACCGAGCCGAACACAGAAGCCATGCCGCCGACGACCACCATGGTGACGAGTTCGATCGAGTGGAAGAAATTGGCGACGTCCGGGCTGACGAAGCCGATGTAGTGCGCCATGATGCTGCCCATGATGCTGGCCATGACGGCCGAGAGCACGAACACCGCTGCTTTGTAGCGCGGCACGTCCACGCCAACGACCCGCGAGGCGACCTCGGAGCCGTGCAGGCCGCGCAGAGCTCGTCCAAATGGCGAATCGATCAGATTGATGGCGCCCAGGACGCTCGCCACCAGGATGACGGCGATCACCCAGTACCACTGAATATCGCGCTCCAGTTCGAAACCGAATAATTCCATCGGGGCCACAGGCATGCCGTCGGGACCGCCCGTCCATGCGGCCTCGTTACGGATGACGATGTTGATGATGATGCCCAGGCCCAGGGTAGCCATGGCCAGATAATGCCCCCTGAGCTTGAGGATGGGCCGCGCCACGATCAGCGCCAGCAGGCCCGTACAGACGGCGCCCGCGAACAGCGCGAGCAAGGGGTGCCAGCCCAGATGCGTGGGCAGCACCGCCGAAGCGTAGGCGCCCAGGCCGACGAACCCCGCATGGCCGAGGCTGATCTGCCCGGCATAGCCGATGAGCAGGTTCAGGCTGAGGACAATGACCGCATTGATGCCCATGCGGATCACGATATCCAGGTAATAGCTGTTGGGAACGATGAAAGGAATGACGGCGAGCAGGACCGTGAGCAGGGCCAGGCCGATGTAGGCGTTCTTGCGCATGGTCACACCCGATCCGTCGATTTGCCGCCGAACAATCCGCGTGGCATGAAAAACAGGATCAGCAGGATCAGCACGAAGGGAATCGCGTCCTTGTAGGCCGAGGACACGTAGCCCGCGCCCATGGCCTCGAGGATGCCTACCAGCAGGCCGCCCACCACCGCGCCCAGCCCATTGCCCAGACCGCCGACCACTGCCGCGACGAAACCCTTGAGGCCGAGCATGATGCCCACGTCGAAGGAGGTCAGCGTGATCGGGGTGATCAGGATGCCGCCGAGAGCGCCCAGCGCCGCCGCCAGGGCAAAGCTCATGAACAGGACCCAATTGGTGTTGATGCCCGCCAGCTCGGCCGCGACGCGGTTGAAGGCCGTCGCCAGCATGGCCTTGCCGGCCAGTGTGCGGCTGAAAAAATACCAGAGCACAGCCACCACGGCCGCCGTCACGCCGAACACCCACAGGCTCTGGGGCAGCAGCATGGCGCCCAGGATGAAGATCGGATCATTGTTGGAAAAGGCCGGCAGGCTGTGCGCGCCCTTGCCCAGCCAGACCTGGACCACGCCGCGGATCACCAGCGAGGCGCCGATGGTGATGATGATCAAGGTGACGGTTTCGGCCTCCTTGACGGGCTCGATCGCCAGTTTCTCGAGCAGGATGCCGACCAGGGCGGGCACCAGGATCGCCAGCGCGAAGGCCGCGGCCCAGTGAATACCCGCCTGGGTAAAAAACACCGCCAACATACCGCCGAGCATGATGAATTCGCCCTGGGCGAAGTTGATGACATTGCTGGCGTTGTAGATCAGGTTGAACCCCAGCGCAGCCAGCGCATAGGTGGCCCCGACCGTCAGCCCGGAAAACAGGAACTGCAGGAACTCAGCCTGCATCACACGCCTCCGGGGGGATCTCTGGGCCGGCAAACCGGCAGACACGTTCTGTCATGGTCTTGACTCCTTGCGTACTGGGGACAACGGTGAAGCCGCGGGGCCGGCACCGCCCGCCCCTTGCCGATCCAATACAAATCTGTTTGTTTACTAATATATTACGTATCGGTGTAAAAGTAGAGAATTTGGAACAATTGCGCAAGCAATTCCTGTATCTACAGCCTATATATAGGGAAAACCACCATATAACTCATCATTAGAGCTGATGAACTCATCAGGTTCTGATCTGAAATATGGTTTTCTATGACACGAACATATATGTTTTGATTATTTTTATGTATCGAATCAGTAAGCACGCCCGAACCAGGCAAGAAACCTTCCCCACAAGAGCGGCGATCAGTGCGAGGATCGAGAACATCGCGGGCGCAACGCCGCCGGACCCGGACAAGGAAATCCGCCGGGCAGGATACCCGGCCAAGGACGGGGGATCAGAGCGAAATCGCGGCCAGCGGATCATCGCTAGGGAAACGCTCCAGCCTTTCAGGCTGCAAAGGGGGGGTGGAGCCGTCAGCCAGACGCATGTGCTCGTTCAGATGGCGCTCGGACGGCTCGAACAGGCGGCGATACAGCTCGCGACACAAGGTCCGCGCGGTCTGCCCCGGCCAGCCTTGCGGCAACAGCACCTCGGGCAGCTCCGGATCGCGCAGCAACAGGCGCCGGTAGTCGTGGATCAGCAAAATACGCAGCAGAAAGGCCTCCTCGGGGTCGATCCGCACGAAACGGTCCCGGCGCAAATCGGCAAGCACCGGCAGGTAGTCGGCGACGAAACCGGCATAGGACTCGGCGAGCTTGTCGAGATTCCAGGCGTGCGCCACCAGCTCGGCGTTCGACGCCGACAGGGCGGAACGCGAGTCGGCCGCGAGCAGCGGCACCAGTTGGCCCAGCAAATCGGACAGGCCATCAGCCACCAGCACATCGAAGGCAGCCCCCAGATCGGTGGAAGGATGCACAAAGCAGTCCGGATTCAGGGTGCCGAAGCCCTGCCACACGAGCGCCTGGCGCAGGCGCTCACGATCGCGCGAATCGAGATCGCCGACCACCAGGATCAGGCGCCAGCGCCGATCCCAGATCGGCGCATAGGATGCGTAGATATGGCGCGACGCCTCCTCGAAGCGTTGGCGCCCGGCATACGTCAGGACATATTCGGCCCGCCGGCCCTGCGCCTGCGCCTCCAGCCATTCCTCTTTGACCAGACGAAAGACCGAAGTGCGCACCAGGCGCTCGTTCAGGTTCAGTGGCTCGAGCAGGCGGATCAGGCTGCCCAGCCAGATCCGTCCGCCACGCGGCAGGACCGCGTCGCCAAAGACCGAAATGATCAGCGAGCCGGCATGCATGCGGCGCTGTTGGCGGAAACCCTCTAGGCGGTGTTGGATGGACTGGATCAAGGGGCGTCGGGGACTCGGAGTCCTTTGGGTTGTTTATTTCAGGACGGCCTCCCGTCGGTATCGGCATGCTGCTGCTGGACGAAGAATCCTTCCTTGTGGATGAATCCTTCGCGCGCCCCGAGGGTCTTGGCCACGGCCACACAGGCATCCACGAATTCCGGACTGCCGGCGACGAACAGGCTATGCGCGGAAAGGTCGGGGTACAGTCCGGGCAGGATCGCATCGATCCGCCCGTGCAGGTAGCCTTCGGCCTGTTCGCGCGTAAGCGTTATTCTATAGTTGAAATTGCGATGCTTGGTCCGCCACCAGGACATCATGCCCAGGCCATAGACATCGGCGCGGGTCCGCGCCGAGAAAATCAGGTCCACGCGCTTTTTATAGCCGCGCCGCAAGGCGGCTTCGGCAAGGCTCATGATAGGCGACAGGCCAGTACCGGCCGCCAGGCAGAGTACCGGCGTTTCGACCGAGGGATCGCCGATGAAAGTCCCGTAGGCGCCATTGATCTTGAGGCTGTCGCCCACCTGGACGGTGTCGTGCAGCCAGGCGCTGGTGACGCCGCCATCGGCGCGCGCGATCTGCAACGAGATCTCGCCATCCGGGCGCGGCGCGTTCGCAATCGAATAGGCGCGCAAGGGAATCCCGCCGCGCTCGTCCCCCAGCGTGACATACTGGCCCGGCCAATAACGGATGGACTGCCCCACCGGGCGCAGGCGCAGTTCGATGATGCGCGCGGCCAGCGTGCGCCGGTCGGTCACGACGAACAGCGCGCCCTCGCGGGGCGGAAACAATTTGGGCCGCGCCTGCGCATCCCCCCATTCGATCACCATCTCGTCCGAGATCGGCTTGGCCATGCACATCAGGCCATAGCCCTGGCTGCGCTCCTCCGCCGACAATGCCATGTCCAGGACCATCCCCTGATCGAACTGGCCCGACAGGACCTTGACCTTGCACTCGCCACAGGCGCCCGCCCGGCAGTTGTTCGGTAATGCATACCCCGCCCTTTCGAGCGCCATCAATACGGTATCGTTGCCCCTGACCTCGATGGTCTTGCCGGATGGTTCGATCGTGACACGTGCCATGAAAATTCCTGAATTCAATGTGCAGGGCGGCCGGCGACAGCGCCGGCCGCGCGGGAATGGCGACCCCCCATGAAACCGCGTCTGCGCCGGGGGCCGCCACGGTCGAGCCGTGCGATCAGAACACCGGAATGATGTCCTGCATCTCGATGTCGGAAATCTCGCGGCCAGTGATGCCGACCTCGGGAATCGCCGGGAACGGGATGTCGTAGCGATCCAGCACCCCCTTGAGGTTGAGCATCGCGTTCTTCCAGTTTTCGAGCTTGGCCTCGTAGGTGGGGATGCCGAACCCGGCGTCACGGGCGATCGCCTCAGCCTCGCGCTGATTGGCGATGAAATCGCTAGGCAAGTCCCAGAACTCCATCGGTGGCTCGAACAGCACCGCCGACAGAAACAGATAGCCCGCGCGGATCTGCTTGGTGACGACCGCCTTGTGCTCCTCGCTGATGCCGGGATAGTCGCGCTCCATCACAGCCATACAGATGGCCATGTGGCGGCCCTCGTCGCGGCCGATGTTCTTGAAAGCCTCCTTGAATACCGGCTCGCGCGAATTCTCGTACATCTGCTTGAAGATCGTGGCCGCCGCGATCTCGCCCATGAGAAACGAGCTGAACAGCACCGCCAGGTCGTACTTGGGCACCGCCTGCTTGTAGCCGTTCCAGTAGCGCGCGCCATTGAAATACAGCCAGCGGGCATTTTTTTGCAGGCGCTTGCCGATCTCGGTCTTGGGCTCGTAAGTCAACGGATCGGGATGCCCGAGCAGTGTCGTGATGGCCAGTCCGCACATGATCTCGTGGTTCTGCTCGTCGCTGGTGACCGAAAAGAAGCACTTGCGCACCGGGTCTTCTTCGTGGACCTCATAGGTCTTGATCAGGGCCTCGGCGAACACTGGCGGCGCTGACGCATCGAACACCGACAACAGCGTCCACCAGTAGGCGATGCACTCGCGCTCCTCCCAGGAATAGCTCTCGACATCCAGAGTGTCCCAGGGCAGCTTTTCGGGCTCCCAGTATTCGCGCAGCGAAGCCTCCCAGACTTCCTGAAGTTTTTTGGTCTTGGAATGCCAGGACAGCGGATAGACGTTGGGCTGTTCGATCTCGGGCGGAAATTCCATCTTGTCCGCATAGCGCTCTTTGCTTGACATAACTCCTCCGTGAGTGGGGGTCGGGTTGTTGGTGAAAAAAGAAGGTCATCCCGCCGTAGTGAGCGGTCACCACTATCATGTTACGAATATACAGGCTATGTCAAGAATCTTGTATCGCTTTTCGATTAGGGTTTTCCTCTACTATGTTAGGGATCAGAGCTGGAAAGCTTTATTTATTCTTGCTATACATCAATATAACATTGTTATCAAACGATTTTTTCAGTTCATATGACCTATTGAAATATATTTCAAATACGAAATAAATTTAATTTAAAGCGATACATTCAATTGACAGAAAACTAATTTATTCGTAATGTTGTGACCAATGATCCAGGAATACCCAGGACGAACCGGAATTCACAGTCAAGGAACCACCATGCCGCACTCCCTGCTGGACAAGCACCGACAAACCCTCGATTCCGCCCTGCTGGCCATCTGCACGCGCGGCTATTGGTCACCCTACGCCGAATCGCCCAGCCCAAAGGCCTACGGGGACGCCGCGCCTACAGACGGACGCGGCGCATTCGAGGCGCACCTGGGCCATCCCTTCGAACTCGGCCAGCCCGGCCAGTCAGGCTGGCACGACGGCGAAACCTCGCCCTACGGCGTGACGCTCGGCGTGCGCTACCCCATATGCGATCCGCAAGCCCTGATGGCCGCGGCCCTGGGGGCCATGCCGCAATGGCAGGCGATCGGGGCCGAGGGACGGGTGGGGATCTGCCTGGAAATCCTCGACCGCCTCAACCGCCACAGCTTCGAGATCGCGCACGCCGTCATGATGACGAGCGGCCAGGGCTGGATGATGGCGTTCCAGGCCGGTGGGCCGCACGCCCAGGACCGCGGCCTGGAGGCCGTGGCCTACGCCTGGCGCGAGATGTCTTCCATCCCCCGCGAGGCCGTCTGGGAAAAGCCCCAGGGCAAACAACCTGCGCTTGTAATGCAAAAGAACTACGAGATCGTGGGCCGCGGCGTCGGCGTCGTCATCGGCTGTGCCACCTTTCCTACCTGGAACACCTATCCGGGCCTGTTCGCCGCCCTCGCCACCGGCAACCCCGTCCTGCTCAAGCCCCATGCCCAGGTCGTCCTGCCGGCGGCAATCACGGTGCGCATCATCCGCGAGGTTCTCGCCGAGTACAGTCTCGATCCCAACCTGGTCGCCCTGTGCGTACCCGCCGACCGCGAGGCGGCGCGCGCGCTGTTCACCGATCCCGCCGTCCGTTCGATCGACTACACCGGCGGCAGCGTCTTCGGCCACTGGCTGATCGACCATTGCCGCCAGGCCCAGGTCTATGCGGAACTGGCGGGCGTCAACACCATCGTCATCGAATCCACCGATGCCTACCGCGCCATGCTGCGCAACCTCGCGTTCACCCTGTCGCTCTATTCGGGACAGATGTGCACCACCTCGCAAGCCCTCATCGTACCGGCCGATGGGATAGACACCGACGAGGGGCGCAAGACCTTCGAGCAGGTCGGCGCAGACCTGGCCGCGGCGATCGAGGCCTTCCTGTCCAAACCGGAAGTCGCTCACGCGGTGCTGGGCGCCATCCAGTCGGACGATACCCTGGCGCGCATCGAACAGGCTTCGGCCGGCGCGATGGGGCACGTCCTCCTGGCATCCAGAGCGCTCGAAAACCCGGACTTCCCCAAGGCGCGTGTGCGCACACCCGTGCTGCTCGCCTGCGACGCCGCGGATACCGCGCACTACACGCAAGAACAATTCGGCCCCATCAGTTTCATGGTGCGCGCCACGGATGCCGACGCCGCCATCGACCTGGCCGAGGAGATCGTCCGCCACCACGGCGCGCTGACCGCCGCGATCTACAGCACCCGCGAAGCCGTCATCGAGGCCATGACGCGGGCCTCCTGGCGCGCCCAGGTCGCGCTGTCGATCAATCTGACCGGCGGGGTGTTCATCAACCAATCCGCCGCATTCTCCGATTTCCACGGCACGGGCGGCAATCCGGCTGCCAACGCAGCCTATGCCGATTCGGCCTTCATCGCCAACCGCTTCCGCGTCGTGCAGCGCCGGCGGCACGCCTGAATCCCATGAGAGCAACCACCATGGACTACACCAACATCATCTTCGAAACCGCGGACGGAATCGCCCGGCTCACGCTCAACCGCCCCGACAAACTCAACAGTTTCACCGAGGCCATGCATACCGAGGTGCGCCACGCGCTCGACCGGATCCAGTCCGATACCCGCCTGCGCGTGCTGGTGCTGACAGGCGCGGGGCGCGGGTTCTGTGCCGGCCAGGACCTCGGAGACCGGGCCGTGCAAATGCAGGCGGGCCGTATGCCCGACCTCGGCCAGAGCGTCGAGCGCTTCTACAAACCCCTGATCCTGGCCCTGCAGAACCTGCGCGTACCCACTCTTGCAGCGGTCAACGGCATCGCAGCCGGCGCGGGCGCTTCGCTCGCCCTGGCCTGTGACATTGTCGTCGCGGCCGAATCGGCATCCTTTTTGCAGGCCTTCAGCAAGATCGGACTGATCCCGGACACGGGCGGTACCTGGCTCCTGCCGCAGCGCGTGGGCATGGCCCGGGCGCTGGGCCTGGCCCTGCTGGCCGACAAACTGCCCGCGCGCCGCGCGGCCGAATGGGGCCTGATCTGGTCGTGCATGGCGGACGCCGATTTCGACGCCGAGGTCGAGCGCATCGCGCGCCAGCTCGCCCAGGGTCCGACCAAGGCACTGGTGCGCACCCGCCAAGCCATGCACACAGCCCCGGCGCACACCCTCGAACAGCAGCTTTCGATGGAGGCCGGCTTCATGCGCGAACTGGGCTGGAGTCCGAACTACGCCGAAGGTGTGGCCGCCTTCAGTGAAAAACGCCCTCCCCACTTCACCGGAGAATGATGCCTTGGACCCATTGGACCCTCGAAAGCGCGCCGCCGCCAGCTCCGAAACCCACGCCGCGCAAACGATCGCCGAAGCCGCCGCACAAGCCATGTGGTACCGCGACCTCACCGCGCAAGCGCTGGGTATGACGCTGGCGGCCGTTGGCCCCGGCACGGCGACACTGACCATGACCGTGCGCCGCGACATGCTCAACGGCCACGGCATATGCCACGGCGGCATGATCTTCACGCTCGCAGATACGGCCTTTGCCTATGCCTGCAACAGCGGCAACCACAACACCGTCGCCTCGGCCTGTCACATCGACTTTCTCGCGCCGGCGCACGAAAACGACATCCTCCAGGCCAGCGCCGCCGAGCGCGCCCTGGCGGGCCGCAGCGGAGTCTACGACATCACCGTGCGCAACCTCACCAAGAACCAGGACATTGCGCTGTTTCGCGGCAAATCGCGCCGCATCCAGGGCATGGTCACCGAATCGCTGGCGGACGTCCCTGGTCCGACGCCTCGGGCCTGAATGAACAAGCCCCTCAGGAGACGATCATGAACATCAAGCAAACCAAACCCGCGGAGCTCGATCCCATCGAGCGCGCGAGCCGCGACGAAATCGCGGCGCTGCAATTGCAACGCCTGCAATGGAGCGTGCGGCACGCCTACGAAAACGTCCCGCACTACAAACGCGCGTTCGACGCGCACGGCGTGCACCCGGACGACCTCAAGACCCTCGCCGACATCAGCCGATTCCCTTGTACATCCAAGGCCGACCTGCGCGAAAACTACCCCATTGGCATGTTCGCGGTGCCGCGCGAGCGCATCGCCCGCATCCATGCCTCGTCGGGCACCACGGGCAAACCCACGGTCGTGGGCTATACGCTCAACGACATCGACACCTGGGCCAACCTGGTGGCGCGCTCGATCCGCGCGGCGGGCGGACGCCCGGGCGACATCTGCCACGTCGCCTACGGCTACGGACTGTTCACCGGCGGGCTGGGCGCCCACTACGGCGCCGAGCGCGCAGGCTGCACCGTCATCCCGATGTCCGGCGGCCAGACTGAAAAACAGGTCCAACTCATCCAGGATCTGCGCCCGAACATCATCATGGTGACGCCCTCGTACTCGCTGGTGATCGCCGAGGAATTCGAGCGCCAGGGCATCGCCCCCGAGGATATCTCGCTGAAAGTCGGGATCTTCGGCGCCGAACCCTGGGGCGAAGGCATGCGCGGCGAGATCGAACGCAAGCTCGGCCTGGACGCCGTCGACATCTACGGCCTGTCCGAAGTCATGGGCCCGGGCGTGGCCTCGGAATGCGTCGAGACCAAAGACGGCCCCGTGATCTGGGAGGACCATTTCTACCCCGAGATCATCGACCCCGAAACCGGCCAGCCGGTGGCCGATGGCGAGGAAGGCGAACTGGTCTTCACCTCGCTCACCAAGGAGGCGCTGCCCATCATCCGCTACCGTACCCGCGACCGCACGCGCCTGCTGCCGCCCACCGCCCGGAGCTTTCGCCGCATGGGCCGCATCACGGGCCGCACGGATGACATGCTGATCGTGCGCGGGGTCAATGTCTTTCCTACCCAGATCGAGGAGCAGATACTGCGCGACCCGACGCTGGCAGGCACCTACCAGATCGTGCTCACGCGCGAAGGCCACCTCGACAACGTCGAAATCCGCTGCGAATTGCAGCACGACGCGAATGGACTGGACCCGGCGCGGATTGCCGAAATCGCCAAACGCCTGCAGCACCACATCAAGACCAACATCGGAATCTCGACCAAGGTTTCGGTCACCCCGTATGGCAGCCTGCCGCGGACCCAGACCGGCAAAGCCCGCCGCGTGTTCGACGAACGCCCGAAACCGCATTGAAACCGGCATGACACCCACCAGGCAGGACGCCATCAACCCACGAGGAGACATACCATGACATTCAATATGAAACACTGGATGGCCGGCGCGGCTTTGACCATCGTCAGCCTCGGCGCGGCCGCCGCCGATCCCATCAAGATCGGCTCGGTCCTGTCGGCCACCGGCCCCGCATCATTCCTGGGCGACCCCGAGGCCAAGACCCTCGAGATGTACATCGAGGCCATCAACCAGGAAGGCGGCGTGCTCGGCCGCCCGCTGGAGCTCGTCTACTACGACGACGGCAGCGACTCGAACAAGGCCAACGGTTTCGCCAAACGCCTGATCCACGACGACAAGGTCGACCTCATCATCGGCGGCACCACCACCGGCTCGACCATGTCGATGGATCCCCTGATCGAAAAGGCCGGCATCCCATTCATCTCTCTAGCCGGCGCGGTCGTGATCATCGACCCGGTGAAAAAATGGCTTTTCAAGACCCCGCATACCGACCGGATGGCCGCCGAGAAGGTCTACGAAGACATGAAAAAACACGGCATCACCAGGATCGCGCTGGTGACCGAGAACAGCGGTTTCGGCCAATCCGGCAAAAAAGAAGCCGAAACCGTGGTGGATCGATACGGCATCCAGATCGTCGCCGAGGAGACCTACGGCCCCAAAGACACCGACATGAGTCCGCAGTTCACCAAAATCAAGAACAACGCCGATGCGCAAGCCGTCTTCATCATCGGCCTGGGCCAAGGCCCGGCGCTGGCCACCCGCAACTACAAACAGCTCGACATCAAGCTGCCGCTCTATCACGCGCATGGGGTGTGCTCAACAGAATTCATCAAACTCGCGGGCGACGCCGCCGAAGGCGTGCGCCTGCCCTGCGCGGCCCTGGTCGTGGCCGACAAACTGCCCGACGACGATCCGCAGAAACCGGTCGTGACCGCCTACGACCAAGCCTACAAAACGCGCTGGAAATCAGAGGTCTCGACCTTCGGGGGCCACGCCTACGACGGCCTGATGATCGCAATCGAGGCCATGAAACGCGTCGGCGGCACCGACAAGGAAAAAGTCCGCGACGCCATCGAGAACACCAAGGGCCTGATGGGCACGGGCGGCGAATTCAACATGTCGGCGACCGACCACATGGGGCTGGACCTCAGCGCCTTCCGCATGCTGGAAATCGAGAACGGCGACTGGACGCTCATGGACTGACGGAACATCCGCCCCTTGGAGCGAGGCTTAGCCGAACCGCCCCGTAATGTAGTCCTCGGTTTCCTTGCGGGTGGGCTTGACGAAGATCTGGTCCGTGGGTCCGAACTCCATGAGTTCGCCAAGATACATGTAGGCGGTATAGTCCGAGCAACGCGCCGCCTGCTGCATATTGTGGGTCACGATGACCACCGTATAGTCGGACTTCAGCTCGGCGATCAGCTCCTCGATCTTGGCCGTCGAGATCGGGTCCAGCGCCGAGCAAGGCTCGTCGAGCAGCAGCACCTCGGGCTTGATCGCCACACCACGGGCGATGCACAGGCGCTGCTGCTGGCCGCCGGACAGGCCATTGCCGCTCTGGTCGAGCTTGTCCTTGACCTCGTCCCACAAAGCCGCCTTTGTCAAGGCCCATTCCACGCGCTCGTCCATCTCGCCCCGGCTCAAGCGCTCGAACAGGCGCACACCAAAGGCAATATTGTCGTAGATGCTCATGGGAAACGGTGTGGGTTTCTGGAACACCATGCCGACCTTGGCCCGGATCAGGGAAATATCCAGGCGGGAATTGAGCAGGTCCTCGCCGTCGAGCTCAATGACACCCTCGGCGCGCTGCCCAGGATAGAGCTCGAACATCCGGTTGAAAGTCCGCAACAGCGTGGACTTGCCGCAACCCGAAGGCCCGATGAACGCGGTCACCTTGTTCTCGGCGATCGACATATTGATGTCGCGCAGCGCATGGAAAGAGCCGTAGTAGAAATTCAGATTCCGCACGGCGATCTTGGTGCGCTCATTGGTGAAGGTCGTGGTCATGGGCATGATGGCAGTGGCGAACGAAGCGCGGGAATCATTTGCGGAACAGGCTGCGGGCCGCGATATTGAGCGCCAGCACCAGCAGAGTGATCAGGACCGCGCCCGCCCAGGCGAGGCGGTTCCAGTCCTCGAAAGGACTCGCCGCATATTGAAAAATCACCACCGGCAGGTTGGCGATGGGAGCATTCATGTTCATCGACATGAACTGGTTGTTGAGCGCGGTGAACAGCAGGGGCGCGGTCTCGCCCGCAATGCGGGCGACCGCCAGCAGCACGCCGGTGATGATACCCGAGCGCGCCGCCCGATAGCAGATGAACACCACCACCCGCCATTGCGGACAGCCCAGGGCGGCGGCGGCCTCGCGCAAGCTGTTGGGCACCAGGGCCAGCATGTTTTCAGTAGAACGCACGACCACCGGAATCACCAGGATGGCAAGCGCGAAAGCCCCGGCCCAACCGGAATAATGCCCGACCTGCGCCACATAGACGGCATAGATGAACAGGCCGATGATGATGGATGGCGCCGACAGCAGCACATCGTTGAGAAAGCGCGTGGCCGGCGCCAGCCAGCCGCGCCGGCCATATTCCGCGAGGTAGGTGCCGGCCAGGATGCCGATGGGCGCGCCGATCAGCGTCCCCACCGCCGACATCATGAAACTGCCGAGGATTGCGTTGAGCAGGCCGCCGTCCTCCCCCGGTGGCGGGGTGCTTTCGACCAGCAGCATGGGCGACAGGGCATCCACCCCCTTGACCAGGAGCGTGACGATGATCCAGGCCAGCCAGAACAGCCCCCAGGCGAGCGTCAGGCCAGAGAGGCCGAGCATGAGCCTGTTGAAGCGCCGGCGGCGCTGATAGATCGGGCTGGCATGGATGATGGTAGAATCCGTGGCGGGCATGGTGTGCAATCCTTTGGGCGAGCGTCCTGTTTCAGTCGATCAGGCTCTAGTGTTGCCTGCCTTCTTTGCGAGAAAGCCGCAGCAGCATGATCTTTGACAGGACCAGGACCACCGTGGTGATCAGGAACAGGATCAGGCCGAGCTGCAGCAGCGCGGATTTCTGCATCCCGCCCGCCTCGTTGAACTCGTTGGCGAGGGCCGATGCAATCGAGTTCGAGGGTGAAAAGATCGACGTCGGCATATTGAACGCGTTGCCGATCACGAAGGTCACCGCCATGGTTTCGCCCAGGGCGCGACCCAGCCCGAGCATGATGCCGCCGATCACGCCATGCTTGGTATAGGGCAGCATGACCTTCCAGACCACCTCCCAGGTGGTGCTGCCCAGGCCATAGGCCGATTCCTTGAGCATCGGCGGGACCTGCTCGAACACGTCGCGCATGACGGCCGTGATGAAGGGAATCACCATGATCGACAGGATCAGGCCCGCAGTGAACAGACCGATGCCGAAGGGTGGGCCGGCGAAAACGTGCCCGAGTACCGGCACGCCCTCGAACAGCGCGATGATCCCCGGCTGAACATACTGCTGGAAAATCGGCACAAAGACGAACAGGCCCCACATACCATAGATGATGGACGGAATGGCGGCCAGCATCTCGATGGCGGTGCCCAGGGGCCGGCGCAGCCAGACCGGGGACAGTTCGGTCAGGAACATGGCGATCCCGAAGGACACTGGAATGGCGATCACCAGGGCGATGAAAGAGCTGATCACCGTGCCCGTGATGGTCACCAGGGCGCCGTAATGGTTGCGCACGGGGTCCCAGTCGTCGGTCCACAGAAAGGCGATGCCATGCTGCATGATGGATTCGCGGCTGCCATAGGCCAGCGACACCATGATGGCCGCGAGCAGAATGAACACAAAGAACGCAAACAAACGGGTCAAGTGCCTGAACCCGGCATCCACCAAGAGGCTGCGCTGCTTGTCGATCATGCTCTCATCCGCAAAGGCCGGCCCCCTGGCGCGGGGCGTGGCGCAAAACTTGAAACTGTCATTTTTACATAAATGGGCGGCGCACTACGCGCTGCCCGGGGCGGGAAGCCGGCCGGCCCCCTGGGGCCCGCCGGGCAAAGGTCATTGCCAGACCGGAGTACCGTCAGCCGCCTTGACATTGGCCGTCCAGACCTCGCGCACCTTGGCGGTGACTGCGTCGGGCAAGGGCACATAGTCCAGTTCGCGGGCCATGTCGGCCCCTTCGCGATAGGCCCAGTCGAAAAACGCCAGGACCTCGTGGGCGCGCGCGGCGTCCGCCTGTCGACCATGCACCAGGATGAAGGTGGCCGCCGTCACCGGCCAGGAGTCGGCGCCCGCCTCATTGTTCAGGATCACCCCCATGCCGGGCGCGCTGTCCCAGTCGGCATGGGCCGCCGCCGCCGCAAAGGCCGGCTGCGAGGGTTGCACGAACTGGCCTTCGCGATTCTGCAACTGGGTCCAGGCGAGCTTGTTCTGCTTGGCGTAGGCATACTCGACGTAACCGATCGAATTGGCGAGCTGGCGGACGTAGGCCGCCACCCCCTCATTGCCCTTGCCGCCCTGGCCGGTGGGCCACTTCACGGCCTTGCCCTGCCCGACCTTGTCGTGCCACTCGGGCGAAACCTGGGACAGGTAGTTGGTCCAACCGAACGTCGTGCCCGAGCCGTCCGAGCGATGCACCACCACGATGTCCTTGGACGGCAGTTGCACATCGGCATTGAGCCGGGCAATCGCCGGATCATCCCATTTCCTGATCTTGCCCAGGAAAATGTCGGCCAGGATGGGGCCGGTGAGCTTGAGCTGTCCAGGGGCCACCCCGGCGATATTGACCACCGGGACGGTTCCGCCGATCACCGCGGGAAACTGCACCAGGCCGTTGTCCTTGAGCGCATCGGGCTTCATGGGATCGTCGGTCGCGCCGAAATCCACGGTTTTGGCAATGATCTGCTGTTGGCCGCCCCCCGAGCCGATCGACTGATAGTTCACGCGGTGCCCGGTCTCGGCATGGTAGCGGGTCGCCCACTTGGCGTAGATCGGAAAGGGAAAGGACGCGCCCGCGCCGGTCAGGTCGGCGGCCTGCGCCGCCGCGGCGGCGGCGACCAGGGCAAGGCCGGTGGCGCATCGGGCCAGTATGTGATTGAACATGTCAAATCCTCATAAGATCTTGCACTCGTTCGACGGCGATCCGTCTGTCCGGCATATTAGGGGGTCGTCATGACACCTTGATGACAGCCCGTCACACGACCGCTCACCCCCCGAGGCGGGTCATCAGGTGCTGGTGCAGGTTCATGGGCGCGCGCCGGTTGCGCACGCGCAGGTAGCGGCCGTCGGGCTGCATGCTCCAGGCGAGTTGGTTGTCGCGCAGGGCAAAGGTGAAGGCCTCGTCGATCACCCGGCGGCGCAGGTTTTTGTCGAGCACGGGGAAACCCAGTTCGACCCGGCGGAAAAAATTGCGATCCATCCAGTCGGCCGAGGACAAGTACAGCACGCCCTCGCCCTCGCGGTGAAAATAAAACACCCGGGAATGCTCGAGGAAACGCCCGATGATCGAGCGCACGCGGATGTTCTCGGACAGGCCGGGCACCCCCGCCTGCAGCGCGCAGGCGCCGCGCACGATCAGGTCGATGCGCACGCCCGCGCGGCTGGCGTCGTATAGCGCCTCGATCATGGAAGGTTCGAGCAGGGAATTCATCTTGGCCATGATGCGCGCGCGTTTGCCTGCGCGCGCGTTCACGGCCTCGTCCCGGACCAGGCCCAGCAGGGTATCGTGCAGCGTAAAGGGCGATTGCAGGAGGAGCTTGAGCGTGCGCCGCGACCCCAGGCCGGTCAGCAGGGAAAAGACCTGGTCCATATCCTCGCAAATCTGGGGATTGGCGGTCAGCAGGCCGAAATCCGTGTACAGGCGCGCCGTGCGGGGATGATAGTTGCCCGTGCCCAGATGCCCGTAACGCCGGATGCGGCCTTCCTCGCGGCGCAGTACCAGCGCCATCTTGGCGTGAGTCTTGTGGCCCACCACGCCGTAGCTGACATGCGCGCCGACCTCCTCCAGGCGCGCCGCCCAGTTGATGTTGGTCTGCTCGTCGAAACGCGCCATGAGTTCGACCACCACGGTGACCTCCTTGCCCGCCTTGGCCGCTGTCAGCAGCAGGCCCATCAATTCGGAATCCTCGCCAGTGCGGTAGATGGTCTGCTTGATGCCCACCACCTGCGGGTCGGTGGCCGCAGCCCGCAGAAACTGCAGGACGGGCTGAAAGGACTGATAGGGATGATGCAGCAAATGGTCGCGCGCGGCGATCGCGGCGAACAGCTCGGCGGGCTCGTCCATGTCGGCGTCGAAAGGCGCGGGCACCTTGGGACGGCAGGGAGGATATTCGAGGTCGGCGCGATTGACCCGGTTGCAGAGCTGCATCAGCCGCGCAAGATTCACGGGGCCGTTCACCCGGTAGGTGTCGGCCGGGCCAAGGCTGAACTCGCGCTGCAGGAAAAGCTCGAGGTCCGGGGGCATCGCATGGGCGATCTCCAGCCGCACCGAGGCGCCGAAGTTGCGCTGCGAAAGCTCGCCCTGCAGGGCCTGGCGCAGATTGGTGATTTCCTCCTCATCGACGAACAGGTCGCTGTTGCGCGTGACCCGCCACTGGTAGCATCCCTGCACGTCCATGCCGGGAAACAGCTCGCCCACGAAGGCGCTGATCAAGGTGGTGAGCAACATGAAACCATCGGGCATGCCGGCGATGTCGGCCGGCACCTTGACCATCCGCGGCAGGGCCCGCGGCGCCTGAACGATCGCGATGTGCCCCTCGCGCCCGAAGGCATCCTCGCCCGACAACGACACGATGAAGTTCAGGCTCTTGTTGTAGACACGCGGAAACGGATGCGCCGGGTCCAGGCCGATGGGCGTGAGCAGGGGCATGACGTCGCGCTGGAACAAACCATGCGCCCATTCGCGCTGTAGATCGGTCCAGCCGGTCGAATAGATCAATCCCACGCCCTGCTCGAGCAGCTTGGGCATGACGTCGCCGGTCAGCAGGCGGTTCTGGCGATCCACCAGCGCATGCGCGGCGCGCTGGATCCGGTCGAAAGCCTCGTCCGGCGTCAGGCCATCGACGCCCGGGAGATCGAGCGTCTGGCGTTGCTGTTCCTTGAGGCTGGACATGCGGATTTCAAAAAACTCATCGAGATTCGAGCCGACGATGCAGAGGTAGCGCAGGCGCTCGAGCAGCGGCGTGTCCGCGCGCTCGGCCATGGCCAGGACCCGTTCGTTGAACTTCAGAATAGACAGTTCGCGATTCGACAGAACCGGGGATGTCCTGCTAGCCTCCATGCGCACTCCAGATTAGGTCATGACCGGCCACTATAATCGCATAATGTGACATTACCGGGTATCCGCATGAACGACCGACTGGCATCGATCGACCTGGGCTCCAACACCTTCAGACTCTCCATCGGACGCGTCGTGCAGCACGACGGCAAGGCGCAGATCTACGCCGAGGACAAGCTGCGCGAGACGGTCAACCTCGCGAGCGGCCTGGACGAATACAAGCGCATCCGCCCAGAGGCCGTGGTGCGGGCGATCGCCGCACTCGAGCGTTTCGGCGATCGGCTGCGGGGTTTTCCCCCATCCAATGTCCGCGCCGTCGCCACCAATACGTTCCGTGTGGCGCGCAACGCCGCCGAAATCCTGCCCCTGGCCGAACGCGCCCTGGGGTTCCCGATCGAGATCATCTCGGGCCAAGAGGAGGCGCGCCTGATTTTTTCAGGCGTGGCCAACGAACTGCCCCACTCCGACCAGCGGCGCCTGGTGGTCGACATTGGCGGCGGATCGACCGAATTCATCATCGGCCAAGGTTGCAAGCCCCTGCGCCTGGCATCGCTGAACATCGGCTGCACCACCCACACCCGGACCTATTTCCCTCAAGGCCGCATCACCGAATCCCGCATGCGCCAGGCGATTCTCGGCGCGCGGCGCGAAATCGAGGCGATCGCGCGCCCCTATCGGCACACCGGCTGGGACAAGGCCTATGGCTCCTCGGGTACCGCCAAGGGCCTGCTGGCCATCCTGACGGAAAACGGGCTGTCACGGCGCGCCATCACTCTCGAAGGCATGGATCGGCTGCGCGCGGCCCTGATCCACACCGGCAAGGTCCGTCTGCAGGATTGGGCCGGCCTGAAAGCCGAGCGCGCGCCGGTACTGGCCGGCGGGCTGGCCATCATGATGGCGACCTTCCAGGAGCTCAACATCGAGTCCATGGACGTGGGCGAAGGCGCATTGCGGGTGGGCGTCCTCTACGACCTGCTGGGCCGCGACCTCCAGCACGACAAACGTGACGAAACCGTGCGCCAGTTCAGCCAGCGCTATCAAGTCGACGAGGCGCAGGCGGCGCGGGTATCGGCGCTGGCACTGGCCCTGTTCGACCAGGTCGGCCTGGGGGCGGAGTCCGAATACGAGGAGCTGCGCCGCGCCCTCGGCTGGACCGCCGCCCTGCATGAATGCGGCCTGGCCATCGCCCACGCCGATTACCACAAGCACAGCGCCTACATCCTCGAACACGCCGATATGCCGGGGTTCTCACGCGATGACCAGGAGCTGCTGGCCTTTCTCGCACTGGGGCATCAAGGCAAACTCGGCAAACTGCGCGACCGGGCGCCCAACCGCACCCGCTGGCTGGCCCTGTGCTGTCTGCGCCTGGCCGTACTGATGCACCGCCGCCGCGAGGAGGGCTCTCCCCCGCCCCTGCGGCTGCACGCCCACGGCGCATGCCTGGACATCACCATCGATTCGCATTGGCTGGCGGCCCATCCCCTGAGCGAATTCGCCCTGAAAGCCGAGGTCGAGATCTGGCGCAAGGCGGGATTCGAGTTCCGGCTGTCCCGGACCACACCCCCGCCCGCCTGATCAACTGAGCCCGAAGTGCCGCCGATAGCGCGGATCGACCCGTTCGAGATCCAGCAGGATGGGAAAATCGGCGGTATTGAAATCCGGGTCCCAGGCAGGCTCGCCACAAATCGTGGCGCCGACCTTGAGATAACCCTTGATCAGGGGCGGGATACGCGCCGGCAGCGTGCTATCGAGGCGTTCGACCGGATAGCGGTGGATCGGCGCGAGGCGCGGAACCTCGGGATTGCGCGCCATCATGTCCTGGGCGATGCGCCAGACCTCGGCGGCCGTCGCCCCGTCGTCGCGCAGGCTGACGCTGGCGCAGCCCAACAGATAGCGGTAGCCGCCGCGCCGCATGATCTGTGCGATCCCCGACCACAACAGCATGATGGCGCTGCCATGGCGGAAATCGGCATCGATGCACGAACGGCCGATCTCGACCAGGCTGGGGCGCAACGCCTGCAACGGCGTCAGATCGAACTCGGACTCGGAGTAGTAGCCGCCCGCCTGGACCGCCGCCTCGGGGGTCAGGAGCCGATAAGTGCCGACCACCCGATCAGTGCCCGCCTGGCGAACCTGAAAATGGATGCACCAATCGTCGAAACGGTCCACATCCCGATCGCCCACAGCGCAAGGAAATACAGCAGCCAGTTCATCCCTGAATATCCGATACCGGAGACGCTGCAGCGCCTCGAGTTCCTCCGTCGTCCTGACGGTGCTCAGCACCAGGCCGGCGGCCTCGACTTCCATCCAGTCTGTGCGTTCCATCGGATCAATGTGAAAGGATAAACCATGGTGCATCGGCCATCTCCCGAGGTCATGCCTGCGGCATATTGTGACAGCAGTATGTTTCAGTGACGAGACAATGATTCGGAAAATTCAGGCTAATTTTACAGCAGCCAGACGGCGCACACCGTCCTCGGCCAGGACCTCGTCCTCGGCCTCGACCATCAGGCGCAGTTTGGGCTCGGTGCCCGAGGCGCGAATCAAGACCCGGCCCCGATCACCCAGCATCTCGCGCACCGCCCGGGCCGCGGCCTCCAGGCCCGCGTGCGCCTTCCAGTCGACGCCCGGCGCCAGAGGCACATTGACCATTTTCTGGGGATACATCCTGAGATCCGCCACCAGCTCATCCAGGCGCGCATGGCCATGCCGGATCGCCGCCAGGACCTGCAAGGCGGCGACAATGCCATCCCCCGTGGTGTGGCGATCCAGACACAGCAGATGCCCGGAGCTCTCGCCGCCGAACAGCCAGCCGCGCTGGCGCAAGGCTTCCAATACGTAGCGATCGCCCACCGGCGTGCGCTCGAACGGAATGCCCAGGTCGCGCATGCGCTTTTCAAAGCCGAAATTGGTCATCAGGGTGCCGGCCACCCCCTCGATCGGCTGGGCGCGGGCCCGGTCGCGCACGATGGCGTACAACAGCTCGTCGCCGTTGTAGAGCCGCCCCGTGCCGTCGACCATTTGCAGGCGATCGGCATCGCCATCCAGGGCAATGCCCAGATCCGCCCCCTGCGCCCGCACCGCAGCGACCAGCGCCTCGGGGTGGGTGGCGCCAACCCCCTCGTTGATGTTGAAGCCGTCCGGCTCGCAGCCGATGGTCAAGACCTCGGCACCCAGTTCGCGGAATACGTGCGGCGCAATGTGATAGGCGGCGCCATGCGCCGCATCCACCACGATGCGCAGCCCCTGCAAATCGAGGTCGTTGGGGAACGTGCTCTTGCAAAATTCGATATAGCGCCCAGCCGCGTCGTTGATACGCCGGGCACGGCCCAGGCCCGCCGAGTCCGCGCAGCCAACGGGCTCGTCGAGCATGGCCTCGATGGCGGACTCGGTTTCGTCGGGCAGCTTGGTGCCGTCAGCGGAGAAAAACTTGATGCCGTTGTCGTAATGCGGATTGTGCGAAGCGCTGATGACGATGCCGGCCGCCAGGCGCCAGGCCCGGGTCAGATACGCCACGGCCGGTGTCGGAATCGGACCGGCGAGCATCACATCCACCCCGGCGGCCGAGAGTCCCGCCTCGAGGGCGGCTTCGAGCATATAGCCCGAGATCCGCGTATCCTTGCCGATGACGACCGTGGGCCGGCCTGTGCCGGCGGCCCCGCGCGCCAGCACGCATCCCGCCGCATAGCCCAGCCGCAGAGCGAACCCGGCGTTGATGACCTCGCCGCCCACGATGCCCCGCACCCCATCGGTGCCAAAATACTTGCGTACGCTCATGCGAGATTTCCTTCGACCTTTGCCCAGACCTTGAGGGCATCCACTGTATCGGCCACATCGTGCACCCGCAAGATGCGGGCGCCGCGCGCCACACCCGCCAGGGCCGCCGCGATACTGCCGCCCAGCCGCTGGTCGACGGGCCGCCCGGTCACTGCGCCGATCATCGATTTACGGGACATCCCCAGCAACAGGGGGTATGACCCGGCCTCCAACTCGCGCAGACGCGCGAGCAAGGTGTAATTGTGTTCCACGGACTTGCCGAAGCCGAACCCCGGGTCGAGCACGATGCGACCGGGCGCGATGCCCAGGCTGCGCAGCGCCTGGGCGCGGCCGCGCAGATAGCCGCCGACCTCGCGCACCACATCGTCGTAGACCGGCGCATCCTGCATGGTGCGCGGCTCGCCGCGCATGTGCATGACGCATACGGCGCAAGCGGATTCCGCCACCACCTCGGCGGCGCCGGGCGCCTCGAACCCCATGATGTCGTTAATCATATCGGCGCCAGCCTGCAAAGCCGCGGCCATCACCTCGGGTTTGCAGGTATCGACCGAGATCGGCACGCCGCACTCGCGCAAAGCCTCGACCACTGGCACCACGCGGCGCAGTTCCTCATCGACCGGCACGGCCAGCGAACCCGGGCGGGTCGATTCCCCGCCGACGTCGAGAATATCGGCGCCTTCGTCGACCAGACGCTGCGCATACGCAATCGCCTCGTGCGTGCGGAAATGCCGCGCACCGTCCGAGAACGAATCGGGGGTCACGTTGACGATCCCCATCACCAACGGGCGCCGCAGGGGCAGCCGGAAGCGCCCGCAGTCCAGAAATTCAGACATTCAGGATCCCGGTCAGACGGGAGTGGCCGCCGGCCCCTTATCGCCGCTGGGCACCGCCTCGCCGGCAGAGGGCGGCGTGCTGCCGCCCGTGCTGTCGCCGGAAGTCAGCGACTGCGGCGCGCGCGGCGGACGGCCCTGCATGATGTCCTCGATCTGCTCGGCATCGATGGTTTCCCATTCCAGCAAAGCCTTGGCCATCGCATGCATCTTGTCCTTGTTGGACTCGATCAGGTTGCGGGCGATGGCATACTGGGCGTCGATGATGCTGCGAATCTCGTGGTCGACCTTTTGCATGGTCGCCTCGGACACATGGGTGGTCTTGGTCACACTGCGACCGAGAAAGACCTCGCCCTCGTTCTCGGCATAGACCACCGGGCCCAGCGAATCGGTCATGCCGTAGCGCGTGACGATGTCGCGGGCGATGGCCGTGGCGCGCTCGAAGTCATTGGAGGCGCCGGTGGTCATCTGGTTCATGAAGACCTCCTCGGCGATCCGGCCGCCGAACAGCACCGCGATGGTGTTCAGCAGGCGCTCTTTGTCCATGCTGTAGCGGTCGCCCTCGGGCAACTGCATGGTCACGCCCAGCGCGCGGCCGCGCGGGATGATGGTGACCTTGTGCACGGGATCGGTCTTGGGCAGCAGACGGGCCACCAGCGCATGCCCGGACTCGTGGTAGGCCGTGTTGCGGCGCTCCTCCTCGGGCATGATCAGCGAGCGGCGCTCGGCGCCCATGATGATCTTGTCCTTGGCTTTTTCCAGGTCGGACATGTCGACCGTGCGGCCATTGCGCCGCGCGGCGAACAGGGCCGCCTCGTTGATGAGATTGGCGAGGTCGGCGCCGGAGAAGCCCGGTGTCCCGCGGGCCAGCACGTTCGGATCGACGTTCTGGGCGATGGGAACCTTGCGCATGTGGACCTTGAGGATCTGCTCGCGCCCGCGGATGTCGGGCAGCGAAACCACCACCTGACGGTCGAAGCGGCCCGGGCGCAGGAGCGCTGGATCCAGCACATCGGGCCGGTTGGTGGCGGCGATCACCAGCACGCCCTGCCCGGTTTCGAAACCGTCCATCTCGACCAGCAACTGGTTCAGGGTCTGCTCGCGCTCGTCGTTGCCGCCGCCCAGGCCCGCGCCGCGCTGGCGGCCGACCGCGTCGATTTCATCGATGAAGATGATGCAGGGCGACTGCTTTTTCGCGTTCTCGAACATATCGCGCACGCGGGCCGCGCCCACGCCGACGAACATTTCGACGAAATCCGAACCCGAGATGCTGAAAAACGGCACCTTGGCCTCGCCGGCGATGGCCTTGGCGAGCAGCGTCTTGCCCGTGCCCGGAGGGCCAACCATCAGCACGCCGCGCGGAATCCGGCCGCCCAGACGCTGGAACTTGGTCGGATCGCGCAGGAAATCGACCAGCTCCTGAACGTCCTCCTTGGCCTCGTCGCAGCCCGCGACATCGGCGAACGTGATGGTGTTGTTGTTTTCGTCCAGCATACGCGCGCGCGACTTGCCGAAGCTGAACGCCCCGCCCTTGCCGCCGCCCTGCATCTGGCGCATGAAGAATATCCACACCCCGATCAGCAGCAGCATCGGGAACCACGAAATGAACAGGCTGGTCAGGAAGGAAGGCTCCTCGCGGGCACGGCCGGAGACCTGGACGCCACTCTTGACGAGCTCGGGCACCATCCACAGATCGCCCGGGGAAGTCAGGCTGTACGCACGCCCGGATTCCGGCGTCACGTAGAGCGTATCGCCCTGGATATCGACCTTGGTGATGCGTCCGGCCCGCGCGTCGTCCATGAACTGCGTGTAGCTCACGGTATCGCTGGTGGCCGGATGGCCCTCGAACTGCTTGAACACCGTGAAGAGCACGAGCGCGATCACCATCCAGATCGCGATCTTGGAAAACGAGTTGTTCAAAGCCAACCTCCTGCGTATGCTGTCGTCGGCGTGCCGCTTGATTACAATAAGCTGACAGTACCGTCAATACTTCATTCTACCCGAATCCTGGCGGCGAACCGTCTTATTCCCCTACCCCTTCAGTCCCCGGGCGACGAGAAAGGTTTCAGAGGACTTGTCCCGCGAAGCCTTGGGTTTGCGCTCCACGACCCGGACGAAATGGCGCTTGAAAGACTCGACCACCTGCGAAAACCCGCTGCCATGAAAAGCCTTGACCACCAGGGCGCCCTCGGGTTTGAGATGGCCCAGGGCGAATTCCAGGGCCAACTCGCACACGTGGGCGATTCGCGCCGCATCGGCGGCGGCCACACCGGACAAGTTGGGGGCCATATCGGAAATCACAAGATCCACCGCCTGCCCCGCCAGACGGTCATGCAGTTCGGCCAGGACGGCATCCTCGCGAAAATCCCCCTGGATGAACTCGACCCCGGCAATGGGCTCCATCGGCAGCAGGTCCAGGGCCACGATGCGGCCATCGATCACGCCCCCGGGGCCGGCCAGCCGTTCGCGCACGATCTGGGACCAGCTGCCCGGCGTGGACCCGAGGTCGACCACGACATCGCCCGGGCGCAGCAGCCGCTCGGCATCCAGGATCTCGGCCAGCTTGAACGCGGCCCGGGCGCGATAGCCCTTTTGTTGCGCCATTTTGACGTAAGGGTCGTTGATATGCTGCTGGACCCAGGCTTTGGAGAATTTTTTCTTGGCCATTACCGTACAATTCCGCTATGCCCAAACTCGAATTGACATCCCAAGAACGCAGCGCCCTGCGCGCCGCGGCCCACCCCTTGCGTCCCGTCGTCCTGATCGGCGACAGAGGCCTGAGCGAATCCGTCCTGAATGAAATCGACCGCAGCCTCGCCGCGCACGAGCTGATCAAGGTGCGCGTAGGGGGCGCCGAACGCGCCGAGCGCGAAGCCATGCTGCAAAGCATCTGCGAGGCGCTCTCGTGCGCCCCGGTGCATCATCTGGGCAAAACGCTCATTATCTATCGGCCCGACCTCGCCGCGCAACAGGCCCAGGCCGAGGCCCGGAACGCCACTCGCGCAGTGCGCAAACCCTCCGAACCCTATACCCCAAAAAAACAAGCCGCCAGCGCGCGGGGGGAAACCAAGCCCGCTCGTGGCGCGAAACCGGCGCACGCAACCGCTGGCACCCGCAAGGCGGCGCCCACAGCCGAAAATGCCGGGCTGCCCGCAGCGGGCCGGTTGCCAAGGGAGCGTGCCTGGGACGGCCCAACGGCAAGAAAAAGCGGCGCTCCCGCCTCGCAGGAACGCCGCCCTGGCACACAATCACGCACCCCGCGCCGTCCGGCCGCCGCCCCAGGCATTCCCCGCCGCAGCAGCGGCAGCGCCCTGACGCTGCGCGCCGGCGCACGGCGCGGCCGCGCTACACGTAGCTGATCGAGCACACCTCGTATTCACGCACGCCCGCCGGCGCCCTGACCTCGACCACGTCGCCCTCGCTCTTGCCGATGAGGGCGCGCGCCACGGGGCTGGAGACCGAAATCATGTTGGCGCGAATGTCGGCCTCGAGATCGCCCACGATCTGGTAGCGCAGGCGCTCACCGGATTCCAGATCCTCGATCTCGACGGTCGCGCCGAACACAGCCTGACCGCCGACATCGAGGTCGGCCGGATTGATGATCTGGGCATTGGACAGCGTGCCCTCCAATTCCTGGATGCGGCCCTCGATGAAGCCTTGGCGCTCACGCGCCGCATCATATTCGGCATTCTCGGACAAATCGCCCTGCGCCCGCGCCTCGGCGATGGCATTGATGACCTCGGGACGATCAACCGTCTTGAGACGATGCAACTCAGCTTGCAAGCGCTCTGCCCCGCGAGCTGTCAAAGGGATCGCAGCCATAACTTCTACCTGACTCAAAAAGCCTCCCCACCGCGCCTTCGGCTTGCTGCCCCCCGAGGGGGGCTTTTTGCCTTGGAGCGGTCCGGCGGCAACATTAAAGCCCCCTCGCCGCGCCTTCGGCTTGCTGCCCCCCGAGGGGGGCTTTTTGCCTTGGAGCGGTCCG
>JBEBRQ010000004.1:0-101401 GCA_040394755.1 Castellaniella defragrans | reverse complement strand
GTGCCGGCCGCCTACGAAGGTGGGAGATTGTTGGTTTTTAGCGGGGGGCGGGCTCATCCAACAGATAAAACAAACCCCAAACTCAAGCCCCCTGCTCCCCCAGAACCCCCGCCAATCCCTGCCGCTCGAGCAGCGAATCGAGATGTTCCCAATCATGGAAATCGATCATCAACTGCCCCCCTTTGCGCGGCCCCGGCTTGATCCGCACACGGGTCGCCAAGTGATCGGACAATGCCTTTTCCATCCGGTCGAGATCGCCATTGCGCGAGGCCGCACGCCGGGGCGCCGCCGTGGCGCGTGCGGCGGCATCGTCCTCCTCGCGCAAGGCCCGCGCGACGCGCTTTTCGGTCTCGCGCACCGACAGGCGGCGAGCGATGACCTCATTGGCCAGCATGATCTGCTGCGCCGCGGAAGTCGCCAGCAAAGCGCGCGCGTGCCCCATGTCGATGTCGCCAGCCAGCAGCATCGTCTGCACCGGCTCGGCCAGATTCAGCAAGCGCAGCAGATTGCTGGTCGCCGAGCGCGAACGGCCGATGGCCGTCGCCGCCTGTTCGTGGGTCAGGCCGAACTCATCGAGCAGGCGCCGCACCCCGTGGGCTTCTTCGAGAGGGTTGAGATCCTCGCGCTGAATATTTTCAATGAGCGCCATGATCGCCGCGCTCTCGTCGGCGACCTCGCGCACCAGGACCGGGATTTCCCGCAGACCGGCGATCTGGGCGGCGCGGAAACGCCGCTCGCCAGCAATGATTTCGTAATGCCCGGCCTCCTTGCCGCCCAGAGGGCGCACCAGGATCGGCTGCATCACGCCCTGCGCGCGAATGGATTCCGCCAGATCATTCAGCGCCCCCTCGTCCATGCGCGTGCGCGGCTGGTAGCGCCCTGCCCGCAGCACGCGCACATCGAGCGTGGCCGGGGCATTTTCAGCGGGTTTCTTGCCCATCTGGTCCAGGGCGCCGGTATCCGCGCCCAGCAAGGCGTCCAAACCACGCCCCAATCCTTTTTTCCGTGTAGCCATTGTCTTTTCCTCTGACTCTTTTCCGTGGACGCGCCCCGCCTCAGGCGCCAGCGGCGCTCACGCGGGCGATGAGTTCCTTGCCGAACTCGAGATAGGCTTTGGCGCCGCGCGACGACTTGTCGTAGATCACCCCGGGCAGGCCGTAGCTGGGCGCCTCGGCCAGCCGGACATTGCGCGGCACCACAGCCTTGAATACTTTGTCCCCGAAATGTGCCTGGATCTGATCCGACACCTGCTGCTGCAGGGTAATCCTGGTGTCGAACATCACCCTCAAAAGGCCGATCAGTTCAAGATCCGGATTGAGGTTGTGATAGACGCGCTTGATCGTGTTGACCAGATCGGACAGCCCCTCCAGCGCGAAATACTCGCACTGCATGGGAATGATGACCCCGTGCGCGCCGGACAGGCCATTGAGCGTCAGCAGCGACAGCGTCGGCGGACAATCGATGAGCACGAAATCATAGTCCTCGCCAACGGCCCGCAAAGCCTCCTTGAGGCGGCGCTCGCGGTCCGGCATCTGCACGAGATCGATTTCCGCCCCCGAAAGCTCACGGTTGGCCGGCAGGACATCGTAACCGCCGGATTCGGAGCGCACACGCGCCGAAGCGACGTCGGCCTCGCCGATCAGGACCTGATACAGATTGATCTCGGCCTGGTTCTTGTCGATGCCGCTGCCCATGGTGGCATTGCCCTGAGGGTCCAGATCGACCAGCAGGACACGTTTCCCGTGCATGGCCAGTGCGGCCGCCAGGTTGATGGCGGTGGTGGTCTTGCCCACCCCGCCCTTCTGGTTGGCGATGCAGAACACGCGCGCGGTCGGTTTCCGGCTATCTGCTGTCATGGCTTTCCTTTAAACCTAAATAAATCAGGCAACGTTGTGCATCAAGCTCCGGCACCCGCAATTCGACGGTGCCGCAGACCCCCCACCCGGTGCCCGCCGCGAGGGCCTCGGCCTCATCGTCCGGAAACCGGCCCTTCATCGCCACCATCGCGCCGCCCGGCGCCAGGTGCCGGGCCGACATGCCGGCAAAATCCGACAGGCTGGCAAAAGCGCGCGAAATCACCAGATCGGCCCGCAGTTCCTCGATCGCCTCGATCCGGCCATGCACGGCTGTGACATTGCTCAGGCCCAGGACCCCGGCGGCCTGCCGGATGAAAGAGATTTTCTTGTGAACCGCATCGACGCACACGACCTGCCACCGCGGCTGGCAGATTGCCAGAATGATACCCGGCAAACCCGCTCCGGACCCCATGTCCACGACACGTGTATCCCGATCCCCCCGCAAGGCCCGCAAAGGTGGAATCACGGCCAGGCTGTCGAACAGGTGCTGGATCAGCATCTGCTCCGGATCGCGGACGGCGGTCAGATTGTAGGTCTTGTTCCAGCGCTGCAATTGCTCCAGATAGCGCAGCATGAGCGGCGCGCGCGGCACGTCGGCGTCCATGCCCAGGGCGCGCAAGGCGCCCTCGACACGCGCCAGAAAATCCTGCGGGGGGCGCGTCATGCGGCCTGACGCCGGTGCTGCCACCGCTTCAAGTGCACCAGCAACAGAGAGATCGCGGCCGGCGTGATGCCCGAAATCCGGCTCGCCTGCCCGATGCTGGCGGGCCGGGCGAGCTTCAGCCGCTGGCGGACTTCGGTCGACAATCCGGTGACCTCGTCATAGTCGAAATCCTCCGGGATCGGCTGACCGGCATGCGTCTGCTGCCGTTCGATTTCGGTGCGCTGGCGCTCTACGTAGCCCGCGTATTTGACCTGGATCGCGACCTGCTCGGAATCGGCGGCATCCTCGAGCCCGGGGCCGGCGATCGGGGCACCCTGCTCATCGCGCAGCGCCATGAGCTGCGCATAGCTGACATCGGGCCTCTTGAGCAGTTCATAGAGTGTGTAGTCGCGTTCCGCGCGCTGGCCAGGCAGGATGTCCTGCAAATGGCTGCCCAACACCTTGAGATTGATGCGGGTATCGCGCAAACGCTCGATTTCGGCCGCCACGCTGTCGCGCTTGCGGCAAAAGGCATCCCAGCGGGCATCATCGACCAGCCCCAGCCGGCGCCCGGTTTCCGTCAAACGCAGGTCGGCGTTGTCCTCACGCAGACTCAGGCGGTATTCGGCGCGCGACGTAAACATTCTGTAAGGTTCAGTTACACCTTTCGTTACAAGATCATCGGTCAACACGCCGAGATAGGCTTCATGCCGCTCAGGCACCCAGGGAGACTCTCCTTTTACTTGCAAAGCCGCATTCACACCAGCCAGCAAGCCTTGCGCAGCGGCTTCCTCATAACCAGTAGTGCCGTTGATCTGCCCCGCAAAGAACAAGCCTCGGATTGAGCGCGTTTCGAGCCAGGGGTGCAGATGACGAGGGTCGAAATAGTCGTACTCGATCGCATAGCCGGGACGCATGATGCGCGCCTGCTCCAGGCCCGGCAGACTGCGCACGAGGGCGAACTGGATATCGAAAGGCAGGCTCGTGGAAATCCCGTTCGGATAAATTTCACAAGACGAAGCCCCCTCGGGCTCCAGAAAAACCTGATGGCTCGTCTTGTCTGCAAAACGGTGAATTTTATCCTCGATCGAGGGGCAGTACCGGGGCCCTACCCCTTCGATCGTTCCCTGGTCGCTGTACATTGGCGAGCGATCAAGTCCTGATCGGACGATTTCGTGGGATTGCTCTGTCGTATGCGTAATCCAGCACGGAACCTGCTCGGGATGCATCTGTGCCCGGCCCATGGTAGAAAACACAGGAACCGGGTCCGTGTCTCCCGGCTGTTCCTCGATCCTGGAAAAATCAATTGTCTTGGCATCGATCCGTGGCGGGGTTCCTGTTTTCAGCCGCCCTTGGGGCAGATTCAATTCTTTGAGCCGTTGCCCCAAACTGACCGCGGGCGGATCACCAGCCCGGCCCGCCGAATAATGGGCAAGTCCCACGTGAAGCAAACCATTGAGAAAAGTGCCGGCAGTCAGCACCACCGTACGTGTGCGAAAGATCAGCCCGATCTGCGTCTTTACACCCACGACCCGATCGCCCTCCAACAGCAGATCATCGACCGGCTGCTGGAAAATCATTAAATTGGGCTGGGATTGAAGCGTCATTCTGATCGCTCTGCGATACAGAGACCGATCTGCCTGGGCGCGAGTTGCGCGCACTGCCGGCCCTTTCGAACGATTAAGAATCCGAAACTGAATCCCAGCCAAGTCCGTGGCCAGGGCCATAGCACCGCCCAGGGCATCAACCTCTTTGACCAGATGCCCCTTGCCAATTCCCCCGATCGATGGGTTGCAGGACATCTGGCCCAGAGTATCCATGTTGTGGGTCAACAACAGCGTAGACACCCCTGTGCGGGCCGCAGCAAGGGCCGCTTCGGTTCCCGCATGGCCGCCACCAACCACAATCACATCGAATTCTTCAGAGTAGTTCATCAATCATTATTCATACGGATCGGATGGTTCCGAGCCGATAAGGTATTCCGGCTACTGGGGATAGTCCAAGGCACAGAGTGGCGGCTTCGCCACGTTCCCAGACTTATATCAAAGAGGGAAGATTTGAAAATTATACTTCGCTACCCGAGTGACCCTGAACATTCATTCTTCTATTTTATGTTTCCAGAGGTTGTTTCACGTGGAACAATCAGACTTTCTGGCACCAGTGGGGGCTGAACAATACATTCAACACTAAGAACAAACTATGTTCCACGTGAAACAAACCCTCAGTGACTTAGAGAAACCTGAAGTATGTTTCACGTGAAACAACCAGTCTCTGTCGTACTTGTTTTTTGGCTCAACACCTGAAGATGAATTGATTGGTCTGATGTGTATAAGCCTGTGGAAAAACTGTGAAATAGAACTGAATAAAGTCAGCGCAGTTTTCGCGCCTGGTTTTAATCAAGCTATTGCCGCTGTATGAAAAGATCTCTGATTTTCGATCAGGGTTGTTACATACGAGAGCCACTTTGCCCTGAATCCTTGATAATGCGCTGACGCTACGGTGCCGAAAGCCCCCTTGAATGGTGGCGGAGAAGCGCCGACCGAAAGGCCGGAGTTCTTCACGACCAGTTAGACAACAAGCCCGCAGCACCGATTCAGATTCAAAGAAAAGGCACCCTTCCGGGTGCCTTTTCTCAAGCGTATTCCGAAATCAAAGGGGGCGGATTTCGGCGGCCTGAGGTCCCTTGGGGCCTTCCTTGACCTCGAATTCGACTGCCTGGCCTTCGTTCAGGCTGCGATAGCCGCGGCCTTCGATCGCCGAAAAATGCGCAAATACATCAGCACCACCCTGGTCGGGGGTAATGAAGCCGAAACCCTTTTCGGCATTGAACCACTTGACTTTGCCCGTTTGAGCCATGATCTGAAACGTCCATAAAAATAAAGGTACACAATGAATCAAGAACGCTGAAACGAAACAGACCATGCCCGATGCTGTAAAACTGGCAAGACCAAAGCGAAACCCGCGCACTGCTTGAATTCCATTGCAACAGGGAGCATAACTACGACTTGGTGAAAATTCAAATCATAGTTTACCCCTAGGGAACTCATGAACAGGTTGGCGCCGCAGATCGACAACACAGATTCAGAAATTTCCCATGCCCATTCCATTAATATCCATCCTTGAAACCGGATAAAGGAACCTCTGAATAGAGCATTGAATATTGTATCCGCGCAGGCGCACCTGGAATCCGATATTCCTATATAACTATTTATTTCTGATAAAAAACAACAATCCAATATCCACTTTCAATAACGTCATGCTGTTTTACTGATCAATCTTGCGGGGCTTCAATCATGCGATCCAAACTGCCCGATGTGGGCATCACCATTTTTACTGAAATGAGCCAACTGGCCTTGGAACACCAGGCCATCAATCTGGGGCAGGGGTTTCCGGATTACAACCCGGATGCTTTGCTGGTCCAATGCGTCAACGAAGCCATGTTTGCAGGGCACAATCAATACGCGCCAATGACGGGAGTCCAATCCCTGAGAGAAGTCGTCGCGGAAAAAATCGCACGCCTGCAAGCCCATGAATACGATCCGGGGGAGGAAATCACCATTACCTCGGGGGCCACCGAAGCGCTGGCATCATCGATGACGGCATTGGTTCATCCCGGCGATGAGGTCATCCTGATCGATCCATCCTACGATCTGTATGCGCCGGTCGCTCGTCTTGCGGGCGGCACTGTCGTGCGTGTCGCAATGATTCCGCCCACGGCAGAAATCCCTCGTTTCGTCATGGACTGGGATGCTCTCGAGGAAGCGATCAGCCCGAAAACCAGGATGATCGTCCTGAACTTTCCAAACAATCCGACGGGCACGATTCTTGGCGAGGCCGACCTGACACGTCTCGAAGCCATCGTGGCCCGGCATGACGTGTTGCTGCTGTCCGATGAGGCGTATGAACACATTGTCTTCGATGGCGAATCCCACCGCAGCCTCGCCAGCCGGCCTGCGCTCGCCGAGCGCTCCATCGTGGTTTCCTCGTTCGGCAAGACCTTCCATGCAACCGGCTGGAAAATCGGCTACGTCTGCGCGCCCAAGGCCTTGAGCAGGGAAATTCGCAAAGTCCATCAGTTTCTGGTCTTTTCCGTCCCGACACCCATGCAATATGGCCTGGCCGCTTACATGCGCAAACATGCCAGACTCGAACAATTGTCGGCGTTCTACCAGCAAAAACGCGACCGGCTCAAGGCAGGGTTGGCGGGCTCGGCTTTTCGCCCCTTGGATTCCCAGGGAACATTCTTTCTGTTGGTGGATACCGCCATGCTTGGCAATTCAAAGGAAAAGGAACTGGCGCGTCGCCTGACGACTGACTATGGCATCGGCGCGATCCCGGTTTCGGCATTCTATGACGATCCGGATGCGCCCCATGCCAACCATCAACTGTTGCGTCTCTGCTTTGCCAAACAGGACCGTACCCTGGATCGCGCCGTAGAGGCGCTAAGGGCCGTTCCCGGCTTTGTTGGATGACGGTCTTGCGGTTTTGAATACTATGTCTTTTATAAAACTGGTAATGATAATGGAAGGCTGTGGATAACTCTAACATCTCTATTTTTCTTTTAAAATCAAATAATTATGACGGATTTTCCTGTGGTTGACTCTGTGTGTGCCCGACGGATGGATTGGGGACTGTTTTTGTCAGATGCCGTTAGCCGGGCCTTGTGAACAAGTTGCAAACACGTACTTCACAGAAACACGCCATAGTAGTTATCCACAGGCCGTAAAACGGGATTTGGCGGATGCAGCCTCGATACGGCGCGTATCGGCGCAGGGGCTGGCGGCTCAAATGGTGGGATAGCGGTCGCCGTTGTCATAGACCAGGGTCCGTTCTGGCCAGAGCAGCGCCGCCAGCCTGAACCGGCTCTGGCGCGCATGGCCGTTCGCCTTGCGTTCGCGCCAGCGGGCGCCCGCCGAGTAGTCCACGCAAAAGACTCGTTGCTCGTATCCATGCCAGGCGGTGGGGGCGATGCCGTCGAACAGGCGGCTGTAGCGCGAGGCATTGGCGTCCGGGGGATCGAACATCCGCCAGTAATGGCCGATGACCACCGGCAGTGGGCCCCGGTAATCGTTCCACCATGCCGTGCGGTCCAGGTAGCGCCAGCGGTTGCCGGAATAGAATGGCGTCGCGCTGGGCTCCTCGATGCCCGAGGTCAGGCGCTTGACCGGATTGAGCCGCTGTTCGAGGGTTTCATAGTCCGCGACGGCCTGCAGGTAGGGCGGCGGATTGTCCGGGTCCTCGAGCGCAGCGGCCCAGCGCGTTTTTTCCTCTAGATAGCGGGTATACAGTCCTTCGGCCTGGGCGGCGGCGTGCAGGCGCGATTTCCAATGCTGCATGGCGTCCATCAGCTCGCCGCGGCGCACGCCGGCAATGGCCTCGATGGAAGGCGGGTCCCAGGCGGCGTGGACGATGCGCAGGGAAGGGCTCTGCAAGGCCAGAGGAAGCCCTGCAAGGAACTCGCGGATCGCCGGACGCTGTTGGGGTGCGGCCCGGGTAAACGGCGCGTAGAACGGCTGATCCGAGGTTTTGCGGGTATCGAAATACCAGCCCGAGCCATCCTTGGCATCGTCGGCCAGCAGATTGATCTCGTGATTGCCGAGAATGGCCAGGGCGCGGCCCTGTTCGACCAGCTCGCGCACGCGGGCGATGACGCCCACGCTGTCCGGCCCCCGGTCGCAGAGATCGCCGATGAAAACCAGCCGGCGCCCGGCGCCGGGATCGCGCGCCAGATGATCCAGCAGTGTGTTCAGCGCGTCGATCTCGCCGTGGATGTCGCCGATGATGGCCAGGGGTTCGTCGGGAATGGTCTGGAGCAGGGTATCGTTCATTGGACTATTTTCGTATGGCTGAGGATTGTGGACAATGAGGGGTGTCCTGTCTGGCGGATTCATGAGTTCGAATCCATTGGCCGGGACGTCAATGCCCGGAATCGGAAATGGGGGCCTGCCATGAGCCGGTACGACATCAGCGGCCAGCAGAACAACTACCAGGAAGGCTCTGGCGGCGAGGTGCTGGCCAACAAACTCGGGATCGTGCGCCGCGAGGACATGAACGAGGCCGAGCTGATGTTGCTGCGCAAGCTCTATTTCGCAGTGCTGCGCGAGCAGCCGGTCGAGGGGCCGTTGACGGTGCGCCTGATTCGGGACTGGCACCGGCGCTGGCTGGGCAATCTTTATCCCTGGGCGGGCTTCGAGCGTTCGGTCAACATGAGCAAGGACGGGTTTCTATTCGCGGCCGCCGCTCGGATTCCGCAACTGCTCGATGAATATGGCCGCCGGATCCTGGCCCGCTATACGCCCTGCAAGGGGATGGATCGCAACACCCTGGCCGAGGCGATCGCGGTGACGCACGTCGAGTTCATCCTGATCCACCCGTTTCGCGAGGGCAATGGCCGCATCTCGCGCCTGATGGCCGACGTCATGGCCGGGCAGGCGGGCTGGGGGCCGCTGGATTACAGCGCCTGGGAGGCCGAACGGCCGCAATACATCCATGCCATCCAGTCGGGACTGTCGGGGGATTATGCGCCGATGCGCGGCAAGGTCGAGGAGGCCCTGGGGCCGTTGTCCGGCTGATCAGGCCTTGGCCGCCAGAGCGGCGAGCTCGAGTGCATGGAAACGGCTGTCGCGCGCCAGCAGGCGGGACTCGATTTCCTGGATGGCTTGCCCGGTTTCGATGGCGGTGGAGCTGGCGATCGCCCGGATGATGCGGAGGTAATCCGTCGGATCAGTGGATGCCGGGGGGGATGAGAGGGTCTGGACGCTGGAGGTCATGGCATCGATTATACCGCGCGGGCCTGCCAGAAGCCGGATTTTCCAAGGTGTTGGGCGTGTGAAATGTGCGATTTCGCGACACGGGCGGGATTGCGGGTCTGGCTGGCGGAGTTCTCTGGAATCTGCGTTTTGGCAGGAAAGAGACGCGAGATGACCCCATAAAATTTTCCAGCCACACTACACTAGAATGGAATTCATCCGGGCCGCAATCCCGTGCGGCCCTCGGGAAACAGGGGGAAAAATGTCCGACATCGTTTTGGCGACCGATGGGTCCAGCTACAGTCTGGATGCCGCGCGTTTCATTGCGCAGGCCAGCCTGACGCCAGTTGATGGAAAGGTGCATGTGCTGCATGTGTCCACGGCCTTGCCGGCGCGCGTCACACGGTTCGTGGATAAAGAATCCATCGAGAGCTGGTATGCCGACGAGGCCGCCAAATCCCTGGACCCCACGGCCGAGGTCCTGAAGGCCGAGGGCATTCCTTTCGAGACGCATTCCCTGGTCGGGCCCGCGCCCCAGGAAATCGTCGACTACGCGAGGAAAATCGGCGCCCGCATGATTGTCATGGGGGCGCATGGCCGCGGCGTGCTGCTGGATGCGGTGATCGGGTCGGTGGCTGGACGGGTGCTGTCGCTGGCCGAATGTCCAGTGCTGCTGGTGAAATCGGCGCAAAAGGCGTGAGCAAGCGCCGATGCCGCAGTGCCGAAGGCACCCCTGGATAGTGGCGAAGAAGCGCCGGCCGAAAGGCCGGGGTTCTTTTCATGGGATCGTCTGATCTCTCGGTCAGAACGCGTAATTCACCCGCGCCGAGCCGCTCGCGCGCCTGGACTGGTCCGGCAGGATGTGTCCGCGCAATCCACGGCAAAGATCAGATGTCGATATTGCCCGCCTGCAAGGCATGCGCCTCGATGAAGGCGCGGCGCGGCTCGACGTTGTCGCCCATCAGGGTGACGAAGACCTCGTCGGCGGCGATGGCGTCCTCGATCTGCACGCGCAGCAGGCGGCGCACCGCCGGGTCCATCGTGGTTTCCCAGAGCTGTTCGGGGTTCATTTCGCCCAGGCCCTTGTAACGCTGCTTGCCGATGCCGCGCTCGGCCTCGGCACGCAGCCACTGCATCGCCTCGCGGAAATCGGCGATGGGTTTTTCCTTGAGCTTGTCGCCCGCGCCGCGGCGGATGACGGCGCCCTCGCCGATCAGGCCGAGGAAGGTCTTGGCGGTGCGCGCCAGCGTGGCGTAGTCGCCGCTGCGCGCAAAGCCGCGGTCGAACACGCTGACGCGCATATTGCCGAAGTGCATGCGGCGCACCGCGATGCGCCAGGATTCGTCGATGTCGTTGAATTCGGCCTCGACGCGCACGGCCTCGGGGTTGGCGGGGTCGCGCAGGGCCTGGCCGAGGCGCTGCGCCGATTCCCGCGCTGCAGCCTCGTCGGCCAGGTTGATGTCGACGCCCTCGGCCATGGCCGACAGCGCCTCGACGTCGAGCGTGCGCGACAGGCGGGCGATGACGGCGTCGGCCAGCACGTACTGGTGCGCGAGGGTGGCGAGGGCCTCGCCCTCGATGGGCTCGGCGCCGGCCCGGGGCACCAGGGCGGTGTCCTTGAGGGCGACCTGCAACATGAATTCGGCCTCCTCGGCATCGTCCTTGAGGTAGCGCTCGTCGCGGCCGACCTTGACCTTGTAGAGCGGCGGCTGGGCGATGTAGACGTAGCCGCGCTCGATCAGGGCGGGCATCTGGCGGTAGAAAAGCGTCAGCAGCAAGGTGCGGATGTGCGCGCCGTCCACGTCGGCGTCGGTCATGATGATGATGCGGTGGTAGCGCAGCTTGTCGACGTTGAAATCCGGGCCGATGCTGGTGCCCAGGGCGGTGATCAGGGTGGTGATCTGCTCGCTGGAGAGCAGACGGTCGAAGCGCGCCTTTTCCACGTTCAGGACCTTGCCGCGCAGCGGGAGGATGGCCTGGAACTTGCGGTCGCGGCCTTGTTTGGCCGAGCCGCCGGCGGAGTCCCCCTCGACGATGTAGAGCTCGCACAGGGCGGGGTCCTTTTCCTGGCAGTCGGCGAGCTTGCCGGGCAGGCCGGCGCCTTCGAGGACGCTCTTGCGGCGGGTCATTTCGCGCGCCTTGCGCGCGGCCTCGCGCGCGCGCGCAGCCTCGACGATCTTGGCGCACAGGGCGCGCGCGTCGTTGGGATTTTCCAGAAGCCAGGTTTCGAGCGTGCGGCTGACGGCCTCCTCGACGGCGGGGCGGACCTCGCTGGAGACGAGCTTGTCCTTGGTCTGGCTGCTGAACTTGGGCTCGGGAACCTTGACCGACAGCACGCAGGCCAGGCCCTCGCGCATGTCGTCGCCGGTGGTGTCGACCTTGGCCTTTTTGGCCAGGTCGTTGTCGGTGATGTATTTATTGACGACCCGGGTCATGGCGGCGCGCAGGCCGGTGAGGTGGGTGCCGCCGTCGCGCTGCGGGATGTTGTTGGTGAAGCACAGCACGGTCTCGGCATAGCCGTCGTTCCATTGCATGGCGACCTCGACGCCGACCGGGATGCCGCCCGCGTTGGATTCGGTGCTGACGGCGAAGACATTGTCGTGCAGGACGGTCTTGTTGCGGTTGATGTACTGGACGAAACCCTTGACGCCGCCGAGGAAGGCCAGGTTTTCCTCCTGGCCCGTGCGCTCGTCCACCAGGCGGATTTTCACCCCGTTGTTGAGGAAGGACAGCTCGCGCAGGCGGCGGGCGAGGATTTCATAGGTGTAGTCGATGTTCGAGAAGATCTCGGAGTCGGCCAGGTATTGAACGCGCGTGCCGGTGCGCTCGGTGGGGCCGATTTCGGCCAGCGCCGCCACGCGCGTGCCGCGCTGGAACTTGATTTCGTATTCCTGGCCGTTGCGCCAGATGGTCAGCAGCAGCCATTCGGACAGGGCGTTGACGCAGGACACGCCGACGCCGTGCAGGCCGCCCGACACCTTGTAGGAGTTCTGGTCGAACTTGCCGCCGGCGTGCAGCTCGGTCATGACGATCTCGGCCGCGCTGCGGTGATGCTCGTCGTCCTTGTGGATGGCCGTGGGAATGCCGCGGCCGTTGTCCGTGACCGAGATGCTGTTGTCCGCGTGGATGGTGACCACGATGTCGTCGCAGTAGCCGGCCAGGGCCTCGTCGATCGCGTTGTCCACGACCTCGAACACCATGTGGTGCAGACCCGTGCCATCGGAGGTGTCGCCGATGTACATGCCCGGGCGCTTGCGCACGGCCTCGAGGCCCTTGAGCATCTTGATCGAATCGGCGCCGTAAGTGTTCTGGGAGGACTGTTCTGACATGTGAAACCTATGATTGAATCTGTCGGTGGGGCTGGTGTCTCGTTTGGTTAGTCCATGTGGACTGAGCCTGTGAATTAACCAAACGGGGCACTTTCAGGCGCGTACTCAGATACGCATCGGCATGACGACGTATTTGAATTCGTCGTCGTCGGGCAGGGTCATCAGGGCGGAGGCGTTGACGTCGGGCTGGACGGACCAGCGCACGGTATCGGTCTTGATGTTGCCCAGCACGTCCAGCAGGTAGCTGACGTTGAAGGCCACATCCAGGGCCTCGCTGGCGTAGTCGACCTCGAGTTCCTCGCGGGCCTCCTCTTGTTCGGCGTTCGAGGACGAGATCCGCAGCAGGTGGTCGGCAAGCTGCAGGCGCACGCCCTTGAGCTTGTCGGTAGTGAGGATGGCCGCGCGTTGCAGGCTGGATTGGAGCGCCTCGCGCGAGATGTTGAAATGACGCGTGTAGCCGGTGGGGATGACGCGCGTGAAATCGGGGAACTTGCCCTCGACGAGCTTGGACACGACCTCGATGTGGTCGAAGGAGAAGCGGATCTGGGTGGCGGCGACGTCGATGCGGACCACGGCCTCGTCGTCGTCCGAGAGCAGGCGCTGCATTTCGTGGATGGTCTTGCGCGGGATGATGACGTCGTGGCGCGAGTCGATGCCCTCGACCTTGGCGCCGTTGTGCGCGAGGCGGTGGCCGTCGGTGGCGACGGTGCGCACGTGGCCGGGTTCGAGCACGAACAGCAGGCCGTTCAGGTAGTAGCGGATGTCCTGCTGGGCCATGGCGAAGTGCACCATGTTGAACAGGTGGCGCAGGGTTTTTTGGGGCATCGAGAACGAGGCGTCCCATTGCTCGGCCAGGGCGACGGTGGGGTAGTCGGCGGCGGCGAGGGTCTGCAGGGCGAAGCGGCTGCGTCCGGCCTGGACGGACAGTTTGCTGTCGTCCAGATTGAGCTTGACCTCGCCCGACTCGGGCAGGGCGCGCAGGATGTCGAGCAGCTTGCGCGCGCCCACTGTGGTCGCGGCGGGCTCGCTGCCCGCGCCGAACGATGCGTGGGTGGTGATCTGGACCTCGAGGTCGTTGGCGATGAACGCCACACGCTCGCCGTCCTTGCGGATCAGTACGTTGGCCAGGATCGGCAGGGTGTTGCGGCGCTCGACGATCCCCACGACCATCGTCAAGGGTTTGAGCACAGCATCACGAGTCGCTTGAATGAGTTGCATGTTTTTATCCTTTGAGGGTTTGTTCCAAAACGTGCAGTGCGTGGTTCAGTTCGGTCTGCTTGCCGCGCAAGTCGGTGATCTTGCGCACGGCATGCAGGACCGTGGTATGGTCGCGGCCCCCGAAAAGGTCGCCGATTTCGGGCAGGCTTTTCTGGGTCAGTTCCTTGGCCAGGTACATTGCGATCTGGCGGGGTACGGCAATATTGGCGGGTCGCCGTTTCGAATACATGTCGGCGACCTTGATTTTATAAAAGTCGGCGACTGTTTTCTGGATGTTTTCGACGGTGATCTGGCTGTTGGACACCGATAGCAGGTCCTTGAGGGCCTCTTTGCAGACCTCGACCGTGAGCACCTCGCGGCCGTGGAAGCGGGCAAAGGCCGAAACCTTGCGCAGTGCGCCCTCGAGCTCGCGCACGTTGCTGCGCAGGTGCTTGGCGATGAAGAACGCGACCTCCTCGGGCATGGTGATGCCCTCGGCCTGGGCCTTGCGCAGCAGGATGGCCACCCGCATTTCGAGCTCCGGCGGTTCGATGGCCACGGTCAGGCCCGAATCGAAGCGCGAAATCAGGCGGCTGTCGATGTTGGAGAGTTCCTTGGGATAAGTATCCGAGGTGATGATGATCTGCTTGCGTTGGGCGACCATCGCCTCGAAGGCGTAGAAGAATTCCTCCTGGGTGCGGTTCTTGCCGGCGAAGAACTGGATATCGTCGATCAGCAGCAGGTCCAGGGAATGGTAGTAGCGCTTGAAATCGTCGAAAGCGCGGCGCTGGTAGGCTTTGACCACATCGGAAACGTACTGGTCGGCGTGGACGTAGCGCACGCGGGTGCTGATGCCGCTGGCGATCAGGGCGTTGCCGATGGCGTGGATCAGGTGGGTCTTGCCCAGGCCGACGCCGCCGTACAGGAATAGCGGGTTGTACGAGACGCCCGGGTTTTCGGCGACCTGCATGGCCGCGGCGCGGGCGAGCTGGTTGGCCTTGCCGATGACGAAGTTGTCGAAGGTCAGCTCTATGTTCAGGCGCGAACGGTGCTGGATGGCGTCCTCGGCCGCGGCCTGGGCGGCGGCTGGCGCGGGCGTCGTTTGCGGGGCCGCGGATGGGGCCGGAAGGTCCTCGGGGGCCGGGTTCGCGGCGACGGCGCGTGCCGGCGCGGCGCCTCGCGAGGGCAATTCGAAGCAGACCTGGACCGTTTGCGAGAACCATTCGCTGGCGAGGGTTTCGATCCGGGCGGAGAAGTTCTTGCGGACCCAGTCGAGCTTGAAGCGGTTGGGGGCGGCGATGCGCAACATGGCCAGACCCTCGTCGAACTCGAGAGGGACCAAGGGGCGGATCCATGCGCTGATCTGTTGGGGAGGGAGTTCCTGCTCGAGCTGCTGGAGGCAGGCCTGCCAAAATTCGTTCATAAGGGTCATTTCGCTAAACTTCGATTCTACCCTTTACCGCCGCGAGTTATCCACAGCACCCCTGTCGCCGGCCCCTGTTGAACGGACAACTATTTGACTTGCTGACTGAAATTTGATGAAATAGTGGGCTTTTCAAGATTTAACGCTGTAGCTCTTTTGGATTTGCCATGAAACGCACCTATCAGCCTTCCGTTACCCGCCGCAAGCGCACCCACGGGTTTCGCGTGCGCATGAAGACCCGGGGCGGCCGCGCCGTCTTGAACGCTCGTCGCGCCAAGGGCCGCAAGCGTCTCGCCGTCTGACCGCGCGGATTTTGCCGCAAGGCCGCCACCAGGACGGCCCGATCGCCATGCCATCCGCTTTTCCGCCGGCGGCCCGGCTGCATCGCCCCTCGGAGTACGTATCGGCCCTGAAAGGCCGGCGCGTGACCAGAGGGGCGATGTTCGTTGTCACGCAACCGCGCGAGGCGCCCTCCGGTCCGGCCCGGCTCGGACTGGTCGTGCCCAAGCGGCAGGCGCCGCTGGCGGTCACCCGCAATGCCATCAAGCGCGTCGTGCGCGAGGCCTTCCGGCTGCGCCGCGCCGAATTGCCGCCAGGGGATCTGGTGTTCCGTCTGGTCGCCCGGCCCGAGCCTTCCAGCCTGACGGCTCTCAAGCGCCGGGCGCGGGCCGAAGCCGATGCGCTGTTACGCAGGATCGCGCCATGATCAAGGCCTTGTTCATCGCGCCGATTCGTTTTTACCGGTATTTCCTCAGTCCGTGGGTGGGGCAGCAGTGCCGCTTCACGCCCACCTGCTCGGCCTATGCCATCGAGGCCATCGAACGGCATGGCGTGCTGCGCGGCCTGTGGCTGGGCGTGCGGCGCATCGCCCGCTGCCACCCGGGATGCCCGGGCGGGCACGATCCGGTCCCGGAGCCCGGATCGCGGCGCAAATGAGGCCGTCCCCCGCTCTCATCCGCGAGTCAGGAGAGCTAAGTTAAACTGGTGGGCTTTTCGCATCGCTCCATCATATATAGAACAGGCGCCATGGACATACGACGCACGATCCTCTGGATGATTTTTTCGTTTTCTCTGCTGCTGTTGTGGAACAACTGGCAGGTGCACAACGGGCATCCTTCCTTGTTTGGCCAGACGCCGCCAGCCGCGACGCAGGCCGACACGGCCAATGGGCCGCAGGCGCGGACCGCCGACATCCCGGCTGCGCATTCCGGGACCGGCGGCGCCCAGGGCGGCGAGGTCCAGGTGCCCGCGCAGACCGCTGTGCCCGCCGGGCAGGAGGTCCGCGTCAAGACCAATGTCTATGAGCTGACCTTCGATACGCTGGGCGCCCAGCTGGTGCGCGCCGAGCTGCTCAAGTACCGGGCGCTGGATGGCTCGGACGGCCCGATGATGTTGCTGGACAACGAACCCGGTCGCATATACCTGGCTCAGACCGGGGTGGTGGGGACGCTGCAAGGGCAGAACTATCCCACCCAACTGACGCCGTTCACGCTGCTGACGCCCGAGCCGGTGAGGCAGGGCGATACGCTGACAGTGTCCTTCGAGGCGACGGCTGGCGACGTCAAGGTGGTCAAGCATTTCATTCTGCACGAGGACAGCTACGACATCCAGGTGCGTCACGACATCTACAACCTGGGCGATTCCCCGATCGACCCCTCGCTGTACCTGCAACTGACCCGTGACGGCAATGATCCGCCGAACACCTCGCATTTCTACAGCACCTTTACCGGCCCGGTGGTCTATTCCGCGCAGGACAAATTCCAGAAGATCCATTTCGACGACATCACCAAGCGCAAGGCCAACTACATCCGCCAGGCCGACGACGGCTGGATCGGCATGGTGCAGCATTATTTCGCGTCGGCCTGGATTCCGGCCCAAGGGGTCGTGCGCACCAATGAGGCCGTGCGCCTGTCCGATAATCTGTACGCCATCCGTACCATTCAATCCGTTGGCACCATTCCCCCGGGCGAGCACCGCAGCGTGGACGCCCAGCTGTGGGTCGGTCCGCAGGACCAGGTCGCCATGAGCGCGGTGGCCCCGGGCCTCGAACTCGTGGTCGACTACGGCTGGGTGACCATCATCGCCAAGCCCCTGTTCAGCCTCATGACCTGGATCCACAGCATCCTGGGCAACTGGGGTTGGACCATCGTGGCCCTGACTCTGCTGATCAAGCTCGTGTTCTATCCCCTGTCGGCGGCCAGCTACCGTTCGATGGCGAAAATGAAGCTGGTGACCCCGCGCATGCAGGCCCTGCGCGAGAAGTTCGGTGACGACAAGGCCAAGCTGAACGCCGCCATGATGGAGATGTATCGCACCGAAAAAATCAATCCCCTGGGCGGCTGCCTGCCCATGGTGGTGCAGATCCCGGTGTTCATCGCCCTGTACTGGGTGTTGCTGGCCAGCGTCGAAATGCGCGGCGCCCCGTGGATTCTGTGGATTCACGACCTGTCGGTGCGCGATCCCTGGTTCATCCTGCCGGCCGTCATGATGGCCACGATGTTCCTGCAGATCAAGCTCAATCCCACGCCGCCGGACCCCACCCAGGCCAAGATCATGATGATCATGCCCCTGGTGTTCGGCGGGATGATGTTCTTCTTCCCCGCCGGCCTGGTGCTGTACTGGTGCGTGAACAACGCGGTATCGATCATCCAGCAGCGCGTCATCATGATGCGCCTGGATCGCGAAAAGGCGGCCTCGGCTTCGAGCTGATCGCCGGTATCCGAGTCGCTCGTTGAAAGGCGCCTGCGAGGCGCCTTTCTTTTATAAGAAGATTGACGCGCCGCCGTCGGATTCGCTAGGATCAATCCTTCAATCTTCAATATCAAAAAGGGGGAGTCCACCATGTCGAATGACCAATCCGCCGCGGGCCTGCAGGACCCGGCCCTGTTGCGCACCCAGGCCTATACCGCCGATGGGTGGCGATCCGCCGCCTCGGGATGTACCTTTGCGGTGAGCAATCCGGCCACGGGCGCGCGCATCGCCGAGGTCGCGAGCCTCGATGCCGATGAGGTCCGGGCCGCCATCGCCGGCGCGGTGCGCGCCCAGACGCAGTGGGCCGCCCGCACCGCCGCCGAGCGCGGCCGCCTGCTGCGCGCCTGGAACGACCTGATCCTGGAACATGCCGAGGACATCGCCCGCCTGATGACGCTCGAACAAGGCAAGCCCTTGGCTGAATCGCGCGGCGAGGTCAAGTACGCCGCCTCCTTCATCGAATGGTTCGCCGAGGAGGGCAAGCGCGGTTATGGGGACGTCATCCCCTCGCCTTCGACGGACAAGCGCCTGTTCGCCATCAAGCAGCCGGTCGGCGTCTGCGCCGCCATCACCCCTTGGAACTTCCCGGCGGCCATGATCACCCGCAAGGCGGCGCCGGCGCTGGCGGCGGGCTGCGCCATGATCGTCAAGCCGGCCGAGGATACGCCGCTGACGGCCCTGGCCCTGGCGGCGCTGGCCGAGTGCGCGGGCATTCCGGCGGGCGTCCTTCAGGTCGTCACGGGCGATGCGCGCGAAATCGGCGGCGTGCTGACCGCAAGTCCGGATGTGCGCAAACTGTCGTTCACCGGCTCGACCGAGGTGGGTCGCCTGCTGATGGCGCAGTCGGCGCCGACGATCAAGCGCCTGTCTCTGGAACTCGGCGGCAATGCGCCCTTCATCGTGTTCGACGACGCCGACCTGGATGCCGCGGTCGAGGGGGCGATGGCCTCGAAATACCGCAACAGCGGCCAGACCTGCGTCTGCGCCAACCGCCTGCTGGTGCAGGCCGGCGTCTATGACGCCTTTGTCGAAAAACTGCGCGATCGAGTGGCGGCCCTCAAGGTCGGCGACGGCACCGACGAGGGCGTGCAGCAGGGGCCGCTGATCAACCAGGATGCGCTGGACCATGCCCTCGACCTGATCGAGGACGCCCGGTCGCATGGCGCCCGCGTCGTCATCGGTGGCGCGGCGCATGCCCTGGGCGGCACCTTCTTTCAGCCCACCATCCTCAGCAACCTCAACCTGGACATGCGGGTGGCGCACGAGGAAATCTTCGCGCCCGTGGCGCCGGTATTCCGCTTCGAAACCGAGGCGCAGGCCGTCGCACAGGCCAACGACACCGAATACGGCCTGGCCGCCTACCTGTACACCCGCGACATCGCCCGCGCCTGGCGCGTGGGCGAGGCCCTGGAATACGGGATGGTCGGCCTGAACACAGGCCTGATCTCGAACGAGGTGGCGCCGTTCGGCGGCATCAAGCAATCCGGCCTGGGCCGCGAGGGCTCGCATTACGGCATCGACGAATACCTCGAGGTGAAATACCTCTGCCTGCAGGTCTGAGCCGGGGGGAATTCGGTGCGTATCAGCCGGGAGCGCCTTGTGTTGCGTTTCCGGCGCCGTGCCGCCGGCAGGATGCGGGATGGCCGGCGGCTCGCTACACTGGCGCTTGTGACGCCGCCCATCCGCTTGCGGCGGGCGCCCGACCCCATTTCCTGCACACATGGCCGACCAACATTCGGACCCCATCATCGCAATTGCCACCGCTCCCGGCAGGGGCGGCATCGGCGTCTTGCGGATTTCCGGCCCTGATCTGGCCGACTACGCACAAAGCCTGCTCGGCCTCGCGCCGACGCCGCGCCATGCCCACTATCTGCCGTTTCGCAACGCCACGGGCGAGATCATGGACGAGGGCATCGCCCTGTATTTTCCCGGCCCCCGCTCCTACACCGGCGAGGACGTCCTCGAATTGCAAGGCCACGGCGGCCCCGCCGTGCTGCGCCGCGTGCTCGAGGACTGCCTCGCGCGCGGCGCGGCCCTCGGCCTGCGCCTCGCCCAGCCGGGCGAATTCACCCAGCGCGCCTTCCTGAACGACCGCCTCGACCTCGCCCAGGCCGAGGCCGTCGCCGACCTCATCGAAGCCAGCTCGGCCGCCGCCGCGCGCAGCGCCATGGCCTCCCTGTCCGGCGCCTTTTCCGCCGAGATCGACGCCCTGGCCGAGCGCATCGTGAACCTGCGTATGCTGGTCGAAGCCACCCTCGATTTCCCCGAGGAGGAAATCGACTTCCTCGAAAAATATCAGGCGGCGCAACGCCTGGAGGCCGTGACCGATACATTGGACAGCGTGCTGCGCACCGCGCGCCAGGGACTCGTCCTGCGCGAGGGCCTGCACGTCGTCCTGGCCGGCCTGCCCAATGTCGGCAAATCCAGCCTGCTCAACGCCCTGGCCGGCGACGACATCGCCATCGTCACCCCGATCGCCGGCACCACTCGCGACCGTGTCGTGCAGCAGATCCATATCGACGGCGTGCCCCTGCACATCATCGACACCGCCGGCCTGCGCGACACCGACGATACCGTCGAGCGCATCGGCATCGAGCGCAGCTGGGCCGAGATCGCGCGCGCCGACGTCATTCTGCATCTGCAGGACGCCCGCAACCCCGGCGACCCCCTGGACGCCGACATCACCCGCCGCCTGCCGCCGGATGCGCCGGTGCTGGTGGTGCGCAACAAGGCGGATCTGCTGGACGCGGCGGCCGAGCACGGTGGTGTGGAACAGGGCGGCGCATTGCTGGTGTCGGCGCATACCGGCGAGGGCCTGGATGCCTTGCGGGCGCGGTTGCTGGCGATCGCCGGCTGGACCCCGGGGACGGAATCCCCCTGGCTTGCGCGCGAGCGCCACGTGCGGGCGCTGGAGGCAGCGCGCGCGCATTTGCAGGCGGCGGCCGGGCATGCGGGGCAAAGCGATCAGGTGCTGGATCTGTTTGCCGAGGAACTGCGATTGGTGCATGAGGCGTTGTGCGGGATTACGGGGGAGTTCACGAGCGATGATTTATTGGGGGAGATTTTTTCCAGGTTTTGTATTGGGAAGTGATGCGGGGGTTTGCCGATACGGCATGTGTATCGCAGCATCGCCCGTGACTGTGCGCTGACGCCAGGCAAAATCCGGCAATTCAAGATCGCCTTTCAACTGATCCTGATGACCCTGGTGCGCAAATCCGAACTGATGCTGGCGCAGTGGAAGGATGTGCATGTGGATGAAGGCGAATGGCACATCCCGGTGGAAAACTCCAAGACCGGCAAGCCGCATATCGTCTACCTGTTCACCCAGGCGCGGGTGTTGTTCAAAGAGCTCAACCGCTGGCGGCGGTATTGGGCAGTGTCATGAACGAGCTATCGGACAACAGGAACCCCCTATCAGCAAACACCGGGCGATGGGGGTTGGGCGATACGCGGTTTTCTCAGTGAAAATCAAATGCTTATATCAACCACGATGATTGAGGGTGGGCAATGTGCTGCCGGCCTCCATCATCAAAGCCCCCGCATCAGGACGCAGCCGGCCAAGTGCGTGGCCGTTTCCTTTTCTAGGTAAGGCCGTTACCCCCTTGAGCGCCATTCCCTTGCCCTTTCCCTTTGTGATGATCGACAGCGGCAGTGACAGGCGATGATTATCAGATATTGATATTATTGTAAATCACGGTGTCATTGGATTTTCCATCATGAAACGCTGCGTTGTCGGTGTCCGACAACCGGGAGGTTCACCGCCGCAGAAAGGCGAAACCCCCAGTATTTGGTTTCCTTCCTTGGCATCACTGGCGGCGGTGCTGTCGGACGACAACCGCCGTCTGCTGCGCCTGATCCATGACAAACAACCCAAGTCCCTGACGGAACTGGCTGAACTCAGCGGCCGCAAGGTGCCGAACCTGTCGCGTACCTTGAAGATGATGGCCGATTATGGATTGGTTTCGTTGCGGCGCAATGTTCGGGATGTTCAGCCGACCGCGCTGGCGACGGAATTTCTCGTCGTGCTGAACTGATAGCTATAAACATAAAGGAAAAACGATGGCACGGATGTGGATGGTACGCAGCGAGGGTGGCACCGTGGCCAACCCAAGGCGGATCATTCAGGAAGACAACAAATGAGTGACAAGAAACTGATCCGCAACAGCACCGCGGAATTCCTGATCTTCACCGGTCAGGCCGGTGACCAAAGCATCGAAGCCCGCTACGAGGATGAAACCCTATGGTTGTCGCAAAAACTGATGGCCGAGCTGTTCGGGGTAGATGTGCGCACCGTCAGCGAACACCTGAAGAACATCTTCGCCAGTCAGGAACTGGCGCCTGAGGCAACTATCCGGAATTTCCGGATAGTTCAGCAGGAGGGTACGCGAACCGTATCCCGGGGGGTGGATTTCTACAATCTGGACGCCATCATTTCCGTCGGCTACCGGGTCAATTCGATACGCGCCACCCAGTTCCGCCAATGGGCGACTGGCGTTCTGCGAGAGTTCGCCATCAAAGGCTACGTGCTGGATCGCCAGCGCATGGAAAACGGCAGCTTTCTGGGCGAGGATTACTTCGAGCGGCTGCTGGCGGAAATCCGCGAGATTCGTCTCAGTGAGCGGCGCTTCTACCAGAAGATCACCGACATCTACGCCACCAGCGTGGACTACAACAAGGACGCACCGACCACCAAAGTGTTTTTCACCAAGGTGCAGAACAAGCTGCATTACGCCATCCACGGCCAGACGGCCGCGGAGCTGATCAACAGCCGGGCCGATAGTGGCAAACCCCATATGGGCCTGACCTCATGGGTCAACGCGCCTGAGGGCAAGATTCTCAAAACCGATGTGGCCGTAGCCAAGAACTATCTGACCAAGGATGAGCTGGATTCGCTGGGCCGCATCGTCAATGCCTATCTGGAACTGGCCGAGGACCGCGCCCGCCGCAAGATTCCCATGACCATGGAGGGCTGGGCCAAGCGACTGGATGCTTTCCTGGAATTCGATGAGCGGGACGTGCTGCAGAACAGCGGTCAGATTTCCGCCAAACTGGCCCAGGCGCATGCGGAAAGCGAGTTCGAGAAATATCGGATCGTGCAGGATCGCCTGTTCGAAAGCGATTTCGATAAGGCGGTAAAAGATTTGGCTGCTGATACGCCAGCTATCAAAAAGGGCAAATAGACTTTCATTTTCCCAGATAAATCACAGTCACCTGTACGGGGCAATGCATTCGCAGGAATGACTTGGCCGTCCATGATTGCTTCCCCTCAAATCAGTAATTCATCACCAAAATCGAGCACCAGTTGTACGTAAGGACGCCGCAGGCGAAAACTCTGCCAAGGTCCAGGGATGAATTTCTCGCCGACAGGAATCGGTATGTGCGCCATATGGATGGCCCGCCACCGGGCATTTGCGCAGCGGCGATAGGCATAGGATCGAGAAATGCGTAAATGGTCTGCAACGGCAGACATGTTGTTGTCGAATCGGCGCAGAAGCTTGACGTAGGCGGCTGCCAACGAGCCGTGCGCGATGAGGCTGGATTCCCGTTCCTTGTCTGCTTCCTGTTCCACCAGTTCACGCAATGCATCGCGCCCGTCATCGCTGGTCAGCAGATAGGCCAAGGGATGCGCATCGCCTTCGTGTTCGCCTCCCTTTGGCGCATGGTCGAGTCGCACGGCATGCCGAATTTTCAGATCGGTGTAGCGAACCAGATGCTGGTAGAGGTGGCTGAGCAATAGCTGCTGGCAATCCGCATCTGAAAGTACCAGAGGATTCCCGTCACTGGTGTGCAGGTCGCAAGCCATGATCCAGGCTTCGTTGACGACATCGTCGAATTGATGCTCTTTCCGGGTGGCGCGTGCGATGCGCTCCAAATCTTTTTTGCACTGGATGGTGAATTGCTGAAATGCATCGTCATCAGGAATATGGGGCATGGCAATCCTGCGTTACGTTGTTGGTAATAGCAGTTCTGGCTCCCCACCTGCGATCATTCGATAGCCCATTGCCTGATAGCCTCGCCGCCGACGTTCCCACATGCGCAGCAGCGATGGATGCCCCACATCGATGAAGTCAATGATGCGCACGCGCTGTTTTCCCGCGTGCTCGCGGTGTAGGCGCCCAGCATGGGGGCTTGCCAGGCGATGTCATGGGTTTCGAGCAGGCGGATCAGCCGGGCGTTTTCGGCACGAAGGCTGGCAAGTTCGTCGTCGCGATCGGTCATCGTTCGGACTTATCCAGATGTTCTTTGATGCTGATAATGCTTGAATTTATAAAAATCCACTGGTTTTTCGGTGGGCCCTGTTGAAAGTTCTGCCAAAACATGCCCAACGCATAAAATCATAATAAAATGGTTTTTCATCATATTTATCAGGAATTATTTTCTATTGTCAGACTATTCAACATCATCTGCGCACAAAAAAACATCGCCACCCTATTTTCATGGGCGCCATTGCTATAATCCCGCCACCTTGGCAACCACAAAAACTTCCTGACATGAAGCTTAAACACCTAATTCTTGCCTTTTGCATGATCCCTTTCATGGCATTTGCCGCGGCGAATGAGCAAGAAACGGAAAGCCCCTTCTCCAAGCTGGACTGGCATGTCGGTCCGAGTGTCGAACAAGTCGTCGGCAAAGCGACGTTAAAGATTCCTGACGATGATTTTGCGTTCCTGGACGACAAAAATTCGGAACAGTTCCTCGTGCTGACCGAGAATCTGCCAGAGCAGGGCACCAACATCGTTTACGCATGGGAGGATGGCTGGTGGGCCACCTTTTCGTTCGACCCGGTCGGATATGTAAAAGACGATGAAGAAATTGACGCAGATGCCCTCATGAAAGACATGAAAAAGGGCAGCATCACCTCCAACAAGGAACGCAGGCGCCTTAAACTGCCGCCGATCTACACCGAGGGCTGGCATACCCCTCCCCATTACGATCTGCAAACCAAGCGGCTCGAATGGGCCACCCGGTTGCGTTCAGACGGTCAGATATCGCTCAATTACACTGTCCGCCTGCTGGGTCGTAACGGTGTCATGAGCGCCACGTTGGTCTCGTCCCCGGAAACGTTGGATAAAGATATCGTCAGCTTCAAGCAATTCCTCACGGGCTTCGAGTTCAACGCGGGCGAGCGCTATGCTGAATTCAAGAAGGGAGACCGTATTGCTGAGTTCGGCCTTGCCGCGCTGATCGCTGGCGGTGCCGCCGCGGTGGCAACCAAGAAGGGTTTCTGGGCCGCCATCGGTGGCTTCTTCGCCGTTGCATGGAAACTCATCGTTGCCGGGATTTTCGCCGCTTTCGCCGCTCTGCGCGGGCTGATCAAGATCAAGAAAAAGAAGTCTTGATCGTTTCTCATCCAGAAATCCTGCTGACCATCGGCATGGTCGGGTTGTACCTCTACGACTCGGCCATGCTCCTGGCAAGCAATGAAGCCCTGCTTTCTCCCGCCAGAAAGGGAAAATGGCGGGCCTCGTTCGGCGCGGATCATTTCCATATCCGCGGCAAAGAGCCGTTCTTGCCGAATCCGTTGCTTCCACACCGCCCGCTCTACCGCTTTTTCTGGAACACAGAGGGGCTGGTGGGCCCCAGCCAGCCATGGACTCCCCCGAGCGGCAACCGATATGCCATTCTCATCCCTTTTATCTGGGCCATGCTGGCATCTCTGTTCGTTTTGATTCCATTGGGCTTGTTTTCCCCCCTTGGGGATCTCGCCGTTGCCATCGGGATACTCCTTTTTTACGCCAACGCGCTCATGGCGCTGGCGCTGGTATGGTTCAACCGGGAGGGTTATGGAATCAACGGAAAGCGGTTTGCCGGTCTGGCGTTTGAATCTCTGACTTGCCCTCCGTTTGCGCTCAATCTGGTCAGGCATCTAAGTCTTGGCCTGCGGCCAAGAACAGATTTCCTGTCGGTTGCCGGTCAATACCTGTCAGGTATTGAATATGATGCCACGCTCGCAAAAGCGATTTTCCGAATAGAAAGCGAACTCGACTGGGAAGGTGAGGACACGCCTCGAGGCATGGCCTTGAATGCGCACCGGCAATACCTGATCCATGAATGGCATTCAAGCCAGGCTTGTTCAGAAGCTCCTTGACCACGAGCTTCGGGTAAAGCTGACCTTCATTTATGCGGGACCAGCATCAATCATCAGTGATAATCAACCCTCACATTCGCGTAGATGACACGGCCGGGGCTGGCGTAGAGGTCGTTATATCCGCGATAGTCCTTGTTGAATAAGTTCTCTGCGCCCACGTTGAATGAGATGTGCTTCCAGGCTGGTGGGGCGATCGAAAACTTCAGGTTCGCCAAGGCATAGCCCGGGTTCTTGTACTTGCCCGCGGCATCGTAGTAGCTGCTGCTGCGGTATTCCACTTCGGGGATCACGGCCAGCCAGTCGATGGCCTGCCAACTCGCGTAGGCCAGGCCCAGATGGGTGGGGCGGTCGGTGAACCGAAGGTCCGGGTTCTCTTTGCTGCGCATGCGCAGGTAGGCGTAGTTCAGGCCCAGCAACAGGCTCGGCGTTGCGGTGTACTGTATGCCCAGATCCACGCCCTTGCGTTCCGTGATGCCCGGCACGTTTTCGTACTGGCGCACGGCAAAGCCGGGAAAGATGTTGTAGTCGAAGTCCGAGCGCTGGAATGCGTTCTTGGCGCGGCTGTAGAACACGCTGCCTTCCAGACGCATGCCCGGCAGCGGATGGCCTACATAGCCCAGTTCGTAATGCATGGATTGTTCGGGCTTGAGGCCGGGATTCTGGAGCGTCAGGCTGCCGACGCTGCTGCCTGCGCTGCATCCCGTCATGCCGCTTGGGCACTTGGCCGTGGAGTCGGCGGCGTAGTTGGAATAGGATTCCTTGAATGAGGGGAAGCGGGTTTTCTTCGATACGCTCAGGCGAAATGTGTGCGCCTGGGACGGTTTGTAGAAAATGGCGATCTGCGGGTCGAGGGTATCGATGGTTGGGCTGAGTCTGGAGCCGGCCGCGGGATACTGGTCCAGCAGGCTGCGCGTGATGCTGCCGATGTCCGTGGCGTCGGATTTGCGCCGGGTATAGATGGCGCCGATCTGGGCTTCCCAGTTCGGGTTGATGGTCCAGGTGTCTTCCAGCGCAAAGGAAAGGAATTCCTGCTGCACTTTCTGGTCGGTGCCGGCCAGTGTGGCGCCCGTATAGATATTGGTGTTGAACGAACGGTGCTCCTCGTCCTTGAAGCTGACCATGGCTTTCAGCAGATGGTTGGGGATGATTTCGGTGCCGATTTCCACCGAGGCGCCAAAGGCTTTGTCGTCGTAGTGGCTGCCCTCGGGGTTGCCGCGCCACCAATCCATGGTGTTCTGGAACTTGTCGTAATAGACTCGCGGTTTGATGTAGAACTGGTTGTCCGCGAAGCGGGTATTGGAAACGAAAGAGATCGTTTCGCGATCCCATGACGGCCATTCCCATACCGTCGGGACGAAATAGCCGTCCCCGCCAGCCCCGGGCATCTTGGTCGCGGTCTGTTTGGCGTAGCTCAGTACGTATTCGTCCGTGGCATTGGGCACGTAGCCGATGCGCAGGCTGCCGCGGCGGTCGCGTGTCTTATAGTCATAGCGGTCGGAATCCACCTGATACCCGCGTTCGTCTTTGCCCACGAAATTTTCGGCCAGCCTGGTATAGCCGCGCTCAAAATACGAGGCGCCGGCCTGTAGATACCATTTGTCCTGCAGTGTGCCGATATTGGTGCTGAATTCCTTTACGTTGCCGGTGGCCGTGCCCAGGGTGGCGTTGACGTCCAGTGCGGAACGCGGGCGCAAGGTGACGATGTTGATGGCACCGCCTTGTGTATTGTGGCCGTACAGCACGGAGCTGTAGCCTTTGGCGACCTGGATGGAGGACACATCCGCCGTGGTGAAGCGGCCCAGGTCGGAATAGCCGTCATAAGGGATGTACACCGGGATGCCGTCGACGAAGATCGGCATGGCCTTCAGGTCGTAGCCCCGGACATAGATACCGGACTCATAGCGTGCGCTGTCCGGCGCGTTGTACGAGATTCCCGGCACCAGCTTCAGGGCGGTGCCGATGTCTTTCTTTTCCAGCAATTCGATCGTCTCGCGATCCACGACGGATTCGGCTTCTTCGGCGGCCGTTTCGGCCTGGCCGTAGACTTGCACCGTGCCCAGGGTGAACACGTTCTTGTCGCTGGCCGCCGTGATCTGCTGCTGCGCCATCAGCGGAAAAGCCGACAGGCACATGATGGCCGCCGTCACGATGCGCAGGCGCCCGTATGGCGCATGATGCGCCTGGTTGGCATCGCCTGCCACTGTAGTCGGTGGCGTTTCATGTGGTTCGTGCTTCATGGTTCTGATCCCCTTATCATTGGTTCCCGGATGGGTTGAGACACGCCACCCGCAGCAAGCGCGGCGGTGGCAAAGGTGTTGCGCCGGCCCAGGCCGGGCAGGTGATCGAGCACATCCTGGGCGCTCAGACCGTATATCTGGCCCAGGCGCTGCGCCGTCATGATGTGATCGACGTCGCCCGCGGCCAGCACGCGCCGTTCGTGCAGCAGCACGACGCGGTCAGCCACGCGCAGGACCTGATCGGGCTGGTGCATGGTCAGCAGAATCAGATAACCGGCATCACGCAGTTGGCGGATGTGCGCCAGCACGCGCAGCTGGTTGCCGAAATCCAGGCTGGATGTCGGCTCGTCCAGCACGAGTGCCTGGGTTTGTTGCGCCAGCGCCCGGGCGATCATCGTCAGCTGGCGTTCGCCGCCGCTGAGCTGCATGTAGTTGCGCTGGCGCAGGTGTGAAATCCCCAGGCGTTCTAAGGCTTGCAGGGCGATGGTCCGGTCTTTCTGTCCGGGCGACGCATGCCAGCGCAAGTGCATGGTCCGCCCCATCAGCACGATTTGTTCCACCGTGAAGGGGAACGCGCCGAGATGCGCCTGCGGCACGTAGGCGATTCGCTGCGCCAGGGCGGCGCGGGTCCAGTCGGGCAACGGCTTGCCGTCCACCAGAATCGCGCCGGATTGTGGTTTCAACAGGCCCAACACGGCTTTCAGCAGCGTCGTCTTGCCGCAGCCGTTGGGCCCCAGCAGGCAGACGATTTCCTGTTTGTCCAATGTCAGGCTGACCTGTTCCAGGCAGTGTGTTGCGCCGTAGCCGACGCTGACATTGCGCAGCTCCAGAACGCTCATGACCGCGGTTCCTTGCGGATCAGCAGGCTCAGGAAGAAGGGCGCGCCGATGCCGACGGTGATGATGCCCAAGGGGATTTCGATGGCGAATGCCGAGCGTGCCACGGTATCGGCCAGCACCAGGAATGCGCCGCCGATCATGAGGCTGGCGGGCAGCAGGACGTGAAAGTCGGGCCCGACCAGCAGGCGCGCCACGTGCGGAATGACGAGGCCGATCCAGCTGATGATGCCGGTAATGGCGACGGCCGATGCCGTCATCAGGGTGGCGCCCATGATGAACAGCAGCCGTGTGTTGCGCACGTTGACGCCCAGCGCCTGGGCTTCTTCGTCGTCGAGGCTGAGCACGTTCATGCGCCAGCGCAGCAGCACCAGCGGCAGCATGCCCGCCAGCATGACGGGCAGTACCGCCCGCAGGTCTTCCAGGGCCACGCCATTGAGCGAGCCCATGAGCCAGAAGGTCATGGTGGGCAGGTCGCGGTAGGGATCGGCCAATATCCTGACCAGGGCGATCCCCCCGCCAAACAGAGAGCTGACGGCAATGCCCGTCAAGACCAGCGAGAGGATGGGGCTGTGGTGCCGCGCCATGCGCGCGATGGTCAGCACCAGGACCACGACCAGCAGGCCGCCGATAAAGGCCCCCAATTGGATCAGCAGCAACGGCAATCCGAAGAATATGGCGAGCATGGCCCCCAGGCCCGCGCCGGCGGAAATGCCGAGGATGTCGGCCGACACCAGCGGATTGCGGAACATGTTCTGATAGGCGGCGCCCGCCACCGACAGGCAGGCGCCGACCACGATGCCGGCCACGATGCGCGGCAGGCGCACCTGCCACAGCACACGATCCACCGCGCTGGGGGCGGCATCGCCGCCATCCAGCCAGTAATGGCGCAACGACAGCGCGAACTCCTGCCATGACATCGAATATTTGCCGATGAAAAAGGCCGAGAGAATGGCGGCGGCGCAGGCCAGGGACATGGCAGGCCAGATCGCCATGCGCGCGTTGGATGGCATGACGCGTCCGGCCTATGATTTGAAACCGTCGATGGCCGACAGCTCCTCGGGCCTCAGCGCGTAGCCGTAGAACAAATCGAAATACCGGATGACTTCTTGCCGGTAGCGTTCCAGAGGCCATTGCTCGGGGTAGAAGGCGTGCATGCCCCACAGCAGCCCCAGCAATCGATTGATGCAGGGCGGATGATCCATCCAGCCGAACGGTACCGAGGGCACCAGGTGATATCGGCCCTGGCGCACGGCGCGATAGTCTTTCCAGATTTTTTCGGTTTGCAGCCGCTGGAAGAAATTGGCGTCCTGCGTCAGGATCACGTCGGGGTCCCACGCGATCAACTGTTCCATGGAAATCCGGGCGATCAGGTCTTTGCCCGCCGCCGCCGCGACGTTGCGTGCGCCGAGCCGGTCCATGACTTCGGTATGCATGGAGCCCGCCAGCCCTGTTTCCAGGCCGTCCGCGCCCCGGCCAAAGAACATGCTGGGTGCCACATGGTTTTTTTCCTGAACCGTTCGCGCCGCCGACAGCACGGATTGGGCGAAATCGGCCAGCGGCTTTCCATTGTCCGGCGCGCCCAGCATCTCGCCCAGCAGGCGCAATTGACCGTCGGAGTCGGCCAGGCGGCCGCTGATGAGCACATAGGGGATGCCGGTTTGCTGGTGGACGCGCTCGGCAGTCGAGGTATAGCTGGCGCTGGTGCTGCCCACATCCACGATGATGTCGGGTTTCAGTTCCAGCAGGCTTTCCATGGGAAAGGTGGAGGCGCGGCCGGCGAGACGGCCGGTATAGGGCAGGTTGCGTACCGTATCGGAGAGATACTTCTTGTGGTCGTCGGGAATGCCGGGTGTGGAAATGCCGACCAGTTTTCCGGGTGCCAGCGATACTAGCAACACATCGGCGATCGGGCCCGCGCTGACGATGCGCTGGATGCTGTTTGCACCAGGGATTTTGCCGTATGCCGCGGCCAGCAGCGGTGATTCCAGCGGCGATGCGCCTTTGGCAGAAAGAAATGGCAGCGTGCCAATTCCCAGGCTGAGGGCGGTTTTCAGGAAGGTTCTGCGGTGCATGAAGGGCAAGCCTCGAATCATATGAATATGTTGATCAAGCCGGCAGCCCGCGATTGGACGAAGGTCAGGTCGACGACAGATGCCGCTCAATAGGAATCAGGATTTTGCTACCGTTATATTGGATAGTATATAGCGATGGATATCATATTGTTATGTGGATTTGCGGCATATCAATCAGCATGTCGATGTCACGCAGAAGCGCTGACCGTCGGGCCGGGGTTTCTCGCCGCAATTCCTTTATGATTGCCGCATCAGCGTTTCGGGAGCCCGGCGTGCGCCGTCCATTCGTTCAAATCGCAGCCGCATGGTGCAGCCGGCGCGGAATACATTATGGCTGGGTGATTGCCGCTCTGGCTTTCCTGACCATGCTGTCCTCGGCGGCGGCCGTGGGTTTGCCCGGCGCGTTCCTGGTGCCGCTCAGCAAGGAATTCGGCTGGGACATCGACCGGATTTCATCGGCGCTGGCGGTGCGTTTTGCCTTGTTCGGTTTGATGGGACCGTTCGCCGCCATCCTGATCGAGCGCTACGGTCTGCGGCGCATCATTGGTCTGGCGCTGGTGCTGGTGGCCGCGGGCCTGGGCCTGGCGACGATGATGTCCAGGATCTGGCATCTGGTGCTTCTCTGGGGCGTAGTGCTGGGGGCGGGCGCGGGCTTGACGGCGCTGGTGCTCAGCGCAATCGTGGTCAACCGTTGGTTCGACCGGCGCCGGGGGCTGGTGCTGGGCCTGCTGACGGCCAGCGCGGCGACGGGGCAGCTCGCGTTCCTGCCGCTGGCGGCCTGGCTGATCGAGGCGGTGGGTTGGCGCTATGCGGTGGCGCCGGTGATCGCCTGTTGCCTGGTGGTGGCTTTGCTGGTTGTTGCGCTGATGGCCAATCGGCCCGAGGACATCGGCTTGCGCCCTTTCGGCGCCGATCCGCTGGCGCCGCCCGAGCCCGCGCCGGCGGGGCGGCCGGGGTTTCGCGAGCCTTTCACGGCCTTGTTCGAGGCAGCGCGCCGGCCGGCATTCTGGGTGCTGTTCGGAACGTTCTTTGTTTGCGGGCTGAGTACCAGCGGCTTGATCCAGACGCACTTCATCACGCTTTGCGGGGACTATGGCATGGCGCCGGTGCCGGCCGCCTCGGTGCTGGCCATGATGGGGGTCTTCGATCTGGTGGGAACGGTGCTGTCGGGCTGGCTGTCCGACCGCTATGACAACCGCAAGCTCTTGTTCTGGTATTACGGTCTGCGTGGTCTGTCGCTGTTCTGGTTGCCGCATTCCGAATTTTCTTTGTATGGCCTGTCGCTGTTTGCGATGTTCTATGGTCTGGACTGGATCGCGACGGTGCCGCCGACGGTCAAGCTGACCACGGCGGTTTTCGGCAAGGCGCGGGCGGGCATGGTGTTCGGCTGGGTTTTCGCGGGCCACCAGGTGGGCAGCGCGGCGGCGGCCTACGGCGCGGGTCTGTCGCGCACGCTGTGGATGACGTACACGCCGGCTTTGTATGCGGCGGGCCTGGCCTGTTTCATTGCGGCGCTTGCCGTGTTCCTGATCCGCCGGCCCGGCGCGCCATCGGGGATGGCGTTCTTGTCGGGCGCGCGTGGTGTCTAGTGTAGTGTTCGACGCTTGAAGGAACACTACATTAGCGGTGCCTGCCAGTGGCTGGCCTTGGCGCCTGATGCCATTCGATGGCGCCGATCACGATGCCGCTGCCGCAGACGACGATAATGCCCAGCCAGGTCATGGCGCCCGGGAAATCGCCCCAGACCAGCCAGCTCAGTACGGCGGCAGCGACGATCTGCAGGTAGATGAAGGGCGCCAGCAGCGAGGCGGGCGCGAGGCGGTAGGCCTGGATCTGCAGGATGTGTCCCAGGATGCCCCAGACGCCGATGCCGAGCATCACCAGCCATTCCAGCATCCCGAATTCCAGGATGACGGGCCAGGATTCCGGCAGCGTGAAGGGCAGCGCCAGGGTCATGCAGACCGCGCTCACGCCGCCGCTCCAGATCAGGGTGGTCATGGGATTGTCGATGGCCAGCTTGCGGGTGCACAGGTATTGGATGGCGAACAGCAGGGCCGTGCACAGGCCGAATGCCACGCCGGTGATGTCCAGGCCGCTGCCGGGCCGGATGATGATCAGCACGCCCAGGAAGCCGCTGAGCGCTGCGATCCAGCGTGACAGCCGCGGGGGCTCGCCGAGGATCCAGGGAGCGCAGGCCAGCATGATGAGGGGGGCCAGGAAATTGATCGAAGTGGCCTCGGCCTGCGGGATGTATTGCAAGGCGGAAAAGAACGAGAAGGTCGCCCCCAGGCTCGTGAAGCTGCGCAGGGCCTGGATATAGGGCCGTTGGGTGCGCAGGAGCGTACGCAGGTTGCGCGGGCGGATGAGGGCCAGCACCAGCACGGAATGGATAAAGAAACGGAGCCAGCAGATAAAGGCCAGGGGCAGTCCGGCCGCCATGATCCATTTACCGCTGGTGTCCAGGCCGGAGAGCAGCCAGGACGAGCATATCAGCAGACCAATGCCGAAAAGGGGCGATCTGGCAGGCGCTGTTTGTACGGAATGAAGCTGGGACATAACCGGGTGCCCTGTCTGGTTGTTGCGTCTATCGAAATTCGGATCGATGGGTCCAGATCAGGGCGCAAACCGCAGCGATGGCCAGTGCTATCGCGGGGATTTGCAACACAGTATGTGCGGCGCGGATGCCGGTGTTTGATATACGGATCAAGCAAACGGAATACTGGCCGCGAGAATTATCTGGACACACACCTTGACCAGGGGCTCGACTGAAAAGCGGGTAGGATCATCGCCGGATGGTCTTGTTTTTTGTAGCGCCGGCATTGTTTCAGAGGGGCGCTGCCCATGTTTTTCGTCCCGCCGCGTTTTGGGAGCAGGTCGTCCCGTTGCGCCTCGGGTGTGGGGCAGGGAATATGGCCGCAGATGGTATCGCATCGGCAGGCATGTGTCGAACTGCGCTTTGTCGAATAGATTAGCGTATGTCGAATTGTATGTGTGTCGATTAGATATAGATCATGAGTCCCTTCTGGAAGTATGGCTAATATGGCACGCGTGTGTGCTTGCTGCAAAGCCACGTATAGAGAGGACTTCATGACGCAAAATTCATCCGGGCCGTCGGCCCCCAACCATGATCGCAAGGCCTTGCAGGTCTTGTTTTCCAGCACTTTGGCATTTACGGTCTGTTTTGCCGTTTGGACCATGTTCTCGGTCCTTGGAATTCCGCTGAAAGCCCAACTCAGCCTGAACGAAACCCAGTTCGGCCTGTTGATCGCCACGCCCGTTTTGACCGGCTCGTTGATTCGCGTGCCGCTGGGTTTTCTGACGGACCGCTTTGGCGGCCGAATCGTCTTTTTTGTGATTATGCTGGTCTGTGTGCCGCCTCTCTATTTGATGGGCCATGCGGAAACCTATACGCAGTTCCTGATCCTGGCGCTTTTCGTCGGTTTGGCAGGCGGGACGTTCTCGGTCGGGACGCCGTACGTTGCGCGCTGGTTCGCGCCCGAGCGCCGCGGGTTCGCCATGGGAATCTTCGGGGCGGGGAATTCGGGCTCGGCGGTGACGATGTTCGTGGGGCCGGCCATCATCGGCGCTTTTGGCTGGGCAATGCTGCCTCAGGTGTATGCGGCCATCATGCTCGGCACCGCGGTGCTGTTCTGGATGTTCAGCCACAGCAACCCGGCGCATCGCGTGCCTTCGGGCGTTCCGTTCACGCAGCAGCTGAAGGTACTGAAGGACCCGCGGGTGTGGCGCTATTGCCAATATTACTCAGTGGTGTTCGGCGGCTATGTCGCCCTGGCGCTGTGGGCGACTAAATATTATGTGGCCGAATATGGTTTCGATCTGAAGTTCGCGGCATTGCTGGCGACGATTTTCTCCCTGCCGGGCGGGGTGCTGCGCGCGCTCGGCGGCTGGTTCTCGGACCGGTTCGGCGCCTATACGGTGACCTGGTGGGTGATGTGGGTGTGCTGGGTGTGCTTCTTCCTTCTGTCCTACCCGCAGACGCAAATGCTGATCCATACCCAGCATGGCGATGTTTCCTTGTCCCTCGGCCTGAATCCCTGGCTGTTCACCGCCCTGTTGTTCGTCGTCGGCGTCGCCATGGCCATCGGCAAGGCGTCGGTCTTCAAGTTCATCAGCGACGACTACGTGGAAAACATCGGCGCCGTGTCGGGTGTCGTGGGTCTGGCGGGTGGCCTGGGCGGTTTCGTGCTGCCGATCATGTTCGGCGCCCTGTTGGATTTCACGGGTATTTATTCCAGCGCCTTCATGCTGCTGTACGGAACGGTCTGCGTGTCGCTGGTGTTCATGCACTACTCGTTCCGCGGTTCTCCCCGCTCGGGCTCTGAGTTGGGCAAGGGGCACGCCCAGGCTTGATTGCAGCGCCGCTGCGGGCCGCGTCATCGCGCGGCGCCGCATGTGCTGTGCGGCGATCAGCCGCCGCAGGCGCCGCAGCAGGCGCCGTCCTCGCCGTGCACCGGCTTGAGCGCCTGGTAACCGGCATCCTCGACGGCGACCCGCAGGCGTTGCTTCGAGACTTGCTCGGGATTGAAGGTGATGGTGGCTTTCCCGGTGTCCAGCGACACCGAGACGCTGCCGACGCCTTTGATAGCCGATAGCGCGGCATTCAGTTTGTCGGCGCAGGCCGGGCCTTGCAGGCCTTCGATGCGGATGATCTCGGTATCCAGTCGGGTGCGGGAGACGGTTTCGCTTTGCATGAGTTCCTCGGGATCGGGAAAGCCAGTTAGTGTCCTGTCTGGCTGATTCAAATATTCATCTTCGGCGCCTGGGCTTGTCATACTGCGTTGCAAATCCTCGCGATAGCACTGGCTATCGCTGCGGTTTGCGCCTTGTCTGGCAAGCCCATGCATCCGAATATGAATACCCGAACCAACCAAACAGGGCACTAGCCGGGCATGGTCATAGATGTAAATGAAATATATCTTTCAGGCGGGCTAGTATAGCAGCACTGATCGAGAAATGGTCCATCATGCAAGCCCCCGCTCCTCGCCGTATCGCGCACCTGGATATGGATGCCTTCTATGCGTCGGTCGAGTTGCTGCGCTACCCGGATCTGCGCGGCCGTCCGGTGGTGATCGGCGGTCGGGGCGAGAGGCCGGCCAATGGCCGTTATGCCGTTTTGCGCGACTATGTGGGCCGCGGGGTGATTACCACGGCGACTTATGAGGCGCGCGCGCTCGGGGTGCATTCCGCGATGGGGATGATGAAGGCTGCGCAGCTGGCGCCCGATGCGGTCATGCTGCCGGTGGATTTCCCGGCCTACCGGCATTATTCCCGGCTGTTCAAGGCTGCGGTGGCGGCGATCGCGCCATGCATCGAGGATCGCGGAATCGACGAAATCTACATCGACTTGAGCGCGCTGGACGAGTCGTCGGAGGCGCTGGCAAGCCGTATCAAGGCTGCGGTGCGCGCGGCGACGGGCCTGAGCTGCTCGATCGGCATCTCGCCGAACAAGCTGATCTCGAAGATCTCCTCCGAGCTGGACAAGCCCGACGGGATCACCATCATCGGACCCGGCGACCTGGAGCGCCGCATCTGGCCGCTGCCGGTCTCGCGGATCAATGGCATCGGACCCAAGGCGACGAGCCGTCTCCAGTCACTGGGCATCGAGACGATCGCGCAACTCGCCGCCGCGCCGCCGGATCTGCTGCAGGCGAACTTTGGCCTGTCGTATGCGCGCTGGCTGGTGGATGCCGCCCACGGCGTCGATGACAGGCCAGTGGTCACGTTCTCCGAACCTAAATCACTGAGCCGCGAGACCACTTTCGAGCGCGACCTGCATGTGCGCCGGGACCGCGCGCTGCTGTCCGGAATATTCCTCGATCTGTGCGAGCGCCTGGCCGGGGACCTGCGGCGCAAGCGCGTGCGCGGCGCCACGGTGGGGATCAAGCTGCGGTTCGATGATTTCCGGATCGTGACCCGTGACCTGACCTTGCCCGAGGCGGTGAACGATGCCGGGTCGATTCACCGCGCGGCAGGCCAATGCCTCAAGCGCGTCGTGCTGGATCGGCGCTTGCGCCTGCTGGGCGTGCGGGTGAGCAAGCTCGAACCGGACCAGGGCGATGCGGGGCATCACCCGGTGCAGCTCGAACTGTACTGACGCCGCGCGCTCAGCCGTGCGTCGGGAACGCGAATTCCGCGCCCTTGGATTCGCTGTCCGGCCAGCGCTGCATGACGGATTTCTGGCGGGTGTAGAAGCGCACGCCTTCTTCGCCATAAATATGCATGTCGCCGAACAGGCTGTTCTTCCAGCCGCCGAAGCCATGCCAGGCCATGGGCACCGGGATCGGGACGTTGATGCCGACCATACCCACCTGGATGCGGTGCGCGAACTCGCGGGCCGCGTGGCCGTCGCGGGTGAAGCAGGCCACGCCGTTGCCAAAGCTGTGGTCGTTGATGATGCGGATGGCGGCGTCGATGTCGGGAGCGCGCACGCAGGACAGCACGGGGCCGAAGATCTCCTCCTGGTGGATGCGCATCGAGGGCGTCACATGATCGAACAGGCAGCCGCCGATGAAAAAGCCCTCCTCGTGTCCCGGCACGACGAGGTCGCGGCCGTCGATGACGAGTTGCGCGCCTTCGCTGACGCCGATGTCCAGGTAATTGCGGATGCGCTGCAGGGCGTCCTGGGTGATGACCGGGCCCATTTCGGCCTCGGCGTCCATGCCGTGCGAGATTTTCAGATTGCGGGTGCGTTCGGCGAGCAGCGGCATGATGCGGTCGGCGGCATCGCCCACCAGCACGGCCACGGACACGGCCATGCAGCGTTCGCCCGCGGCGCCGTAGGCCGAGCCGATGAGGGCGTCGACGGCCTGCTCCAGGTCCGCGTCGGGCATGACGACCATATGGTTTTTGGCGCCGCCCAGGGCCTGAACGCGTTTGCCGTGGCGCGCGCCCTGCTCGTAGATCGAGCGGGCGATGGGAGTCGAGCCGACGAAGCTGACGGCCTGGACGTCGGGATGGACCAGCAGCGCGTCGACGGCCTGTTTGTCGCCCTGGACGACGTTGAACACGCCGTCGGGCAGGCCGGCGTCGCGCAACAGTTCGGCGATGCGCAGCGCCACCGAAGGATCGCGTTCGCTGGGCTTGAGGATGAAGCAGTTGCCGGTGACGAGGGCCAACGGGAACATCCAGCAGGGCACCATGGCGGGGAAGTTGAACGGGGTGATGCCGGCGACCACGCCCAGGGGCTGGCGCATGGTCCAGTTGTCCAGGCCGGTGGCGGCCTGCCCGGTGTAGTCGCCCTTGAGCAGTTGCGGCGCGCCGCAGGCGAATTCGATGATGTCGATGCCTCGCGCCAGTTCGCCCTGCGCGTCGCTGAACACTTTGCCATGCTCGGCCGTGATGATGGCGGCGAGCTCGTCGCGGTGGGCGTTGATCAGTTCGAGGAATTTGAACATCACGCGCGCGCGGCGCGGCGCCGGGGTGGCGGCCCAGGCGGGGAAGGCGGCGGCGGCCGAGCGCACGGCGGCTTCGACGTCCTCGGGGGCGGCCAGGCGCAGCTGGCGCGTGACCTGGCCGGTGGCGGGGTTGTAGATGGCCTGGGTGCGGGCGCCCTGGCCCGGGGTGCGCCGGCCCTGGATGAAGTGGCCGACCTCGGCGGTGTCTGTGTAGGCTTGCATGGGGAGTCTCCTGGGCGTGGATGCCGGGAATCCCGGCGATGGCCTGTTGCGCGGTTAGTGAATCCAGGCAGTCGTGTTCTGGCGGATTCGGCAAATGGGACGTCCAGTGTAGGAGGGGCGCAACGGCCTTGCATAGGCATCCGGGCTGGAATGATTGTTCAATTTAGTGAACAATCACACTATGGATATGAAAAATATCGACCGGCTCTGGCCGCACATCCACTGGCTGATCGTGCTGGCCCAGCAAGGCAGCTTCACGTCGGCGGCCCGCCGCCTGTCGGTCAGCAAGGCGGCGATGAGCCAGCGCATGGTCGAACTCGAACGGGCGGCCGGGGTGCCCCTGATCCAGCGCACGACGCGCTCGGTGCGCCTGACCGAGGCTGGGCAGCGGCTGGTGGACGATACGCGCGAGGCGTATGCGTGCATCGCGCACAGTTTTGCCGATGTGCAGGACATGGCCGAGGTTCCGCGCGGGTTGCTGCGCATCACCGCGCCAGTGGCGTTCGCGCGCCAGCAGCTGGCGGCGCGCCTGCCAGAGTTCCTGCGCCGCTACCCGCAGGTGCGCCTCGAACTCGACATGAGCGATGGCCTGGTGTCCCTGGCCTCCGAGGGTTTCGACCTGGCGCTGCGGCATGTGGAATCGCCGCCCGATACTTACGTGGCGCGGGCCCTGTGCCGCACCCGCACTTTGCTGGTCGCCAGTCCCGATTATCTGGCCGTGCATGGCGTGCCGGCCCATCCCGCGCAGCTCGAGGCGCACCGGCATTTGCACTATCCGAGGCCCCAGGGCACGGCGACGTGGGCCTTCGAGCGCGCGGGCGCGCGGACATCCGGCGCGCGCGTCACCATTCCGGTGCGCCCCGGCTTCGTGGCGAACAACAGCGAGGTACTGCGCGACATGGCCTGCGCGGGTGTCGGCATCGCCCTGCTGCCGGATTTCTCGGCGCAGCGCGCGGTGCGGGCGGGGGAACTGGTGGCGCTTTTGCCGCAATGGCAGCCGGTCGGCGCGTTTGGGCGTACTATCTTTGCCGTGCGCCCATATTCGGCCAGGCCGCCACGCACCGTGCGCGTCCTGCTCGACTATCTGCTGGCGGCGTTCTCGCAGGGTTTCGAGGCGCGGGCCGGGCACTGATTTGGATGCGTGGATCAACCAACAGGACCCGGGGTCCGGAGGGCTGTCATGCCGTTGAAGGATGTCCTGGCCGCCCTGACGGTCATTGTTGTGTGGGGCGCCAATTTCGTGGCGATCAAGCTGGGGGTCGACGAGATCCCGCCGATGCTGCTGGGCGCCTTGCGGTTCACCTTCGTGGCTTTTCCCGCGATCCTGTTCGTCAAGCGGCCCGCGATTTCCTGGCGCAAGCTGCTGGCGTATGGGGCGACGATCAGCCTCGGGCAGTTCGCCTTCCTGTTCCTGGCCATTCATCTGGGAATGCCGGCCGGCCTGGCTTCGCTGGTCTTGCAGTCGCAGGCATTCTTTACCGTGCTGATCGCGGCGCTGGTGTTGCGCGAACGCATCGAGCGCCACCACGTGCTGGGGATGGCGATCGCAGTCGCGGGCCTGGTGCTGCTGGATGCGGGGGCGCAGGACGGTGCGGTGCCCCTGGCCGGCTTCCTGCTGACTCTGTGCGCCGCCCTGAGCTGGTCGGCCGGCAATATCGTGCTCAAGGGGGCGGGCAAGGTGGATATGATGGGACTGGTGGTCTGGGGCGCGTTGCTGCCGCCGGTGCCCTTCCTGTTGCTGTCGGCGGTTTTCGAGGGGCCGGCGCGCATGGCCCACAGCCTGGCGAACATCAGCCTGCAAGGGGTGCTGGCCGTGGCCTATCTCGCCGGCGTGGCGACCCTGGTCGGCTACGTGCTGTGGGGGCGGCTGCTGGCGCGGCACCCGGTGGCGCGGATCGCGCCGCTCAGCCTGCTGATTCCGGTGGTGGGCCTGTTGTGCGCCGATTGGTTCCTGGGCGAGCGCCTCGATTTGTGGCAATGGGTCGGCGGTGTCGTGGTGCTGGCCGGCCTCGGCGTGAACCTGTTTGGCATGAAACTGCTGCGCCGCATTCCGGGATGCGCGCAACGGCCTTAGAATAGGCGGACGACTGGCGGATTGCGCGCCGGCCTTTTTTATTTCCACCGCCGGGCCTGCCGGCTTGGCGGCGGACGTTTTTCCGGGAATGCACAGATGACTCTCGACCGCGCCGGGCTCAATGCCCTGATGGAAATCACTTCACGCCCCGAGCTGATATTCGTCCGGGGGCGCGGCTCCTGGCTCGAGGATCACAACGGCAAGCGATACCTGGATTTCATCCAGGGTTGGGCGGTGAACGCCCTGGGTCACAATGATCCGGCCATCGTCGCCGCCCTGACGCGGCAGTCGAGCCTGCTGATCAATCCGTCGCCGGCGTTCTACAACCAGCCGTCGATCGACCTGGCCAAGCGCCTCGTGGGCGCGTCCTGCTTCGACCGGGTGTTTTTCGCCAACAGCGGCGCCGAGGCCAATGAGGGCGCGATCAAGCTGGCGCGCAAGTGGGGCCAGGTGCATCGCCAGGGGGCCTACAAGATCATCACGTTCGATCACAGCTTTCACGGCCGCACGCTGGCGACGATGTCGGCTTCCGGCAAGCCCGGCTGGGACCGCAAGTTCGCGCCCCAGGTCGATGGTTTTCCAAAAGCGATTCTCAACGACCTGGATTCCGTGCGCGCGCTCATCGACGATCAGACCGTGGCGGTGATGCTCGAGCCCGTGCAGGGCGAGGCCGGGGTGATTCCCGCAACGGCCGAGTTCCTGCAGGCGTTGCGCGCCCTGACCCGCGAGCGCGACATGCTGCTCATCGTCGATGAGGTGCAGACGGGGATGGGCCGCACCGGGACGCTCTTTGCCTATCAGCGCGCCGGGATCGAGCCGGACATCATGACCCTGGGCAAAGGGATCGGCGGCGGGGTGCCGCTTTCGGCACTGTGCGCCCGCGAGGCGGTGTGCTGCTTCGAGCACGGCGATCAGGGGGGCACGTACAACGGCAACCCCCTGATGACGGCGGTGGGGGTGGCGATTTTCGATACCTTGATGGCGCCGGGGTTCCTGGCCTCCGTCGAGGCGCGCGGGCGCCAGCTGTCCGAGGGGTTGCTGGCGCTGTCGGCCAAATGGGGCCTGGGCGGCGAGCGCGGCGAGGGGCTGCTGCGGGCGCTGGTGCTGGATCGGGACTATGGCCCGGCCCTGGTCGAGGCGGCGCGCGAACGGGCGCCGGAGGGGCTGCTGTTGAATGCGCCGCGCGGCAATTTGCTGCGCTTCATGCCGGCCCTGAATGTCAGCGCCGAGGAGGTCGATCTCGCGCTGGCGTGGCTGGATGAGCTGATGGCGCGGGTGCGCGGTTAGTGTCGGTGCGGGCGGCCCGTCAGGACGCCCGCCCGTACAATCCCGCCCCGGCGTGGCCGGGGGCGGGAACCGGTATCAGGCCTTGGCGGCCTGCTCGGCCTTTTTGACCTGGCGCCAGTGGTGCAGCAGAGGCTCGGTATAGCCGTTGGGCTGCGTGACACCCTTGAAGACCAGGTCGCAGGCGGCCTTGAAGGCGCAGGATGTGTCGAAATGGCCGTCCATCGGCTCGTAGAGCGGATCGCCGGTATTTTGCTTGTCGACCACCGCGGCCATACGGCGCATGGTTTGTTCGACCTGCTCGCGCGTGGCGATGCCGTGCAGCAGCCAGTTGGCGATGTGCTGGCTGGAAATGCGCAGCGTGGCGCGGTCCTCCATCAGGCCGATGTCATGGATGTCGGGCACCTTGGAGCACCCCACGCCCTGATCGATCCAGCGCACCACGTAGCCCAGGATGCCTTGCGCGTTGTTGTCCAGTTCCTCCTGGATCTGCGCGGGCGTCCAGTTTGTCTGGGCGGCGACGGGCACCGTCAGGATCCGGTCGAGATAGTCCTCGTGGCGGCCTTCCAGGGATTTCTGGACCTCGAATACGTCAACCTGATGGTAGTGCAGCGCGTGCAGGGTCGCGGCGGTGGGTGACGGCACCCAGGCGGTGTTGCCGCCGGCCTTCACGTGGGCGATCTTTTGCTGGAGCATGGCGGCCATCAGGTCGGGCATGGCCCACATGCCTTTGCCGATCTGGGCATGGCCGCGCAGGCCGCATTCGAGGCCGGTCTGGACGTTGTTCAGCTCGTAGGACTGGATCCACTCGCGGTTTTTCATGTCGCCCTTGCGCACCATGGCGCCGGCGCGCATCGAGGTGTGGATCTCGTCGCCGGTGCGGTCGAGGAAGCCCGTGTTGATGAACACGACGCGCTCGGCGGCCGCGGCGATGCAGGCCTTGAGGTTGATGCTGGTGCGGCGCTCCTCGTCCATGATGCCCATCTTGAGCGTGTTGGGCGCCAGGCCCAGCAAGGCCTCGACGCGGGCAAAGATTTCGTTGGCGAAGGCGACCTCGTCGGGGCCGTGCATCTTGGGTTTGACGATGTAGATCGAGCCGCTGCGGGAGTTCCGGCGGGCCTTGAGGTCAGGCATCGCGGTCAGGGCGGTCATGACCGCATCGAGGATGCCCTCGGGAATCTCGTTGCCTTGCTCGTCGAGGATGGCGGGGTTGGTCATCAGGTGACCGACGTTGCGCACGAACATCAGCGAGCGGCCGTGCAGGGCCGCCGTCGAACCGTCCAGGGCGGTGTACTGGCGATCGGGATTGAGGCGGCGTGAGATGGTCTTGCCGCCTTTGACCAGATCCTCGGTGAGCGTGCCCGTCATGAGACCCAGCCAGTTGCGATAGGCCAGCACCTTATCCTCGGCGTCCACGGCGGCGACGGAGTCCTCGCAGTCCATGATGGTGGTCAGGGCGGCTTCGAGGACGATGTCCTTGATGTGGGCGCCGTCGGTCTGGCCGATCGGGTGGGTGGCGTCGAATTGCAGCTCGAAGTGCAGGCCGTTGTGGCGGAACACCAGTGCCTCGGGCTGGGCAGGATTGCCGCGGTAGCCGAGGAGGGTCGCGGGGGCGGTCAGCACGGTGGACTGGCCGTCGGCCAGGGTGACGCGCAGGGCGCCATCGGCGACCGCGTAGGCCGTGGCGTCGCGGTGCGAGCCTTTGGCGAGGGGGATGTTGTCGTCGAGGAACTGGCGGCCGAAGGCGATGACCTTGGCCCCGCGCACGGGGTTGTAGCCGCCGGCGCGGGTCGCGCCGTCATCCTCCGGGATGGCATCGGTGCCGTACAAGGCATCGTACAGGCTGCCCCAGCGGGCATTGGCGGCGTTCAGGGCGTAGCGCGCGTTCATGATCGGCACGACCAGTTGGGGGCCGGCCTGGGCGGTGATTTCGGTGTCTACGTTTGCGGTGGTGACGCTCACCTGGGCGGGGTCGTTGCGCAGGTAGCCGATGTCCTTGAGGAAGGCCCGGTAGGCGGCCGGGTCGGCGATGGGGCCAGGGTGTTTGCCGTACCAGTCGTCCATGGCCGCTTGCAGGCGGTCGCGCTCGGCGAGCAGGGCGCGGTTGCGGGGGGCGAGATCGCGCACGATCCCGGCCAGGCCTTGCCAGAATGCGTCGGCCTGCAGGCCCGCAACCGGCAGGGCATCCCGCTCGACGAATTGGTGTAGCACGGTGGCAACCTGGAGTCCGTGACAGGCGACACGATCAGTCATGATAGTCCTTCTTGGTAAACGAAACGGTCCGAATTCCCCGGATTATAGGGGTCTTGTATAAGAGTTGAAACTTGGAGATCAGTCCAGCGCGGCGATCCCGGCGCGCGCGATCTGGGCATCCTGCGGGGCCTTGACCCCCGATACGCCGACGGCGCCGATGACGCGGCCATCGCACAGGATAGGCTCGCCGCCCTCGAGCGGCATGACCGGCATCGATAGCGCGGCGATGCGGCCCTGGTTGACCATGTCCTCGTAGACTTTGCTGGGCTTGCCGCTCACCGCGCAGGTGCGGGCTTTGGCTGGCGCGATGTCGGCGCTCATCAGGGGGGCGCCGTCCATGCGCTGCAACCACAGGACGTGGCCGCCCGCATCGCAAACCGCGATGGTCACCGCCCAGCCGTTGCCCAGGGCCTCGGCCAGCGCCGCCGCGCCGAGGCGCTGGGCGTCGTCCAGTGTCAGAACTCGAATCGTTTTCATGAAATGGTCTCTCTTGAGAAAAGTATGCCGCCCGGCCGGATCAAAGGACCAGGATGGCGCGAAAATCGTTGACGTTCGTGAGGGTCGGCCCGGTAACCAGGGAATCGCCCAGCCGTTCGAAGAAGCCGTGCCCGTCGTTATTGTCCAGGTGGGCGCGCGGCGGCATGGCCATCGCCCAGGCGCGCGTCAGGGTATCGGGGCCGATCAGGGCGCCGGCGATTTCCTCCTGGCCATCGACGCCGTCCGTATCGCCCGCCAGGGCATGAATGCCCGGGGCGCCGTCCAGCGTGATGGCCAGGGACAGCAGGAATTCCACGTTGCGCCCGCCGCGCCCGTCGCCGCGCACCGTGACTGTGGTTTCGCCGCCGGAGAGCAGGACGCAGGGCGGCGGCGCGGGCTGGCGGTGCTCGCGGACCTGGAGGGCGATACCGCCGAGGACCTTGCCCACATCGCGCGCCTCGCCCTCGATGCGATCGCCCAGCAACACCGGTGTGATGCCGGCCGCGCGCGCGATCGCGGCGGCGGCTTCGAGGGCCATCTGCGGCGTGGCGATGAAGCGCGTCTCGACCTTGGCCAGGCGCGGATCGCCGGGTTTGACGGTTTCGCCCCGGCCCGATTCCAGCAAGGCCCGGGCGGGTGGCGGCAGGGCGATGCCATAGCGGCGCACGATGTCCAGGGCCTGCGCGCAGGTGCTGGCGTCGGCGACGGTCGGGCCCGAGGCGATGTCGGCCGGCTGGTCTCCGGGGACATCCGAGATCAGCAGGTTCAACACGCGGGCGGGCGCGCAGGCGGCGGCCAGGCGGCCGCCCTTGATGGCCGAGAGATGCCGGCGCACGCAGTTCATTTCGGAAATCGTGGCGCCGGATTTCAGCAGCGCGCGATTGATGTCCTGCTTGTCTTGCAGGCTGATGCCCTCGGCGGGCATGGGCAGCAGCGACGAACCGCCGCCCGAGATCAGGCAGATCACCAGATCGTCGGCCGTCAGGCCCGCGACCCGTTCGACGATCCGGCGCGCCGCCGCCGAGCCCGCCGCGTCGGGCACCGGATGGGCCGCCTCGACGATTTCGATGCGCTCGCATGGCACGGCGTAGCCGTAGCGCGTGACCACCAGCCCTTCGAGGGGACCGGACCAGTGGCGTTCGAGCGCCTGCGCCATGGCGGCCGAGGCCTTGCCGGCGCCGATGACGATGGTGCGGCCGGTGGGCGGCGAAGGCAGGAGGCGGGCGATGCAGTGCTCGGGCTGCGCCGCCCGCACGGCGGCGTCGAACAGGCGGGTGAGGAGGTCGCGGGGGGCTGTCGTCATGGGGCGAGTCCGGCGCTCAGGCGTTCATGGCCTGGCGCCAGGCCAGACCGTCCCGGGTGTCGCCCGCGGGCTTGTATTCGCAGCCGATCCAGCCCTGGTATCCGGCCCGGTCGATGTGGCGCAGCAGCCAGGGATAGTGGATCTCGCCGGTGCCCGGCTCGTGGCGCCCGGGATTGTCGGCGATCTGGATGTGGCCGATGCGGGCCAGGTGGCGGCTGATCGTGGCCGCCAGTTCGCCTTCGGTGCGCTGGGCGTGGTAGATGTCGTACTGGACCAGCAGGTTGGGCGAGTCGACCTCGTCGAGAATGGCCAGGGCCTGATCGGTCCGGTTGAGGAGGAAGCCCGGGATGTCGTAGGTGTTGATGGGCTCGATCAGCAGCCGGATGCCAGCGCTGGCCAGGCGCGGTGCGGCGTAGCGCAGGTTGTCGATGAAGATCCGGCGCGCCTGCGCGGCGTCCGTGTCGCTGGGGACCTTGCCCGCGAGGCAGTTGACCTGGGGGCAGCCCAGCGCCGTGGCATAGTCGATCGCGTGGTCCACGCCGTCGCGGAACTCCTGGATGCGATCCGGATGGCAGGCGATGCCGCGTTCGCCGCCGTCCCAGTCGCCCGCGGGCATGTTGTGCAGGACCAGCGTCAGGTCGTGGTCCCGCAGGCGGGCCGCCAGCGCTTGCGGCGCATAGGCGTAGGGGAACTGGAATTCCACGCCTTTGAAGCCCGCCTGGGCGGCGGCCTGGAACCGATCGAGGAAATCGAGTTCGGGAAAGAGCATCGACAGGTTGGCGGCGAATCTGGGCATGGGCGGTTCCGGCATTCTTTGTGTTTGAAACAGTTGACAGGATACCAGTGCAGTGTTCGACGCTATCAGGAACATAAAACCGCGTCTTTTTGGCCTGGGCGGCGTTACAAATCCTCGCGATAGCCACAGCTATCGCTGCGGTTTGTGCCTTGCCCAGGCCAAAAATCCATCGGTTTTATTTGTTCCTTCAAGCGTCGAACACTACCCTGCCCAGCAGGGTGACGGTTTCAGATGGTTCTCAGGATAGGGAAAATGGCGGCGTGCGGGAATCCAAGCTTTACTCGTTTCTGTCGATACTAAAAGTATCTAGCTGGTGGATTCAGGGCGTATCCCATCAGGCGGTACCGGGACTATGGCTGATGGTGAATAATCATTATTTACAATGGGATCGGTCGGAATCCGCGGGATTCCAGGATGAGGGGACGCATATGGGCCGCTATACCGAGATGCGCAGTTTTGTATTGATTGCCGAGAAAGGCAGCTTTGCGGCTGCCGCTCTGGTCGAATCGGTGACCCCCGTGATCATGGGACGACGCCTGACTGCCCTGGAGCGCCGCCTGGGGGTCCAGCTCATGCATCGGTCCACGCGCGGCCTGGTGCTGACGGACCTGGGCGAGCGCTATCTCGAGCAGTGCCAGCAGCTCATCCAGGATTTCGAGGCGGCCGATGCCAGCATCATGGCGCGTCGCCGCTCGCTGGCCGGGCATCTGGTGGTGTCGGCGCCCGCCTCGTTCGGCCGTCAGCACATCGCGCCCCATGCGGTGGCCTTCCAGGCGCGCTATCCCGACTTGAGGCTGTCGTTCAATTTCACCGACAGCGTGGTGGACCTGGTGCGCGAGGGCTACGACATGGCGATCAGGATCGGCGAAGTAACCGATCCGAATTGTGTGGCCGTGCGCCTGTATCCCAATCGGCGCGTCGTGTGTGGCACGCCGGGATACTTCAAGCGCTACGGTATGCCGCGTGTGCCCGAGGATCTTGCGCGCCACAATTGCCTGGCTTTCAACTTGCAGGGTGGCCAGCACCGGGGCTGGACCTTCATGCGTGACGGCAAGCCATTCGCGGTGCGAGTCCGGGGTGGTCTGGCCTGCAATGACGGCGAACTGCTGTACGATTGGGTGCGTCAGGGGCTGGGCGTGGGCTGGCGGTCCACCTGGGAAATCCAGCGCGAGCTCAAGCAAGGCGAACTTGTGACCGTACTCGATGAGTTCGCACTGCCGGCCTACGACATCCAGGCCGTCTACCCGCAACAGCGTTACTTGCCCGCCAAAGTGCGGTATTTCATCGACGATCTGCGTACGCACTATCATCGGACCGGTTATTGGGAAGGACGAAAATATCTTGAAACCTGAATCATCAAGCGCGCACGCGACGGTTTCACCGGACGCGCGCACGGTGCTCGCGCCGCCACAGCCGGCCAGCCAGCAGGCCCGGTCCCGGCGCAACCAGCGCCTCGCGCTGCTCGCTTTAGGGATCATGACCCTGGTCTGGGGCTACAACTGGGTGGTGATGAAAAAGGTCCTGGCTTATGTCGGGCCTTTCGATTTTTCCGCCCTGCGTACCCTGTTCGGCGCCGTGGTGCTGTTGCTGGCACTGAAGCTCCTGCGGCGTCCCATGCGCATCCGCGCCTGGGGTCGCGTGGTGCTGTTGGGCATGCTGCAGACCGCGGCGTTCGCCCTGCTGATCCAGCTCGCGCTGCTGCACGGCGGCGCCGGCAAGACCTCGATCCTGGTGTACACGATGCCGTTCTGGGTCATCCCGCTGGCCTGGGCGATGTTCGGCGAACGCGTTCGCGGGCTGCAATGGCTGGCGCTGGCGCTGGCGGCGGCGGGCCTGCTGCTGATCCTGGAGCCCTGGAATCATCATGCCGATGTTCTCAGCGAGGTGCTGGCTCTCGCGTCAGGACTGTGCTGGGCGCTGGCGACTCTGGTAGCGAAATGGATCAGGTGCGACTACCCCATGGACGTGTTGCCGTTGACGGCGTGGCAGATGCTGTTCGGCGCCCTGGCGCTGTGCGTCGCCGCCTGGGTGGTGCCGGAGCGTTCGATCGATCCCACGCCCTATTTTTATTGGGCGCTGATCTACAACGCAGTGCTGGCGACGGCCCTGGCCTGGTTGCTGTGGCTGTTTGCCCTGCAGCATGTGTCCGCCGGGATCGCGGGGCTGTCGTTGCTGGGTGTGCCGGTGGTCGGGGTGCTGGCTGGCTGGCTCGAACTGGGCGAGATACCGGGCGCGCTGGAGTTGTCGGGGATGGTTCTGATCGGGGTGGCGCTGGCGGTGATCAGCCTGCGCGCGCTGGTCGGGCGCAGATAGGGGGGTGCATTATCAGGCAAGCGTTGCATTAAAGGCAAAAAAGCGCCTGGTTCAGGCCGCGGCCTGATGTCAACGCCCTTGCTGCAGCTTCTTCGCCTGGCCGCGCGGCGTCATCTGTATGATGATGCCGCGTGCTGCGGGTGGATCGGTTCCCGGACCAGACGCCGCGCGCACCACCTGGAGTATTGAATGAGCCCCCTCCCGCAAGCCCCGGCGCCCGGCCCCGCCAGCGCCTTTCGTGCCCAACTGCTGTATTTCCGCGATGATCGCGACGCCGAGGACGAGGCCTGCGTGTGGATCCGGGACGGCCTGCTGGTGGTGGCCGATGGGCACGTGCGCGATTGTGGGGAATACTCGCGGCTGGCCCCGGCGCTGCCGCCGGGCATGCCCGTGGCCGATTGGCGCGACCGCCTGATCGTGCCGGGCTTCATCGATGCGCATGTCCATTATCCGCAGACCGACATCATCGCCTCGCCGGCGCCGGGCCTGCTGCCCTGGCTCGAAACCTACACCTTCCCGGCCGAGCGCCGGTTCGACGATCCAGCGCATGCGGCCGAGGTGGCGCGGTTCTTTCTGGATGAGCTGCTGCGCGCGGGGACGACGACGGCGCTGGTGTATTGCACCGTGCATCCGCAGTCGGTCCAGTCGTTCTTCGAGGAAAGCCATGCGCGCAACCTGCGCATGGTGGCGGGCAAGGTGCTGATGGATCGCAACTGCCCGGAGTTCCTGCGCGACACGGCGGAATCGGGCGCGCGCGACAGCGAGGCGCTGCTGCAGCGCTGGCACGGGACGGGGCGTCAGCTGTATGCGTTGACGCCGCGCTTTGCGCCGACCTCCACGCCCGGGCAGCTGGGCCTGTGCGGCGAACTGGCGCAGCGCTATCCCGACGTGTTCATCCAGAGTCACGTGGCCGAGAGCCGGGACGAGGTCCAGTGGGCGGCCGGGCTTTTCCCCGGTCATCGCAGTTATCTCGATATCTACGACCGCCACGGCCTGCTGCGGCCACGCTCGGTCTACGGGCATTGTGTCTGGCTGGACGACGATGATCGCCGGCGCATGCGCGATGCCGGCGCCGTGGCCGCGCATTGTCCGACCTCCAATCTGTTTCTCGGCAGCGGCCTGTTCGATTTCGCCGCCGCCCGATCCTGTGGCATGCCGGTGGCCCTGGCGACCGACGTAGGCGGGGGCACTGCTTTTTCCATGCTGCGGACGATGAGCGAGGCGCACAAGATTGCCCGTCTGGCGGGCGATCATCTCAGCGCCCGGCGCATGTTCTGGATGGCAACGCAGGGGGCGGCCCGCAACCTGGGGCTGGCGGGACGGATCGGCACCCTGGCGCCGGGCGCCGAGGCGGATTTCGTGGCCTTGGACCCGGCGGCGACGCCGCTGCTGGCGCGGCGCAGCGCCCGCGCCGATACTCTCGAGGAACTGCTCTTTGCCTTGGCGATGCTGGGCGACGACCGGGCTGTCGCGGCGACGTATGTGGCGGGGCGGGAAGCGCATCGGCGGATGGACTGAACCATGCTCGAAAAAGCTGACCGCATCGTCATCGGCGCCTGCAACAGCGAGGTGATTTGTGGGGAGCGTTCGTCATTTTGTTTTTTGGATGAGCTCGCGGCCGGCGCCCGGGGAGCGTGGTCGACCGTTCATCTCTCCGTCGCAAAGACCTGCCATAATCAGGCATGGACAAATTCATGGATCATCCCCGCCCGACTCGATTGCCGCCGTTGGTGCCGTTTGCCAGCTATGACGATGTGGATGCGGCGATCGATCAACTGATCGGGCTGTACCAGCGCAATACGGCCTTCATTCGCGACGCCTTTCGCGAATACAGCGCGGGCCGCCTGCCCGAGGGGCAGCGTGTGCGCGCCTGCTATCCCGCGATCCGCATTCGGGTGAATTCGTACCAGGAGGTCGACAGCCGCTTGTCCTACGGTCACCTGGTGGAGCCGGGCGTGTACATGACCACGGTGACCCAGCCGTCGCTGTTTCATGGCTATCTGCGCGAGCAGATCGGCCTGCTGTTGCGCAATCATCAGGTGCCTGTCGAGATTGGCGAGTCCGATATGCCCATTCCGCTGCACTTCGCCTTTCCGGAGGGCGAGTACATCGATGGCGAGTACCTGGAGTCGCCCGGCCACACTTTGCGCGATCATTTCGATGTGCCCAATCTGGCGGTCACTGACGACGCGATCGTCAATGGCACCTGGGAGGGCCGGCCGGGCCAGCCGCGGCCGCTGGGGCCGTTCACCGCGCCGCGCATTGATTATTCCCTGCATCGCCTGCAGCACTATACGGCGACGGCGCCGCAGCATTTCCAGGACTTCGTGCTGTTCACCAACTACCAGTTCTACGTCGAGGAGTTCGTCAAGTGGGCGCGCGGCGCGCTGGCCAGCGGCGAGGGCGGCTACACCGAGCTGGTCGAACCCGGCAATCACATCGTCACCCGCGAGACCGCGGGCGCGTCCGCGGCGCCGCCCGATCGGGGGCCGCAGATGCCGTCCTATCATCTCAAGCGCGCGGGGCATACCGGCATCACGCTGATCAATATCGGCGTGGGGCCGTCCAACGCCAAGACCATCACCGACCACGTCGCGGTGCTGCGCTCCTCGGCCTGGCTGATGCTGGGGCATTGCGCGGGCCTGCGCACCACGCAGCGGCTGGGTGACTATGTGCTGGCGCACGGTTATGTGCGCCAGGATCATGTGCTGGACGATGATCTGCCGCTATGGGTGCCGGTGCCGCCCCTGGCCGAGGTGCAGGTGGCGCTCGAGGAGGCCGTGGCCGAGGTCGCGGGCCTGAGCGGCTGGGAGCTGAAAAAAATCATGCGCACCGGCACGGTGGCCACCATCGACAACCGCAACTGGGAGCTGCGCGACCAGCAAGAGCCCGTCCGGCGCCTGTCGCAGTCGCGGGCCATCGCCCTGGACATGGAATCGGCGACCATCGCGGCCAATGGGTTCCGGTTCCGTGTGCCCTATGGCACCTTGCTGTGCGTGTCCGACAAGCCCCTGCATGGCGAGCTGAAGCTGCCGGGTATGGCGAGCGCCTTTTACCGCACGCAGGTCAACCAGCACCTGCACATCGGCATTCGCGCGCTCGAATGCCTGCGCGAGATGCCGCGCGAACGCCTGCACTCGCGCAAGTTGCGCAGCTTCATCGAGACGGCGTTCAAGTAGACGCGTCCATCACGGTGAAGAACGCCGGCGTTTCCGGGCGGTCCGCGGTCAGGCCGTGACGCCCTTCGCCCGCGCCTCGGCGGGCAGCCGATCCTGTCTCAGGGCGCCCAGATCCGTGACGTTCTTGAGGCGTGGCCGGTCGGCCTCGACTTCGTGCAGCGGCACGGCCTCGCGCAGGCCGTTGGTATAACGCCCGACCAGGGCCTGATATTCGCGCGTGCCCATTTGTTTCCAGTGCAGGTCGGCGTCGGTGACCGTGCGGATGACGCGCGCGGGCGATCCCGCCAGCAGTTGGCGCGGCTCGCCCTGGAAGCCGGTCTTGACGAAGCTCATCGCGGCCACGATGCTGTCGGCGCCGATGATCGCGCTGTCCATGACGACCGCGTTCATCCCCACCAGCGCGTTGCGGCCGATGACGCAGCCGTGCAGGATGGCGCCGTGGCCGATGTGGCCATTGGCCTGGACGATGGTGTCGGCGTCACTGAAGCCGTGCATCATGCAATGGTCCTGCAGGTTGGAGCCCTCCTCCAGGATGAGGCGCCCGAAGTCTCCGCGCAGGGATGCCAGCGGCGCCACGTAGACGCCGGGCCCGACGATGACGTCGCCGATCAGCACGGCGGTGGGATGGACGTAGGCCGTCGGATGGACGACGGGGGTGATGCCTTCGAAGCTGTAGCAGGGCATGGCGTGTTCCTCGAGGGGGAAGTGTCGGCCTATCATACCCGCCCCAGTGCGCGCGGGGAACGGGGCCGGTTGCCCGGGTTAGACTATGCCTTTTTCCGGCTTCCGCCGCTCAGGCGCGGGGCCGTATTCCGGAACGATGCTCCATGGCGCTGCGCGCAACCGTCTACAAAGCCGACATCCACGTGGCCGACAATGATCGCGCCTACTATGGCAGCCATGCCGTGACCGTGGCCCGCCACCCGTCGGAAACCGATGAGCGCCTGATGGTGCGCCTGCTGGCCTATGCCTTGCACGTGGACGGCGACGAGGGTCTGGTTTTCACGCGCGGCCTGAGCGAGACCGACGAGCCCGATCTGTGGCGCATGGATTTGACGGGCGCGATCCGGCAATGGATCGAGGTCGGCCTGCCGGATGAGCGCCGCCTCCTGAAAGCCTGCGGACGCGCCGGCGAGGTGATTGTGTTCGCCTACGGCCGCGGGGTCGAGGTCTGGTGGGCCGGCGTGCGCAACAAGGTCGCCCGTGCCCGGAACCTGCGCGTCTATGCCCTGCCCGCCGAGGCGACGCGCGCGCTCGCCGGCCTGGCCGAGCGCGGCATGACGATGAACGTCAACGTGAGCGACCGGACCGCCTGGGTGTCTGCGGACAAGGGGGACGTCGGCGTCGAACTGCAGGCGCTGATGGGCGGGGACTGAAGGCCGTCCGGATTTCCTTCGAGCAAATAGTGCCGTCGGCACGGCTGGCCGTAGCCCCGTATCAGGCGCTCCAGATCATCTTTATCGAGATCGCGATGGCGACCACCGCCATGACGATCTTGATCAGGCGGTGGCCCTGGCTGACCACCAGGCGCGCGCCGATGGTCCCGCCGATCCACTGGCCGGCCAGCATGGGCAGTCCGAAGGACCAGACGATGTTGCCGTGCAGGGCGAAGAACAGCACCGAGGCGAGATTGCTGCACAGGTTCAGCAGTTTCGTGTGCGCCGTGGCCTTGACCAGGTTGAAGCCCATCAGGGTGACCAGCGAGATTGCCAGGAATGTGCCGGTCCCGGGGCCGAAGAAGCCGTCGTAGAAGCCGATCAAAGGGGCCATGACGAGCGCATAGGCGGCGCTGGAGATGCGCGCCTTGCGGTCCTCGGCGCCGACCCTGGGCGAGAGCAGGAAGTACAGGGCGAAGCCGATCAGCAGGATCGGGATCAGGCGGCTGAGTACCGAGCTGTCGATGCGGGTCAGCACGATCCCGCCCGCCAGCGAGCCGGTGAACGCCCCCAGCGCCATCCAGCGGCTGCGCTTGAGGTCGATCTGGCGGATGCGCAGGAAATGCAGGGTCGCGGCGGCCGAGCCGGCGATGCCGCCGATCTTGTTGGTGGCGATGGCCGTGCCCGGCGGCAGGCCGGCCGCCAGCAGGGCCGGGATGGTGATCAGTCCGCCGCCGCCCGCGATCGCATCGACCATGCCGGCCAGCATGGCGACGAAGAACAGCAGGATCGCGATCTGGGCGGAAAATTCCATGCCGGGGCCGGGATCATGCGCCGGTCAGCGCTTGGCGATATCGGCCTGGGCCTGCTTGACCAGATCGGGACCGATCTGTTTGGCCCACTTGTCGAACACGGGCTGAGTGACTTTGGCGAAGGCGTCGATCTGCGCGGGCGAGAGGATCGTGACCGTGACGCCGTGGCCCTCGATTTCCTTGAGCAGGGCGTCGTCCGTCGAGGTCACGCCCTGGCGGGCGATGACGATCTCGCGCTTGGCGGCCTCGATGGCGGCCTCGCGCACGATCTTCTGGTCCTCGGGCGTCCAGGAGTTCCAGACGTCCTGGTTGACCACGAAGATCAGCGGGTCGGCGACGTAATTCCACAGGGTCAGGTATTTCTGGGCGACGTCATAGAGCTTGGCGCCGTCATAGATGGACAGGGGGTTTTCCTGGCCGTCGACGGCGCCGCTGGCCAGGGCCGGCTGCGCATCGGCCCAGCTCATCTGCGTCGGGTTGGCGCCCAGGGCGGTGAAGATGTCGATGTACAGGGGCGAGCCCACCACGCGCAGCTTCATGCCCTTGATGTCGTCGGGGGCCTGGACGACATGCTTGGAATTGCTGAGCTGGCGATAGCCGTTTTCACCCCAGGCCAGGGGCACCACGCCTTTCTGCGCCAGGATGTCGAACAGTTTCTCGCCGACCGGGCCCTGGGTCAGGGCGTCGATGGCCGGATAGTCGGGCATCAGGAACGGCAGGGAGAACAGGTTCAGTTCCTTGACCTGCGGCGACCAGTTGATCGTCGAGCCGATCGCCATGTCGATCACGCCCTGGCGGATGGCGGTGAATTCACGGGTCTGGTCGCCCTGCACCAGGGAGGTGCCGGGGTAGATCTTGATGTTGATGCGCCCGTCGGTGCGCTCGCGCACCAGATCGGACCAGATCACCGCGCCCTGGCCCCAGGGAAAGGTGGTGCCGACCACGATCGACAGTTTGTACTCGGATTTGTAGTCGGCGGCATGGGCGGCGCCCGCGCTCGCCAGGGCGGCCAGTGTGAATGCGGCAGCGCCCAGCAGGTTGCGTAGTTTCATGGAGGACTCCTCTTTGTCGTATCGAATGGTCAATATCCCAGGTAATGCGGCAGCCACAAGGCGATCTGCGGGAACAGGATCACCAGCACCAGGGTGCACATCATGCCGCCCACCAGCCACAGGACCCAGCGGGTGGTGCTTTCGATGGGGACGTTGGCGATCCGGCAGGACACCATCAGGTTGACGGCGATGGGCGGTGTGAACTGGCCCACGGCCACCATCAGTGTGAGCAGCACGCCGAACCACACCACATCCCAGTGGAAGGCCTGGGCGATGGGCAGGACCAGTGGCACGAAGATCAGGAAGATCGAAATCCCGTCGAGGAACATGCCCAGGACGATCAGCAGCAGGATCAGCAGGGTGAGGATGCCGTATTCGCCCAGGCCGGAATGCACGATGGCCTGGGTGATGGGATCGATGATGCTCAGGGTGGACAGCGACCAGGCGAATATTCCCGCCAGGGTGACCACCAGCATGATCACGGCCGAGAGCTCGCCCGCCTCGCGCAGGATGGGGAACAGGTCGCGGATGGTCATGGTCCGGTGGACGAACATGCCGATGAACAGACCGTAGAACACCGCGACCACCGCGGCCTCGGTGGGCGTGAAGTAGCCCATGCGCATGCCGCCCAGGATGATGACCGGGGCCGCCAGGCCCCACAGGGCCTCGTAGAGGCTGCGCCAGAAGGGCGGCCGGGGCTCGTTGCGCCGGTGCGCGCCCATGCCGTGACGGCGCGCGAGCCAGACGGCGGGGACGATCAGGCAGATCCCGGCGATGATGCCGGGGAACATGCCCGCGGCGAACAGCGCGGGCACCGAGGCCTGCGGCACGAGGATGGAATAGATGATGAAGGCGACCGATGGCGGGATCAGGATATCGGTGGCCGCGCCGGCGGCGACGATGCTCGCCGAATAGGCGGGCGGGTAGCCCGCGCGGTTCATGGCGCCGATCATGACGGCGCCCACGGCGGCCGCACAGGCCGGCCCCGAGCCCGAGATGCCGCCGAGGAACATGGCCACGCCGATCGCTACCACCGACAGCATGCCGGGGCCGTGCCCGGTGATGGCGATGGCCAGGCGCACCAGACGGGCCGCGACGCCCGAGCGGTCGAAGATCGAGCCGACCAGCACGAACATGGGAATCGCCAGCAATGGATATTTGCCCAGGCCCGCATAAAAGCTTTGCGCGACCGCCATCAGGCCGAACCAGTGGGTCTCGGGATTGGCCAGGGCGATGGCCAGCGTGCCGGCGGCGCCCAGGGCGATGCCCACGGGCACCCCGATGACCATCAGGACGATGAACAGGATGAACAGCAGCCACGGGATCATGCCGGCTCCCGCAGGCGCCGGCGCAGGATGCCGGCGATCCGCAGCGTGATCGCCGCGGACAGAATGGGCAGCCACATGGAATACCACCAGGTCGGCACGCCGATCGCGGGCGATGTGTCGCCCCAGTTGTACTCGTCCAGGGCCATGCGTCCCAGCAGGATGGTCAGGACGACGAAGAATGCCAGCGTGATGCCCTGGGCGAGGATGGCCAGCCGGCGCCGGCGGGCCTGTGTGCCGCCGTCGGCGAACAGTTCGATGCGGATGTGCTGGTTGCGCACGAAGGCCGAGGCGCTGGCGCTCATGGTCAGCACGACGAGCAGGAAGATCGAGATCTCCTCGGTCCAGGCGAAGGACTCGTCGGTGAGGTAGCGGACGACGACGTTGGCCATGGTGATCACCGCCAGGGCGCCGATGGTGATGACGGTGATCCAGTCCTCGATGCGCAGCGGCACGCGCACGGGCGGGTCGGGCGGCGGGGTGTAGGGTTCGGCGCAGTAGTCGTCGGAGCTGGGCGGATTGGGTGTGTGCGACATGAGTATGAAGGCGTGAGAATGCCCACCATGCTAGCGCGGGCTGGCGGTACTGCCATTCGGGAGTACCCCAGGGGCGTGGCGGTGGCGCTTATTTTTGCTTGCGGTCCTTTCCGGGCTTGCTGCGTCTGGCGGATTTTCCGGATGCCTTGCCGGCCGTGGCGAGCATGGTGCCGCGGCAGCCGGGCGCGCCGCACAGGCAGCGGTAATGGCGCTTGAGCGTCGGCGTGAGCTTTTCCTCGGTGATCAGGCCGTAGTCGTACAGCAGTTCGGCCCCGGCCGGGATGTCGCGCAGGGCGTGGATGGTCACGCGCGTGCCAGCCTCGTTTTCGCGCGCCTCGCAGTTGGGGGCACAGGAATGATTGATCCAGCGCGCGTCGTTGCCGCGCTGGCCGCCGTCGATCACCAGACCGCAGCCCAGGGAAAAATAGAATGTGTGGTAGGGATCGTCCGGGTTCACGGGCCAGCGCGCATCCGCCCGTTCGGCGGTGAGGCGCCGGCCGGCGTATTCCAGGATGCGGGTGTCGGCCGGGATGTCGCGGGCGGCGAACACGCCTGTGCCATGCAGGCGGGATGCGCGGACGATATGCCAGGGTTGTCGTGTGGCCATGGAATGTGGGGTCAATGAAAAGCGATAAACTGGCCCATTATCCCTGATTCACCAGGCAGAGGTTCATGAACGCGAACGCACACACGCCCGGGCGCAACGGCGCCGAGGTTTTGCTGGATAATCTGATCGCCCTGGGGGTGGACACTATTTTTGGTTATCCAGGCGGCGCGGTGCTGCCGCTGTATGACGCCTTGTATGCCGAAAGCGGTATCCGTCACGTGCTGGTGCGCCACGAGCAGGCCGCCATGCATGCCGCCGAGGGCTATGCGCGCTCGACCGGCCGCCCGGGCGTGGTCCTGGTCACCTCGGGGCCGGGCATGTCCAATACCACCACGGGCCTGCTCGATGCCCTGTGCGATTCCATTCCGGTGCTGTGCATCAGCGGTCAGGTGGCCACCGGCGCCATCGGCACCGATGCTTTCCAGGAATGCGACGCGGTGGGGATTTCGCGGCCGGTGACCAAGTGGAATGCCCAGATCCGCCGGGTCGAGGATGTAGCCGCGTTGACGGCCAAGGCCTTGCGGCTGACCCGTGCCGGCCGTCCGGGGCCGGTGCTGCTCGATTTTCCCAAGGACATCCAGACCGCCCTGGTCCCGCCGGATTGCCTGCGCGCCGAGCCCGAGGCGCCGGCCGTGGCCGAGACCCTGCCGGCGGCGACCGAGGCCGCCCTCAAGCGCGCGGCGGCGCTGATCGCGCGCGCCAAGCGGCCGGTGTTCTACGGCGGCGGCGGGCTCATCAATTCGGGGCTGGACGCCTGTCATGCGTTCCGCAGTCTGGTGCAGGATGTCGGCGCGCCGTGCACCCTGACCCTCATGGGGCTGGGCGCGTATCCGGCCGATGACCGGCAGTTCCTCGGTATGTTGGGGATGCACGGGACGCTGCAGGCGAACCTCGCCATGCACCATGCCGACCTGATCGTCTGCGTCGGGGCGCGCTTCGATGACCGCATCACGGGCCGGCTGTCGGATTTCTGTCCGCATGCGGACAAGATCCACCTGGACATCGATCCGGCGTCGATCAACAAGGTGGTGCGCGCCGATGTGGCGCTGACTGGCGACTGCTACCCGCTGCTGCGCGCCTTGCACAAGGAACTGGGCGCCCAGACCCTCGAGGCTGGCCGCCTGGACGAATGGTGGCAGCGCATCGCTGTCTGGCAGGGGCGGCAATGCCTGGCATTCGAGCCCTCCGCCGAGTACATCCTGCCGCAGCATCTCATGCGGTGCATCGACGCGGCGCTCGCGGGCCGCGACGCCATCGTCGCCACCGATGTCGGCCAGCACCAGATGTGGGCTGCGCAGTACATCCGCATCGCGCGGCCCAACCGCTGGCTCACCTCGGGCGGCGCGGGCACGATGGGCTATGGCCTGCCCGCCGCCATCGGCGCGCAGATCGCCCATCCCGACAAGACCGTCGTCTGCGTGAGCGGCGACGCGTCGGTGCTGATGAACATCCAGGAGCTCGCCACCGCCGCGCAGCATCGCGCGCCGGTCAAGCTGATCCTGTGCAACAACGGCCACATGGGCATGGTGCGCCAGTGGCAGGAATTGATACATGGCGGGCGCTACAGCCACAGCTACAACGCCTCGATCCCGGACTTCGTGGCGCTGGCCGGCGCCTTTGGCTGGGGCGCGGCGCGCGTCGATCACCCTGACGATCTGGAGGCCGCGCTGGCGGCCTGCCTGGCCCATGACGGCCCCTATTTCCTGGACGTCGCGGTCGTGCCGCTGCAAAACTGCTTTCCGATGATGCCGGCGGGCTACGGCCACCAGCAGGTGCTGCTGTCGGAGGATAACTGGTACGTCGAGGCTTGAAGTGTGGGGGGCTTTGATCACGTACGCCACTTGCACCAGAGAGACCGAACATGCCCAACTGGCCGCGCAGTGCTTTCATGGTTGTTTTGCTCACGGTGGCTTTGTGTGCTGCCGCCCTCGTTCTGGTCTATACGCAAACCCGTGAGGCATATCGGGCGGTTGGCTTCAATGATGGGCAAATCCATCAGCGCGAGCAGACGCTGAAGACCATCGTGCAGCGCGTTCCCGTGGCGGATTGCAACCAGGATCGATGGGCTGGTCCGCCCATCGAATTGCTGGCGGTCAAAGCCGAATCGCTCTATATGGATGTTGCGGCTGACGGGGGTGTGAGGTTCTGCCGATGGCGATAGGGGCCCGTTGTAGATCGGGGTGGGTGTACGAACCCCGATGCCGTCGTGCAAGCGCCCGCTTTTCGCCAGACTGATTTATAGGCTCGCCCTTAGCCCGCCGTTTTCGCCGCCTTCCTGGCCGCTTTCTTGACCGCCTTTTTGGCCACAGTCTTTTTTGCGGTGGTTTTCGTCGCGGTTTTCGTCGCGGCTTTCTTTGCGGTCTTGGTCGCTGCCTTTTTCGCGGCGGCGCCAGTGGTCTTGGCGCCCGCCTTTGGCGCGCGCGCCTCGAACTCGAAACCGATCTTGCCGTCGGCCTGCCTGACCAGATAGGCCTTGAATTTGCGGTTGGTCCGGCTGGATACGAAGCCGTCGAGCAGGTCGGTCTTGCCGCTGGCCAGCAGCTTGGCGGCCTGGGTGGCGCTGATTTCCTGTTGCAGGATGATCTTGCCGGTGCGGAAGTCGCAGGTTCTGGCCGGACCGACCGAACGTTCGCAGACGTAGTTCAGGCCGTACTCGTAGACCTGGCCGCCGCATTTGGGGCAGGGGCCGAGCGGGGTCTGGTCCGAGAAATCGACGGCCTCGGTATCCTCGTCGTCCTTCTGGCCGAAATCGAATTCCAGCTTGTATTCGTCGGTGATGCGCAGCAGGGCGGCAAAGGGGCGGCCCATCTTGCTGATGAAACCGGTCAGGGGGCCCAGCTCGCGGCGTTCGAGCAGCTCCTCGACCTCGGCGATCTCGAAGGTGCGCCCGCCGGGATGCTTGCCGATGGAGAAATCGCATTCGGTGCAGGCGTAGCGGCGGTAGTTTTCCTTGACCACGCTGCCGCACTTGGGGCACGGGGTTTGCAGGGTCGCGTAGTCGCCCGGCACGGTGTCGCGCTCGTATTCCTTGGCGCGCTTGACGATGACCTGGGTCATCTGCGCGATCTCGCGCATGAAGGCGCCGGCGTCGAGCTCGCGCTGCTCGATCTGCTTGAGGCGGTGTTCCCACTCGCCGGTGAGCTCGGGCGAGGTCAGCTCGTTGACGCTCAGCCCCGAGAGCAGTGTCATGAGCTGGCGCGCCTTGGCGCTGGGCACCAGGTCGCGGCCCTCGCGGCGCAGGTAGCTCTCGTTGAGCAGGCCCTCGATGATCGCCGCGCGGGTCGCCGGGGTGCCCAGGCCGCGCTCGGACATGGCCTCGCGCAGGGCCTCGTCGTCCACGAGCTTGCCCGCGCCCTCCATGGCCGAGAGCAGCGTCGCCTCGTTGTAGCGTGCCGGCGGTTTGGTGACCAGCGCGCGCGCCTCGATGTCCTCGGTGCGGACGGTTTCGCCCTGGGCCACGGGGACCAGCGAGCCGTCCTCGCCCTGGGCGTCGCGGCCGTAGATGGCCAGCCAGCCCGGTGTGATCAGGACCTTGCCTTCGGTCTTGAAGTGGTGGCCGGAGACCTCGGTGATGCGGGTGGTGACGCGGAATTCGGCCGCCGGGAAGAACACGGCGAGGAAGCGGCGCGACACCAGTTCGTAGATCTTGGCCTCGGCCTCGCTGAGCTCGCGCGGTACTTGCAGCGTGGGGATGATGGCGAAGTGGTCGGAAACCTTTTTGTCGTCGAAGATCCGGCGGTTGGGCTTGACCCAGCCCTGCTCGATGACCTGATGGGCGAACGGGCGCAGGCCGCGGGCCACGCCCGATTCGCTGCCGGAGAGCGCCTGCATGGTCTGGTGCACGGTGCCCAGGTAGTCCTCGGGCAGGTAGCGCGAGTCGGTCCGGGGGTAGGTCAGCGCCTTGTGGCGCTCGTACAGGGTCTGGGCGAGCGCCAGGGTGGTCTTGGCCGAGAAACCGAAGCGCGAGTTGGCCTCGCGCTGCAGCGTGGTCAGGTCGAACAGGGCCGGCGACTGCTGGGTGCTGGGCTTGGATTCCTCGCGCACGCTGCCGGGCTGTTCGCGGCAGGCGGCGACGACGGTCTGGGCGGCCGTCGCCGACCACAGGCGGGAGTCGCGGCGTTCGGGGTCCTGCTCGTCCTTGGTGAATTTGGGATCGAACCAGCGGCCCTCGTAGAGGCCCGCGGCGGCGATGAAGGTAGCGTGGACCTCCCAGTAGTCGCGCGAGACGAACTGGCGGATGCGGTCCTCGCGTTCCATCACGATCGCCAGCGTCGGGGTCTGGACGCGGCCCACGGGGGTCTTGAAAAACCCCCCGTCCTTGCTGTTGAAGGCCGTCATGGCCCGGGTGCCGTTGATGCCCACCAGCCAGTCGGCCTCGGCCCGGGCGCGCGCGGCGGCCTCCAGGGGCTTCATGGTCTCGTCGCTGCGCAGGTTGGCGAAGGCCTCGCGGATGGCCGCCTGCGTCATGGAGCGCAGCCACAGGCGCTGGATCGGCTTGTGGACGTTGGCGTACTGGATGATATAGCGGAAGATCAACTCGCCCTCGCGGCCCGCGTCACAGGCGTTGATGACGGCGCCCACGTCCTTGCGCTTGAGGAGCTTGACCAGCAGCTTGAGCCGTTCGGTCGAGCGCTTGTCGGTCGGCCCCAGCTCGAATTTGGGCGGAATCACCGGCAGGTGCGCGAAACTCCACTTGCCGCGCACCGGGTCATTGGGCGCGACGAGGCCGAGCAGGTGGCCGACGCTCGACGACAGCACATACTCGGCGCTCTCGAAGTAGTCCCCCTCGCGGGTGAACCCGCCCAGGGCACGAGAGATATCGAGGGCAACCGAGGGTTTTTCAGCAATGATCAGCGTTTTAGTCATGGGGTCCCATAGGCTGGAATTTCAGCCGCGATAGCGCGGATCATACGGGTGGGGCGTCATACCATGCAAGTCTCGACATCTTTTTTTGCCGCCGGGCCGCCCCAAGGCAAAAAGCGCCCCCTTGGGGGGGCAGCAAGCCGCAGGCGCAGCGTGGGGGCATTTTTCGCGTGTCAACTGTGTCCTGCTACGACTCCGAAGCGCCGCGCCCATCGGGCGGTGGCCTGCGTCCAGAATTCCCCAGGGTCGCTGGCCGCCAGCGGCTCGAACCCCAGGGTGCGCCAGGCCTTTTGCAGACATGCCAGGGGCTGTCCGGTATCCAGGGCGGGGGCATGGTTCTGCTTGGACAGCTTGCGGCCCGAGGCATCGCACAGCAGCGGGACGTGCAGCGTGCGCGGGCAGGGCAGGCCCAGCGCCCGGGCCAGTTGCCGCTGCCGGGCGGTCGAGTCCAGCAGGTCGGCGCCGCGCACCACGTCCGTGACCCCCTGCTGCCCATCGTCCACCACCACGACCAGTTGATAGGCCCACAGACTGTCGGCGCGGCGGATGATGAAGTCCCCGACCTCTGCGGCCACATCCTGGGATTGCTCGCCCTGCCAGCGGTCGATGAAGGTTTCGCGGCCCGGCTCGACCCGGAAGCGCCAGGAGCGGATCTTGCGGGCGGGCACAGGAGGCCGGTTGCCGGCGGCGTCGGGACGGCAGGTGCCGGGGTAGGGGCCGGGCGGCAGCGCCCGCCGGGTGCAGGCGCAGCCGTAGATCCGCCCATGCGCCCGCAGGCGGTCGAAAGCCTGTTGGTACAGGGGGTGCCGCCGGCTCTGCCAGACTGGCTCGCCGTCCCAGCGCATGCCGAGCGCGAGCAGTTGCCCCATGATCCACTGATCCGCACCCGCGACGATCCGGGGAGTATCGATGTCCTCGATGCGCAACAGCCAGGCGCCGCGATGGGCGCGGGCATCCAGATAGCTGGCCATGGCCGCGACCAGCGAGCCATCGTGCAGCGGGCCGCTGGGGCTGGGGGCGAAGCGACCGACGTATGGCTGTGCGGGGGAGGCCTGCGTCGTCATTGCGCCGCGCGGAAATCAGTGCGACGGACGCTCGCTGTCGTCGGCCAGCAGTTCCTCGAAGATCAGATGATCGACTTCGGCCTCCTGGCTCCAGAGCACCATCAGGGCGATCACTTTGATCTCGGACAGGGTCAAGGGCGCCATGTGCGCCGCCTGGGCGCATTCGATCAGGATCTCGCGCAGGGCCGGCGGCAGCACGCCCGAGTTTTCCAGGAACATGATGAAGCCGATGGCCTCGGCGCCCAGCGCCTGATATTCCTCGTGGGTGTAGATCCGCTGGGGGCTGCGTCCGGTTTCGGGCGCGGGGGACAGGACCTGGCATTGTTCGGTCGCGGCGGCCAGCTCGCGCAGCCAGGCCAGCGCATCGTCGATGTCCTCGTGCTCGAAGCCGGCGGCAGCGAGTTTGCTGGCCAGGACCTCGGCCTTCGGGCAGGCCTGGGGGGTGTAGTAGGTTTCGAACAGATAGACGAGGATATCGTACATGGCGGCCAGGATTGCGTGCTTCCCGTACAGTGTACTTGATTCGGCGGCGGGGTCGCGACGCCCCGCCGCACAGGAATTTCCCGGGCGAGCGCCCCGTCATTCCTGCGTGATCGCGCCCAGGGCGATCAGGGCGTCGCCGTCCTTGACCTGGTCGCCTGGCGTGAAGTAGACCTCCAGGACCTCGCCGTCGTGCGGGGCGTGGATGGTGTGCTCCATTTTCATGGCCTCCATCACGATCAGCGGCGTTCCGCGCTTGACGGCGTCGCCGGCCTTGACGGCCACGGACAGGATCTTGCCGGGCATCGGCGCGGACAAGCCGCCCTGCCTTTCGTCGGATTCACCAGTGGCCAATGCGATCGGGTCGTGCCAGTCCAGGGTATGACGCCGTCCGTCGACGAACAGGTCGAGGCGGCGGCCCTGGACGAAGACGTCGCCCTGGACGTCGAGATCACCCAGGCGCGCGCGCGCATGGGTACCCTCGGCGTGCCAGGATAGCGCCTGCGCGGGGCCGTCGTCCACCGCGAACCCCCACTGCCCGGCATCGCGGCGCAGGCACGCGCGGTAGTCGCGGGCGCCATCCGAGAACGGCAGGGTGCGTGTATAGACGCTGCCCAGGCGCCAGCCGTCGGGGCATGACCAGGGGTCTGCGGCGCCGTGCTGGGCTGTGGGCGTGCTCAGGCCATCGGCGTGCAGCACGGCGACCGCGGCGAGCGCCAGCACGGCGTCGGGGACGGTCTGCGCGGGCGGGAACAGGCGGTCGTGCTCGCGCTCGATGAGGCCCGTGTCCAAGTCGGCGGTCGCGAAGGCCGGGTCGTCCATGAGGCGGCCCAGGAACGCGATGTTGGTCTGCACGCCGGTGCTGCGGATCGCCGCCAGGGTGCGCAGCATGCGCTGGCGCGCCTGTTCGCGGTCCTCGCCGTGCACGATCAGCTTGGCGATCATGGGATCGTAGTAGGGGGTGATCGTGTCGCCGGCCTGAACGCCGCCATCGACCCGCACCGGGCCGTGGCGGAACGTCACGTGCGGCGGGAATTCGAGCGCCTCCAGGCGCCCGATCGAGGGCAGGAAGCCCTTGTCGGGATTCTCGGCGTAGATCCGGGCCTCGATGGCGTGGCCCCGGATGCCCAGTTGCTCTTGCGCAACGGGCAGCGGCTGGCCGGCGGCCACCCGCAATTGCCACTCGACCAGATCGTGGCCGGTGATGGCCTCGGTGACCGGGTGCTCGACCTGCAGCCGGGTGTTCATTTCCATGAAATAGAAGCGCCCGTCAGGCTCGGCAATGAATTCCACCGTGCCCGCGCCGACATAGCCCACCGCGCGCGCGGCGGCCACGGCAGCCTCGCCCATGGCGCGGCGGCGCTCGGGCGTCATGCCGGGGGCCGGCGCCTCCTCGATCACTTTTTGATGGCGCCGCTGCACCGAGCAGTCGCGCTCGAACAAGTGGACGCAATTGCCGTGGGTGTCGGCGAAGACCTGGATCTCGATGTGGCGCGGCCGTTGCAGGTAGCGTTCGACCAGGACCTGATCGCTGCCGAAACTGCCGGCGGCCTCGCGGCGGCAGGAGGCCAGGGCCTCGGCGAAGGCCTCGCCGGACTCGACGATGCGCATGCCCTTGCCACCGCCCCCGGCGCTGGCCTTGATCAGCACCGGGTAGCCGATGGCGTCGGCCTGTTGCCGCAGGAACCCGGGGTCCTGCTCGTCGCCATGGTAGCCGGGCACCAGCGGCACCTTGGCGGACTCCATCAGGGTCTTGGCGGCCGATTTACTGCCCATGGCGGCAATGGCGTCGGCAGGCGGGCCGACGAAAACAATGCCTGCCTTGGCGCAGGCGCGGGCGAAATCGGCGTTTTCCGACAGGAACCCATAGCCGGGGTGGATGGCCTGGGCGCCCGTGCGGCGCGCGGCCTCGAGGATGGCGTCGGCGCGCAGGTAGCTGCTGGCGGGCTCGGGGCCGCCGATATGCACGGCCACGTCGCAGGCGGCCACGTGCCGGGCCTGGGCGTCGGCATCGGAATACACGGCGACCGTGCGCAGGCCCATGCGTCGCGCGGTGGCGGCGATGCGACAGGCGATCTCGCCGCGATTGGCGATCAGGAGCGTATCGAACACAGGAATCTCCTTACATTCTGAACACGCCGAACCGCGTGTCTTCGATCGGTGCGTTGCGTGCGGCTGACAGGCCCAGGCCCAGGACGCGGCGCGTGTCGGCGGGTTGGATGATGCCGTCGTCCCACAGGCGGGCGGTGGCATAGTAGGGATGGCCCTCGTGCTCGTACTGGGCGCGGATGGGTGCCTTGAAGGCCTCCTCCTCATCGCGGCTCCATTGGCCGCCCTTGTGTTCGATGCCCTCGCGGCGCACCGTGGCGAGCACGCTGGCGGCCTGCTCGCCGCCCATGACCGAGATCCGGGCATTGGGCCACAGGAACAGGAGCCGGGGGCTGTAGGCGCGGCCGCACATGCCGTAGTTGCCGGCGCCGAACGAGCCGCCGATGAGGATGGTGAATTTCGGCACCGAGGCGGTGGAGACGGCGGTGACCATCTTGGCCCCGTGGCGCGCGATCCCTTCGTTTTCGTATTTGCGGCCCACCATGAAGCCGGTGATGTTCTGCAGGAACACCAGCGGGATGCGGCGCTGGCAGCACAGTTCGATGAAGTGCGCGCCTTTTTGCGCGGCCTCGGAAAACAGGATGCCGTTGTTGGCGATGATGCCCACCGGCATGCCGTAGATGTGGGCGAAGCCCGTGACCAGCGTGGTGCCGAAGCGCGCCTTGAATTCCTCGAACTCGGAGCCGTCGACGATGCGGGCGATGACCTCGCGCACATCGTAGGGCTTGCGGGTGTCGTTCGGGATGATGCCGTCGAGTTCGCGAGGGTCGTAGAGGGGCTCGGCCCAGGCGCGGGCAGGCGCGGCGGGCTTGTTCAGGTTCAGGCGCGCCACGGCGTCGCGCGCGAGCCGCAGGGCGTGCGTGTCGTCGACCGCGAGGTGATCGGCCACGCCCGAGAGCCGGGTGTGGACATCGCCGCCGCCGAGATCCTCGGCCGAAACCTCCTCGCCGGTGGCGGCCTTCACCAGCGGCGGGCCGCCGAGAAAGATCGTGCCCTGGTTGCGCACGATGATGGATTCGTCGCTCATGGCCGGCACGTAGGCGCCGCCGGCGGTGCATGAACCCATGACCACGGCGAGCTGGGCGATGCCCATCGAGGACATCACCGCCTGGTTGTAGAAGATCCGGCCGAAGTGATCCCGGTCGGGAAAGACCTCGTCCTGATTGGGCAGGTTGGCGCCGCCGGAATCCACGAGGTAAATGCAGGGCAGGCGGTTTTGCTGCGCGATTTCCTGCGCGCGCAGGTGTTTCTTGACGGTCAGGGGATAGTAAGTGCCGCCCTTGACCGTGGCGTCGTTGCAGACGATGACGCATTCGGCGCCGGCCACGCGGCCGATCCCGGTGATGACGCCGGCGCCCGGCGCCGCATTGTCGTAGATGCCATGCGCGGCCATCGGCGAGAGTTCCAGGAACGGTGTGCCCGGATCGAGCAGCCGCTCGACGCGCTCGCGCGGCAGCAGCTTGCCGCGCGCGACGTGCTTGGTGCGCGCGGACTCGCTGCCGCCCAGGGCGGTGCGGGCAAGCTGCGCGCGCAGGTCCTCGACCTGGGCGCGCATGGCTTGCGCATTGTCCTGGAATTCCTGGGACCTGGGATTGATTCTCGATTCGATGACCGGCATGGTGATTCCTGGATGGGCGGTTAGACCATTTCGATGGCCAGGGCGACGGCCTCGCCGCCGCCGATGCACAGCGAGGCGATGCCGCGGCGGCCACCGGTTTTGCGCAGCGCGCCCACCAGCGTGGTCAGCAGGCGTGCGCCCGATGCGCCGATGGGATGGCCCAGGGCGGTGGCGCCGCCGTGGATGTTGACCTTGTCGTGGGGCAGGTTCAGATCGGCCATGGCTGCCATGGTGACCACGGCGAAGGCCTCGTTGATCTCGTAGAGATCGACCTCGTCCGCGTTCCAGCCGGCCTTGGCGAGGACCTTTTGGATGGCGCCCACCGGGGCCGTGGTGAACCAGCTCGGCTCATGGGCGTGCTGGGCGTGGGCGACGATGCGCGCCAGCGGTTTGGCGCCGAGCGCCTGGGCCGAGGATTCGCGCATCACCACCATCGCCGAGGCGCCGTCCGAGATGGAGGAGGCGTTGGCGGCGGTGACGGTGCCGTCCTTTTTGAAGGCCGGCTTGAGGGTGGGGATCTTTTCCGGCACGGCCTTGAAGGGCGCCTCGTCGGTGTCGATCACGGTATCGCCCTTGCGGCCCTTGACCGTGACGGGGGCGATTTCCCATTTGAAGCTGCCGTCTTCGCTTGCCTGGCGGGCGCGGCGCAGCGATTCCAGCGAGAAGTTGTCTTGCTGTTCGCGGGTGAAATTGTATTTCGCGGCGCAGTCCTCGGCGAATACGCCCATGGCGGTGCCGCGCTGATAGGCGTCCTCCAGGCCGTCGAGGGCCATGTGGTCGTAGACCGTGGAATGGCCATAGCGGTAGCCCTGGCGGCCGCGCAAAAGCAGGTAAGGGGCGTTGCTCATGCTTTCCTGGCCGCCGGCCACCACCACATCCGCCGATCCGGCCTTGATGATGTCGTGGGCCAGCATGACCGCCTTCAGGCCCGAGCCGCAGACCTTGTGCAGGGTGCTGCAAGCCACGCTCAGCGGCAGTCCGGCGCCCAGGGCGGCCTGCCGCGCGGGCGCCTGGCCCTGGCCGGCTTGCAGGACGTTGCCCATGATGACTTCGTTGATGGCGTCGCCGGCGATGCCCGCGCGCTCGACGGCGGCGCGGATGGCGATGGCGCCCAGTTCGTGAGCGGCCAGCCCGGACAGGCTGCCCATCATGCCCCCCATCGGGGTGCGGGCGACTGAGGCGAGGACGATGTGATCCGACATAGTGAGCTCCAAGAGGTTTCAGGTGGTGCTGCGGGGGTAAGGCGGCAATGCCGATGCATGCAGCCTCCTGTCGTTATGGTACGGGAAAATGTCGCCGATCTTGCCCTGCGCGGCGCGTGCGCGGCAATCCTGCCACCATTTGGCGTCGAGCAGCTCGGCGTGGTGCGCCATGAAGGCCGCGCGCACCCGCGGATCGCCCAATAGGAAATGACTGAATTCTTCGGGAAAGACGTCGTTCGGGCCCACCGGATACCAGGGCTCGCTCGCCATCTCGGCCTCCTCGTTGGGCGCGGGCGGGATATAGCGGAAATGCATCTCGGTCATGCGCTGGATCTCGTCGTAGTCGTAGAACACGATGCGGCCCAGGCGCGTGACGCCGAAATTCTTGTACAGCATGTCCCCGGGGAAGATGTTCGCCGCCGCCAGTTCGCGGATGGCCTGCCCGTACTGGCGCACGGCCTCATTGAGGGCGGCGTCCGACGCGTGCGCCAGAAACAGGTTCAGCGGCTTCATGCGCCGTTCGATATAGACGTGCTTGATCAGGACCGTGTCCTCGGTTTCCTCGATCAGGCTGGGCACCTCGGCACGCAGCCCCGCAAGCAGGCGCGGCGAGAAGCGGCGCTTGGGCAGCGCCACCAGCGAATATTCCCAGGTATCGGCCATGCGCCCGACGCGGTCGTGCACCTTGACCATCTGGTACTTGCGGCGCACGGTCTCGGCGGTCATGTTTTCCTTGCCGATGCGGTCGCGGATCAGCTTGAAGACATAGGGATAGGACGGCAGGGTGAAGACCGTCATGACCAGGCCCTGGATTCCTTCGGCGTAGTCGAAGGCGTCGTGCGAGTGCAAGAGATGATGCAGGAAATCGCGATAGAACAGCGTCTTGCCCTGTTTCTGCAGGCCCAGGGTGGTGTAGATCTCGGCCTTGGATTTGCGCGGGAACAGCGAGTTGAGGAATTCCACGTAGGCCGCCGGCGCCTCCATGTCGACCAGGAAATAGGCCCGGGTAAAGCTGAACAGCGTGCTCAGATCGTCGCTGGTGTGCAGCAGCGCGTCCAGGACGATCCGCCCGCCCGGATCATGCAGCAGGGCGATGGCGAAAGGATAGATGGTGGCCTGATTGACGAGGCGGCCCACGATGTAGGCGCCCTTGTTGCGGAAGAACAGGGTGTTGAGCACCTGGACCTGGCAGTCCGAGGCCAGGCGCCGGCCGATGCCGCGTGTCAGCCGCTGACGCAACTGGCGGATCGCGAGACGCGCCAGCCGGCGCGCATCGGCCGGCAGGTCGGCATAGGGCGCGGCCAGGCCGAAATCCGCGACGATGCGGATGATGCTGTCTTGCAGGCCTTCGCGCAGCGGGTAATAGCTGCGGTATGTCGGGAGCGCGTCGTCGATGTATTCGGTGGCCACCGCGGGACGCACGAAGATGAAATCGTTGTTGAAGTAGCTGCGGTGCAGGATGCGGCAGGAGACCGAATTGAAGAATGTCTCGGCGCATTCGGGCTGCCGGTGGTTCGCCAGCAGGCCGACATAGAGGGCCTTGGTTTCCTGCCAGAATGCGAGCTGCGCGGACGTCAGCGCCGGATTGTCCTCGGCATCCGGGGCGGGCGCGGTGTCGCTGCCGCGCAGGGCCTGGGCCAGGGTCGCCGCGCACTCGCGCACGCGCATGTCGTAGTACTCGATGCGCTCGCTCGAGAGCCGCTGGATGCCGTGCCAGTCGCCGGATTCGAACAGCGCCTTGGCGCGCTGCGCGCCGTAGCGAAACAGCGCGTAGTGGCGATCGAAGCCCGCGAGGATCATGTGCGCCACGGCGTCGGGCGACAGCCGCCGCCGGGCGACGGGTTCGATGCGCTGGTGGTCCCCCGAGTAGCTCATGGGCGGCGTCAGGCGGTTTCGCCGAACAGCTCGCGGCCGATCAACATGCGGCGGATCTCGCTGGTGCCGGCGCCGATTTCATAGAGCTTGGCGTCGCGCCACAGGCGGCCGGTGGGGAATTCGTTGATGTAGCCGTTGCCCCCCAGGATCTGGATGCTCTCGCCCGCCATCCAGGTGGCCTTTTCGGCGCAGTACAGGATGACGGCGGCACAGTCCTTGCGCACCTGGCGCACGTGCGCCGCGCCCAGGCGGTCGAGGTTCTTGCCCACGGTGTAGCAGAAGGCGCGCGAGGATTGCAGCGTGGTGTAGAGGTCCGCGAGCTTGGCCTGGATGAGCTGAAATTCGCCGATCGACTGACCGAACTGCTTGCGCTCGTGCACGTAGGGCACGACCACATCCATGACCGCCTGCATGATGCCCAGGGGGCCCGCCGCGAGGACCGCGCGCTCGTAGTCCAGGCCGCTCATCAGCACCTTGACGCCGCCATTGATGGTGCCCAGCACGTTTTCCTCGGGCACCTCGCAGTCCTGGAATACCAGTTCGCCGGTGTGGCTGCCGCGCATGCCGAGCTTGTCGAGTTTCTGCGCCACCGAGAACCCCGCGAAGCCCTTTTCCACGATGAAGGCGGTGATGCCGCGCTGGTGCGCCTGCGGGTCGGTCTTGGCGTAGACCACCAGGGTATCGGCGTCCGGGCCGTTGGTGATCCACATCTTGGTGCCGTTCAGTACGTAGCGGTCGCCGCGCTTTTCGGCGCGCAAGCGCATGCTGACCACATCCGAGCCCGCACCCGGCTCGCTCATGGCCAGGGCGCCGATGTGCTCGCCCGAGACCAGACCGGGCAGGTATTTGCGCTTTTGCGCCTCGGTGCCGTTGCGGTGGATCTGGTTGACGCACAGGTTGGAGTGCGCGCCATAGGACAGGGCGATCGAGGCGCTGGCGCGCGAGATTTCCTCCATGGCGATCATGTGGGCGAGGTAGCCGAGATGGGAGCCGCCGTAGGCCTCGTCCACGGTCACGCCGAGCAGGCCCAGCTCGCCGAATTTGCGCCATAGGTCCATGGGAAACTGGTCATCCCGGTCGGCGGCTGCCGCGCGTGGCGCGATCTCGGTCTGTGCGAAATCGCGGACCGCGTCGCGCAGCATATCCAGGTCTTCACCGAGGTCGAAATTGAGGCCGGGCAGATTCATGGCGAGTCTCCAAGGGAGGGGGGGATCGAGGCGTTATTTTGCTATGACGTTTACGTCAACGTCAATTAGGGTTAGTTCGAGGTCGTAGCGCGGGTGCGGGCGCGCAGCAGGGCCTGGCAGTCGGTTTCCTGTTCGCGGATCTCGCGCAGCGTGACTTCGAGGTCGCGGCGCTGCTGCTCGAGTTTGAGGCGGTGCGCGGCCAGCACCTCGACATAATGACGCAACTGGGCGGTAGTGTTTGCCGAAGTGTCGTCGTACATATTGATCAGATCGAGGATTTCCGAGAGCTGCAGGCCCAGGCGGCGGCCGCGCAGGGCGAGCTTGAGCCGCGTGCGGTCGCGCGAGAGATACACCCGGTTGCGGCCCTGGCGGCCAGGGCTGACGATTCCCTGGTCCTCATAAAAGCGGATCGTGCGCGGGGTCACGGAAAACTCGCGGGCCAGCTCGGAAATCGTCCAGGTAGTTTGGGTCATGGGAATGCAGTTTACGTTAACGTCAATGTATAGTGCCATAATACACGCGGAATTCTATGGCGTTGCACCGCCGTATTTGTGGAGAGACAAATTGAATCCAAACGAACAGAAACTGAACTATCCCCTGGGTGACCGCCAGCCCGAACCGGGCAGGGCGATTGGTGTCGCGGACGGGGTGTACTGGCTGCGCATGCCGCTGCCTTTCGTCCTGGATCACATCAACCTGTGGCTGCTGCGTGACGAGATCGATGGCCGCCAGGGCTGGACGGTGGTCGATTGCGGGATCGCCCGCGACGAGGTGCGGACGCGCTGGGAGGAAGTCTTTGAACACGTGCTCGAAGGCCTGCCGATTCTGCGCGTGGTCGTGACGCACATGCATCCCGATCACGTGGGCCTCGCGTATTGGCTGTGCGAACGCTGGCAGGCGCCCTTGTGGATGAGCATGACGGACTATGCGCTTGCTCGCCTGTGGTGCGGGGCCTCATCCTCGGGGCCCGAGGGCGGCGGCCCGGCCGGCGAAACCGCTGTGCAGCATCTGGCGCGCCACGGCCTGCTGAACCCCGAGGACCAGCGGTATATCCGGCAGCGCCATGACTACTACAGCGGGCTGGTGCCCGCGGTGCCCTCCAGCTTTCATCGATTGCTGAATGGTCAGTCCCTGCGCATCGGCGGCCGGGAGTGGCGCGTCATCGTCGGCTACGGCCACGCGCCCGAGCACGTTTCCCTGTCCTGCCCTGCGCTGGGCGTGCTGATTTCGGGGGATATGGTGCTGCCGAGGATTTCGACCAACGTCAGTGTCTTCGATCTCGAGCCCGAGGCCAATCCCCTGCCTTTGTACCTGGACTCGCTCAAGGCCTATGACAGCCTGGCCGCCGATACGCTGGTGCTGCCTTCGCATGGCCAGCCCTTCAAGGGCCTGCACGAGCGCCTGGCCCAGCAGCATGCCCATCATGCCGAGCGGCTGGAGGCACTGCTGGCGGCCTGCGGCGAGCCTGTGAGCGCCGTCGACATCCTGCCGGTGCTGTTTTCCCGCAAGCTCGATGCGCATCAGCTGGCCTTTGCCATGGGCGAGGCGATCGCCCACCTGCACGCCTTATACTTCGAGGGCAAGTTGCGCCGCGACGTCGATGCGCAGGGGGTCTACCGCTTCCAGCGCGTCTGAGTCCGGCCCGTCGTTTCGCCAACCCGATTCTTTCAGACCTGCCATGACCACTCCGTCCGACGCGCGCATCGATACCCTGCTGCAACATATCGGCCAGGCGCCGCTGGACCCGGGCACTGGCAGCGGTCCTGTGGCCATGCCGTCCATGCGCACGAGTACGGTGCGTTTCGCGGACATGGATGCCCTGGATCGTGCGCAGGCGGCCAAGGCGCGCGGCGAACGGGTCCCGACCTACGGGCGCGTGGGCCTGCAGACCCACGAATCGCTCGAGACCCTGCTGTGCGAACTCGAGGGTGGCGTCCGGGCCTTCCTCGCGCCTTCGGGTATGGCGGCGATCAGCATGGCGCTGCTGGCCCTGGTGGGCCAGGGTGACCATATCCTGGCGGTCGATTGTGTGTATGGGCCGGTGCGTTATCTGCACAAGACCGTCCTCTCGCGCATGGGTGTACGGATGGATTTCGTGCGGCCGTCGATCGCCGCCCTGGAGGCCGCGGTGCGGCCGGAAACCCGTGTCCTGTATCTGGAATCGCCGGGTTCGCTATTGATGGAGATGCTGGACCTGCCGGCGTTGGCGCGTTGGGCGCACGATCGCGGCCTGGTGGTGGTGGCCGACAATACCTGGGGGTCGGGGTACATTTACCGGCCCCTGGAACTGGGCGCGGATGTGTCGGTCGTCGCCGCCACCAAGTACGTCGGTGGTCACTCGGACCTGATGCTCGGCGCCGCGGTGGCGCGCGACGCGGCCTTGAACCGGCGGCTGGGCGATACTCATTACGCTCTGGGCAGCACCGTCAGCGCGGACGATGCCTGGCTCGTCTTGCGTGGGGCGCGCACACTGGGCCTGCGCATGCGCCAGTCCGCCGCCCATGCCCTCGAGGTCTGTCAGTGGCTGGCGGCGCGTCCCGAGGTTTCGTTCCTGTTTCATCCGGCATGGCCCGCTGATCCGGGGCATGCGCTGTGGCGCCGGGATGCGCGGGGTTCGAACGGCCTGTTGTCGGTGGTGGTGGATTTCGACCGGGCCGGCGCCCGGCGGCTGATCGATGCCCTGCGGCTGTTCGGTATCGGCTATTCCTGGGGCGGTTACGAAAGCCTGGTCACCCAGGTCGAATCCGATGCGCTGGCTGCCCACGGCTATTGGGCCGAGCAGGCCGATGCACGCATGTGCGCGGGCAGTGTGCTGCGTTTGCACATCGGCCTGGAGGACCCGAACGACCTGATCGCCGATCTGGACCAGGCTTTCGCCCGAGCGCGTGCATGAGCCTGGGGTTTCCCGCCAGACTCATGCGAGGGTTCCTTTCTATTTCTTTTCTTCGGCCAGGAGCTGCTTGACCAGCATGTCGGCTTGGTTGATGGCGCTCTGATAGGTGCCGGTGTGTGATGGCGAGGTCACATAGCGGCCGCCGATGGCGAACGAGGGCGTGCCATCGATGCGGTAGGCTTTGACCAATTCGTCGGCACGCGCCACGCGGGTCTGGACGCCGAAGGAATTGAACGCATCGGTAAAGGCCTGCCGGTCGACGCCTTGCCCGGCGACCCAGTCGATGATGGCGCTGGCATTGAACAAGCGCTGGTGCTCATCGTGGATGGCGTGGAACACGGCGGGGTGCAGGTCCAGCCGGTCGATGGCCTCGAGCGCGTAGTAGAGCTTCTGCAGGTCCCGCATGCTGGCGTTGAAGGCAACGGGCACGGATTTGAACGCGACGCCCTCGGGCAGCGTGGGCACCCACTTTTGCACCAGCGGCTCGATCGCCTTGCAATGCGTGCAGGTGTAGGCAAAGAACTCGAGCACCTCGATCTTGCCCGGGGTATCGGAGGGCTGGATGGGATCGACGAGGTCATAGGCCGTGTCGGCGGCTTGCGCGATGGGGGCGGCCATGAGGGAGAGTCCCAGGGTCAGGGCCAAGGCGATGCGGGAAAGGAAAGATTTCATCAGGGGCTCCGTGGTGCAGGGGGATCTAGTGTCTTGTCTGGCGCCCGTTCAGGGCCGGACGACCGAGGATTCGATTTTTTCGTTGCCGAGCTGGGTGCGTGCGCGATTCATTTCATCGATGCCCTTGAAGGGACCCACGCGGACGCGGTTGATGGTGCTGCCGTTGGACTGCGCCTGTTCGATGTGCACCGACAGGCCCAGCAGCAGTACCCGTGCGCGCATGGCCTCGGCCTCGTCCCGGGAGCGGAATGCGCCGGTCTGTAGGTAATAGATCGTCTGGGTGCCTGGGGCTGGCGCAGCGGCTGCCTTTGCGGGGGCGGGTGTCGCGGTGGCGGCTGGTGCCCGGACGGGAGGCTGGGCCTGGGCTGGCGGTGGTGCCTGGACGGGTGGCGGCGGGGCTGCGGGAGCCTTGGTGTCCGGGTTGTCCAGGCCAGCGATGAGCTTGCCGATATCGTCGGCGAGGGGGTTGCCCCCCTCGTTGGGGGCCGGGGCCGGCGGATTGTTCGTGCTGCCGCCCTGCTCGATGCTGCGGGTCCCGGCCGGACCGTCCTTGCCGTACAGGCCGATATTGGGATCGGGCGCATTCTGGACGTCGGGCAACAGGGTCGAGGGCGTGCTGCGGCTGGCCTTGTCCATGAAGGGCATGGGCGCCTGGGTGACGAACAGCGCGACCGCGACGGCGGCGCCGACGCCGAGCACCATGCCGGCGATCAGGCCGAACCAGGCGCCGTTGGAGCGTGAGGACGTTTTGCGTTTGCGAGTCGCCATCGGGAGTCACATCCTTTGAGGGGCGGAGACGCCGAGCAGGCCGAGGCCGTTGGCGATGACCTGGGCGGTGGCCTTGGCCAGCCGCAGCCGCGCGGCGCGCAGCGGCAGTGCGTCGACCAGGATGCGCTCGGCGTTGTACCAGGCATGGAAATCCGCCGCGCAGTCGCGCAGCCAGAATGCCAGTTGGTGCGGAGCCAGTTCCTGGGCGGCCAGTGTGAGGGTGCCTGGATATTCGGCAAGTCTTTGCAGCAATTTGATTTCCGTGGGGGCCGTCAGGGCGGCGGGGTCGGCCTCGTCGATGTCCGCGGCGAGTTCGGCGTGCTGGCCCAGCAGCGAATGGATGCGCGCGTGGGCGTACTGAATATAGTAGACCGGGTTTTCCTCGCTGCGCGACAACGCCAGGTCCACATCGAACACGAATTCGGAATCGGCGCGCCGCTGGGCCAGGAAAAAGCGCACCGCGTCGCGGCCGACCCAGTCGATCAGGTCGCGCAGGGTGACGTAGCTGCCGGCCCGTTTCGAGATCTTGACCTCGACGCCATCGCGCATGACGCGGACCATCTTGTGCAGCACGTAGGCGGGATAGTCCTTGGGGATACCCAGCCCCAGACCCTGCAGGCCGGCTCGGACCCGGGCGATGGTGCCGTGGTGGTCGGTGCCCTGGATATTGATGGCGCGGTGAAAGCCGCGCTCCCATTTGGAGACGTGATAGGCCACGTCCGGCACGAAGTACGTATAGCCGCCTTCGGACTTGCGCATGACCCGGTCCTTGTCATCGCCGGTGTCCAGTGCTGTCGTGCGCAGCCACAGCGCGCCGTCCTGTTCGTAGGTATGGCCCGCATCGATCAGCGCCTGGACCGTGCGTTCGACCCGGCCGCTGGTGTAGAGGGAGCTTTCCAGATAGTAGTTGTCGAAGCGCAGGTCGAAGGCCTGGAGGTCCAGATCCTGCTCGCGGCGCAGATAAGCCACGGCGAAGCGGCGGATGGCCTCCAGGTCGTCCAGGTCACCGGAGGCCTGGACGGGCTCGCCGTCGGCGGCCTGCAGCGTGGCGCGCGCAATGTAGTCGCGCGCGATGTCCAGGATGTAGTCGCCCTTGTAGCCGTCCTCGGGAAATTCAGGCGCATCGGGCGCGATGCCGCGCGCCCGCGCCTGGACGCTGATCGCCAGATTGTGGATCTGGTTGCCGGCGTCGTTGTAGTAGAACTCGCGGGTCACCTGGGCGCCCTGCGTAGTGAACAGACGGCAGATCGAATCGCCCAGGGCGGCTTGCCGGGCGTGGCCCACGTGCAGCGGGCCGGTGGGGTTGGCCGAAACGAATTCGACCATCACCTTGTCGGTGTTCGCCGGCCGGTGGCCGAAGCGCTCGCCCTCGCGGCGGATCGCATCGAGCACGGCCTGGTGCGCCTGTGCGGTCAGGCGGAAATTGATGAAACCGGGTCCGGCGATCTCGGCCTCCTGGATCAGTGCCTGCGCCGCCGGGTCGGCGCCGATGGCGGCCACCAGTTGCTGTGCAAGCTCTCGCGGGTTGCGCCGGGCTGCCTTGGCCAATTGCATGGCCACATTGGTGGCGATATCGCCGTGGGCGGCGACTTTGGGACGTTCGAGCGCGATCTCGGGTTTGGCATCGGGAAGGATGCCGGCGAGGGCGGACTGGATGAGGGTCGTGAGCTGGGTGTGTTGCTCTGGAAGCATGGATTGCAGAATGGTTTCGGGGTGTGGGAACCCTGTCCGGGTAGGGCCGGTTCCGTCGAAAAGATGGCCGTCAGGCAATCGTTCAATAATAGCTTGATTTCAAGGGCGCCGCGCGTGGGCCTGTCACAGCATCCGGTTCAACGCCCCGTCGGGCGGGCGGCTATTCTCCTGCCGTTCTCCTGCTTGGCAGCCCGGGGAAGTTGAGTTAGTGTATCAACGTGTCCATTGTGGGAATCCGACCATGCTCGTCTTATTTCACTCCAAGTCCGCTGCCGAGGTTCTCATGTTCGCCAAGCACGCCAGGCCGATCCTGGTGGCCGCCGGCAAGATTTTCGATGAGTCCTCGATGCCCGAGCGCGGCGTCATCACGCAGGCGCAGCTCGATGCGGCGATCGCCGGCATCGAATCGGCGATCGCCGCCGATAACGACCCCAAGGTCGAGCAAGTCGTGGGCAACCATGATGACTCCGCCGAACACCCGATCGAGCAGTTCGTCAGCCTGGGTCGACGCGCCTGGCCCCTGCTGGCCATGCTGCGCCTGGCCCGTGAAAAGGGCGAGGACGTGACCTGGGAGCCTGCGCCAAAATGGTGAACCCTCCCTTTTCCGCCTGCTGCCACTGAGGATGACTATGCCGATTTCCAGCCACGTGAACGTGATCTTCGATGCCCGTCACTCGATCGAGATCCCTGTCGAGGCCAAGCCTGATCCTCAGGCTGCGCGGCAGGCGTGCCAATGGTTCCAGCAACAGTGGGAGTCTCTCGGCTGTGAACCCCTGCGCGCCAGCGGCAAGGTGCTGCTGCTCGACAAGATTCTCGGGGTGGCCGATGCGCTGGGCTACAAGCTGCTGTCGGCCGATGCCGCACGCGCCGAAGAATTCGCGCGCCAGGTGGTCCTGGCATTGGAAAGGCCCCGGGTCACGGTGGATTTGCCGGGGCTGACCATCGCCTATTAGCACGCGGCGGGCGTCCGCCCGCCTGCGCGTTCAGGCGGCGATGTTTTCGCGGGCCGCCTGGCCTTGCATCGCCGCGTGGCGGTTGACCGCGCTCAGGATGGCCAGGAAAGAGGACGTCACGATGTCCTCGTGGATTCCCACGCCAAAGCCGGTCGGCGCATCCTCGATGCGGATTTCGACGTACGAGGCCGCGCGCGTGTCGGTGCCCGTGCCGATGGCGTGCTCCTGATAGTCCATGATGCGCGCTTTCAGGCCGAGGGCGTTCACAAAGGCCGAGATTGCGCCGTCGCCTTCACCCACCAGGTGCCGGACCTCGCCATCGACCTCGACCTCGACCTCGATGGCGAATTGTTTATGGCCGTTGGTCTTGGGGCTGCCGGTGATGCGGTGGCGCACCAGTTTCCAGGGGGTCTCGCGATCCAGGTATTCGGCCGAGAACACGTCGTAGACATCCTGCGGGGTGACCTCGCGGCCGGTCTCGTCGGTGACGCGCTGGATGGCGCGGCTGAATTCGATTTGCAGGCGGCGCGGCAGCACCAGGCCGTGTTCCTGCTCGAGCAGGTACGACACCCCGCCCTTGCCGGACTGGCTGTTGACGCGGATGACGGCATCGTAGTTGCGGCCCAGGTCGGCCGGATCGATCGGCAGATAAGGCACCTCCCAGACTGCGCCGGCCTGCTGGATGGCGAAGCCTTTCTTGATCGCGTCCTGGTGCGAGCCCGAGAAGGCGGTGAACACCAGATCCCCGGCATAGGGATGGCGCGGATGCACGGGCAATTGGGTGCAGTATTCGACACAGCGGCGGATCTCGTCGATGTCCGAGAAATCCAGGCCCGGATCGATGCCCTGGGTGTACAGGTTCAGGGCCAGGGTGACCAGGTCCACATTGCCGGTGCGCTCGCCGTGGCCAAAGAGGCAGCCTTCGATGCGGTCGGCGCCGGCCATGACGGCGAATTCCGCGGCGGCTACGGCGGTGCCGCGGTCGTTGTGCGGGTGCACGCTCAGGACGATCTTGTCGCGTTCGGCCAGATGGGTGTGCATCCACTCGATCTGGTCGGCATAGAGGTTGGGCATGGTCGCTTCGATGGTGGCGGGCAGGTTGAGGATGATCTTGTCCTGCACGGTGGGTTGCCAGGCTGCGACCACGGCGTTGCAGACTTCGAGGGCGAATTCCGGCTCGGTCGTGCTGAAGACCTCGGGCGAATATTGATAGCGCCAGTGGGTTTCGGGATGCTTGGCGACCTCGGCCTTGATGATCGAGGTGCCCTCGATCGCGATCCGGCGGATTTCGTCGCGGCTCATGCGGAAGACGATCTTGCGGAAAGCCGGGGCGCACGCGTTGTACATGTGGATGATCGCGTGCCTGGTGCCGGCGGCTGCCTCGACCGTGCGGGCGATCAGGTCTTCGCGGGCCTGCGTCAGGACGATGATCGCGACGTCGTCGGGGATGCGGCGCTCGTCGATGAGCTTGCGCACGAAATCGAAATCGGTCTGCGAGGCCGAGGGGAAGCCCACCTCGATTTCCTTGAAGCCGATCTTGACCAATTGTTCGAACAGGCGCAGCTTGCGCTCGACGCTCATGGGCTCGATCAGCGCCTGGTTGCCGTCGCGCAGGTCGGTGCTCATCCAGATTGGCGGCTGGGTGATGCGCCGGCTGGGCCACGTGCGTTCGGAGAAATCACGGTCGAACGCGCGGAACGGGACGTATTTGTCGGAAGGATTCTTGATCATGGCGATACCTGGCTGTGCGGAGTGGCGTCCGGCATGCGGATGCGGAAAATCGGGGGAATAGTGGCGGATACAGGCTGCCGGACTGCCACGTGGCGCTAGGCCCGGCAACCGGTCAGTAGCAGCAGTAGCGCAGGAAGGAGGGACGAGCGCAGCGCGCGCGGCAGGGGTGCCGCGCGCACGCATTGCGCCGCAAGGGCTTGCGGCGCAATGGCGGGAAGGCTGCGTGAATGGCTCATAGGTGGAAGTCAACCATATTTTCGGGTGATTGACAAGGGGGCAGTGTGCCCGCAGGCCGCCCCGCCGCCCGGCGGGCGGGGCGTGGAACCCTGCTCAAAAGGTCGTGCGGAACGTGACTTCCACGCTGCGGCCGACGCCCGGCAGGGCGTCGAATGCGGAGCGGTATTCCTTGTTCAGGATGTTGTTGAAATGCACGCCCATCGATACCTTGCGTTCCTTGCCGCGCGAGCCGCCGAAGGCCAGGTTGAGCGTGCCCCAGCCCGGCAGGCGGTCTGTTTCGAACACGTTGTTGCTCAGGTAGGTCTGTTCGATCGCGGTCGCGGCGCGCACGAACAGGTCGGCCCAGGCCTGTGTGCCGTACAGCTCGGTGTCGTAGCGCACCCCGACGCGTCCCGAGAAGGCCGGTACGCCGCTGTTGGTGGTGGAGTACGTGGGGTACTTCAGCTTGCGCTGGGTCCAGGCGCCGGTTGCGTAGGGGGTGAAATTCGTGCCGGGCAGGGCATACTCGGCGATCAGTTCCACGCCGTGGGTATCGGCGCTGTTGATGTTGGTGTAGGTCCGGTCATTGGCGCCCGCACTGGCCGGGCAGGTGCCGACCGAGGCGCAGGTGGCCGTACTGATGTAGTCCTTGGCCTGGGTGTAGAAGGCCGCGGCGTCCAGGATCAGGCCGGCGTGCTGGTAGCGGGCGCCCAGTTCGTAGTTCTGCGAGGTTTCGGGCTTGAGGTTGGGGTTTCCGCGGGACAGGTAGCCGCCGGCGGACGTATCGGTATACATCTGCGACAGGTTCGGCATGGTGTAGCCCTCGGAGTACAGAGCCCGCAGGGTCGTGTGCGCCAGGCCGCTCCAGGTGAGCCCCAGGGACTTGACCAGGCGGTTGGTATCGGTGTCGCCAGGGTCTACCAAGGATGCGTTGGTGGTTTCACCCAGGCGCGCGCGCACGTGGTAGTACCGCAGGCCGGCGGTCAGCTTGAAATTCTGGGCAAAGGTCCATTCGTCCTGTGCGAACAGCGAGGCCGTTTCGAGCGAGGCGCTGGTGCGGATCGGATTGACCGTTGAGGTGGTCATGGTGCCGCTTGGCAGTGTTATGCGCGTGGTCGTGAAGCTGTTCTTGGCGGCGTCCAGATCGTCCATCAGGTATTGCATGCCGGCGATGGTGTAGTGGTCGGGATGCAGTGCAAGGTCGATCTGGGCAGTGCCGCCATAATTCAGGTTGCGGTCGTCCGAGGTCGCGGTGTTCTTGACGTTGATGCTCATCGGCGGCACTACTGTTGCTGTCTGCACCTCGACCCGGTTCTCGAACAGCCGGTCGACGGTCTGGTGGTAGGCGTCGAGGTGGATTTTCCGGACGACGGGACTCAGGTCCTTGGCGTCGTAGTACAGGCCTACCTTGCGCAGGTCGCGCTTGGGCAGATCGATGTTGAATGCCCGGGTCGAGCCGGTCAGATAGGCTGGATCCGTCCAGCTCTCGGTGCTGAGATTGTGCTGTTCGGCCTTCAGGGCCAGGTAATGGTTGCGGCTCTCGCCAAAGGTATACCCCAGGTGCAGCGATACATCGCTGTTGCGGTAGCTGGAGCCGTCCAGGCGGCCGGTATCCGTGTATTGTCCTTTCGGGACCACCCGGTCGTGATGGCGGTCGGCGCTGCCCGACAGGCGGTAGTCGAAATCGCCCACCGTGCCCGACACGGCGGCCCAGCCTTGCCAGCCTTTCGTCCCGGAAAAATAGCTGCCGCCCAGCTCCAGCTGGATCGGCCTGGAGGCGCCGCGCTTGGTGATGATGTTGACCACGCCGCCGATGGCCTTGGCGCCGTACAGCACGGAGGCCGGGCCGCGGATGACCTCGATGCGCTCGACATTGGCGGGATCGACCAGGATGGGCGTGCCGTAGTCGCTGTGATCCGTGATTTCCTGGCCGTCGACCAGAATGGTGACGCGGTTCGAGGATTCCCCCCGGATGCGCAGCCGCTGCATACCCGGCGCCGAGGCGTCGATCACCTCGACGCCCGGCACGTCGCGCACCAGGTCGGCAATGCTTGCTGGCGGCTGGCGCTCGAGTTGTTCCTCATCGACGACCGAGACCGAGGCCGGGTTGTCCTTGATGGAGGTTTCCGTGCGCGTGCCGGCGACGGTGATGGTGTCCAGCCAGCCCGGCTGGTTCCTGATGGTTTCCTGGGCCGCGGCGGGCAATGAAGCCGCCACCGGCATTGCGGTCGCCAGCGTCAGTGCCAGCGTCCTCAGGCTTGGGCGGCCTGGCTTCGATCGTTCCCCTGGCCCCTTGATGTTATGACTCATCGTTTTCCCCTGTAAGAATCAAAGACAGGACCGGAGGTGTTTTTTCATGGTGAGTCGGAAACGGAAGAAAGAATGTGCCGGCGACCGTCCATGTCGCGCCGGGGCGGAAACAGCCGCAATAGTATTACAACAATAACAATTTAATCAATGAGTATGAGATTGATTTGCATTAATCAACCGTTTTGAATATGTGCCCCGCCGCCCGCCACGGCGGCGCACGTGGATTCGCGCCGGCTGACGCCGGCATTCATGTGGATTCAGTGGCCGCGTCGTGCCTGTTCGAGGGCGGATGCCTGGTGTGCGGCGCGTTGGAGCTTGGCGGCGCGATTGGTGCGCAAGCCGTGCAGAGCGCGTTGCAGGTCGCCGACGCGCAGGGGCTCGTCGCGCTCCTGCCAGGCCCAGAGCAGGACATCCAGGGCGGGGGCCGACAGTCCGTTCGAGACGCGCGTGAAGGAGGATTCGTCGATCGGCCTCAGGCGGGCCGCCCGCATCGAGGAGCGCGCGAACAGAACCAGAAAATAGGCAATAATGAGTGTGCACAAGGCGACCAGCGCCCACCAGAAAAACGGGTTGTATCGCTGCAGCAGCGCGGTGGCTTCGGCCCCCATGACATGCAGGCCCGCGTAGTCGATACCGTCGCCGAAGGCTAGTAGTCGGTTGAGCAGGTCATACCAGATCAGGGTCACCACGGTGATCACGACGGCGATGATGATCTTGCGGGTCGCCGTCAGTTTGAACAAGGCGGCGCGCAATATCGCGTGATCCTGGCGGCTGGGGTGTCGTGTCTGTTCAGAGTCCATAGGTCGTATTTTAACTATGCAATCGCATCCATCCCTGGAACTGGGTCAGCATCAGCAACTGGCCCTGACCCCGCAGCTGCAGCAGGCCATCCGCCTGCTGAACAGCTCGTCCCAGGAATTGGAGCAGGAACTGGCACAGGCCCTCGAGGATAACCCCATGCTCGAGCGGGTCGAGGCGTCCGACGAGATGGCCGCGCAGGCCGAGCAGATGGATCGCTGGTGGTCGCGCCCTGCGTCGCAGGCAGGCAGCGATGATATCCCGGAAAGCGGGCGCGGTCAGAATCTTGAGGAATTTCTTTTACAACAGTTACACACGACGCGGGCCACGGAGCGCGACCGGGCTCTGGTCGCCGCATTGATTTCCGCGCTGGATCAGCATGGCTATCTGGACGGCACGCTGGAGGAACTGGCGGCGGCCCTGCCCGAGGAGTGGGCCGCCGATCCCGACGAGATCGGTGCGGCCTTGCGCCTGTTGCAGTCCTTCGATCCGCCGGGCGTGGGGGCCCGTGGGCTGGCCGAGTGCCTGGCGCTGCAACTCGACCGGTTGGCCGATGGCGCGAAAGACGCGGCGGCGCTGGATTGCGCGCGCCGCCTGACGGCGCATCTGGACCTGCTGGCGGCGGGCAAGTTCAGCCGCTTGTGCACGGTGCTGGGTTGTGAGCGTGGGCGGCTCGATCGGGCTCATGCCTTGATCCTGTCCCTGGAACCGCGCCCCGGGCGCGCCTGGGACGAGGCCGATATTCATTACGTGGTGCCGGACGTCCTCCTGCACTCCGTGCACGGCCATTGGCAGGCGAGCATCAACCCCGCCCTGGCACCGCGTTTGCGCATCAACCAGGCCTATCTGGATTGCCTGGCGCAGGCCAATGAGGCGGGCGGCGCGCTGCAGGATCAGGTGCGCCAGGCCAAGATGCTGATTCGCAGCCTGGGCCAGCGCCAGCAGACGATCCTGCGGGTGGCGCAAGCCATCGCCGAGCGCCAGCAGGCGTTTCTCGAACAAGGCCCCGGGGCGCTGCGGCCCTTGGTGCTGCGCGACATTGCCCGGGAACTTGGGCTGCACGAGTCCACGATTTCGCGGGCCACGCGCCAGAAATACGCCCAGACCCCCTGGGGGGTCTACGAAATGAAGCGGTTCTTCGGCACGGCGGTCCACACCCGCGACGGCGAGGAAACCTCGGCCGTGGCTGTCCAGGATCTCATGAAAGCCATTCTTGCCGACGAGCCCGCCGGGCGGCCGCTGTCGGACAGCCGGATCGCCGAATTGCTGGCCGAGCGCGGCGTGCCGATTGCCCGCCGCACGGTGGCCAAATACCGGGAGGCGATGGGTGTGCCGACGGCCGGCCTGCGCAAGGCGCGCGCTGGGATGGCGGGGACTTGCATCACAAGCGAAAAGTGATGATAATGATTCGCATGTATATTTGTATATGTAATGCGATCAGCGAACGGCAGGTCCAGGAGGCTGTCACGCAGGGCGCCCTGGCATTGACCGATCTCCAGGCCAGCCTCGGGGTGGCGACTTGTTGCGGCCATTGCGCCGAGACAGCGGTCGAATATCTCCCCGGGGGGCGTTATGCCGAGCCTGCACTCGATCTCACCGGGCTGGCCCCCGCCGTCGTCTTCGAAAGCCAGGAAATCCAGCGCTGCGCCGTCGCCTGACAGGCGTGGGCTGCCGGGGTTTTCCGGCAAGAGACTATCATGTTAGGCTAGTGCTTCGAGCCCCGGCCATTGCGGAGCTCATTCCCCACAGGAGCACCGGCGATGAAAGGCGACAAGACGGTCATTCAGTACCTCAACAAACAACTGAAGAACGAGCTGACGGCCATCAACCAATATTTCCTGCACGCCCGCATGCTCAGGCATTGGGGGCTGGAAAAGCTCGGCAAGCACGAGTACGAGGAATCCCTGGACGAGATGCGCCATGCCGACCGCCTGATCGAGCGTATCTTCATGCTGGAGGGGCTCCCCAACCTGCAGGATCTCGACAAGCTCCTGATCGGCGAGACGGCGCCCGAGATCCTCGCCTGTGACCTGCGGCTCGAAGCCGCCGCGCAGGCAACCGCCAAGGAGGCCATGGCCTACTGTGAATCGGTCCATGACTTTACCTCGCGCGATCTGCTCCAGGGCATCCTGAACGACACCGAGGAGCAGATCGATTGGCTGGAAACCCAGATCGAACTCGTCGACAAGGTTGGCTTGCAGAATTATTTGCAGTCCCAGATGGGCGAGTGAGCTTCCGGCCGCGGGGGCGCAGACAGGATCCAGGCTGATGCGGCAGTGCCTGCGCTCGATCGGGCCGGGATTCGCCGCCGTGTCCGCAACGCCGCTTTCTGGCGGGGCCGGAATAGGGTACTGTGTCGTACTCGATATTGTTACGATTGCAGCGCTTTTTCATGGAAAATGGCGAATTGGCCCGCACCCCGATGATCTCCCCTGCTGGATCTTCAACGCCAGCAGGCGGCGTCTTGCCCTTGTGGATCAACAATCCTGCCTGGACTCTGCTGGAACGGCAACATGCCGGGCAGACACTGCTGGTGCTGACAGCCGGGTCGGATGAAAGCTATATCGTGGACGAAGCAGGCTCCGACGATGCCGTCCGGCGCATACTGGCCGCCTGGCGTGACGACAGGCTGGCCGGATTGCTCGACGACCCCGACTGTGGCGCCGCGGTGCGGCAACTGCAAAGAGCCGGGGCCCTGATCCCGGCCCGGGCTGTGCCCCAGCCCGGGCGCTATGCGTTGACCTGGCTGGGGGCCCCGGTCCCCGTCCTTGCCGATGCCCTGGATGCCGCCGGTCCGGCCAGCATGCCGCTGCGCGTCGATGACGCGGATGCGGCTTCGCTGCTGCTGATCGTCCGCACCAATGCGTCATGGCAAGAGGCGCTCAGCCTCTATCAGACGCTGGCCCCCAAAGTCCCGCATCTGTTCGTGGATGTGGCCTATCACCACATGGTGGCGGTCGGCCCGTATGTCGTTCCAGGCGAAACGGCATGTATGGGCTGCCTGGGCCACCGCGTCGCTCACCGTTGGGGTGATCTGGCCATGCCGGCCGAGCCGGCCGCGGCGAGCCGCCCAAGGCTGCTGGCCGAATTGCTGGCGCCGCTGCTGGCGGTCCGCGCCGGCCTGTTTCCTTTCATCGAGCACAGTATCAGCCTGAACTTGCAAACCCTGGCCAGCACGAACGACCGGGTTTTCCGGTTTCCCTGGTGCCCGGTATGCCGCGCGACCGGGGATGAGCCGGCCGGCATGTTGCATCTTCCCTGGTTGTCCGTGGCGACGGATGGCCAGGGTTGAGGGTGTCGTCCCCCGAGTCGTCGTTCCCCGGTTATGATTTCCGCTCACGAACCGTCAGGAGTCCGCAACAATGTATCGCCTACCCAGCCCGTTTGAACCTGCCGGCAGTCAGGATGATCTGGCGGCTGCTGGCGGTGGTTCGACCACGACGTCCTGTTGCTGTTGTCTGGTCACTCTGGGTGCCGCCAGTGCGGCGACCGCGGCGCTTTTCTTTCGTCTGGCTCCGCCTGCGGATGCATCGGCGAGTGCGGGCGCGGAAAATCCCGATAAGGCCGCCGATGCGTCCGCGGGCGGCATCCAGATGGATCGTGACGGCATGACTGCCGGCCAGCCCGGGCGGCCGATGCCGGCCTGGCTGCGCGCCGTGCTTGGCGTTTTGGCGCCATGGCTGGCGATTGCGATCGCCGCAGAGGGCGGTACCGTGAGTGTGAATAGCGAAGCGTTTTTCCTGCTTGTCCCGGTCCTGTTCCTGGTCACCTACTTGGGTATGTTTGCCCTGGTGTACGCGCGTTCCAATCGGTCGGCCGCCCGGGGAATCGGCATCGGGATTCTGATGCTGATCGGCATCGCCGTATGCGCCGTCCTCGAGATGTTCATCTGGGTGGCCCGTTGAATCAGGATGCGGCGCCGCTTTTCACCGCATCGTTCGAGCCGCTTTCACGCCACTTGCTGGCTGGTGCGGCCGGTGCGCGTTGTGGTCTGACACTGCCCGCGCACAGGGTCGTCGCGCAGCCTTGCGACGCGCTCGGGCCTGTTTTCAATGGGCGAACGCTGTCCAATGCCGCTGTTCCCAAAGAGGCGGTCAATACCTGGCAGGCGGTTTCCGGTGCCGTTGCCTTGGATGCCGCCGATGCGACTTCTGGCGCGCTGGCCGAGGCGCTGGAGCGTCTTGCCGCCGCACAGGTGTTTCTGCCGCTGCGCCGCCGGGCGGATATTCCGGCCGCAGAGCGTTTGGACGACGATGCCTTTGCCCTGTTCTCGCCGGCGCAGCGGGCGCAGCCGGACTTTCCCTGGCCCATGCCGGGTTCCGGGGACGATCTTTATGCGCCGGTATACCGGCTGGCCGATAATCAGGTTCGCTGGGTTCCACAGGAATTGGCGGCGCTGGGTCCGCGTGCCGGCGAGGCGCGTCTGCCGTCGACGTCCAGCGGCCTGGCCGCGTGGCGTGATGCCGCCGGCGGCCCATGGGTTGCGGTGTTGCGCGCGGCACAGGAACTGCTTGAACGCGATGCGCTGGCCACCACGTGGCTGAATGGACTGGGTGGCCGCCAGTTGGCGCTGCCGGCTGCCTGGACGGACTATGTGGCGGCACGCGGCGGCGAGGTGGCGGCGTTCGATCTGACCCAGTCATGGAACCCGCAGCCTGTGATTGCCGTCGCGGGCAGCCTGCCCTATGCGGGCCGGCCGCGTTTCGTGCTGGGCATTGCATGCCGCGCGAGCGCAGGCGCAGCCTTGCACAAGGCGGCGCTGGAATGGGCGCAGGCGCTGACCTTTGCGGCCCATCTGGCTGACAATACCGAGGATCTGCCGCGCGATCCCGCGCTGTTGCGGCGGTTCGACCAGCATGCGGTCTTTTATACCTTGCGCCCCGATCTCTGGCGCCAGGCACCGTTGCTCGCGTATGCCAGCCCCGGCGGTGTGGCGCTTGCGCCCGGCGACATCCGGCCCGATGAGGCCGATGCCGGCCGGGCCGCGATTTTGCTGCGCGATTTGCAGGCCGCGCTTGCCAGCCAGGGGATCGATCTGTTTTACCGTGAGCTGACCACCGCCGACGTGGCCGCTTGCGGCCTGCGGGTCATGCGCGTATTGTCGCCACAATTGAGCGGCCTGCATGCCGATGAGCGCGTGCCGTTCCTGGGAGGGCGCTGCGCCGACATCGCATGGCGCTATCCCGGTCAGACACGGCATACGCCGTTTCCCAACCCCCTGCCTCATCCCCTGGGCTGAGGTTTCGCCTGCCGCCATGCCATTCCACCCTTTTCCGCCTGCGGATGATGATGCCTGGTCCGATGCGCCGCTGTTCCACCTTTTCTGGCAGAACGGCGACCTCAACCCCAGCCGTGCCGTCCAGATGGGGCAGCGCATCGCCCGCGATGCGGTCCGGCCTTCCGGGACTCCGCAACCCATGCATGGCGCCGCCGGGTGGCCTTTGCCCGAAGCCGTGGATGACCATGAGGCTGCGGTGTGGCGCCAGCGGGCCAGCGTGCGCACATTCGCCGGGCCGCCCGCCACGCCGCAAGACCTCGGACGCTTGCTGTATCCGTTGCGCGCCCGCCCGGACGGGCAAACGCGTCTGTTGCCTTCCGGCGGCGCCAAGTATCCGCTGCAAGTGTATGTGGCGCTGTGCCGTGTCGCCGGAGCACCCGGCCTCGAGCGGCAAATCGCCTGGTACGACTGTGCGCGTCATAGTCTTGCGCCAGTCTGCTCATGTCCGCCGTGGCAAACCCTGGCGGCAGCGCTGGGCGTGGATTGGCCGCACGAGCCTGCGGCCGTCATTTTTCTGATGGCCGATCCCCGGCCCATGCTGGCCAAGTACGGTGAACGTGGCGGGCGCTTTCTGCTGATGGAAGCCGGCATCTATCTGGGCGCGTTGAGCTATCAGGTTGCCCAGGCCGGTTGGGCCGGCTGCGCGATCGGCTCGTTTCATGACGACAGGCTGCTGGCCTTGCTGGGGCTACAGGCGCGGCGCCATCTCGCGGTGGCGGCCTACGCTTGCGGCCCGCGTCCGTCCGGCACGGCCCGATAGCGTCATTCCGATGGCCCCGTCCATCGGGAGGGCGGCATGGCCGGGGTTGTCCGGCATCCGTATGGGGTTTTAATTGCTCGCGCCGCGGGCCGGGCAGCCGTCCACCTTGCCCCATGCGTTATTCGGTTCGCAGTATTTGTTGCGGGCAGCCCAGGCGCAGGATGGCCGGGAAAAGAAGCCCTTTTGCTCGCACTGCGCGAGTTCCTGGTGGAAGGCGGCCTGCCAGTTGCCCGTGCTTGGCGCCACTGTGCTGGTTGGCGGTGGTGGCGGGGGCGTCGTGATGTCGACTGGCTGGATCACATCGGCGCCGCCGACGGTGGCGATGCCTTCGAGGCCGTTTTGCTGGTTTTGTGAGGCCAGCGCGATGGCCTCGTCCATGGTGATGGTGGTAGTGGCCAGGGCGATCGGCGGCGCCGAGGCCGTCAGCGGCAGGGGCTGGACCGCCCAGTCGACCGGGGGCGAACCCTGGGGGACGCCCAGGCGCCCATCCGGCAAGGGTTGCGGCGCCACGGCGACGAAGGGCTTGCCGTCGGCCCCCAGGACTGGCGCGTCCCCGATTTCGGGGGCCGTGGGCGGCACGGACAGGGTGGGGCCGTGGGCGATCAGCCAATCGCCAAGCCGCAGCCCGCCCCAGGCAGATGCGCCGGCGGCGAGCAGGAGAATGGCGAACATCAGGCGCCAGGACATGAGGCAGCCCCCTGGTCAAAGAATCGATCCATGCGGCTCATTGTAAATGAGGCTAGAGTCCGCTGCCGAACACCTGGCCGGCATGTTCGCGCATGGCATGGAACTCGATCGCGGGATAGAGTTCCTGCGCGACGCGCAACTGGGCGGGTGAACTGGCCAGAAATGCCGCCGCATCCACCACGTCGTAGGCGATGTTGGCGGCGTTGGCGTCCATGAATTTCTTCAGGGCCTTGGGGTCCTCGCTGGTGATCCAGCGCGCGAGGTTGTAGCGCGAGGGCATCAGGCGCGCGTCGACGCCGTATTCGGTCTTGAGGCGATGGGCGACGACCTCGAACTGGAGTTGGCCGACCGCGCCCAGCAGCAGCGCGCCGCCGGCCGCCAGGGGACGGAAGACCTGGATGGCGCCTTCCTCGCCGAGTTGCGTCAGGCCTGTGCGCAATTGTTTGGTGCGCAGCGGGTCCTTGACCTCGACCGCCTGGAACAGTTCGGGCGCGAAGAACGGCAGTCCCGTGAAGGTCAGGGCTTCGCCCTCTGTGAGCACGTCGCCCAGTTGGAGAACCCCGTGGTTGGGAATGCCGATGATGTCGCCCGCGTAGGCTTCCTCGAGGATTTCGCGCCGCTGCGAGAGGAAGGACACCACGTTGTTCGGGCGGATTTCCTTGCCGTTGCGGCCGACCTTCAGGCGCATGCCCCGCTGGAAATGTCCCGAGCTGACCCGCACGAAGGCCACGCGGTCGCGGTGCGCGGGGTCCATGTTCGCCTGGACCTTGAAGACGACGCCGGTAAAGCGCGGCTCGTCGGGCAGGACCCTGCGCTCGACCGCCTCGCGCGCGCCGGGGGCGGGCGCCTGCTCGACCAGGGCGTCGAGGACCTCGCGCACGCCGAAATTATTGATGGCCGAGCCAAAGAACACGGGGGTCTGCCGGCCGGCGAGGAATGCCTCGCGGTCGAACTCGGGCATCGCGCCCGAGATCAGCTCGATTTCCTCGCGGGCCTTGGCGTAGGCGTCGCCGAAGCGCGCGGCGATGGCGGGGTTGTCCAGGCCCTCGATGGTTTCGTCGTCGTCCTGGTGGCGTTCGGAACCCGCCTTGAAGACGCGCATCCGGTCGTTGCGGATGTCGAAGACGCCGCCGAAATGCCGGCCCATTCCCACGGGCCAGGAAAACGGAATGGCGTCCATGCCCAGGTGCGCCTCGATTTCCGAGAGCAGGTCCAGGGGCTCGCGCACCTCGCGGTCGAGTTTGTTGACGAAGGTGATGATGGGTGTGTTGCGCGCGCGGCAGACTTGCAGCAGGCGGATGGTCTGGGGCTCGACGCCGTTGGCCGCGTCGATCACCATCAGGGCCGCGTCCACGGCGGTCAGCACGCGGTAGGTATCCTCGGAAAAGTCCTGGTGGCCCGGGGTGTCGAGCAGGTTGATCACGCAATCGCGGTATTCCATCTGCATCACCGATGAGGCGACGGAGATCCCGCGCTGCTTTTCGATTTCCATCCAGTCCGAGGAGGCGTGGCGGCTGGCCTTGCGCGCCTTGACGCTGCCGGCGATCTGGATGGCGCCTGCGAACAGCAGCAGCTTTTCGGTCAGCGTGGTCTTGCCCGCGTCCGGGTGCGAGATGATGGCGAAGGTGCGTCGCCGGGCGACTTCGTCAGACAGGCTCATGGTTCGATGTCTAGTGTCCTGTTTGGTTAATTCAAATACTCATCTTCGGCGCCTGGGCTCGCCATACTGCGTTGCAAATCCTCGCGATAGCACTGGCTATCGCTGCGGTTTGCGCCTTGTCTGGCAAGCCCATGCATCCGAATATGAGTACACGAACTAACCAAACAGGACACTAGGGGACCGGTCGCGGGTTCATTCCTTGCGGCTCAGGGTGGCCAGGACCGTGCCGGCGAGGATGAACAGGGCGCCGAATCCGCGATTGAGCCAGCGCACGTGGCGTGGCTGGCGCAGCAGGCGCAGGATGCGCGAGGCGAGCGAAGTATAGCAAGTCATGGCCACCAGATCGGTGAAGCACAGTGTGGCGCCGATGATCGCGTACTGGAGGGGCAAGGGCTGGTTCACATCCAGGAATTGCGGCACTACGGCCAGGAGGAACATGGTGCCCTTGGGATTGGTGATGTTGACCAGATAACCGCGTGTGAGCTGGTCGCGGATCGGATGCTCCCCGGCGAGCCGGGCCTCGACCGCGACCGGCGCGGCATCGGTGCGGAATTGGCGCAGACCCAGGTAGATCAGGTAGGCGACACCGATCCATTTGATCACGGTGAAGGCCAGTTCCGACGTCGCCAGCAGTGCGCCCAGGCCCACGGCCACGATCAACAGTTGGCAGATGATGCCCAGTTGCAGGCCGAGGATGGTCCAGCGGCCGTGGCGAAAGCCGTATTTCAGGCCGGAGGCCATGGCCGAGAAGGCCCCCGGTCCCGGTGAAAACGAGATCGCCCAGGAAGCGGCAAAAAAGGCGAGCCAGGTCGAGAGGGCCATGATGCGGAGGGTTCCAGGGGATCAGTCGGCCTTTTGCAGCAGGGCGCCGCCAGCGGGGCGGCTACGGCCGCGGTCGCGCGGCCCCTGGGCTGTCGTGCGCTGCCCGCTGCCGGGCGCCGCTGGACCCCGGTTGCCGCGGCCGCCGCGTGGCGTGCCGGGGCGCCGGTCCGATCCCGGCGCGGCGCGCCGTTCGTCGCGCGGACCACGGGCGCCACGCCCGCCGCCTTCGTTGCGCAGTTGGTCGCGGCGTTCGCGCGCGTCGGGGGCGGAGTCGGCCGTGACCATCGCGCCCGGGTTCCAGCCCTCGATCGCCTGTTGCTCGATCGGTTTTTTGATCAGACGCTCGATGGCGCGCAGCAGCTTGATCTCGGAGCGATCCACCAGCGACAGCGCCGAACCGGCGCTGCCGGCGCGTCCCGTGCGGCCGATGCGGTGCACGTAGTCCTCGGGCACGTTGGGCAGTTCGAAGTTCACGACTTGCGGCAGCTGGTCGATGTCCAGGCCCCGGGCGGCGATATCGGTCGCCACCAGCACGGCGACCTTGCCGTCCTTGAATCCGGCCAGGGCCTTGGTGCGCGCCGCCTGGCTTTTGTTGCCGTGGATCGCCGCGGCGGACAGGCCATCCTTGACGAGTTTCTCGGCGAGGCGATTGGCGCCGTGCTTGGTGCGGGTAAAGACCAGCACCTGGTGCCAGCCGCTTTCGCGAATGATGTGGCTGAGCAGGTCGCGCTTGTGGGCCTGTTCAGTCATGACCATGCGTTGGGTGACGAGCTCGGAGGCGGTGTTGCGGCGGGCGACCGAGACCTCGCTGGCGTTGTTGAGCACGCCCTTGGCGAGTTCGCGGATTTCATCCGAGAAGGTGGCCGAGAACAGCAGGTTCTGGCGCTTGGCGGGCAGCAGCGCGAGGATGCGGCGGATGTCGCGGATGAAGCCCATGTCCAGCATGCGGTCGGCTTCGTCCAGCACCAGGATTTCGACGCCCGAGAGGTCCACGGTCTTTTGCTGGGCGTGGTCCAGCAGGCGGCCGGGAGTGGCCACCAGGATGTCCAGGTTTTTTTTCAGGGCGGATATCTGCGGGTTGATGTTGACGCCGCCGAACATCACCATGGACTGAATGCGGGTGTGCTTGCCGTACAGGCGCACGGATTCCTCGACCTGGGCGGTGAGTTCGCGCGTCGGCGTCAGGACCAGCACGCGCGGGCGGCCTGGTTTGCGCGCGGCCAGGGGTTTGTTGATCAGGAGGTGCAGGATCGGCAGGGTGAAGCCGGCGGTCTTGCCGGTGCCGGTCTGGGCGGCGGCAAGCAGGTCGCCGCCTTCGATGACGCGCGGGATGGCCTGCGCCTGGATCGGGGTGGGTTGGGTGTAGCCGGCTTCGGTGACGGCGCGCAGCAGGGGCTCCGCCAGGCCGAGCGAGGCAAATGTGTTCTGTGTTTCCAAGAATGCGACTCCAGCGACCGCCTATCGCTCGAGTCGAGGGATACCAATCGAGGCTGACGAAAGAAGGGGTTGAAACGGGTTTGGGGACTGTATGCGCCGCGCCGTGGAGGCGGGCGGCTGGTGGCCCGGCAGACTTGCGCGGCGACTGGTAGGCCGCGAAAGCGCACCATTATAGCGTTCCATGGGTTTTGTTGGTGCTTCTTTGTGTGAGTTCATTTGTACCAGCTCGCGGCCGGCGCCAGGGCGCGCGCGGCGTTCCTCGCCCGGTCCCGGCCTTGCCGGGACTGCCTTCTTTATCCACGCTTGAACAGGCGCTCGTGCATCCATCCTTCATTGGTCAGGATGACAGCCGCCTTACCCTGTATATCGCCCTGTGTTTCTTGAGCAAAATTCTTGTAATTGGCACGCACGCCTTCAGATTTGGCCCAGTCGTCAGCACCAACTACCTTATAGCGGTAGTTCACCTGGGATAGCTTTACCCCCATTATGTCACTGGGCTCAGTGAAGTTGTCCACTTCCACAACAGTGTACTTGCCAGTGCAGAAGGCATCGTGTTGACCTAGCGTGTTGGCGCCATTGGTGACGAGGAATTTCTTGCCGAAGTCTGTAATCTGGTACTCGGTGGCTGGCACCATCTCGGCCCCGAACATGGAAGATTTAACTTCGGTGTCTCTCTTTGTCAGAAGCCCGGCATCGGCCAGAGCATCGGCGCTTTTCTTGTTCCGGCTGCCAAATATGTCTTGATCCGACACGGTGAAGGGGAAGCCCTCTCCAGGAATCGTGGCGCATAGGCCATTCTGAGTGTCTAGATAAGCCTGTATGGCATTGCTGAAGTTGCTCTTGTTGGCGTCCTTGACACTGCCGCACGCTGCAATGGTGAGGGCAAGGCTGCTGATGGTGATAATCTTGATGGCGGTATGCAAAACGAGCCTCGTCTATAGGTTGAATCTCAGGTTGGGGAAAATAAACCAATAAACTGCGGTAATTGGGGTTAGGTGGTTATATGTGGTTATAAATACGCAGGCGCAGTTGTTTTCTTATATTTTCATTTGCCAATAATTCCGAATTTTCGTCTTGAAAAATCGGAATTTTTATACTTGCAAATCAAAATTTAATCTTCACATTAACGCTTTTGATAATAATGATTTTAGTCTATCACGGGAAATGAAGGATAAAAGACAAGGAAATAAAAACCTACTCATTGTCACGGGTCGGCATATATCGGCCAGTTGAAAATCGTCAACGAGGGTCTCGAACCGTTAGCGACGATGATGCGCTCGGGCACACCGTTGAACCGCTCCAGAGCGCGGCGGTGGCGCCCCAGCCAGGTCGCCACCGTCTGGTCCCAGATGAATTCGGCGTGCCGGAGCCGGCCGCCTGCGAAAGTACGAAGTTGTCGTTTCTTTTGCGAGGATTTTTCTCGTGTATGTGGGAGTGGGGGCAGGACGCCATTTCCCCGGACGGTTCTAAAATAAACCAATCGGGCGCCGGACATGCGGGCGCGTCTACTAGAGGAAAAGACATGATCAAGCGATGGGCGGCGCTGGCCGCTACGGTATTGGCGTCCTTGCTGTTGTCGGGCTGCGGATACAACGAGATCCAGCGCCTGGACGAGCAGGTGAAGGCCGAGTGGTCCCAGGCGTTGAACCAGTACGAGCGCCGCGCCGATCTGGTGCCCAAGCTCGTGTCCTCGGTCAATGCCTATATGGTCAATGAGCGCGAGTTGTTGAAAGAGGTGACGCAGGCGCGCGCCCGGGTCGGCGAGATTCGGGTGACGGCCGATGATCTGGACGATCCTGCTCTGATGGCGCGCTTTGAACAGGCCCAGGGCGCTTTGTCCTCGAGCCTGTCGCGTCTGTTGGCCGTGTCCGAGAATTATCCGGCCTTGAAAAGCGATGGCTTGTTCCGTGATCTGATGACGCAGCTCGAAGGCACCGAGAACCGCATCGCGGTGGCGCGCGAGCGCTATGTCCGCGCGGTGCAGGCCTACAACCAGACGATCCGCCAGTTCCCCACGGTGTTGACTGCCAAGGTCATGGGTTATGAGGTCAAGCCGCAATATGGCCTGGACAAGGCGGACGAGATCATGCGCGACCCCGAAGTGAAATTCGACGTGCCGGCGCCGGCGAAATAATGCGCGCGGGATTCTTCCGGGCGCCGCCGCGCGTCATCCGGGGTTTGTGGTGCGCCGTTCTGGCCTGGGCCTGCCTGCTGGGTGTTGCAGCGCAGGCCCGGGCTGCGGCAGATGCGGTTCATGCGCCGCCCGCCGCCGTGGCGGCTGGACCCGTGGGGTCCACCGAGGTTCCGGTGCCGCAATGGACGGGGCCGGTGATGGATCTGGCCGCTGTGCTCGCGCCGGATCAGGTCCAGGCTTTGTCGGTGAAGCTGCGCGAATTTGAGCGGTCCGCCGGAGCGCAGCTCTATGTGCTGATCGTGCCGACTACCGGGCCGGATTCGATCGAGCAGTATGCGCGCCGCGTGTTCGATCAATGGGCGATCGGCCGCAAGGGCGTGGATGATGGGGTTTTGCTGGTGGTCGCCAGGGACGATCGCGCCTTGCGCATCGACACGGGTTATGGCCTGGAGGGCGCGGTGACGGATTTGCAGGCGGGCCGCATCATTCGCGAGCAGATCACGCCTCATTTCGCATCCGGCGATTTTTATGGCGGGATCGACGCGGGCGCGGATGCGCTGATGGCGCTGGTGCGTCATGAGCCACTGCCCGCGCCCGCGGCGGAGGACGGCGAGCCGGTGTTCGTGCTGGCGCCGCTGGCCATCTTTGCCTTGGTGACGCCGCCGGTCATGGGCGCTTTCATGCTGGGCGCGTTCACCTATGGGCTTTTCGAGAGTCTATGGCTGGCGCTGCTGGCCGCGGCGGCGGGTTTCGGTCTGTCTTTGCTGGGCCGGCGCATGGGGCTGGCGCGGCGCCTGGGCCGGCGCGGCGGCCGTTGGCCGGGCGATCGGGGCGGCGGCGGTTTCGGCGGCGGCTTTGGCGGGGGTGGCGGTTTCGGTGGCGGCGGTGGCGGTGGGCGCGGCGGTGGCGGCGGCGCATCGGGCCGCTGGTAGCCGGCGGGAAACTACAGTTCGGCGTCGAGGATGGCCGCCAGGCGGCCGATGAGAACATCGCGGCGTGGATCGGCGGCGGACGCATCGCCGATCGACGACCATTCGGGATGCCCGCGCGCTTCGCGCAGGATCGGCCGGATCGCTTCGGGCAGGGCCGGGCCGGTTGGCGTTTTGGCTGCCGTCGGCCCACCGTCCGCGGCCGGGGTGTCGGCCGGCGGCGCCAGCAGGCTGCCGTCCATCGGCTGCCAGGCGGCGTGTCCGCGCCGTTCGAGGGCGCGCGCCAGCGCCAGTTGCCGCAGGCCCAGCAGTTGCAGCACCGGATCGTCGACCGTGATTTCCAGGTGGCCGGCGATGCGGCCCATCAGGCGTTTGCCCCATTGGTTCGCGCCTTGCCACAAGCCGCCGACCGTGGCGCCCAACAGCGTCGCCGCGCCCAGGCTCAGGCCGCCGGTGAATGCGTCGATGGTCGCGCCGGCCACGGCGCCGGTGACCATGCCTTTGCCGACCTGGATGCCGAAGGCCGCGAGCGCCTGCGGATTGAACAGGTCCATGCCCCAGCGTTCGCCCTCCAGCGGCAGCGGATGGCGCGCAATGGTGTCCTTGCTGAAACGGTAGCGTTTCAGCAAGGCCTGGACGCATTGCTGTTCGCGTTTCCGGGTGCGTTTGCGCAAGTCCGCGGTGGCCGCGGCGATATCGGTCGAGTCCTGGGCGCAGGGCAGGCGCAGGGCGGCGGCGTCCATCAGCAGTTCGGCGATGAGGCGCGCGGCGTCCTGGCGCCGTCGCTGCCGTTGGGCGTCGAGGTCGGCGCGCAGGCGCGCCAGGGTGTCGGCGCGCCGGTCCAGCATCAGGGCGAGGCGGTCGATCATCTGCGCTTCGCCGTCCAGGGCGGGCGCCACGGTGTCGAAATCGACGGTGGCATGCAGACCGAGGCGGGCCAGGGCGTCGCGCCAGGCATCGGCCTGGCTGTCCGCGCTGTGCGTGAAGTTGAGCACCGGCAGGACCGGGCGGCCGCAGGCGGCGAGCAGACTGAGTTCGTCGCGGTGCTTGGCCAGGACCGGATCGCGCACGTCGATCACGTAGAGCGCCGCATCGCATCGCAGCACGGTGGTCAGGACGCGCGCTTCTTGCTCGAATCGCCGGGTGGCTTGCGGATCCTCGAGCAGCCGATGGATGCGCTCGGGGCCGTCCGGCCGTTCGTCCGGCCCCACCAGCCGGTCGATCGTGTCGAGGACGGCCATGCTGTCCTCCAGGCCCGGCGTATCGCGCAGGATCAGGATCGGCAGGCCGTCCTCGGTGAGCAGCTGCGCGCTGCCGACGTGTCGTGTGGTGCCCGGCTGGTCGGCTACCTCGCCGAAGTCCGGGTCGCGCAGCAAGGTGCGCAGCAGCGAGGTCTTGCCCGTGTTCGTGTGGCCGACGACGGCCAGGTCGATGGGGGCGGCAGTGGGCTCAGTCATGATCGGACGCCGGGGGCAGGCCGGCCCAATGGGCGATGGAGGGTGTGGTCTGGAGCCCCTGGGCGTTCAGGATCTCGCGCCAGATGGCCTCGCGTCCGGGGCGGTGCAGCAGCAGCACGTCGATGCGCGGGCACAGGCTTTGCAGTTGCGCCAGCCAGGCGCGGGTGCCCCGGTCGGGTGTCTGGCGCGCATCGCAGGCCAGCAGGAGACGCCGCGGCGGCTGGCGCAACTGATCGAGAATCCGGCGCCGGTCGCCGCGGCTGTCGCACAGGCCCATGTCGCGCACCCCGGCGGGCAGGGTGTCTGGCGGCCAGGCGGCCTGTGATCCCAGTTCGAAACCCAGGATGGCCTGGTCGCCGGCCGGTGAGGCGGCGGACGGCACGGTCCAGGGCATCCGGCCGGCCGGATCGGGTGCGGGGGCGTCGATGCCCAGACTCTGGTGCCGGGGCATCAGGCGATCGCGCAGTTCCAGCCAGCCGGGCAGCGCCGGATCGATGCGCAGGACGCGCAGCCGCCGGCGCGCGGCCCAGAGGCTTGCGATGCCGGCGATCAGGCGCGGCAGCAGGCCCCAGACGAGTACACAGCCGATCAGCCATGAGGACCATTGCGCCTGGGCGGTGGCCGGGAGGATGTGCAGGCCGTCGCTGCGGGCGATCACGGCGCTGTCGGGAATGGCAAAGCCCAGCCGGGCGGGCCAGGCGCCCAGCGTCTGGGCCATGGACACGAAGGCGTCGGGTGACAGCAAGGTGGTTTCCCACTGAAAGGCGTAGCGGCGGGTACTGAGCAGCATCAGCAGCGTGGCCAGGGCGCCGGTGAAGGCCGCGATCCAGGCGCCGTGGCTGATGCCGCCCAGGATGTGGCGCCAGGCACGGGCGCGGGTGAGGAGGGTGGCCAGGGCTTGCGCCGCCAGGGCCGCATCGGGACCGCGCGCGAACCTGGCGGTCAGCCACAGCCAGAATCGCGAGAGTCCACGGGCGGGCGCGATGCCGGGCAGGAAGCTCAGCAGCCAGGCCAGCAATGTGATGGCGTGCAGGCCCAGCAGGGCGAACAGGGCGAGCGCGAGGTTCACGGGCCGGTCGCCAGTCCCAAGCGCCGCGGCGGCGGTCCCGATGCCGGTGAGCAGGGCCAGGCCCCACAACAGGACCAGGGCGATGCGCGCGCTGGCGGCCCATTGGGCCAGGCGGGGCCGCAGTCCTTCGCGTTCGCCCAGCAGGTCGGCGCGGCGCAGGATGCGTGCGCCCAGGTCGGCGGAGCTTTGCAGGACGGCGCCCAGCACGGCGAGGTCGTCGAGCGGACCTTGGTGTGTTTCGCGCAGGCGGAGGGCCTCCGCCTGCCAATGGCGCAGGAAGCGTGAATCCGGTGTCGGAGAGGGGGCGTGGCGGGTCATCCGTGTCGCGGTGCGGGGTGGCGGCCAGGACCCCGCCTGCGGGGGTGGCGCCTCAGGGTTTCTTGTTCAGGATGATACCTAGTTTCTGGTTGCGGGGGCTTTGTTTGGTTTTTTTTGTGGGAGCTCGCGGCCGGCGCCCAGGGGGGCGCGGCGCAGCTCACCCGGTCCCGGCTTTGCCGGGACTTCCCGTCGGATTGGGCACAATCGGGG
>JBEBRQ010000003.1:0-121700 GCA_040394755.1 Castellaniella defragrans | reverse complement strand
CCCGGACTGATCGCAAGCGTCCCGCGCGAACAGTGGCGCCCTTGCCTCCCCGATTTCACCTGATCCGACGGCGGGTTCGAAAGCGCCGCGCCCCCCTGGACTCCGGCCGCCTACGAAAGTGTGAGGGTGCTGGTTCTTTTGTGAGGGTTTGCCGCCAGCCGCGTCTCAAGAACCCAACACCCCACTCAGCACAGAACCAAAATGCCTCATTGGCGAGCCCTCAGAGTTTTTCGAACCGCCCCAGCCCCAGCGCCACCAGTGTGCCTTTGCGGCGCAGCAGCCATAGTGCTTCCAGCCCCATGCGTCCGGCGAGCGCCAGCCCTTCGTCGGGGCCGGCCACCAGCAGCGCCGTGGCCCAGGCGTCGGCGTGCATGCACTGGCGTGCCAGCACTGTGACCGAGGCGACCTCGTTGCGCACGGGGGCGTTGCGGCGCGTATCCATGGTGTGCGCCAGGCGCGCGCCGCCCACCTCCAGATAACGGCGGTAATCGCCGGAGGTGGCGACGGCCAGGTCCTGCAGTTCGATCACACCACGCACACTGCGGCGTCCGGTTTCCGGGTTTTCCAAAGCCACGGCCCAGGGCTGACCGTCAGCCTGGCAGTCCAGTGCGCGCAGCTCGCCGTCCAATGCCACCAGGGCATGCCGCATGCCCCGCTGCCGCAGCACGTCGGCCATGCGGTCCACGGCATAGCCCTTGGCGATGCCGCACAGGTCCAGTTGCAGCGGCGCGTGCTTGCGGACGCGACCCGTGGCGTGGTCCAGCTCCAGCGCCTCGTATGTCGGCGGGCGCGCTGCGCCCGCGGCGGCGCGAATTGCCCTCGCGTCCGGTGTATCGCGCGCTGCGCCGAAGCCCCAGGCGTCGACCAGGGCCCCTGCGGCGGGATCGAATGCGCCCTGGCTCAGGCGGCAAATATCCAGCCCGCAGGTCAGCACTTCCAGGATTTCGGGGGGCAAGGCCAGCCATGTGTCCGGCTGCGCGTGGTTGAGGCGGTTGAGGTCGCTGCCGGGCAGCCAGGGCGACATTTGCGTATCGACTTGCAGCACGGCGGCCGCCAGCGCCTGGTGCAGGGCCTGTGTGTCCGTGTCTGGCGGCGCATCGCAGGTCACGGACCAGCGTGTGCCCATGGTGGGGCTGTGCAATACCAGGCGGTGCGCGTCAGAACAGGTCTTCGGCATAGCGTCCCTGCGTCTTGAGTTGGGCCAGGCTGCGGCCTAGCGGCGCCAGCAGCGATTCCAGCACTTGCGCCACCCCCTGCGCCATCGGACGGCTGCCGCACACGCGGACGATGGCGCCTTGCGCCAGCAGCCCGCGCACTTGCGCGGCGTCCCGCTGCAGGGCTTCCTGCACATAGCCGCCGTCCGGTGTGCGCGAGAAGACGGTGCGCAGACCGGCCAATTGGCCATCGGCCTGCCAGGTCCGCAGTTCCTGGCCGAAGTAGAAATCCCGGGCCGGATCGCGGGCGCCGTAATACAGGTACATGGGTTGGCGCCGGGTGTTGCCCCGGATGAAGCCCGCCAGCGGCGCCACGCCGGTGCCTGCGCCGATCAACAGGACGGGCCGGTTCGAGCCGGGCAGCGCGAAGCCGGGGTTGGGGCGGATGAAAGCCCGCACACTGTCGCCCGGTTGCAGGCCGTGCAGGTAGGTGGAGCACACGCCCTCCGGGACGCGGCGCACGCAGATTTCCACGAATCCATCGCGTGTGGCTGACGCGAGCGAATAGTAGCGCGGCACGGCTTGTGCGCCTGGTGGCACGATGCCCAGCAGATCGCCCGCGGCGAAGCGGGGCCAGCTGTGGTCTGGCAAGGCAAAGCGCAGGATGGCCGCGGGCTCGCCCGCGCCGCCCGCGAAGTCCTGCCGCATCGCCAGGGTGAGCGCTGCCGTGCGAGGCAGGCGCGGCCGATGGATGATCTGTAGCGGTTGTCCCAGGGCCTGCGCCAGCGCTTGTCCCCAGCGGGTGAATTCCTGGGTGGATTGCTGGTGGATGCGCTCCAGTGCCAGCAATGGTTTCCAGCCCTGAGCGTTCAGAGTTTGCTCGAGTAATTCTGCAAAGGCACAGAAGGCAGGGAACTGGCGGTCGCCGAAACCCAGCACCGCCACCTGCGCGTCAGTGACGGGTTGGCGTGCAATGGCGTCCAGCGCCCGCGCGGCATGGGCGGGCGGCCGGCCCTCGCCATGAGTAGCGGCCAGCACGTAGACATGGTGCGCAGCCGGCGGCACACGCCAATGTTCCAGCCCCGTGGTGTGCACGCGGTGCCCCGCGGCCACCAGGGCCGTATGCAGCGCCTGGGCAAAGCCCCAGGTGCTGCCGCCTTCGCTGGCCACGAAAATCAGGCTGTCGGCGTGTGCCGGCGGGCTGTTGTCGTTGATCGCCGGGCGGCTGCGGCGCGTCCGCCACCACAGCATGAGTCCGGTGATCCAGAATAGCGGGATGCTCGCCCCCATGACGCCCAGCGCCAATGCCCAGGCCCAGGCGCCTTCGCCCGTGTGCAGCAGCAAAGCCCAGTCGTGTATGCGCTGCGCTGCCGTGGCGTCCTGCCAGGCCAGGGTCTGGCCGCTATAGCGGTCTATCCAGCCCTCGCCCCTGGCGGTGACGATATTCCAGGTGTCCTGTGGATCGTCGGCGGCCGGCAGGCTGATCTTGCGCAGATCCTTCATGCGCAGTTCCTGCAGCAGCGGCAACTGGCTGGCGGACAGCGCTGGCTGGTCACCCGGCGTGGACGCGACGTCCGGCTCTGTCCCGGTATCGAGTTGCAGCAGGCCGAAAGTGGCCGCGCTCATGCACAGCGCCGCAGCGGCCGACAGGCCCAGCACGATCAGTACGATCCGTCCGGCCTGTACATGCAGGCGTTGCGCCAGCGAGCCGCGCACTGGGGCGCCCAGGCGTCGCCAGCCGCCCATGCGGCGTGACAGCAGCACCAGCCCGGATATCGAGAGCGCCAGCATCGCCAGGGCTCCTGCGGCTGTGGCCAGCCGCCCCTCGTCGCCCAGCAGCAGGGCGCGGTGCAGGTTTTTCACCCAGCGCGGCAGCAGCGAGGGCTGGTAATCGCCCAACACCCGGCCATCGGCCGGGTCCACGCGCAGGGCCTGGGCCTGATTGCCATCGAAGGCATAAGCCACGATGCCGCCCGAGGGCAGGCGGCGGATTTCCTCGGCCCCGGGCACGCTGGCCTGCACATGTTGCACCATGGCGGCCACCGGCATGTTCTGATCGGCTGCCGTGGCCTGGAAAGCGCCGTTCAGCGGATCGAGCGCCAGCAGAGTGCCTGTGATGCCCAGCACCAGCGCCAGCGCGCCCGCCACGATGCCCAGCCAGCGATGAATCAGACGCCATGCCATGAGAGCTTCCTTTGTTTACTGCAACTGATAGGTGAACGACTGGATGTACTGCTTGCCGGCCTGCGCCTTGCCTGCCTGGGCCGAAGACAGCGGCACGCGGATTTCCGATGGGCTGTCGCGCATGTCCTCCACGGCGGCGTCGATGCGGATCTCGTAGCCCGCGTCGAGCAGCGCGTCGGCCAGGTCGGCGGTCACTGTGAGGGTGCGGCCTGCGCCCACGCTGGCACCGGTGATGCCTTGCAGGCGCGCGCCGTCATTGGCCGACAGGCGGTTCCAGTCCGTCAGGCTTTTGTAGTATTTGGACTTGCCGCCCGCTACCCATAGCGTGCCGGCGTAGGCGCCATTGGCGTCGGTGAGGTAGATGGCGAGATAGGCGCCGTCACCATCGTAGTTCTTGAGCGTGGTCGTGAGCGTCACCTCGCGGCTGTGCGCCAATGCGGGCAGGGCCAGCATACAGGCGGCGATGGTGGTCAGCAGGGGTTTGGTGAACATGGAGGGTCTCCGGGATGTGAGGTTATCCGATCTGGCCGCGCGGCTTGGTGCCGGGGGTCAGCACCGGATTGTTCGTTGGTGCAGCGGCGCCGGCGGGCGCGTTGTCCTTGCGTTTGCGCTTGCGATCGCGGTCGCCGTTGTCGTCGCGCAGTTTCATCTTCACCACGCGCAGGGTCTCGGGATCGAGCTTGGCCTTGAAGTCGCGGTCCTGGGCATCGCGGCCGCGGATTTCATAGCAGCCGTCGTCGATCTTCAGGCGCTGGACTTGCCAGCCCTGGGCGGCTGCATGTTGCAGCACGGCGTCGCGCGTCTGCCAATGCTGCGCGGGCACGTTGCAGTCGTTCTTCGCCAGTACCGGGGCGGCGGTCAGGGACAGGCACAGGGCCATCAATGGGGTGAGGTGTTTCATGGGAAGCTCCTTTCAAAAATCAACGCATGGCAAAGAACTCGCGGCGCAGGCGCCACGGACGCGGGCCGCTGGCGTGTGCGTGCAGCGCATCGCCCAGGCCCTGGGGGCCGCAGAACCAGATGTCCAGCGGGCCGGGGATGGTTTCCAGATCCTGGGGCCGCAGACGCTGGCCCTGGGCATCGCAATGCACCGTGAGCGTCACGGGCGGCTGGGCCTGCTCGCAGAGCGTGCGCAGGCGAGGCAGCAGCGGGTCGGCGGCGGCATCGCGGGTGCAGTAGTGCATGTGCACGGGCGGCAAACGGCTTGCGGAGGCGGCCCCAGGCTGGCGCGCTTCCAGCAGCGCCAGGAAAGGCGTGATGCCGACGCCGCCCGCCACCCAGACCTGCTGGCGCTGGCCGTGGCCCTGGCCGTCGAAGTGGCCGTAGGGGCCTTCGATTTCCACGCGCTGCCCGGCGCGCAGCCGCCGCCCCAGGGTGCGGGTATAGTCGCCTAGGGGCTTGATGATCAGGCGCAGCAGCGGCTCGCCAGCCTCGCTCGCGCCTAGGCTGTCGGGTGCGCTGGCGATGGTGAAGGGGTGGGCGCCTTCGGTGCCGTCGAAGCGGACAAAGGCGAACTGGCCCGCGCGATGCCCCGGCCAACTGGCCGGCAGGGCGCAGATCACCTCGATGGGCGCTGTCGGACCGTCATCGCCCAGCACGTGCACGGCATGGATGCGGCCGGTATGGTTGCGCGCGCGGCCGATCCGGCCCGCCAGCGACCAGACGGCCGCGAGGCTGCCCAAGGCCAGCAGCGCGCCCATGAGCAGGCCCAGCGGCAGCGCCCAGAAGGCCAAGGGCATCAGCGCCACGCTGTGGAACACCAGGGCGAGGAACAGCAGGGGCATGGCGCGGTGCAGGAAGCGCCAGGGGCGGTAGGACAGCAGCCGGGTCAGCAGCGTGATGGCCACCATGGCGATCAGCAGGTAGAACGCGATCTCGCCCAGATCCTTGGCAAAACCCCGGGAGTCGGTGAACCAGGACAGCACGGCTTCGCGCGCGGGGTGGCCGTCGCGTCCCCACGCGGCCTTGATCCAGCTGCCCGATTGATCCGCCCCCCAGTGCAGGAGGGCGGTCAGCGCCGCGCCGATGCCGGCCCATTTGTGCAGGCGGTAGACCTGGTCCATGCCGCCCAGCGGGCGTTCCATCCACGGCAGGCGCAGCGCCAGCAGCATGACCAGGGACATCAGGCCGATGCTCCACAGCCCCGTGAGGTATACGGTATGCTGGCGCAGCCGCCACCAGCCCGAGGCCACGCCCTGCGCGTCGACCAGCGGTGTCAGGCCCAGGTCGGACGGCGCCACCGCCAGCCAGGCCAGTGTGATGATCAGTAACCAGGCCCCCAGGGCGATCTTGATACGCATGGTGTTTTCCCTTCTTCTGTGATGACGAGTGTTCGTGCTGCCGGGATGGGTACCCCGCAAGCAGCTTGGCGATGATTCTGGAACAGCCGTCATGAACTCTCGATGAAGGTTGCGTTCATGCTCTGTTCATCCTGTTGCGCGTATAAAATTTCTTTATGAACCCACTGCGCCGTTCCCTTCTCGTGCTGGTCCTGGCCGTCGGCGCCGCCGCCACGGGCGGCCCTCTGTATGCCGACGACCACGTCGATCATGAGCTGGCGCGTCAGGCGCTGGAAAACGGCCAGGTGCTGCCGCTGCGCACCGTGCTCGACAAGGTCGAGCGCGAATATCAGGGCCAGGCGCTGAAAGTCGAGTTCGAGCGCGAGGATGGCCGCTTCATCTACGAGATCCGCCTGCTGCAGAATGATGGCCGTATGGTCAAACTCGAGGTCGACGCCGCGGACGGGCGGGTGCTGAAGGTCAAACGCAGGGAAAATCGAAAGGACAGGGATGCGCATTCTCGTCGTTGAGGACGAACCCGTGCTCTGTAACCAGCTGGTGCAGGCCATTGCTGCCGCGGGCCACACGGTCGAGGCGGCCAGCGATGGCGTCCAGGCGCATTATCTGGGCGAGGTCGAGGATTTCGATGCCGTGGTGCTGGATCTGGGCCTGCCTGTGCTCGATGGCCTGTCGGTCTTGCGCCGCTGGCGCGCGGCGGGGCGCAATATGCCGGTACTCGTCCTCACCGCGCGCAGCGCCTGGCACGAAAAGGTGGCGGGCATGGACGCAGGCGCCGATGACTACCTGGCCAAGCCTTTCCACATGGAGGAACTGCTGGCGCGGCTGCGCGCCCTGCTGCGCCGTTTGGGCGAGCATGCCAGCGCCCAGTGGCAGTGCGGGTCCATCTGGCTGGATACGCGTCAGGCGCGCGTGCTGGTGGACGGCCAGCCGCTGACGCTGACCAGCCACGAGTTCAAGCTGCTGTCGCTGCTCATGCAGCGCAAGGGTCAGGTGCTGTCGCGCACCGAATTGTCGGAACACATCTATGCGTATGACGGCGATCGCGATTCCAACACCATCGAGGTCTTTGTGGGTCGTCTGCGCAAGAAACTGCCGCCGGGCAGCATAGAGACCGTGCGCGGTCTGGGATACCGGCTGGTCGAGGCCGGCGCGCCGGCATGAACGGCGGCTCGCTGCGCCTGCGCCTGCTGGCGGGCACGCTGGCCTGGATGCTGATCAGCATCGCCCTGGCGGGCTGGGCGCTGCGCGCCCTGTTTCAGGACCACATCACCCAGCAGTTGCAGGCGCAGTTGGTCGTCCAGCTCGATCAGCTCAGCGCCGCTGTGGACTGGACGCCCCAGGGCGGCACGGTCGTGGCGCCGTTCGCCGCCGACCCGCTGCTCGCGCAGCCGTTATCGGGCCTGTATTGGCAGATCGATCAGTTGGGCGCCGCGCCGCTGACGGCCGTGGCGCGTTCGCGCTCGCTGTGGGATCAGGTGCTGGCGCTGCCGCCTTTCTCCGGCGGCTATCCCGCCAGCGGCCACCGCGTGCTGCAACTGCGCGATGTCCAGGGCCATGCATTGCTGGCCGTGGCCCGTACCCTGCAACTGCCCGAGGACGGCGCGCCGCCGCTGCGCCTGGTGGTGGCGGGCGATGAGGCGCTGCTGGCCGAGCCCTTGCAACGTTTTACCCGTCTGCTGTGGATCGCCCTGGGTATGCTGGCCCTGGCCCTGGCCGTCGCTGTGGCCGTGCAGTTGCAATTGGCCCTGCGGCCGTTCAGGTTGTTGCGCGCACGCCTGGCCGCCGTGCGGGGCGGGCAGGCGGCGCAGCTCGAAGGGCATTTTCCACAAGAGTTGCAGCCCCTGGTCAATGAATTCAATCATGTGCTGGTGGAAAATGCCGACATGGTGCGGCGCGCCCGCACGCAGGCTGGCAATCTGGCGCATGCGGTGCATACGCCGCTGTCCATCCTGGCCAATGCCGCCGGGCAGGAAAACAGTCCATTGGCGCAGGTGGTGCGCGAGCAGGTGGTCAGCGCGCGCCGCCAGGTGGACTATCACCTCGCGCGCGCCCGCGCCGCCGCCGCGGTGCGTGCCACGGGGCTGCGCACGCCGGTGCTGGCGCCGGTGCGGGCGCTGTTGCGCACGATGCAGCGGCTGCATGCGGATCGGCAACTGGCGTTCGAGCTCGCGCCGCAGGCGCAGGACGGTGCGTTTCGCGGCGAGGAGCAGGACCTTTACGAGTTGCTGGGCAACCTGATCGACAATGCCGGCAAGTGGGCGCGCACGCGGGTCGTGGTGGATGTGCGGCGCGAGGGCGGCCAGTTGTGTTTTACCGTGGATGATGACGGGCCGGGCATCCCCGAGGCCTTGCGCGGGCGCATGTTTGAGCGCGGCGTGCAGCTCGACGAGCAGCGCCCAGGCTCCGGGTTGGGGCTGGACATCGTGCGCGCGCTGGCGCAGACCTATGGCGGCAGCGTGCAGGCGCTGGCCTCGCCGCTGGGCGGCGCGCGGCTGTGGTTGTGCCTGCCGGCGGCGCAGGGGGATGCGGACGGCCGTTCCTGAGGCGGGATGCCTGGGGGTTTCCTGAACGGGATACGCTTGTTCGGTCTAATGGCGTTGTGACATGCGACCGGATGGCGCCACGATACGTTGCGGCATATTCCGATGTTGCCGATTCGTCTGTACTTGTCACAGTGGACATCATGCCTGCAGGCCATGGGGCTGTGGGATGTTGCTGCGTTATGTTTCGTTTGTAACGCAACGACGGATTTTCCAAGTGCCATTTTCTTCTTCAGGCTTCTACCAAACGCATATTGCCGACCTTCACCGACGGTTACTCGTCAGCCCAATCGTTCGTACTTACCTCACCGGCACCGGGATACGGTTGGACGGAGTAAATCTGGTACCTACGGATCGGTTTGAGCTGCCATTCGGAACGTTTTCCACAGTGGAATTTGCGCACCTTTTTTCGATCTTCGATGGAAGCCGTGTTCATCGACAGGTAGAGAGGTCGCCCAGTGCCGATGAGGCACCGCCAGGACTCTACTTCACCATCATCAATTCCCGGCTGATCGAGAGTCGGCACAAGAACAGGCTGGGGGTATTTCAGCGGGCCGATGCCGCGATCGATCTGTTCATCGAAGACATGCACATCGACCACTATTACCTGAAGGAGCGCCAGACGCCACCGAATCTGGGCACGCTGGCTTTCACGTTGTGCGCCATCATGGCGCATCTGGCCGGTATGGGCCGTATTACCCTCGTAGCGGCCGACGGCCAAGGCAGCAACGCACGCTATGTTGGCGCGAAGGTCTGGCCTAAACTCGGTTTTGATGCGTCATTACTGTCCGGTGAAACAGCAGGCGTACCGCACCTGGCTGGATGCATGACAGTTCAAGATGTCATGGCCCGTGATCCCGCATGGTGGGCTGAATACGGTACACAACGCTGGATGGCCTTTGATCTCAGGGCGCATAGCATATCCTGGCAGAAGCTGATACCCTACATCAGTAGGAAATGTCTCTGACGAGAGGTCATCATGAGCAGGATCCGCGCCCAACGTGAACCGACTGCAACGCCTGAAAAAATGGCGGTGGGCGGGCGTGTCTTCAGGTTTTCTCTCAAAGGCCTCTCTGTTGTGGATGCCACGATGGAGGCACGGCTCAAAACCGCCGCCCGGACACCTCGCAGAGATCGACGCTATCCGGTGATGATTGAATCGCCGGGTAACTGATCATTCGCAAAAAAATACCCCCCCCCCCACGCCGCGCCTGCGGTTTGCCGCCGTTTCAGCGCGGCAGCACCGATGATCCCATCAGGAATTCATCGACTGCGCGCGCGCACTGGCGCCCTTCGCGGATCGCCCAGACCACCAGGGACTGGCCGCGGCGCATGTCGCCGGCGGTGAATACCTTGGCGCGGCTGCTGCGGTAGTCCTCGGTATTGGCCTGCGCATTGCCGCGCCCGTCCACCGTGATCTCGAAGGCGTCCAGGACCGCGCGCACCGGCGACACGAAGCCCATGGCGAGCAGCACCAAATCGGCGGGCATTTCGAATTGCGAATCCTTGATCTCGCGCATTTTCAGTTGACCGGTGGCCTTGTCACGCAGCCATTCCAGACGCGTGGCCAGCAGTTTTTCCACCTTGCCGCCCTTGCCCTCGAAGGCCTGCGTGCCCACCGCCCAGTCGCGCTGGCAGCCTTCCTCGTGCGAGGTCGAGGTGCGCAGCTTGATCGGCCAGTAGGGCCAGGCCAGCATTTTGTCCTCGCTTTCGGGCGGCTTGAACATCAGCTCGAACTGTGTCACCGAGGCCGCGCCCTGGCGATTGCTGGTGCCCACGCAGTCCGAACCCGTATCGCCGCCGCCGATGACGATGACATGCTTGTCCTTGGCACTGATGGGGCGGGCGATGCGGTCGCCGTGGTTGATTTTGTTCTGCTGGCGCAGAAAATCCATCGCGAAATGCACGCCTCGCAATTCGCGTCCGGGAACGGGCAGATCGCGCGGCTGCTCGGCGCCGCCGGCCAGCACCACCGCATCGTGGTGTTCCAGCAGGTCCTCGGGGGTAATCACGGTCAGGCCGTCCTCGGCATCCTCCTGGCGGCCGATGTAGGTCGATGGAAAGAATTCCACGCCCTCGGCCTCCATCTGCGCCACGCGGCGGTCGATGTGGATCTTTTCCAGCTTGAAGTCCGGGATGCCGTAGCGCAGCAAGCCGCCGATCCGGTTGCTCTTTTCATAGACGGCGACGTTGTGGCCCGCCCGCGCGAGCTGTTGCGCGCAGGCCAGACCGCTGGGGCCGGAGCCGACGATGGCGACCCTTTTTCCGGTCTTGCGCGTGGGCGGCATGGGCAGGACCCAGCCTTCGGACCAGCCGCGTTCGATGATGGCGTGCTCGATCGATTTGATGCCTACCGCCTCGAAATTCAGGTTCAGCGTGCAGGCCGCCTCGCAAGGCGCGGGACAGACGCGGCCGGTGAATTCCGGAAAGTTGTTCGTCGACAGCAGTACGTCCAGCGCGCGGCGCCAATCCTGCCGGTAGACCAAGTCGTTCCAGTCCGGGATGACGTTGTTGACCGGGCAGGCGTGGGTACAGAACGGAATGCCGCAATCCATGCAGCGGGCGCCCTGGATTCTGGCCTGGTCGTCGGTCAGGACGGGCACGAATTCCTTCCAGTGGCGGATGCGCGACGCGGGAGCTTCGTAGTCGGGCTTGACCCGCTCGAACTCCATGAATCCTGTGATTTTTCCCATGTTCTCGTTTCCTCAGGCTGCGATCGTTTGAGCCTGGGCGCTTGCCCACAGCTCGCCCAATGCGCGGCGGTATTCGATCGGCGTGACTTTGACGAAGGCGCGGCGCGCCTGCGGCCAGTCGTCCAGCATTTCGCGCGCCCGTGTGCTGCCTGTGTGGCGGAAATGGTTCTCCACCAGGCGGCGCACGATGGTTTCGTCGGTCTCGCGTTCGTGCGTGCGGGTCATGCTGTGCCAGACATGGCGTTCGTCGGCGCGTGACTGGACGTCATGTGCCTCGAGCGGCTCGAGGTGGACCATGCTGGGGTTGCAGCGTTGCGTGAAAGTCTGCTTGGGATCCCAGACATAGGCCACGCCGCCGGACATGCCGGCCGCGAAATTGCGCCCCGTCTCGCCCAGCACCACCACGGTGCCGCCGGTCATGTATTCGCAGCCGTGGTCGCCCGTGCCTTCGACTACCGCGACGGCGCCCGAATTGCGCACGGCGAAGCGCTCGCCCGCGACGCCATTGAAGTAGGCCTCGCCGCCGGTGGCGCCGTACAGCACCGTGTTGCCGACGATGATGTGGTCCGGGCCGAAGCCGCGGAAATCATTGGGCGAGCGCACGATGATGCGACCGCCCGACAGGCCTTTGCCGACGTAGTCGTTGGCCTCGCCCACCAGGTCGAGCGTGATGCCATGCGCGAGGAAGGCGCCGAAGCTCTGCCCGGCCGAGCCGTTGCACTGGATGTGGATGGTGTCTTCGGGCAGGCCCTCGTGGCCGTAGCGCGCGGCCACGGCGCCCGAGAGCATGGCGCCGATGGTGCGGTTGCGGTTGCGCACCGGCGTGATGAAGGACACTTTTTCGCCGCGTTCCAGGGCCGCCTTGCTGCGCTCGATCAGTTGATGATCCAGCGCATGGGCGAGGCCGTGGTCCTGCTCGATCGTCTGGTGCAGGGGCTCGTCGCTGGGCACTGCGTGGAAGATACGGCTGAAGTCCAGGCCGTGCGCCTTCCAGTGCTCGATGCCTTTGCGCGTATCGAGCAGGTCCACGCGGCCGATCAGGTCATCGAAGCGGCGAATGCCCAGCTGTGCCATGATTTCGCGGACCTCCTCGGCGACGAAGAAAAAGTAGTTCACGACGTATTCGGGCTTGCCTCTGAATTTCTTGCGCAGTTCGGGGTCCTGGGTGGCCACCCCCGTCGGGCAGGTGTTGAGGTGGCACTTGCGCATCATGATGCAGCCCTCCACTACCAGCGGGGCGGTGGCGAAGCCGAACTCGTCGGCGCCCAGCAAGGCGGCGATCGCCACATCGCGGCCGGTCTTCATCTGGCCGTCGGCCTGCACGCGGATGCGCGTGCGCAGGCCGTTCAACACCAGGGTCTGCTGAGTTTCCGACAGACCCAGTTCCCAGGGAATGCCGGCGTGCTTGATCGAGGAGACCGGCGAGGCGCCGGTGCCGCCGTCATGCCCGGCGATCACCACGTGGTCGGCCTTGGCCTTGGCCACGCCCGTGGCGACGGTGCCCACGCCCACCTCGGCGACGAGTTTCACCGAGATCGATGCCTGGGCATTGACGTTCTTCAGGTCGTGGATGAGCTGCGCCAGATCCTCGATCGAATAGATGTCGTGGTGCGGCGGCGGCGAAATCAGGCCCACGCCCGGCACCGAATAGCGCAGCTGGGCGATGTAGTCGGTGACTTTGTGGCCGGGCAGCTGGCCGCCTTCGCCGGGCTTGGCGCCCTGGGCCATTTTGATCTGGATCTGGTCGGCGCTGCACAGGTATTCGGCGGTCACGCCGAACCGGCCCGAGGCGACCTGCTTGATGCGCGAGCGCAGCGAGTCGCCCGCGGCCAGTGGCACATCGGCGGCGATGCGCTCGGTCCCCAGCACCGAGGCCAGGCTGTCGCCTTTTTTCACAGTGGGTTTGCCTGCGCGCATTTCGGCGCGGTAGCGCAAGGCGTCTTCGCCGCCCTCGCCGGTGTTGGATTTGCCGCCGATGCGGTTCATGGCCACGGCCAGCACAGAATGGGCCTCGGTGGAAATGGAGCCCAGCGACATGGCGCCGGTGGCGAAGCGCTTGACGATTTCCTTGGCGGGCTCGACTTCGGCGAGCGGGATGGCGCGGGCCGGATCCGCCTTGAATTCGAACAGGCCGCGCAGGGTCATGTGGCGGCGCGTCTGGTCGTTGATGAGCTGGGCGTATTCCTTGTAGGTGCCATAGTTGTTGGCGCGCGTGGAGTGCTGCAGCTTGGCGATGGAATCGGGGTTCCACATATGTTCTTCGCCGCGGATGCGGAAGGCGTAGTCGCCGCCGGCGTCCAGCATATTGCTCAGCACGGGGTCGTTGCTGAACGCCGCGCGGTGCTGGCGCAGCGCCTCTTCGGCGACCTCGAAGATGCCGATGCCCTGGATGTTGCTGGCCGTGCCGGTGAAGTACTGGTTGACCAGCGCGGAGTTCAGGCCCACGGCTTCGAAGATCTGGGCGCCGGTGTAGGACATGTAGGTGGAAATGCCCATCTTGGACATCACCTTGTTCAGGCCCTTGCCGATCGCCTTGATGAAGTTCTTGACGGCCTTTTCCGGGTCGCTCATCTTGCCCAGCGATTCCAGCGCCAGGTTGGGGTGGATGGCTTCGGCGCCGTAGCCGCCCAGCAGCGCGAAGTGGTGCACTTCGCGGGCCGAGCCGGTTTCCACCACCAGGCCGGTGTTGGTGCGCAGGCCGGCGCGGATCAGGTGCTGGTGCACCGCCGAGGTGGCCAGCAGGGCGGGGATGGCCACGCGCTCGCTGTCGACCAGGCGGTCCGACACGATCAGGATGTTGTAGCCGCTGCGCACCGCGTCGACGGCGCGCGCGCACAGCGCGGCCACGCGGGCTTCGATGCCCTCGGGGCCCCAGGCGGCGGGATAGGTGATGTCCAGTTCGAAGCTGCGGAACTTCTTGCCCGTGACCTGCTCGATGTCGCGGATCTGCGCCATGGCGGCGAAGTCCAGCACCGGCTGGGACACTTCCAGGCGCAGCGGCGGGTTGACGTTGTTGATGTCCAGCAGGTTGGGCTTGGGGCCGATGAAGGACACCAGCGACATCACCATCTGCTCGCGGATCGGATCGATCGGCGGATTGGTGACCTGGGCGAATATCTGGCGGAAATAGTTGTAGAAAGGCTTGGGCCGGTCCGACAGCACGGTCAGTGGCGCGTCGTTGCCCATTGACCCCGTGGTTTCCTCGCCGTTGCGCGCCATGGGCTCGAGGATGAACTTGAAGTCCTCCTGGGTCCAGCCAAAAGCCTGCTGGCGATCCAGCAGCGAGGCGTCGGCCGGCCGCGTGTCGTCGGTCTTGAGGACCGGCAGGGTGTCGAGCTTCATGCGCAGGCGCTCGATCCATTGCTGGTATGGATGGGCATTGGCCAGTTGCGACTTGATCTCGGCATCCTCGATGATGCGGCCCTGCTGCAGGTCGATCAGCAGCATCTTGCCCGGCTGCAGGCGCCATTTCTTGACGATGCGGTGTTCGGGGATCGGCAAAGTGCCGGCCTCGGAGGCGAGGATCACCATGTCGTCGTCGGTGATCAGGTAGCGCGCCGGGCGCAGCCCGTTGCGGTCCAGGGTCGCGCCGATCTGCCTGCCATCGGTGAAGGCGACCGCCGCCGGGCCGTCCCAGGGCTCCATCATCGCGGCGTGGTATTCATAGAATGCCCGGCGCGTCTCGTCCATGCCGGTGTGCTGTTCCCAGGCCTCGGGGATCATGATCATCATGGCATGGGCCAGCGAATAGCCCGACATGACCAGCAGTTCCAGGCAGTTGTCGAAGGTCGCCGTGTCCGACTGGCCCTCGTAGACGATGGGATAGAGTTTGCCCAGATCCTCGCCGAGCACGGCGGAGCTCATCGCGCCCTCGCGCGCGCGCAGCCAGTTGAAATTGCCCTTGACGGTGTTGATCTCGCCATTGTGGGCAATCATGCGATAGGGGTGCGCCAGCGGCCAGGCGGGGAAGGTGTTGGTGGAAAAACGCTGGTGCACCAGTGCCAGGGCGGAGACGGTGCGGGTGTCGGCCAAGTCGCGGTAGTAGACGCCGACCTGGCTGGCGAGCAGCAGTCCTTTGTAGACCACGGTGCGCACCGAGATCGACGGCACGAAATATTCCTGACCGTGCGCGAGCTGCATGCGCTGAAGCGCGTGGCTGGCGGTCTTGCGGATGACGTACAGTTTGCGCTCGAGCGCATCGGGCACCATGATGTCCTGGCCGCGGCCGATGAACAATTGGCGGATCACCGGCTCGCAGGCGCGGACCGTGGGCGACATGCGCATGTCGTGGTCGAGGGGCACGTCGCGCCAGCCCAGCACCACTTGGCCCTCGTCGCGCACGGCGCGCTCCAGTTCGCGCTCACAGGCCAGGCGCGAGGCCGTTTCCTTGGGCAGGAACACCATGGCGACGCCATACTCGTCGGGCGGCGGCAGGATCACGCCTTGGGCGGCCATTTCCTCGCGGTAGAGCTGATCGGGGATTTGCAGCAGGATGCCCGCGCCGTCGCCCATCAGCTCGTCGGCGCCGACCGCGCCCCGGTGATCGAGGTTTTCCAGGATCTTGAGCGCCTGCTGGATGATGGCGTGGCTCTTGCGCCCCTTGATGTGGGCGACGAAACCTACGCCACAGGCATCGTGCTCATGCATGGGATGGTAGAGGCCCTGGGGACCGGGCGTACAGGAGGCGGGACGTGTCATGGTGAAACTCGCGAGGCGGATACGGAGGCCGCGCCGTACGTGCGGCGGAACTCAAAACCTTACGCTACCGGGTCCCGATCGACAATCGGAGTTACAGCGTTCCGTCCCTATTTTTTATCTATTCAGTATGCATAGGTGAAATATAGGGACGTAACAAAGACAATGATAAATAAATATTTATATAGGCGGAAAATCCGTATCCCGGGTGGGTAGACCAGGCATGGCCGCAGCAGGAAATATTACCCGATCCGGGTTTGTCCAGTTGCAGCGAGGCGGCAATAGCCTCTCGATGCGGTGCCGCAGGCATGCCGCATTGCGACATGCGGATCAGCGGACGTCGTTGATCATTCGGCGTGGGCCTCGATGCGGATCAGGCGATCGCCGTCCGGATCGTTCCTGCCGGCCTTGACCAGCAGCCAGGCCCTGCCCTGGGGGTCGATGGCGATGTGATTCGGGGCCGAGCCGCTGACGATCTGTGCCTGGATGATGCCCGAGTCATCCAGGACCGTGGCGGTGCCGGCGATCCGGTTGGCCACGTAGGCCAGGCGGTGCAGGGGATCGAAAGCCACGTTCAGAGCGCCTTCGCCGGTCGGTATGCGTTGCAGCACGCGGCCATCGCGCGCGTCGAGCATGGTGACGTCGCCCGATTTCTGCGAGGCGACGTAGATCCGTTGGCCCTGGCTGTCCACGGCGATGCCAGAGGCGCCTTGCGCGCCGGGAATCGGGTAGCGGGCGACCTGGCGGTCGGTGACGGTGTCGATGGCAAAGACCTCGGCTGTGTTCAGGCTGACTGTATAGAGGCGCCGGTGGGCGGCGTCCAGGGCCAGGCTCATGGGCTTGGGTATTTCGCCGGCCCCGCTCAGGGTGACGCCGGGCAGCGGCTGCAGTGTGGTTGTGTCGAACACGTGGATCACATTGCTGTCCGGCGAAGAAACATAGGCGCGTGCATGTTCGGTGTCGATCAATACGTCCCGCGAATGCGGCGTGACATCGTTCGGGAACTGCTTGATCAGGGACAGGTCCGACTGCCGGTAGACGGCGACCGATCCGCTGCGGGTGTTGGTAGTCCAGATCTGCCCGTGGGTGTCGTCGACCCCGATGCCGTAGACGGCCTGGCGCTGCCCGTCCTCGCGGCCGGCCTGGAGGGCCGGCGTGACGGCAGCCTCGATGCGCAGGGTGGACGGATCGATCTTCAGCAGCCGGGACTCACGCACGGGCGGGCGGCCCACCGCGCTGGTGGCGTAGAGGCGCTGCGTGCGCGGACTGTAGGCGCTTTGGTAGACGCCTGGGACCAAGTGGACGCTATTTGCTTCGAACGTCCAGGCGGGCGCGGCGGCGACGGGCGCTGGCGGAGCGGGATCGGTGGCGGCGCAGCCGGCCGCCAGGCCGAGGAACAGGCCGGCGAGCAGGCGGCGGGCGGGGGGATATCGGAGAGTGGTCGAAACCATGTGATTTCCTTGAGCGAGAGTCCTGGTTGATGGGCCTATGCTGTCGGGTTAGGCGGGCTGTGCCGTCCGGACAGGGTGTGAATCGTCGCGATGGCAGTCGCCATCGCTGGGATTCACGGGCAGGTACAGGCGTCGGATTCGGGCATGGAAATCAACCGGAAACAGGATCTTATGGCTTCAGGTCCACCAGGTAGGTCCCCTCGAGGGGGACGGCGAGAAATTGGGTGTTGATGGTGTTCAGCGTGGCGGCCGGATCGATGTCGGCGAAGCGCTCTGGATGAATCCAGTGCGCGAGCGCCTCGATGAACACCACGTGCAGCGGTGAGTCGTTGAAGGCGTGCCAGACCCCGTGGCCGTTGCCCGAGCGCACCGCCGGCAGTGCGTCGAGCCGGTTGTCCTCGATCACGCGCCGCAGGCTGGCGCGCGCCTCGGCCTCATCCACGCCGGCGCCGATGGCCAGGCCCTGGGCCGCGCGCGATCCGGTGCCCGTGGCCACATAGACCTGCGGCGCGCGCGCGTTGATGTATTCAAAGTTCAGCTTGCCCGTCGCCGTCTTGAGGACGTCGGCGCCGATATTGTGTCCGCCTGCATAGCGGACCATCTCGTTGAACGTCCCCAGGCCCGGCGAATTGCAGCAGTCGGTGCTGCCTGCGTGGGCATGGATGAAGACCGGCGGGCGATCGGCATCGGCCAGGCCCTCCAGCCGCTGCGCCACGGTGTTCAGATGGTCTTCATAGAAGCGGATGAAAGCCTCGGCCCGATCCTCGTGGCCGATGGCCCGGCCCAGCGTCCGCAGGCTGGGGACGGTGTTCTCCATTGGCCGCATGAAGAAGTCGATCACGATCACCGGGATGCCGGCGGCCTCGAGGCGCTCGATGAGCGGGGATTCGCCGCTCATCCGGCCTGGCGTCAGGCCGGCGAAGGTGGCGGTCATGACCACGAGATCCGGGTGCAGCGCGAGCGCCGTTTCCACCGAGAACGAATCCGCCCGGTGGCGCGCCACGATCGGGACCTGCGCCAGGCTGGGAAAACGCGCGAGCGCGACCGCGTAGTCCGGCGCGAAAGAGGTCTTGAATTCGTCCGACCAGCCCGCCAGAATCGCCGCCGGGTCCGGCGTCAGCAGCGATAGCACCTGGAAATGCCGGGCCTGGGCGAGGATCACACGCTGCGCGGGTCCCGGCAGGGTGACCTGGCGGCCGAGGATGTCGGTGACCTGGATGGGGGCCGCCGCGGCCATGGATGGTGCGAGGATTCCCTGGCCGGCCAGCAGCGCCGCCAGCGCCAGCAGTGCGGCGCGCAGGCGCGCCAGGGCATGAGTGAATGGCGATCGGAGGGTCATGACGGTTGGATGGCGGTTGGATGGCGGTCGGTCGCGCATGCGGCGTGGGCGGCTGTCGGTTGGCGGACCCGAGGGCAGGATGCGGCTCATGGTGTCGGTGCGCACAGGCCGTCGATGAGGATGTGGGGGCGTCCGCGCGAGCAGGTTTCGACCCGCGCCGAGACCTCGTAGACATGGGCCAGAGAGCCGGCGGTGATGACCTCGTCCGGCCGGCCATGGCCCGCCAGTTCGCCCGCGCGGATCAGCAGGGCCTCGTCGCTGCGCTGCAGGGCGACGTTCAGGTCGTGCAGCACGATCAGTGTGGTCAGGCCGTGCTCGCGCGTTTCCTGAGTGAGCAGGTCCATGACATGGCATTGGTAGTTCAGGTCCAGGGCCGAGAGCGGTTCGTCGAGCAGCAGCAGCCGCGGCTTGCGGATCAGGGCCTGGGCCAGGCCCACGAGCTGCTTCTGCCCGCCCGAGAGCTGGTCCAGATAGTGCATGGCCAGATGCTCGATGCCCAGGCGGTTCAGGACGTCCAGAATGTGCTGGGGGTTGACGGCCTGGGCTTGCGGATCCAGGTCCGAGGCGCGCGCGGCCACCATGACGGACTCGAATACCCGCAGGTGGACGGCGGCCGGCAGCGATTGCGGCAGGTAGACCACATGCTGCGCCCGGCGTTCGAAGGACAGGCGCGTGAGATCCTGTCCGTCCAGTATCACCCGGCCCTGCGAGGCCTTGAGCAGGCCGGCCAGGGCCTTGAGCAGCGTCGATTTGCCGCTGCCATTGGGGCCCAGCAGCGACACGATCCGGCCAGGCATCAGCGGGCCGGCCGACAGGTTGTGGATGATGGGGCGGCGGCCGTAGGCTACCGAGAGATCCTGGATTTCGAGCACGGGCTACCTCATCTGCCGGCGCAGCACTACCGCCAGGAAAAATGGCACGCCCACCAGCGAGGTCACGATTCCCACGGGAATGATGATGCCGGGCACGATGTTTTTCGAGGCGATCGAGGCCAGCGACAGGATGGTGCCGCCCACCAGGGCGCTGCCCGGCAGGTAGAAGCGGTGATCCTCGCCGAACAGGCGGCGCGCGATGTGCGGGGAGATCAGGCCGATGAAGCCGATCGTGCCCACGAAGGATACCGCCAGCGCGGCCAGCAGGCTGATGCGCACCAGCGCCGTCAGGCGCAGGCGCGGCACATCGATGCCGAAACTGGCGGCCCGATCCTCGCCCAGGCGCAGCGCGGTGAGTTTCCAGGTGTCGCGCAGCGACAGCGGCAGCAGGATGGCGAAGGCGAGCAGCATGATGCCGATTTTGGGCCAGGACGAGCGCGCCAGGCTGCCCATGGTCCAGAACACCAGGCCCTGCAGGGCCTCGGCGCTGGCGATGAATTGGACCAGAGAGACTGCGGCGTTGAACGAAAAGACCAGCGCAATGCCGAACAGCACCAGTCCCGCCGTGCTCATCGAGCCCCAGCGCGCCACCGCGTCCAGCAGCAGGGCCGATACCAGGGCGAAGACGAAGGCGTTGGCCGCGATCGCCCACGATTGCGGGACTCCCGGCAGTGACAGGCCGAGGACGATGGCCAGCGAGGCGCCGAAGGCGGCCGCCGAGGAGATCCCCAGCGTGAAGGGACTGGCCAGCGGATTGTTCAGGATGGTCTGCATTTCGGCGCCGGCCAGACCCAGCGCCAGGCCAATGGCGACGGCCATGAGCGCGTACGGCAGGCGGATATCCCAGACGATCACCCGGGTGGTCGGGTCGGCCTGCGCTGGATGGAACAGCGCGTGGCTGAGTTCGGCCCAGCCCAGGCCCGAGGGGCCGAGCGTGAAATCCGCCAGGATCGACACCAGGATCACGGCGGCCAGCGCGGCAACCAGCAGCCAGCGGCGGCGCAGCATGTGCCGGTAATGGAGCAGGACGGGAGCCGTGGGCGTCAGGGAGGATTCCATGCGAGGGAAGTGTGCCGGGCCGCACGCCCGAGGTTCATAAATAATGAGAACTGTTTACAGTCAAGAAAGTATAGTGGATCATAAAGCCCCTCGTCTGAATCATATCCATGATCGCGCCACCCGTCTTTTTCGCCCTGCCCCTTGTCGATGGCCGCGCCTGCGCCGTGCGCATTGCTGTCCCGGCCGGCCACATGCCCGAGGCCGGCTGGCCGGTCGCCTATGTGCTGGATATGCAGCAATTCGATGTCATGCGCACCGATCCGTCCGGGTTGCCGGGCCTGCTCGTTGGCGTCGCGCCCGGCGAGCCCGAGGACCGGGTGTGGGACTACACTCCCCGGCTGCGCGGCCGCCCGGCATCGCCGCCCGGCATGGACGGCCACGCCGGGCGTTGGCTGCGCGCCATGGATCGCGTGCGGGACGCGGTGGCCGCCAGATACCGCCTCGATGATTGCCGCCAGGTTTTTTGCGGTCATTCTCTGGGCGCCCTGTTCGGGCTGTATGTCCTGACGCACCGGCCTGGCGCCTTCGATGGCTACGTGTTGTCCAGCCCTTCGGTCTGGTGGGGGAATCGCTATGCGTCGCGCCTGCTGCACCGGCGCCGGGACTGGCTGCGCGCTCACGGCCTGCCCCCTCTGGGCATTTGCCTGACCGTGGGCGAGCATGAACAGGGGCTGGGCCCGGACGATGCCGATGCGGACCCGCAGGAGCGATCGCGCCGGCTGGCCATGCGGCGCGACCGGGGCATGGTCGATGGTATGCGGGATCTGGCCGCCGAATTCGCGTGCTGGCCCGGTTTGCGCCTGCGCAGCGCCGTCCTGCCGGGGCGCGGCCACCAGACGGCGCCGCGCGATGCCTTGATGCCGGGCTGGCGTTGGCTGCTGGCAGGCGTCTGATGGCTGGGGGGGGACCTCAGTTCGCGTAGTCGGTCATGCCGGGACCCGCGTCCTCCAGAGGATACAGCGGTCGGGCGCGCTGCTTGAATGGGAACAGTGACCAGTCGGCGCTGGTTGCGCCGGGGCTGTCGCACTCGACGAGCCCAGCCGAGATCGGCACGAACACGGGCCGGCAATACATGCGGGATTTCAGCAGCAGGAATCGTGCCTGGCGGGGATCCTGGCCCAGGCTCTCGAATACCCCGAGATCCCACGGCTCGTGCGTGCGCTCGGTCAGCACCAGGCGCGCGGGGCCGATGTCGAGTACTGCGCTGCGTCCCATGCAGACGCGCTGGCCGGTGTAGGTGGGGCCTGTGATGGTGTACCAGCCATCGCTGAGCGCGCATACGGTACCTTGCAAGGTCAGGGGCTGTGCATGGCGGCCGAGATGAGCCAGGGATTGCTTGTTGCCCACGGGCAGAGTGATGATTGCGTCCGTGCCTGCCGCGTGCGCCGCGGCGACCGCCGATGGATCGCAATACAGTCCCGCAAGAATGCCTTCGAGCCCCTGGCTCAGCGAAGCCGCCAGCACATCCATGGTGTCGCAAGTGCCGCCGGACATGCAGTTGTCGCCGTGGTCCAGCAGCAGCACCGGGCGATTCGCTGTGCGCGCGATCGATTGGGCGCGTGCCAGGGACTGTTCCAGCGGTTCGCCAACATAGCGGAATCCTTCCCGGTTGCGCCAGATCCGTTCGGCCAGGCGCGAGGCTGCCCGCTCTGCGGTTTCGCTGTTTCCGTCCGCCACGGTCACGACGCTCAGACATGGAAAGGCGATGTCCGCCAGACCGAATCCTGCCAGGATCGAAACAGCCAACAGGCCGTCGGCCTCGGCGGCTCGCGCCGCATCGACCGCATCGCGCATGGCGGGTGAGTCCGTGGCGCTGCGCAGGGTATGGCTGACCAGCGGCAACCGGCGCCAGGCGAGGATTGGCCGCGCCCGGCCGGCGAGCATGTCGAACAGCAGGCGCCCGGCGTGTTCGCCGGTTTCGTACATGTCGATGTGCGGATAGGTCTTGAAGCTGACGATCACATCCGCATGGTCGATCATTTTCTGGGTGACATTGCCGTGCAGGTCCAGCGCTACCGCGATCGGGACGCCGGGCAGGCAGGCGCGCAGACGCTCCAGCAGGTCGCCCTCGCCATCGTCGGTGGTTTCGGCCACCATGGCGCCGTGCAGGTCCAGCAGCAAGGCATCGCACCCCGGTGCGGCGGCGACGATGGCGTCGCAGATATGCTGGTAGGCCTGCCCGTCGACGGGACCGCTGGGGTAGGCCGAAGCGTCGATGGGCGTGACCATGTCGGCGCCGTGTCGCTGCGCCAGGTCGATGAAGGCCGCCATGGCGGTGCGCTTGCCCAGGTTGGCCGCCAGGGCGTCGGCGCCGTAGACGGGTCCCTGCGGACCGAAGGAGGACAGCGGGGTCGGGACGGGCGAGAACGTATTGGTCTCGTGGTTCATGCGGGCAATCAGGACTTTCATGCGGCTTCCTCGTCGATGGCGCCCACGCCCGCAATGCCCAGCATGGCGTGCAGCAGCACATTGCAGCCGGCCTCCAGGTGGCCGGGTTCGGCATCCTCCATCTCGTTGTGGCTGATGCCGCCCTTGCACGGCACGAAGATCATGGCGGTGGGCGCCACGCGTGCCAGGTATACGGCATCGTGCCCGGCGCCGCTGACGACCGGCATGACGCGATAGGACAGGCGTTCGGCGAGTCCCCTGACGAGTTCGACCAGTGCGGGGTCGAAGGCCTGCGGCGGGAAATACACCACGGGTTCGAGGGATACACGCAACCCGCCGTTTTCGAGCGCCGCGCAGGCTTGCGCCAGCGCATGGTCCATGGCGTTCAGGATCTGGTCATCGGCTGCGCGCAGGTCCACCGACAGGCGTACGCGGCCGGGAATGACATTGCGTGAATTGGGGAAATTGTCGATCCATCCGACGGTGCCGCGGCCGTGCGGCGCGTGCCGCAGGGCGATGGCGTTGACCGACTCGATGAGCCGCGCGGCGGCGAGCAGAGCGTCCCGGCGCATTTCCATGGGCGTCGGGCCGGCATGGGCTTCCTGGCCCTGGATGGTGACGTCGTACCAGCGCTGGCCCAGCGCGCCTTCCACAGCGCCGATGACGGTATCGTTGGCTTCCAGGATTGGACCCTGCTCGATATGCGCCTCGAAATAGGCGCGCACGGGTTTTGGGTCGTCGGGCTGTTGGCTGGCATAGCCGATGCGCGCCAGCGCCGTGGCGACGGAAACGCCCGCCTGATCGCGTTGCGCCAGCGCATGTTCCAGCGTAAAGGCGCCCGCAAAGACGCCGGAGCCCATCATGACGGGGACGAAGCGCGAGCCTTCCTCGTTGGTCCAGGCTACGATCTCGACGGGCGCCTCGGTCCGGATGCCGTGGTCCTGCAGGGTGCGCAGCACCTCGATGCCGGCCAATACGCCATAGTTGCCGTCAAACTTGCCACCGGTTGGCTGGGTGTCGATGTGGCTGCCCGCCATGACGGCCGGCAGGTCATTGCGGATGCCGGCGCGGCGCATGAAAAGATTGCCGATGGCGTCGATGCGGACTTCGCAGCCTAGCTCCAGAGCCCATTCGCGGACGAGGTCGCGGCCTTGGCCGTCCAGGTCCGTCAGGGCCAGGCGGCAGACGCCGCCCTTTTCCGTGGCGCCGATCCGGGCGAGCCGCATCAGCGAATCCCACAGGCGGGCGCCGTCGATGCGCAATTCACTGAGTTCGTGCTTGCGTGTGGTCATACATTGACTCCCAGGTAGCGGTCCTTGACCGCATGGTCAGCCTGGAATTCCTCGTTCGAGCCCGAGTAGACGATCCGGCCCTGCTCCAGGATGAAGTGATGGTCGGCGAGCTGGGTGCAGACTTCGAGGTTCTGCTCCACCAGCAGGATCGAGACGCCCGACTGCCGGATCTGTTTGATCTGCGCCACGATCTCCTCGACGATGACCGGCGCCAGGCCTTCGACCGGCTCGTCGAGCATCAGCAGGCGCGGATGGTTCATCAGCGCGCGTCCGATCGCCAGCATTTGCTGTTCCCCGCCCGACAACTGGCCGCCGCCATTGTTGCGGCGCTCCTTCAGGCGCGGAAAGATGCGGTAGACATCGTTCAATTGCCAGGGCGAGTCGCGCCGCAGGCCAAGGTTGAGGTTTTCCTCGACAGTCAGCAGTTTGAAGATACCCCGGTTCTCCGGCACCAGACAGATGCCGTGTCCCGCCACACGATGCGCCGGCAGGCCGGCGATGGCCTTGCTCAGAAAGGTGATCGAGCCGGGGCGCGGCGCGATCAGGCCGGCGATGGTCTTGAGCGTGGTCGATTTGCCGGCGCCGTTGCGGCCGAGCAGCGTGACCACGCCGCCTTCTGGGACTTCGAGCGACACGCCTTGGAGGATGTGGCTCTTGCCGTAGTAGCTGTGAATTTCCTGGACGGACAGGGTCATGCCGCGCCTCCGGTGATCATGTTGCCCAGATAGGCGGTGCGCACCCGCGGGTCATCGCGGATTTCCCCGGGCTTGCCCTCGACCAGTATCCGGCCTTGCTGCATGACGGTGATGGTGTCCGAGATATCCATGACGATCCCCATGTTGTGCTCGATCAGCACGACGGTATGGTCGGCGCGCAGCCCGTGGATCAAGGCCTTCATGGCATCGATGTCGTCGATGCCCATGCCCGATGTGGGTTCGTCCAGGAAGATCGCCTTGGGACGCGCGGCCAGGGCCATGCCGACTTCCAGCCGCCGCTGCTGGCCATGCGATAGCGTGCCTACCGGCAGTCCGTCCATGCGGTCCAGCCCCATGCGATCCAGGATCTCGTCGACGATTTCGCGGTGTTCGCGCCGGCCTGTCGGCGGCTGCCAGATGTCCGCCAACCCGAGACGGCGCACGCCCTGCGCGGCCAGGCGCAGGTTCTCGCGCACGTCCAGTGAGGGAAACAGGCTGGTGACCTGGAAGGAGCGTGCGATGCCGTGACGCACGCGCTGGTGGTCGGCCAGGGCCGTGACGTCCAGTCCATCGAACTCGATGGTGCCGGCGGTGGCCGGAAGGGTGCCGGTCAGCGTGTGGAACAGCGTGGTCTTGCCCGCGCCGTTGGGGCCGATGACCGAATGGATGGTGTTCGGCGCGACCGAGAGGTCCACGCCCTGCACGGCGGCGAATGTTCCGAAGCGCTTGACGATGCCCCGCGCGCGCAGGATCGGAGGGGTTGGCGCGATGGTCATTGGCGCTGCTCCGGTTGCGCCGCATCGGGCAAGGCTCTGCGGCGCCCGCGCAGCAGGCGCCAGAGACTCTCGCACACTCCCCACAGCCCGCGCTGCATGTACAGGCTGATCAGCATGAGCAGGACGCCCAGCAGCAACAGCCAGCGCGGCCAGATGAATGAGAGCCAGTCGGCCGACAGTACGTAGAATCCCGCGCCCAGCAGCGAGGCGAACAGATTGGCGGTGCCGCCGATGATGGTCATGATCAGGATCATTTCGCTGCTGTGGTACTCGATGCTGGAGAGCGGTGCGATGCCGGCCATCATCGCCAGCAGTCCGCCGGCCAGCGCGGTGACGCCGCCCGAAAGGGCGAAGACCGCCAGTTTCAGGCCGTGCACGTCGTAGCCGACGGCAGCTGCGCGTGCTTCGTTGTCGCGGATGGCGAGCAGGGTGCGGCCGAACACCGAGGCCGTGATCCGTTGCAGCAGCCAGAACGCCAGCAGGAAGCACAGCGCCACGAAACGATAGAACTGCCAGGGGGATTCGAGCGACAGGAATTCCACACCCAGGATCGACAACGGCGGGCGTGGCACATCCAGCAGGCCGTTGTCGCCGCCCGTCAGGCCGGTCATGGTGTAGGCCAGGAAATAGAACATCTGCGCCATCGCCAGCGTCAACAGCGCGAAATACACATTGCGCTGCCGGATGGCGAGCCAGCCTACGAAAACTGCGCTGATCACGCCGGCCAGGACTGTCAGGGGCAGCACCAGAACGAGCGGCAGATCCAGGTGCAGCAGCAGGTTTCCCAGGGTGTAGCTGCCCACGCCGAAGAATATTCCCTGGCCGAAGGACAGCAGGCCCGTGAAACCCAGCAGCAGGTTGCAGCCCAGCACTGCGAGCGCGTAGATCAGCACCTCCGAGGCGAGCGATCCCGATTCGATGAACAAGGGCATGGCGAGCACGACGGCCAGGGCCATCAGCAACTGGTGATTGTCTTTGATGGCTTGCATCATCCCCTCCCGAGCAGTCCGTGCGGCCGCAGGAGCAGCACCGCGCCCATGGCCACGTAGATCATGAGTTGCGCGCCCTGTGGCCAGAGCGTGCTCATCAGGCTTTGCACGATGCCGATCAGCAGCCCTCCCACCAGGGCGCCCGAAAACCTGCCCATGCCGCCCACCACCACAACCACAAAGGCAATGCCCAGGGCCTCCAGGCCCATGAACGGTTCCGCGCCGCGGATGGGCGCGGCCAGCACGCCGGCCAATGCGGCGGTGGCCACGCCCAGCCCGAAAGTCAGGCTGAAGATCTGCGTGACGTTGATGCCCAGCAGCGAAACCATGTCAGTGGATTCGCTGCCGGCGCGCACGGCGCTACCCAGCCGGGTGCCTTCCAGCAGCCACCACAGCGCGGCGGCGATCACGGCGGTGAACAGGATCACGAACAGCCGGTACTTGGGATAGATGAAGGCGCCCCACATGACCACGCCCTGCAGGAGGTCGGGAGGGGCCACGTTTTGACCGATCGGCCCCCACATCATGATGACGGCTTCCTGGATGACGAGGGCCAGTCCGACAGTGAGGAGGATGTGGAATTCATGCGCCTTGTCGTAGACATGACGCAGTATGGCGCGCTCCAGAACCCAGCCCGCGAAACCCACCACGAGAGGCACGATGGCGAGCGCCAGCCAGAAATCCAGGCCCCACGCGACGATCTGGTAGCAGAAATAGGCGCCCAGCAGATAGAACGCGCCGTGGGCGAAGTTGACGAATCGCAGTAGGCCGAAGACGATCGACATCCCCACCGCCAGCAGGAAGTAGAGCATGCCGATGCCGATGCCATTGATGACTTGCAGCAAATAGACGTTCATGAGGGCCTTTGTCCGACAGGGTGCGAAAACCGGGCGGGGCCGCGGCCTGTGCCGCGTCCGCGTCATCCGGTTGCGGGCATTCCACCGGGCGTCCGGACCCGGTGGGCGTGCCGGCGCCTACAGCTTGCAGCCCGCCTGTTCGGGCGACAGGAAGGACTGGCCGCTGCTGATGATGTCGGCGAAGTCGTCCTTGTCCTTCATGGCGGACTTTGCCTTGGCCTTGAGCAGGTAGTAGTTCTTGAGAACCTGATGATCCGCGGCGCGGATGACCTCCGGCCCGGTCAAGCCGTCGTACTGCATTCCCTCCATGGCCTTGATGACCTGCGCGGGATCCGCGCTGCCCGCTTTGGCGATGGCGTCCAGCATGATCCGGGTGCAGGTGTACGAGCCGGCCAGGCTGTAGTTGGGGTTGTACTTGAGCTTGTCGCGGCACAGTCCGACCAGCGCCTGATTGGCGGGACTCTGGATGCCATGCCAGTACTGCGCGCCGAAATACACCCCCTCGCAGGTTTCCGCGCCCAGTCCCTCGAACTGTTCCAGCCCGGAGGCCCAGGCCATCAGGATGATGGTGTTCTGCTTCATGCCGAAGCTGACCGCCTGGCGCAGTGTGTCGGAGGACTGCGAGCCGAAATTCAGGAGCAGCAGCACGTCGGGCTTGGCCGCCATGGCGTTGGTCAGATAGCCGCTGAATTCTTTTTGCGTCAGGGAATGGTAGCTGTTGCCGACGTGTTCGAGACCCTTTTCCTTGAAGATCGCCTTGGCGGCGTCCAGCAGTCCGTCGCCGAAGACGTACTGTGGGGTGATGGTGTACCACCGCTTGGCGTTGGGATGGAGGTCGATCAGCGGGCGCACGGTCTGGTCGATGGCGCCGAAGGTGGGAACCGACCATCGGAATGTGGCGTGGTTGCAGTCCTTGCCGGTGATTTCGTCGGCCCCGGCCGTGGTGATGAATACGCCGCCCAGGCGCTCGATTTCCTTGCCCATGGCCAGCGATTCGGAGGACAGGATGCCGCCCGCGAAGAACCGGGCATTTTTCTGCTGCGCCGCCTCTTGCACCTTGCGCACGGCGGTGGCGGGCTTGCCTTCCGTATCCAGTGCGGTGTAGGCCAGGGGCCTGCCCAGAACCTTGCCGTATTCCTCCAGCGCCAGCTTCATGCCGATGTCGGCGAACTTGCCGTTGGCGGCGAATGCGCCGGAAATCGGGACGGGACAGCCGAACTGGATGGCGTCGGCCTGAGCCAGAGCGGAGCGCAGTGGCAGCAGGGATCCTGGGAGGGTGCTCAGCGCTGTCAATTTGAGTAGATCGCGGCGATTCACGTGATGTCTCCTGGCCGCCGGGGGCGGCTTGTCAATGGATGAGGTCTTGTCTGCGTCGTTCCGGTTGGTGCCGGCGCCTCTTGATGAATAATCCTATTTATAATGATAAATAGGATTGTGGGTATAATGAATTTTCGGGATTCCCGTGTCAAGCGGATTCGCCTCGGGTGAAACCCGGAGATGCCTTTCGCCACCTGCCGCGGCGGTCGCCGCCGGGGGGATTTCGGCGCTCGATAAGATCGATGGGGAGCAAAAAGTGTTGGACGGGACAGAGGGCAGGCGACAGGTCGCGGCGCGCAGCATGGCGCAACCCAAGCGCAGCGATTTGATCGCCGAGGAAATCAAGCGGTTGATGACGGCGAAGAACCTGCTGCCGGGCGATCGCCTGCCGCGCGAGATCGAGCTGCAGGAAATGTTCAATGTCAGCAAGAGCACGGTGCGCGAGGCTTTGAAATCGCTGGAGGTGCAGGGCCTGATCCGGGTGTCCACCGGGCCGAGCGGCGGCGGGATGGCCGTCGAGGTTCCGCTGGACCGGGCCTTTCAGTTGATGCAGAACTATCTGTTTTTCAAAGAAGTCTCCATCGACGATATCTATCAGGCCCGTATGCTCATTGAGCCCGAGCTTGCCGCCAGCGCTGTCCCGCACCTGACCGAGGCGCAGTTCGATGCGCTGGAGCGCAATATCCAGGAATGCGATCCGATTCGTGATCCCAATGCCGATCAATTCTCGCAGCGCCAGGAGGACATGACCTTTCATGACATCCTGGCGGCCGCCAGCCCCAACCCTTTCCTGCGGTTCGTCTGCGAAATGATCAATCAAATGCTGCGCCAGCTCACGGTATATGACAACAAGATGCAGATGCATGAACAGCAGCATTTCGGCGCCAACAATGTCGAGTTTCACCGACGGCTGTTGGCGGCCGCCAGGGAGCGGGATGTCGATACGGTACGTACCCTCATGCGCGAGCATATGCAGGATGCGCAGGTTTCGGTGCGGCGCCTGCACGGCAGGCTGCATGGGCGGCTGATCCTGGATTCGGAAATGTCGCGCCGCGCCGTAGCCTCGCGCGCCCGCCGCCTGGCAAGCAAACCGGATCGGACTGGCGGGTAGGGCACGGCCGCCGCCAGACGGCGCCGCGCGATGCCTTGATGCCGGGCTGACGTTGGCTGCTGGCGGGCGTCTGAATCGGTCCCGCGCCGCAGGCGCGATGCAACAGGTGTTTCCTGATTTATCCTAAGAAAAATTTGATTATAAGAATCATTCTCGTTTATATTCATAGGAATTTTTCCCCTATCCATACAAAACGAGAGGTAATGATCGATGATCGCCTTCAAGCCCAAGGGCCGCGCCGTGCCGTCTGCCGGACTGCTCATGGTCCTCGGTGCGGCCGCCGTCCCCGCCGGCGCACAATCGCAATCGGCCAGCGAAGTGACCCAGCTCGAGCGCGTGGTCGTCAAGGCCGAGCAGGAACTCAAGCAGACCCCGGGCGCGTCGACCATCACGGCATCCGACATCGCGAAATCGCCGCCCATCAATGACGTGTCGGAAATCATCCGCGCCATGCCCGGCGTGAACCTCACCGGCAATTCCTCCAGCGGCCAGCGCGGCAACAATCGTCAGATCGACATCCGCGGCATGGGCCCGGAAAACACCATGATCCTGATCGACGGCCGGCCCGTTTCCTCGCGCGGCGCGGTGCGCTTCGGCTGGCGCGGCGAGCGCGACACGCGCGGCGATACGAACTGGGTCCCGCCGGAAATGATCGAGCGCATCGAGGTTCTGCGCGGCCCCGCCGCGGCGCGCTACGGCAACGGCGCGGCCGGCGGCGTGGTCAACATCATCACCCGGCCGCCCTCGGACACGCTCAGCGGATCGCTCTCGGCGCTGATCACGGCGCCGCATCACAGCGATGAGGGGGCAACCGCGCGCACGACCTTCGGCCTGTCCGGTCCGCTGACCGACAGTCTGAATTTCCGCCTGTTCGGCAGCGCGGTGAACTTCCAGGGCGATGCCTACGATATCAACAAGGACCATGCTTCGGCGCGCGGCGGCAGCAATCTCGGCACGTTCCCCGCCGGACGCGAAGGGTTCAAGAACCGCGACATCAGCGGCATGTTGAGCTGGACGCCCGCCGCGGGTCACAAGATCGACTTCGGGGTGGACTACGGGCGTCAGGGCAACATCTACGTCGGCGACACGCAAAATACCAACCGCAACGCCACTGTCCAGGCCGAACTGGGCGGCGAGACCAACCGGATCTACCGGCAGAACTATTGGGTCATGCATACCGGCGAATGGAATGCCGCCACGCACACGCTCAGCTACCTGCAGTACGAGCAGACGCGCAATACCCGCCTGCTGGAAGGCCTGGCGGGGGGCACGGAGGGCATTTTCAACGACCCGACGGCGGCTGCCAGCGGGGGCGGCAACGGCGACATCAATCTGCGGACCCTGACGGCGCACACCGAATTGAATCGCCGCCTGAATTGGGGCGGCATCGACCAGATGGCCACCTTCGGTCTCGAATGGGTGCGTCAGGATCTGGAGGACTACTCCTCGGACCTGAAGCAGCGCAATCCCCAGGCGTCGGTTCCCGCGCCGCTGGTGGCCTACCAGCCCAAGGCCCACGCCAATATCTATTCGCTGTTCGCCGAGGACAACCTCTATATCGGCGAGCGCTGGACGGTGACGCCCGGCCTGCGCTTCGACCATCATACCCAGCATGGCAACAACTGGAGCCCATCGCTGAACCTGTCCTACCTGATCAGCGATGAATGGACGGTCAAGGCTGGTATCGCGCGGGCCTACAAGGCGCCCAATCTCTATCAGAGCAATTCCGGCTATGCGCTGTACAGCGCGGGCAATGGCTGCTGGGGCAATCCGCCCAACGGCGGCAGCGGCTGCTTTCTCATGGGGAATGCCGACCTGAATGCGGAAACCAGCATCAACAAGGAATTGGGTGTGGAATTCCGCGGCCGCGACGGGCTGGGCGCCAGCCTGACCTATTTCCATAACGACTATCGCGACAAGATCGAGGCCGGGCGCACGCCGACCTCGACGCTCGCCGTCGGCGCCAATACCTATAACGTTTTTGAATGGACAAATATTCCCCGCGCCGTCGTTCAGGGTCTCGAAGGCAACCTGACCTGGCCGTTCGCCCCGGACTGGTTATGGTCGACCAACGTCACCTACATGATCGAGTCCAAGAACAAGGACACCGGCGAACACCTCTCGACCATCCCCGAGTACACCGTCAACAGCACCCTGGACTGGTCCGTGACCCCGGCCTGGTCCCTGCGCGCCAAGGCCACGTTCTATGGCGAGCAGGAGGGGCCCAAGTACGACTACTATGGCGATCCTCTGACCGGCAGCGCCACGGACACGATATCGCCCTACGCGCTCTTTGGCCTGAGCACCCAGTACAAGTTCAGCAAGCACCTGCGCGTAACGCTGGGCGTGGACAATGTGTTCGACAAGCGCCTGTTCCGCGCGGGCAATGCCATCGGGGTGAATCTCGCGACGGCCAACTATATCTACGGCGCTGGCGCCCGCACCTATAACCAGCCCGGCCGCACGTTTTTTCTGGAGGCCACGACCTCGTTCTGAGGGGGCGCAAGCCGTTTGCGTTTCGATCTGATGCGCCGGGGGTGGAACAGTCCGCAGGGGCTGTTCCACCCCCGTGGTTCGTCCGCTCAGGCCGAGGCCGATTTGCGCGGCCGGCCGCGCGGGGAGGGGGCGACGCGCCGCGAGGCCAGGCGTCCCAGATGGGTGAGGAATATGCGTTCGCCCAGGGCCCATTGGCCCAGGAGCGCGGTTTCGATCTGCGTGTGGTGGCGGGGATCCACGCCAGCCTCCAGCCGTTGGCGGTAGCCGGCCTGGCGCGAGAATGGCGTGTTGCCTTCGTTCCAGTAATCCATGTGGTCGGCCAGCATGGGATCGGCGCCCAGGCCGATATGCCCCGTCGCCGACGACCAGGGCCAGCGCGCCGGGGCGTCCACATAGCCCAGCGTCGCAGGCAGGGATTCCAGCCATACCATCGCCGGCAGTACCCAGCGGCCAGGTTCGAGCAGGGCGTTGTGATAGCGGCCCTCGTAGGCCCGGCCGCGCTGCATACCGGCCCCCATGCGCCGCCCCAGGCCCTGGATCACGCGCGACAGGCCGTGCGCATCCGTGGGGGTGCCCAGCAGGCACACGCGGTCCGGGGTGATCACCCAGGCGTGCAGCGCCAGCCCGTGGCGCGCGACCTCCTGGCCCAGCCAGTCCCGCAGACGGTCCAGATCCGCCGCCGGGGCCGGCTCGGATGCCTGGGCGAAAGCCTGCGCGAAATGGGCCTGGGCCAGTTGCGGGATGCGTGGTGCGTAGAGGCGAGGAAGTCGGGCCATGAATCGGTTTGTGCCACGCGGGAGGGGGCGTCGACGGGGGAAGGACCTATTATATGGTGTGCGCCGCCGCATGGACGCATGCATCCCGGGCGTGGAATCCGCAATGATGCAGTGTGAATACAGGCCAGTCGGCGGTCTCTTTATTTATACTCGCACCATGACACATATGCCGGACATGACACCGACCGCCCAGCTCCCGGCTTTGGCGGACCTGCCCGAATGGGCGTGCTTTGCCGAGGCGGTGCGCGCCAGCGCGCCGCGCGCTGATGATGTCCTCGATCTCATCGAGGCGCCGGGGCTGACCGTGGATTTCAGCGGACAGCGCCATTCGGATACCTTGGGCGCGGCTGGCTGCGCGCTGCTCGAGGCGCGTGGCTTCAATGAGCAGCGCGCCCGCCTGCTGGCCGGCGAAACGGTCAATTTCACCGAGGCGCGGCCGGCCTGGCACACCGCCTTGCGGGCGCCGGTCGCTCCGCCCGAGGTCCTGGCCGAGCGCATCCGCATGGACGCCTGGGTGCGCAGCGCCGATGCCGAACGGCGCTGGCGCAACATCGTGCACATCGGCATCGGCGGCAGCGACTGGGGTGTGCGCCTGGCGGTGGCGGCCTTCGGCTATGCCGGTCTGTGGCGCCAGGTGCGGTTCGTGGCCAATATTGATGGCCATGCGATCGAGGGCGGGCTGGCCGGCCTCGATCCGCGCGACACCCTCGTCGTCCTGGCCTCGAAATCCTTTACGACGGCCGAAACCCTGCAAAACGGCGCGCGCGCGCGCGAATGGCTGATCGCCGGCGGCGCCGATCCGCAGGCGAACATCGCCGCCATTACCGCCCGCCCCGAGCGCGCCATCGCCTGGGGCGTGCCTGAGGGCAATGTCTTTCGCATGTGGGATTGGGTCGGCGGGCGGTTCTCGCTGTGGTCGGCGGTCAGCCTGACTACCGCGCTGGCGGTCAGCGTCGACGTGCTGGCGGGCTTGCGTGCGGGGGCTGCGGCCATGGATCAGCATTTCGCCGAGGCGCCGCCGATCATCAATGCGCCGGTGCGCATGGCGCTGGCGGGCGTCGCCAACCGCAGCGTGCTGGGCTATGGCTCGCTGAACATCGCGCCCTACGACTCGCGCCTGGCCAATCTCGTGTCCTACGTGCAGCAACTGGACATGGAATCCCTGGGCAAGTCCGTCGACCTGGCCGGCCGCCCGGTGGGCGTGCCCACGGGGCCGGCCGTCTGGGGTATGCCGGGTACCGATGCCCAGCACACGTTCTTCCAGTGGCTGCACCAGGGCAGCGACGGCGCGCCGGTGGACTTCATCCTGTGCCGCATGGCCGATCATCATTGGCCGGCGCACCATCGCGCCCTGCTGGCCAATTGCCTGGCCCAGCGCGAGGCCCTGATGCGCGGCAAGACCTTCGAGCAGGCGCGCGCCGAGTGCCTCGCCGAGGGCCTGGACCCGGAGCGCGCCGACTGGCTGGCGCGCCATCGCACACATCCTGGCCGGCGGCCCAACCACCTCATCGTGTTGCCGCGTTTGTCGCCCTACACGTTGGGCGCGCTGCTGGCGCTCTACGAGCACCGGGTCTTTACCCAGGGCGTGATCTGGGGGATCGACCCCTTCGACCAGTGGGGGGTGGAATACGGCAAGGTCCTGGCGCGCGGAATCGTGGAGGCGCTGTCTCCCGATGAGGCGACGGGCGGCGCCGCTGCCGGGCCGGGCCTGGATGCCGCGCACGATGCCTCGACGCGCCACTGGATCGGACGGTTGAAGGGTTGACGGACATGCGCGCGCCAGAGTCCGGGCATATGCCCTCCCGCTTCTGGCCGCGTTTCGCGGTCGCCGCATACGCCCTGCTGTGGGTCGTACTGGCCATCGGGCCAGCCGACCGCCCGACCTGGATCCTCGAAAACGTTCTGGTGGCGGCGCTATGGCTGGCCCTGGCGGCCCTGTACCGGTGGTTCCGGCTGTCGGATGGGTCCCTGGCGATGATCCTCGCCTTTCTGGCCCTGCATGCCCTGGGTTCGCACTACACCTATTCCGAGGTTCCGTACGATGCCTGGATCCAGACGCTGACCGGGCGCGGGCTGGATGCGCGGATGGGCTGGGACCGCAACCAGTTCGACCGTCTCGTCCATTTCGCCTATGGTCTGCTGTTCGTGGTCCCGGTGCGCGAGTTCCTGCTGCGGGTGATCCGGGCGCCCGGATTCTGGTCGTATTTCCTGCCCCTGAACATCATCCTCGGCACCTCGGCTCTGTACGAGCTGATCGAATGGGGCGCCGCCATATGGTTCGGCGGCGACCTGGGGATGCATTACCTGGGGACTCAGGGCGATGTCTGGGACGCGCACAAGGACATGGCGCTGGCCGGGGCTGGCGGGCTGCTTGCCATGTTGTGCTGCGCGCTGGCGGATTCCGCCGGGCGGCGCTCGTCGAGGATGGGGCGATAAATCCGGTTCGCGGCCGATGCAGGCCAGGGCGGTTGCGATGGTGTCGTCAGGGGACGGCGCGAGGCTGGGCCGCGCACAGCGGCCCAGCGCTTACAATAAAGAGCTGTTTCCGATGGGCCTATCTGCATGATCGCCACCGCCGGTTCCAAAAGACCCGCCGATTCGCCTGCCGTCTCTCACGATGTGGCGGACTGGTTCGTCGTGCATACCAAACCGCGCGGGGAATCCCTCGCGCGCGAGCATCTGCTGCGCCAGGGATTCGAGGTTTATCTGCCGATGTTCAAGGTGTTCAAGGCGCCGCGCCGGCGCGGCGCGGGCCGGGCAGCAGCGGTCCCGGACGGTGCGCCGTCAGCCCAGACGCTGACCGCCCACGAGCCCATGTTTCCGCGCTATCTGTTCCTGCGGCCGAGCCGCCCTACCCAGTCCCTGTCCTGCGTGCGCTCGACGCAAGGCGTCAGCCGCCTGGTGATGTTCGGCAGCCAGCCTGCCCGCATCGCCCAGCCCCTGGTCGATGGAATCCGCGCGGCCGAGGCCGCGCGCGAACACACGGGACTTACGCAGATCAGCCCCTACCAGCCTGGCACGCCCGTGCGCCTGCAGGATCCGGCCCTGGGCGGTTTGCAGGCCCTGGTGCAGGCCGTATCGCGCGATCGTGTGACGCTGCTGCTCGAGATCCTCGGGCGGCCGCAGCTGGTCAGCGTCGATTTCGATCGGATTGCGCCTCTGTAACTGACCGCCGGGCATCCGCCTCCATCTGCCGCATTGCGGCCCACAGGATAGCCAGGGATAGCACGAAAAACATCACCCCGTTGTTGCGCCCCAGGATCACCTGGGTCAGTCCGAAGGCCGCGAAACCCGCAGGCAGGCTGGCGCCGCAGCAGGCCAGTACTCGCACCACCAGGCTGGGTGCGCGCAGGCGCCGGCAGAAATACCAGAAACTCGTGATCATCAGGGCCAGGAATGCGATCAGGCCCAAAGAGCCCTGGCGCAGCCAGACCTCGATGAAGTTATTGTGGGTGTTGGCCAATGTGGCCACGAATGGGTGAATGCGCTCGGCCTCGATCAGGCGCTGTATCTGGGCATCGTATTCCTTGTGGCCCCAGCCCAGCAGGGGGCGCTCGGGAATGCTGATCAAGGCGGATTTCCAGGCCTCGAGGCGCGAGCCGATATTGTTCCTCGCATCGCCTTCTTGAGCATAGGCCCGCCATTCCGTCATGGCGTGTGTGTAGCGGCCTTCTGCGATTTGCCCGCTGGGAAGGGCGATCATGACGGCTGCCGCGCCTGCCGCCACCACTGCAACGCCGCCCGCCACCATCATGGTGTGCCGCAGCGCCAGGGGATGCGCGCGGCGCGGCTGCAGCAGCGCCGCTGCCGCCAGGATGACCAGGATCGGCAGGGCGACCAGTCCGCCGCGCGTGGCCGATGCGATGAACGCGTAGGCGCCGGCCAGCGTTCCCGCCAGCAGGAATACGGCCCAGGCATGGCGCCGGCGCTGCCCGGCCAGGACTGCGCCCATGAAGCACCAGAAGGCCATGAGCAGAGCGATGTCGCCAAAAGGGATGGCACTGGTCAGGAACCCATCCGCGCGCCGTATGCCGATATGACTGGTCTGCCACCAGGCGACGGCGGCAGCGCCCATGAGCCCCAGACCCAGTCCCGCCCACAGCCAATCCAGGCGCAGACGCGCACGACGCAGTCCCGCCAGGATAGGGATTGCCAGTACGTACCGTATTCCCTGGTCCAGGTACTTGCCGGAGTCGCCGTGCCACAGCACGGTCACGGCATTCGTCAGGAAAAATGCCAGCAGCAGCCAGCACAGGACCCGATCCTCGCCCGACCAGGCAGCGGCCGATGAATCCGGCGCATCGATCGCGCGGTTGCGCTGGACGGCGCTGGTGGCGAGCCAGATCATGATTCCGCCCAGGAACAGCAAGCCGCCGCTCATGGAATAACCCGAGGGGGCAGAGAGCATCAACAGGAAAAACAGCGCGGTGCTGGCCGCCATCCAGGTGGACAGCCAGGCCGGTGTGCGGGCCGGGGCCGGGGTCGGGGTCGGGGACATCGGGGATCTGTTCTGGGCTGGAGTCTCGCGGATTGTAAACCACCATTTTTTTTACGCTGGAAACAATTTGTTGCGATGTGGCCGCCCTCGCTGGCCCAGCACTTGTCATCAAGGGAAGGATTGTTCCTGAGACGCAGCTGTTTGAGATTCTTGATCTGGCTTAACAAAAATTGAGCCGGTAGTCCATCAGCCGGCAGGCTCTTGGTAGAATTACCAATATTACATTAAGTTATATTAAGTCACATCCTTGAATATAATCAGCCAGGACGAAAATCTGCCGGGGACGCCTCCTGATTTGCGCACCATTGGATGGAACGGTTGTGCGGATGTATACGTTCGGACCGTGCAGACCTTCGCCGCTATTTGCTACGATATTAGCTATATGATGACGGAAAATACCAGAAAATAATGAGAAATATCCGAAAATAACCGGAGATGTTGCAGGGGAATAATGTAAAAAACCTTCAAAGAAAAAGAAATGGAAATATAATCTCGACCATAGTCAGGAGGCGAAGGTGTTCCAACTGTCCCTGCGTACCAGCCTCCAACGGGCGTCAAGAGCAGGGTATTGATCGATCTCTCGTTCGTTCCCCCAGATGTCCTTGCGGGTCGCCCGAGCTCAGATTTTTGTTACTACGCCCATGCAACCTAACCCGACGACGCCCCAAAGTCATGACGATGAAGTCGACTTGCGACAACTCGTTTGCACCATCTGGCGGCGGAAAACCCTGATCGCCAGTCTCGTGATCGCGGGCGCAGCCCTCGGCGTCGTGGCAAGCCTCCTGTCGACCAGGTACGTCTCCGACAGTTTGTTTCTCACCACCGGCGTGTCCGCCACCAACTACAAACGCCTTCAGAGCGTGTTCTCCAGCGGCGCCCGCCTGCGGGAATTCCTCTTGAGTGCCGGTCAGGCCGACATTGCCGACGGTGCACTGTTCCACAATCTGACGGACAGGCCCGATGCGCTCAAGGCCGCGCTCAAACCGGAGTTTGCTTTTACCGACCAGGACCAGAAGACCTTCGGCGTAAAGACTGTCGGGGGCGAGGAGGCCGGCACCCTGATCGGGATACGCATCCAATTGGCGCACAAGGAACCCACGCAGGGGGCTCCCGTCGCGCTGCTGGCCGAATTCATTCGCGATGTTGCCATCCGCGCCAACTTTGAAAACACCCTGCTGGCCCGTTGCGCGGATTTCAGCACCCGCGAGCAAGAGTTGCGCAATGAGCAGCTATCCAGCGATTTTTCCATCAGTCAAGAGGAAAAGCGCGTCGCCATATTGCGCGACATCATGGACCATCCCTCGAGCGCAATGGCCGACAGCAGCCGGCAGATCGTGTCGCTGGACAAAGACGGCAGCGAGTACTTCCTGTCGCCCGTCGTACAGCTCACGGCGACGGAACTCCGGATATTCGACATGCAGCTTGAGAAGGCCAGCCGGGAGCGCGACCGGGTTGCCAGCGCGCTGATGCGTGACTATTACTGCAAGGCGCAGCAAGCCCAGCAGCAGGCCCCGACCGGCCGCGCCTTTCTGGAAGGTCTGGCGGATATCCAGGTGGACGTCTTCCGCGACCAGGACAAGAGCATCGACATCATCGAGCAAACCTGGAATACGCTCGATGTCGAGCGCGAGGGCTGGATCAATACCTATCTGCGGCGCATGCGTTTCGTGACATCCCCCCAAGGGGCGGAGGTCAAGGAACGCAAACCGGGCCTGGCATTGGGCCTTGTGCTCGGCGGGGTGCTCGGCGGCATGTTGGGCGTGTTCATCGCATTGGCGCTGGCCTGGTGGAAAAACGATGAGGCCTCATCCGACGCCACGCAGGCATAAACCTGCCGGGTAGCCTTGATTCCGTAGTATTGCGTTCATGCCCTGAACGATGTGTAACCGCGCTTGCTGACCGTGTCACAGCACGGCGGTAGCGTGTTCACTGGATTTACGGAACAACCAGAACACGCTGGGGTGCGTCTATCTGTCCAGGGGACCGGCAAAGCAGGGCAGCCTTTCGATCCAATCATTTCAACCTGTTCATTATCCACATGAAGAATTTCGCCCTGATCGGTGCGGCCGGCTATATCGCCCCGCGCCATATGAAAGCCATCAAGGACACCGGCAATCGCCTGGTGGCCGCGCTGGACCCGAACGATTCTGTCGGCACCATCGACAGCCATTTCCCGGATGCGGAGTTCTTTACCGAGTTCGAGCGCTTCGACCGGCACATCGACAAAATGCACCGGTCGGGCAAATCGGATCGCATCGATTACGTGTCGATCTGCTCGCCCAACTACCTGCACGATTCGCACATGCGTTTCGCCCTGCGTTCGGGCGCCGATGCGATTTGTGAAAAACCCCTGGTGCTGAATCCCTGGAACATCGACGGCCTGCAAGAGATCGAGCGCGATACGGGCCGCAAGGTCAACACCATTCTGCAGCTGCGCGTACATCCGGCGATCATCGCCTTGCGCGACAAGGTCCGGGCGCAGGACAAGGGCACCAGGCACGAAGTCGACCTGACCTACATCACCTCGCGCGGCCACTGGTACCTGCAATCGTGGAAGGGCGATCTGAAGAAATCCGGCGGCATCGCCACCAATATCGGCGTGCATTTCTTTGACATGCTGCACTACATATTCGGTGACCTGCAAGGCAACACCGTGCACCATAGCAGCGACACCAAGGCGGCCGGCTACCTCGAATACGAGCACGCCCGCGCGCGCTGGTTCCTGTCGGTGGACTACCAGGATGTGCCCAAGGCGCAGCAGGCCCAGGGCCAGCGCACCTTCCGGTCGATCACCGTCGACGGCGAGGAAATCGAATTTTCCGGCGGGTTCACCGACCTGCATACGCGCAGCTACGAGGAAATCCTCGCTGGCCGTGGATTCGGCCTGGAAGAAAACCGCACGGCCATCCAGACCGTGTCCACGATCCGCAATGCGCCCATCGCGCCGCTGGCGGGCGACTACCATCCGTTCCTGAAGAAATGAGTCACTACCAACATGAGAGCGCCATCGTGGATGCCGGCGCCCGGATCGGCGAGGGCAGCCGCATCTGGCATTTCGTCCACGTGTGCGCGGGCGCGCGCATCGGCGCCGGCGTATCTCTCGGCCAGAACGTATACGTCGGCAATCGGGTCGTGATCGGCGACCATTGCAAGATCCAGAACAACGTATCCGTTTACGATAACGTGACCCTGGACGAGGGCGTGTTCTGCGGCCCCAGCATGGTGTTCACCAACGTCTACAATCCCCGGTCGCTGATCGAACGCAAGGACGAATACCGCAATACCCTGGTGAAAAAAGGCGCGACATTGGGCGCGAACTGCACCATTGTGTGCGGTGTGACCATCGGTGAATTCGCCTTCATCGGCGCCGGCGCCGTGGTCAACAAGGATGTGCCCGCCTACGCGCTGATGGCCGGTGTGCCGGCGCGGCAGATCGGCTGGATGAGCGAATTCGGCGAACAGATCCCATTGCCGCTGGAGGGCGACGGCGAATACACCTGCCCCCACGGCGGCCAACATTACCGGCTGAGCGGCAAGACACTGGAACGCATCGACCCATGAGCATCCCCTTCATCGACCTCAAGACCCAGTATCGGGCATTGCAACCGCAGATCCAGGCGCGCATCGACGCCGTTCTGGAACACGGCCAGTACATCATGGGGCCCGAAGTCAAGGAACTCGAGGAACGCCTGCAAGCCTACACCGGGGCCAGACATTGCGTGACCGTCGCAAGCGGCACCGAAGCCCTGCTGATCAGCCTGATGGCGCTGGGGATCGGCCCCGGCGATGAAGTCATCACCACCCCGTTTACCTTCGTGGCTACTGCGGAGGTCATTGTCCTGCTCGGCGCAAAACCGGTCTTTGTCGACATCGAGCCCGACACCTGCAACATCGATGCGGGCCTGATCGAGGCCGTGATCACCCCGCGCACCAAGGCGATCATGCCGGTCAGCCTCTATGGCCAGCCGGCCGACATGGACGAGATCAACGCCATCGCCGCCCGGCACGGCAACATTCCAGTCATCGAGGATGCGGCGCAAAGCTTTGGCGCTGAATATAAGGGCCGCAAGAGCTGCAACCTGTCCTCCATCGGCTGCACCAGTTTTTTTCCCAGCAAGCCGCTGGGCTGCTATGGCGACGGCGGCGCCATTTTCACGAACGACGACGCCATCGCGCAAGCCTGCCGTGAAATCCGTGTGCATGGGCAGAGCCGGCGTTACGTCCACACGCGCATCGGTGTCGGCGGGCGCATGGACACCTTGCAGTGCGCGATCCTGCTGGCAAAGCTGGAGCGGTTCGATTGGGAGATCGCGCAGCGGCTCGAGATAGGCGCGCGCTACAACCGGATGCTGGATGAAATCGGCTTTCCGCGGGTCGTGCAGCGGCCGGACAGGACCTCGGTATTCGGCCAATATTCGATCCTGTGCGAGGATCGCGAAGCGACGCAGGCGCGCCTTCAGGCAGCAGGCATTCCTACTGCCGTGCACTATCCGGTTCCAATCAATGAGCAGCCGGTTTATGGGGGGTTGTGTTATTCAGGGGGCACGCCGGTTGCGGCCAGCGCATCGCGGCATGTCATGAGCTTGCCGATGAGTGCGGATATGTCTGATGATTTGATCAATTATATCGTCAAGGCGCTAATACCCTGAATCGGATGTCGATTTATGGAATTGGCATGTTATCCCGCGCTATGAATCTCTTGAAAGATCCAAGGACCCTGCTTAAGGAATCTCTTGATCAATCCAGCCAGATTCCAGGAGTTTGGTGTTTATTGTTTCATTGAGTGCCGTTGTCAAGTCGATGGGGTTTATCGTTTCTGATCGTTACTGGCGGAGTGTGGGTTCCGTATTGACGGGGACAGTATTGGCCCAGGTCATTCCTGTGATTGGCTCGCTGGTTCTTGCGCGTCTATATGTACCAGCGGATTTCGGCATTTTTTCCGCTTGGTTGGGTATTGTGCTGATATTGGGTGTCGTTCTGACAGGAAGATTCGAAACAGCCCTTGCCATTGAGTTTGATGGTGAGCCCCGGCGGCTTGCCGTGTTGTCCACGCTCGCCACTGCTGGTCTGGTCGCATGCGCAGTCGCAATTCTTTGCGGGGTCAGCGTTCAGCTCATCCCGGGAATCATTGGCGACCAAACGCCGGTTATGGTAATTTTTCTGATTCCGGCGGCGCTAGCGGTTGCAATGGCTCAAACTTGGCAGTCCTGGGCTGCTGCTGAGGGGCGCTATCGACAATTATCAATGATGCGCATCGCGCAAGCTGGAGCAATCACACTCATTCAGATCATTGTTGGAGTATTTCATGCAGCCGCTGATGCTCTAGCCATTTCATATTTACTTGGGCAGATTATTGGACTTGTGGCGTCGCTTTATTTGATGCCTCTGGGAGTATTGCCTGGCAGGCAAGTATTAGCGATTATTCAAGATTTTTGGCGGCGGCATCGTCGTTTTCCACTGTATTCATTACCTGCGGGTGTTATTAGTACAGCAGCGGCCCAACTGCCGGTTCTGATAGTTGCAAGTCGATTTGGCGCTGATATCGCAGGCCTTTTAGCTATGTCTATGAGAATCCTTGGCGCTCCCATCGGACTGCTCGGCAAATCAGTACTGGACGTTTTCAAACGCCATGCAGCTGCCAGCTTCCGTCAAAGAGGAGAATGCCGTAGTGATTACCTCAGAACCTTTAAGGTGCTGGCGTTATCTTCATGCGTGTTTTGCATGATAATGATAATTATCAGCGAACCTTTCTTTGCACTGGCCTTTGGTGAGACTTGGCGTGATGCTGGAAAAATTTCGATTTGGTTGCTGCCTCTTTTCGCGCTTCGTTTCATAGCTAGCCCATTGAGCTATATGGCTTATATCGCTGGGAAACAGCATATTGATTTGATATGGCAAGTTTTCCTGTTTGCAATGACCTTGGCAAGTCTTAATATCTCACAAAATTACGTGTATGCATTGCAGGCATACAGTGCGGGATATAGTTTGCTTTATGCTGTATATCTTGTGATGTCATATCGATTTAGCCTTGGGCGTATATCAGGGATAAAATAATTACTGCGCAATTTCAATGCGACATCATTTGAACGATATTGGCAGCCCAACGGGCGATTGTATAATGAATTGATAACTATGAATAGAATAAATAAATACATATCATTTCTTGCTTTCTTGGTTTGGGTGTTGGTCGTAGTGTTCACTTTCAATGTGTTTGCGTATGAAATATTCGAATTTAATTCCAAGGTGAGAGTTTTTGCAACCACTGGTTCCGTCGAGCATAGAATATTCAATAGTGATGGGCTTCCCGTATCAACATCTCCCAGAATAGGACCTTTCATTTCCCCATTTTATGTTGTGCACTACGGTCTTTATTATTCAAATTATCTGATAAGACCAATTGAACATGCCAATGCGACTCATTGGAGAGACGATTCATCGATGGATGAATGGAATGTCAAACCACATATAAATAATACAAAGGAGGCGGAGAGGTATTTTTATAATTCGGCAGATTGGCTCTATAAAAATGCTGATTATCAATCTGGTCTTCCGCATTTCATATATAAATTTAACTGGCCATATAAGGGATATCCGTCTGGTGGGTTGGAAGCGCCGTGGTGGTCTGGTCTGACAGATGGATATGCCATTATCCTTCTTTTAAGGGCCTACGATTATTTCAAGGAAGAAAAGTTTTTGGTGTTAGCGGGGGATTTATATAAATCCGTGCTGACAAAGGTTGAAGACGGCGGCAGTCTTTCGTTTATCAAAGGGCAGCCATGGATAGAGGAATATATAGATCCTAGATTTAAATCTGAAAATATGGCGTATGTATTCAATGGGATGGTTTATGCAACCTATGGTATTGAGGCATATGAAAATTTCTCAAAAATAAGTAACAGGAAATCAGAGAGTCTTTACCGCGCGATTTTTAATATGCTGCCTTTTTTCGATAGAAATGGGTGGTCTGATTATGATTTGTTGGGAAACTCGAATAATATAAAATATCATAAAATCCATGTTGCCTTATTGGGGGATTTATTGAAAAGAAAAAATGGGAAAATAAAAGAGGATGCGGCGAGTATAGCAATGAGGTGGCGTTGGACTGCCCAGAACCCTGGTGTGTATTATCTATTATATGGGCCAAGAGGCGTCGCTTACTATCATTTTGTTGTCTTGTTGTTTGCGGTGATAAATATTCCTGCTCTTTTGTACGTAATCATCAGCTATAGATCAAAACGCAATGATGAGATAATGGCAGATTATTCTAACAGAGGGTAGTTTTCGGTTGTCATTATATCCTGTTAGGCCTTCATGAAAGAAATTATAGGTCGCAATTTTTTCCCGGAAAAAATGGTTCCGCGCGTCCTTTCTTTTTTCTTTTTTGCGTGGATGATAAGTTTTTTCTGGGGGTTTCTTGGTTATGAGTGGATTATTAGAGGAATTGAGTTAGCGGTTCCTGTTCTTTCTCTCATTTATCTTTTTTCGCTGAAAAGAAAGATAAAAATAACCATACCGGCAATAGCACTATATGTATACATAATGATGATGATGGCTATTGCGTATCTGGCGGACGTAAAAACACCGTATACGGGCACTCTTTATTTAAAGACTATTTATTATTTTATAAGCGCCTCAGTGTCTAGTTATGCGTTTTACGAGTACTTAACAAGGCGCAGGGACAGAATTTCGGAATTTTGTAGTTTGATTCCATTTTTTTCCGCGTGCGTAATAGTTGCGATTTGTATTCTTGCGTTTCAGCTATCGTGGCGACCCGGCCAAAGCCTTATTGGCACATATATAGGAGACTCCTATCAAGGTGTGTCCAGGGTATTGGGGCTGTGTGTTCTTATAATGGCGTGTTTCCGGAGGGAAGTTATTTTTTTTATGCGCTGGCCAATCATATTGGTTGGGATTCTGTTGTTGTTCGCCCTCCAGTCCTTCGGCGCTTTTTTTGCTGTTATCTTGGCGGCTGTTTTTTATGCCAGATATCATGTAGGCATAAGATCCTGGGTTTTTATTTGTTTGGCGCTGCTAATGCTGGTTGTTGTCTTTCCTTTCCCCGAGTGGCTGGGTTCCTTAGATAAAAATAAGTTTATTGATCGATTTTATGGAAAATTACAATTTTCTTCTTTGGGGGTGGAACAAGATAGGTTGTGGCTGATGACAGCAGGGCTAAAGCAGTGGGTTGGCGACATCGAGAGTTTCATCTTTGGGGTTGGCCCTATGAAATTTGCCTGTAATGTTGGGTATTGTGATGCATATCGTCATCCGCATAATATTTTTGTTGGTGTTGTTGTATGGTTTGGTGTGACTGGGGTGCCTCTTGCTTATATCGTGATTCGTGCATTAATAAAATCCATTGCTGGATTCTTGCTGTCGAATGAGCCATTCATGATTTTTATTTCAGGAATAACTTTAAATTGCTTTCTGCTTTCTTTTGTTGGGGGGGATTTCGAGCAAAATAGGCAACTAATTTTTTTGCTGGTATTTATGCTGCTCATCGGAAAGCGTTTGAATAAGTCCGGCGGAAGGTGGGTGTTTGTCGAGCGAGATGAGATAAAAGAAGAAAGTCATCGCGGCAGTCAGTCAGTGCTAACCCGAGGATTTGTAATGCGGTAGAGCGCCCATTGTGGTGAGCTTGCTGCGTCGGACCATTCGCGGATTCCTTTTCAATGTTGTGGGCACGGAATTGAGTATTCACGTGCATGTTTGCCAAATGAAAATCTGTCACCTTACATCCGTCCATTCTCGCTACGACACACGCATCTTTCTCAAGGAATGTCGATCTCTGTCCAACGCCGGTTATAAGGTTGCGTTGATCGTTGCCGACGGAAAAGGCCGAGAGGATAGGGAGGGTATAGAAATCCACGATGCAGGCGCATCCAGTGGCAGGCTCGATAGAATCCGTCACGCAACAAAGCGTGTGCTTGCCAAAGCCATCGCCGTTGACGCCGAAATCTATCACTTTCACGATCCGGAACTCATTCCCGCAGGACTGAAGTTGAAGCGCATGGGAAAGCGCGTCATTTTCGACTCGCATGAAGACGTTCCTAAACAATTATTAGGTAAGCCCTATTTGAGTCCCATGAAGCGTAAGCTGCTCTCCTGGGTATTCTCCGTGTATGAACGGAGAACCTGTGGAGAGTTCGATGCCATTGTGGCAGCCACGCCATTCATACGGGATAAATTTCTGGGTATCAACGCACGCGCAATCGACATCAACAATTTTCCGATGTGGGGGGAATTAGCCGAGCCGGCCGATGCGGAAGGGATACGCAGCAATATCTGTTATGTCGGCGGCATTGCTGCAATTCGCGGGGTACGGGAGATCGTCCGAGCAATGGAGTACATACGCTCCGACGCAAGGCTGCAACTCGTCGGCACGTTCTCCGAAGCGCCCGTCAGCGCGGAGGTTCGGCAGTATGGCGGGTGGAATCGGATTGATGAACTCGGTTTTATGGATAGGGCAGGCGTACGGAGCGTGCTCGGCCGATCGTTCGCTGGGTTGGTAACATTTCTACCCGCTCCGAATCACATAGATGCCCAACCTAACAAAATGTTCGAATACATGAGCGCTGGCATCCCGGTCATCGCCTCGAACTTCCCGTTGTGGCGCGAGATCATCGAGGGCAACGACTGCGGTTTGTGTGTCGATCCGCTCGATCCCCGCGAAATTGCCGCGGCAATCGACTTTTTCGCCAACCATCCCGAGCAGGCGCGGGCAATGGGCGAGAATGGGCGGCGTGCGGTCGAGAGCCGCTATAACTGGGGGGTTGAGGAGAAAAAGCTGATTGATCTTTATGAATCTATTTTGAAATAATCGGATTGAAATGAACGTCATCACGATCATCGGTGCCCGCCCTCAATTCATCAAGGCGGTTATTGTTTCGCAGGCTCTCGTAGTCAGGGGTATTGCCGAGAAATTGATTCATACCGGGCAGCACTTCGATGCGAATATGTCCGATGTGTTTTTCGACGAGTTGGGCATTACCCGTCCGGCATATCATCTTGGCATTGGCGGCGGTACGCATGGACAGAACACCGGTCGGATGATCGAAGCTGTTGAGCAGATTTTACTCGAACAACGCCCTGATTGGGTGCTTGTCTATGGTGACACGGATTCAACTCTTGCCGGCGCTGTTGCGGCGGTGAAACTACATATTCCTGTCGCTCATGTCGAGGCGGGGCTGCGTTCATTCAACCGGCGGATGCCTGAGGAAATCAACCGTGTTCTTACCGATCATGCTGCGGATCTGTTATTTGCGCCGACAGAAACCGCCGTGACACACTTGGCTCGGGAAGGTATTGCCGACGCCAGGGTGCGCTTGGTGGGTGATGTCATGTACGATGCCGCGCTGTTTTACGGTGATAAGGCCGAGCAGTCGAGTTCGATTCTCGCCTCTCTGCGTCTTACGCCTAGGCGTTATGCCCTGGCAACGATTCATCGCGCCGAGAACACAGACAATCCTCAACGGCTAGCGGCTATTTTTGAGGGTTTCGCGCAGTTTGGTGCGGATATTGTGCTCCCCTTGCATCCTCGGACTCGGGGACGGCTTGCCGCACAGGGCCTCACGTTGCCCAAGAACGTCCGTGTGATCGATCCGATCGGTTACCTCGATATGGTGATGCTCGAGAAGAACGCACATTTGATTGCGACTGATTCGGGCGGCGTCCAGAAAGAGGCCTTTTTCTACCGGGTGCCGTGCGTGACTCTGAGAGATGAGACCGAATGGTCGGAACTGGTTGATGGTGGATGGAATCGCCTGGCTCCACCGACCAATGGGGGTGACATCGCCTCTGTGTTGGAGAGGGCATTGGGGAGTGAAGGGTTTGACATCCAGCCGTATGGTGATGGTAATGCTGCATCCATTATTGCAGATAGTTTGATCAGGGAATTGTGATTGTGAGAAACGTCTGGATACTCAATCATTATGCGCAAGAGCCCGGGGGGGCAGGCATTACACGGCATTATGGGCTTGCGCGGCATTTGATGTCACATGGATGGAAAGCCTCTGTGATTGCCGCAAGTTTTGAACATCATACCGGCCATAAGCGAATTACAAATAAAGACGTCTCGCGTATCAATGATTTTGATGGGGTTCGATTTCTTTGGATCCGTACGCCTTCATATGAGGGCAACGGTGGCGGGCGGATAAGAAACATGCTGGTCTATGCTGCCCGGGTCCTCATGCCGGGCGTCACCAGCGGGCTGGATAAGCCGGATGTCATTATGGGGTCGAGCGCACACCCGTTTGCTGCGTGGGCGGGTGCGCTGCTTGCCAAACGTTTCAAAGTGCCGTTCGTGTTCGAGGTCCGGGACTTATGGCCCCAAACGCTGGTCGATTTCGGCCGGTTGCAGGAAAACAGCCTGATGACGAAAGCATTGCGCAGACTCGAGAAATGGCTCTACGAAAAAGCTGACCGTATCGTGGTTGTTCTACCGCGGGCGGGTGAATATATTGTTCCGCTGGGGATTCCAGAGCGCAAGATCGTATGGATACCAAACGGCGTTGAATTGGAAGATTATCCAGAGCCGGCGCCAGTGGCCGCTCGTGATGCGTTCGTGCTGATGTACTTTGGCGCACATGGGCAGGCAAATGGTCTGGATTGTGTCATCAAGGCGATGGCGGAAATACAGAAACGCTCCGATATGCGTCATGTCAGGCTGCGTATGATTGGTGCAGGCCCCCTCAAATTATCGTTGATCCGATTGGCCGACGAGTTGAGATTGAATAATGTTGAATTCGAAGATCCGGTGCCGAAAAATGAAATTCCAGCCTTGGCGGCAGAGGCTGATGCGTTCGTTTTCAATTTGATAGACTCGCCTGTTTTTAAATATGGGATCAGTCCAAACAAAATATTTGATTTTCTTGCCGGTGCCCGTCCGGTAATTTTCTGCTGCAATTCATCGAATAATCCGATTGCTGAGGCACATGCGGGGATCACGGTACAGCCGGGCGATCCGGTTGCGCTGGCTCAGGCCATCGCAACTCTTGTCGCGACACCGGCTAGCGAGCGCGCTGAAATGGGCCGATCGGGCAGGACGTATGTCGAGCGGAATCACGGGTTCGATGCGCTCGCCGCACGTTTTGCCAATATGCTGAACGAGTTGGTCATCGAACACCAATGAAGCCCCAAGTGTAGTCTGGGCAGTCCCAGTCAGAACCCAAGAGGAAAAGCGCATCGCCAGACTGCGCGACCTCATGGGCCATCCTTGAAGCGCAATGGCCGATCAGGGCCGATAGATCGTATCGCCACTATTTTTTGGCGAATCAGGATTTTTTGAGCGTTTGTCCGGCAGTTGCAGGGGTAAAGACAGGCGATTCGCCAGAATGCGGTAACAAATTATTGTTTCTGTGATGATGCGAACAAAGCTGACAGAGTATGAACAAATCTAGTTTGAGGAAACCTATAGAGCCGATCAGCCGGTATGCGCGACGTCATTCCCGCTGGTACGAGGTTTTGTTGTTGGGCTGGCCATTCCAACTGGTGGTTGGCTTGCTGATGGTTGCATTGTTGCCTGCTCTCCTGGAGTGGGGATCGTCATTCTGGTTCTATATGAATCCGGTCCGGATCAATACCCTTATTGCCGTTGGACTGTCGTGCCTGGTTATTGTCGTGACTTTGCACCGCTTTGGGCGATTCTCGGGCGGGGCCTTTATTGCCCATATTGCGCCCGTCGTGACGATGGTATTCCTCGTGGCCTTTGCGGTTCTGTTCTTCAGTCGCAGTCCCTATTCCAGGCCGATCCTGCTGATGGCTTATGTCCTGGCATTGTTCTGGTGCTATGGGAGCTATTTCATCGGTCGCCGTTATCGTAGGCTGAAGCTGGCCGTGGTGCCCGTGGGAGCCGCTTGTGCGGTAGGGTCACGGCACAATTTGGAGGTTCGCCAACTGTCGGCGCCCGACCTGGCGGGGGTTCGATATGATGCCGTCGTCGCGGATCTCGAGGCCAAGGACCTGAGTTCCGAGTGGGAGCGCTTTCTGGCGCAGTGCATTCTGGCCCATATTCCGGTGTTTCATGTGCGCCAGGCGATGGAGAGCCTGACGGGCCGGGTCGAGATCGATCGCCTGTCCGAGAACGAAGTGGGTTCCCTCTTGCCCTCCCCGCTGTATTCTATGTGCAAGCGAATGATCGACATCGTGGGTGTCCTGCTGACTGCCCCTATTACGCTCCCATTGATGCTGTTGACGGCCATTGCGGTCAGTTTTGATAGTCCAGGTCCGGTGCTGTTCATCCAGAGTCGGGTCGGCTTGGGAGGCAAGAATTTTCGCATCTATAAGTTTCGCAGTATGCGTGTCAGCGCGGAATCCGATGGTGCCCGGTTCGCGGCTTCCGGCGATGATCGGGTCACCCGTGTCGGTGCTTTCATCCGCAAGGCGCGTCTTGACGAGTTGCCGCAGCTATGGAATGTACTCAAGGGCGATATGAGTCTGATCGGCCCGCGGCCTGAGCAGCGCGTGTTCGTGGATCAGTTCGATCGTGAGATTCCGTTCTATATTTACCGGCATGTGGTGCGTCCCGGCCTGACCGGCTGGGCCCAGGTCATGCAGGGATACGCTGGGGACGTTGATGCGACACGGATCAAAATCCAGCATGATTTTTATTACATCAAGCACTTCTCATTGTGGCTGGACATCCTGATCGTGTTCAAGACGGTGCGGATCATTCTGACTGGCTGGGGGGCGCGGTAAGAGGCATTCCATGGCAAACGCCTTCTCTCGGAGAAAGCCACTGGAAAGTCCTGCGTTTGCTGGAGGCCAATCTGGCCTGAGCCTGCGTGATCTGTCGCATGAGCCAGGCATCAGCCCAGGCGACCTATGATGCGCTGTGGTTTTGCAGGCTGTTTATCAAAATGTAAAACACCAGAAACAGTGCCATTTGACCGGTATCCGGCGCCACATGATATTGGCGCAAAGATGGAATCCGTGCATAATTCATTGAAACCGAAAGGTCAATAATCTTAAATTATGAAACAGAATATAAAGCGATTGCGGCAAGCATCCGAGACATCATGACCCTGCTTGCGCTGTCCAAGGAATATTGGGCCCATTTGACCCCGCGCCGCAAGCGGCAGTTGGTCCTCTTGCTGATCCTCATGGTGCTGGCGTCTTTTGCCGAGGTCTTGAGCCTGGGCGCCGTACTGCCGTTCCTGGGGGTATTGACCCAGCCGGAAAAGGTTTTTGCCTACCCGGCCATCCAGCCGATGCTGTCCTGGCTGCGGATCACCAGCCCCCAGGCGTTATTGTTCCCGATTACTTTGGCATTCATTGCCGCCGCTTTGCTGGCGGGCGCCATGCGTTTGCTGCTGTTGTATGTGCAGACCCGGCTGTCGTTCGCCATCGGGGCGGATTTCAGCTACCAGATCTATCGGCGCACCCTGTATCAGCCGTATGCGGTGCACGTTTCGCGCAACAGCAGCGAGGTCATCAGCGGTGTAACCACCAAAGTCACGATGGTCATCAATTATTTCCTGATGCCGATCCTGACGCTGCTGAGCAGCACGGTCATTCTGGCGGCCATCCTGCTGGCCCTGCTGGCGGTCGAGCCTCTGATGTCCTTGACCGCTTTTGGTGGATTCGGCGCGATCTATGGCATCGTGATTCTGGTGACCAGGACGCGTCTTGCCGCCTACAGCCGGCGGATTTCCGAGGAGTCCGAGCGGGTCGTCAAGGTCCTGCAGGAGGGCCTGGGCGGCATCCGTGATGTGCTGCTCGATGGCGCCCAGGAAACCTATTGCGAGCAGTACCGCCACGCGGACCTCCAATTGCGTCATGCCCAGGCCAATAGCGCCATCATTGGCGGCTCGCCGCGCTTTGCGGCAGAGGCCATGGGTATGGCGTTCATCGCTATTCTTGCCTATTCCATGGCTCACCAGGGCGGCGGGATCACCAGCACGATCGCTTTGCTGGGCGCCCTGGCGCTTGGGGCCCAGCGCCTGCTGCCCATCATGCAACAAGGGTATCTGTCCGTGATCCAGCTGCGCAGCAGCCGGGATTCGCTGCGGGATGCCTTGGATCTGCTGGGTCAGCCGATCGATTCCTCGGTCTACGAGAGTACCCGCGCGCTGCCCTTCAGACATGGCATCGAGTTGCGCGGCCTGGGCTTTCGCTATGCTCCCGACAGCCCCGAGATCCTGCGTGACCTGAATTTGCGGATCCCGCGCGGCAGCCGGATCGGTTTCATCGGCGTCACGGGCAGCGGCAAAAGCACGCTGCTGGATATCGTGATGGGGCTGTTGATTCCGACCGAGGGCGGTCTGTGGATCGATGATATCCAGCTGGACCCGAGCGTACAGCGGGCCTGGCAGCGCCGTATCGCGCATGTCCCGCAATCCATCTATCTCTTGGATGCCAGTATCGCGGAGAACATCGCTTTCGGCATTCCGCCAGACCAGATCGATACGGAACGGGTGCGCCAGGCTGCCCGGCAGGCCCAGATCGAGGACACGATCGAATCCTTGCCGGAAGGCTACAGGACCCAAGTCGGCGAGCGTGGTGTGCGCCTGTCCGGCGGTCAGCGCCAGCGCATCGGAATCGCGCGCGCGCTGTATCGGCGGGCGGAGATCCTGATCCTGGACGAGGCCACCAGCGCCCTGGATACGGAGACAGAGCAGGCCGTCATGGATGCGATCGATGGTCTCGGGGCCGAATTGACTGTTTTGATCATTGCGCATCGCTTGTCGACATTGCAGCGATGCGATCGGGTGGTGCAGCTGCTTGCCGGACGCATTGCGGCCCAGGGCACCTATCAGGACATGGTTGCCCATGCCCATCCATCGCCCCGGCCGGTGCGGCGCCGGGCAGCGATCCCTTGAGCCGCGCCTAGCCCGATGTGATCGTTCGGGCCTTGCCCAGGTTCATTCCCCTTCCTGTAAATTTTGCGTGACACGCGGGGCCCCCGGCGGGCGAGCTTGTTGCGCGGATCTTCCGATTGCTAGTGTCCACAGCGGACACACATTGACGGCCGCCGGCAGGCGGCCGAAGTCTTTTCTCAGGCAGCCAGCAGTGATGCGGTAGCCATTTCCCGATTCCTATAATCAATCTAAATCAAATGTACAAATTGTATTGATATAGGGTTTTCATGGGGGGGTCATCGGTGTACCATCGCGTTCAATTCATGAACGTACTCCCCTGTGCGCTTGCTGACCGTGACACAGCACGGCGGTAGCGTGCCCGCAGAGTTTTCTGTAGGCCATGTCCTCCGATACCACCTCGTCCGACGAATATCACCTGAAGGTCTTGCGACTGCTGGAGTCCGACCCCAGCCTCAGTCAGCGCGAGTTGGCCGAGGCGCTGGGCGTCAGCCTGGGCAAGACCAACTACTGCATCCGCGCTTTGCTGGACAAGGGGCTGATCAAGATGCAGAACTTTCGCAATAGCCAGAACAAACTGAGTTATGCCTATTTGCTGACCCCGGCGGGGATCGCCGCCAAGGCCGAACTGGCCGCGGATTTTCTGAAGATCAAGCTCAGGGAGTACGAGGCGTTGCGGCGGGAAATCGAGGCGCTGCGGCGCGAGGCGCCGGACGAGGGGATGGCAAAGTAGTCCTTTTCAGATGTGATGATTATGAAAAGTATGCTAATTGTAAAAGTGTCGATGCCCGGCCAATCGATGTCTTTGAGAAAACCCGGCCGAGAAATTGATGAGTGCGCAACTCGTCCGGTTGTTTCTGTTTTTAGGAAAGAATAAAGCATGACGATATTAGTGACGGGAGGCGCTGGTTTCATCGGCGCGAATTTCGTGCTGGCCTGGCTGAAAAATAGCGACGAGCCGGTGATCAACCTGGACAAGCTGACCTATGCCGGCAACCTGCACAACCTCGAAAGCCTGCAGGGGGATGCGCGCCATGCCTTCGTGCAAGGCGACATCGGCGATGGCGCGCTGGTCGATCGATTGCTGGCCGATCATGCCCCACGTGCTGTCATCAATTTCGCGGCAGAAAGCCACGTGGATCGCTCCATCCACGGTCCCGAGGATTTCATACAGACCAATATCGTTGGCACCTTTCATCTGCTGGAATCCGTGCGCGCCTATTGGAATGGCCTGGCGGGCGAGCGCAAAACCGGCTTTCGTTTCCTGCATGTCTCCACCGACGAAGTCTACGGGTCCCTGGACAAAGACGATGCGGCGTTCAGCGAAACCCATCGCTACGAGCCCAACAGCCCTTATTCGGCCAGCAAGGCCGCCAGCGACCACCTGGTGCGCGCGTATCACCATACCTATGGTTTGCCGGTCCTGACGACCAATTGCTCCAACAATTATGGCCCCTACCATTTCCCGGAAAAACTGATTCCGCTGATGATCGTCAACGCGCTGGCGGGCAAACCCTTGCCCGTGTATGGCGACGGCCAGCAGATCCGCGACTGGCTCTACGTCGAGGATCACTGCAGCGCCATCCGGCGTGTGTTGCAAGCCGGTGAAACGGGTGAGGTCTACAACGTCGGCGGTTGGAACGAAAAGACGAATCTCGAGATCGTCCATACCGTCTGTACTTTGTTGGATGAGCTGCGGCCTCGCCTGGATAGAAAAAGCTACCAGGAGCAGATCGCCTTCGTCAGGGATCGGCCCGGCCATGATCGCCGCTACGCCATCGATGCCCGCAAGCTGGAACGCGAACTGGGCTGGAAACCCGCCGAAACCTTTGAAACCGGCATCCGCAAGACCGTCCAATGGTATCTGGACCACCAGGCGTGGGTTGAAACCGTGCAAACCGGCGCCTATCGCGATTGGGTCGAACAGAACTACAGCGGGCGCGCCGTATGAGGATATTGCTGCTGGGAAAGTGCGGCCAGTTAGGATGGGAACTGCAACGCAGCCTGGCGCCGCTGGGTGAGCTGATCGCCCTGGGCCGCGACACGCCGGGCGGGGACTACACCCGCCTGGACGAGGTCAAGCAGACTGTGCGCGGCATCGCCCCCGACGTCATCGTGAACGCGGCCGCCCACACCGCCGTGGACAAGGCCGAAAGCGAACCCGATCTGGCCCGCCAGTTGAATACGCTGGCTCCGGCCCTGCTGGCGACCGAGGCCAATCGCCTGGGCGCATGGCTGGTGCATTATTCCACCGACTATGTATTTGACGGCAGCGGCAGCACCCCCTGGGTCGAGACCGATACGACCGGACCTTTGAATGTCTATGGCCGCAGCAAGCTGGACGGCGAGATTGCCATTCGGGACTCGGGCTGCCGGCACCTGATTTTTCGCACCAGCTGGGTGTATGCCGCGCGCGGCGGCAACTTCGCCAAAACCATGCTGCGCCTGGCCCGCGAGCGGGACGCCCTGACCGTGATCGACGATCAGATCGGCGCACCCACCGGGGCCGATCTGCTGGCCGACGTCACCGCCCACGCCCTGCGCGCCGCGCAGGATCGGCCGGCAACCGCCGGCCTGTATCACCTGGTGGCGGGCGGAGAAACCTCCTGGCATGGCTACGCCTGCTACGTACTGGACATCGCTCGCGCCTATGGGGTGGACCTGAAAGTGGCGGCGGACGCCATCCAGCCCGTGCCCACCAGCGCCTTTCCCACCCCCGCCCAACGGCCGCGCAATTCGCGCCTGGACACCCATCGACTGCAAACCACATTTGGCTTGACCCTGCCGCATTGGCAAACGGGCGTCGCCCGCATGTTGGCAGAGATTCTGGAGAAGTAAACCGTGACACAACGCAAAGGCATCATCCTGGCCGGCGGATCCGGCACGCGCCTGCACCCCGCCACCCTGGCCGTCAGCAAGCAACTGCTGCCGGTGTACGACAAGCCCATGGTGTATTACCCGCTGTCCACCCTGATGCTGGCCGGCATCCGCGACATCCTGATCATCTCCACCCCGCAAGACACGCCGCGCTTCGAGCAGCTGCTGGGCGATGGCAGCCAGTGGGGGCTGAACCTGCAGTACGCCGTGCAGCCCAGCCCCGATGGGCTGGCGCAGGCATTCATCATCGGCGCGGATTTCGTGGGCAACGGCCCATCGGCCCTGGTGCTGGGCGACAACATCTTTTACGGGCACGACTTTCATCGGCTGCTGGGCAATGCCATGCAGCGCATTGAAGGCGCGAGCGTGTTCGCCTATCGCGTCCAGGACCCTGAGCGCTACGGCGTGGCCGAGTTCAACGAGGATGGCCGGGTGCTGTCACTGGAGGAAAAACCGGCCAAGCCCAAATCCAATTATGCCGTCACGGGACTCTATTTCTGCGACAACCAGGTGGTCGGTCTGGCAAAAGACCTGAAGCCCTCCGCCCGGGGTGAACTGGAGATCACCGACCTGAATCGCCTCTATCTGGAGCAGGGCACATTGAATGTCGAAATCATGGGCCGCGGCTACGCGTGGCTGGACACCGGCACGCACGAATCCTTGCTGGAGGCGGGGCAGTTCATTGCCACCCTGGAGAACCGCCAGGGGTTGAAGGTTGCCTGCCCGGAGGAAATTGCGTTCCGGCAGAAGTGGATCGATGCGGAGCAGGTCCGGAAGTTGGCCAAGCCGTTGAGCAAGAATGGGTATGGGAAGTATCTCATGCAGATTGCCAGGGAGGTCAAATAGTCATGAAAGCGACCCGGCTTGCCATTCCAGATGTGATCCTTTTCGAACCCAAGGTTTTTGGGGACGATCGGGGGTTCTTTTTCGAGAGTTTCAATCATGCGGAATTCGAGGAGGCGATTGGCCGTAAAGTGACCTTTGTGCAAGACAATCACTCCAAATCGGCTCGGAATGTATTGCGCGGTTTGCACTACCAGATCCAGCAACCTCAGGGGAAATTGGTCAGAGTTGTTGTTGGTGAAGTATTCGATGTGGCGGTGGATATTCGCAAGAATTCGCCTAGTTTTGGGAAATGGGTTGGGGAAAGGCTCAGTGCCGAAAACAAGAAACAGCTTTGGGTGCCGGAGGGGTTTGCGCATGGGTTTGTCGTGCTGTCGGATACGGCGGAATTCTTGTACAAGACCACGGATTATTATGCGCCGCGGTTTGAGCGAGGTATCTCATGGCGCGACCCCGCAATCGGGATCGAATGGCCTTTCGCCGGTGAGCCGCTGCTCTCTGACAAAGACAAGGCGGCAATCCTGCTGGTCAATGCCGAGGTATTCGCCTGATGCAACACTTCAGTGCATCACCCCGCGAAATGGTGGCGAGTTTGTGGCGGAATAGACGCTTGATTCTCGCCCTCGCAAAAAGAGAGGTTATCGGCCGTTATCGAGGGTCCATGCTTGGATTGCTCTGGTCGTTTTTCAATCCGGTCTTCATGCTGGCGGTCTATACGTTCGTATTCAGTGTCGTGTTCAAGGTTCGGTGGAGCGGGGGTAGTGAGTCAAGGGCCGAATTTGCGCTAATCCTTTTTGCGGGAATGATCGTATTCAACCTTTTTGCTGAATGCTTCAATCGCTCGCCAAGCCTGGTTCTTTCTAACGCGAATTATGTGAAGAAAGTCATATTCCCGCTGGAGGTCCTGCCCTGGGTTGCCATTGGGTCAGCATTATTCCATGCCCTCATCAGCGCTTTTGTATGGCTCATATTCTATGCCATCGTAATCGGTCCGCCGCATTTTACCGTATTGCTCCTTCCTTTCGTGTTGTTTCCTTTGATATTACTGATAGTCGGATTGGGATGGGGGCTTGCCTCGCTCGGCGTGTATTTGCGAGACATCAGCCAGCTGGTTGGAATCCTGACGACGGTGCTGATGTTTCTTTCGCCTATTTTTTTCCCCATCGAGGCGCTTCCAGAAAAATATCGGCCGTTGTTGGTACTTAATCCGCTTGCGCCGGCGATAAGTCAGATCCGTGAGATTCTGTATTGGGGCACTGTGCCGGACCCGGGCCGATATCTGATGTATCTGGCCGGCTGTTTTTTTGCAGCCGTGCTTGGTTTTGCATGGTTTCAGAAAACACGTAAAGGGTTCGCGGATGTCATCTGAGGTTTCTGCTGGCGATATAGCCATTCGCGTGGAGGGTCTTGGTAAGGCTTATCCTATTTTCGACAAGCCACGCGACCGGCTTCTACAAATGTTTCTTCGGGGGAAAAAAGCGCTATTTCACGAATTCTGGGCCTTGCGCGACGTATCCTTCACTGTACTTAAAGGTGAAACAGTGGGCATCATTGGTCGCAACGGTTCGGGTAAGTCAACGTTGCTGCAGATGATTTGCGGCACTCTGAATCCTACGTTAGGCCACATCACCGTGAATGGGAAGGTTGCGGCTTTATTGGAGCTGGGGGCTGGCTTCAACCCGGAGTTTACTGGGCGCGAGAATGTCTATATGGCTGCTTCTTTGTATGGACTTAGCACTGAACAAGTAGATGCCAGGTTCAATAAAATTGCCATGTTTGCGGATATTGGAGAGCATCTCGACCATCCAGTCAAGACTTACTCCAGCGGCATGTATGTGCGTCTTGCCTTTGCCGTCATTGCGCATGTGGATGCCGATATACTCGTCATTGATGAAGCATTGGCCGTTGGCGATGCCGTATTCACGCAGAAATGCATGCGTTTCATTCGTGAATTCCAAAAGAGCGGAACCCTGCTGTTTGTAAGCCACGATATGGGTTCGGTATTGAACCTTTGCAAGTCCGCAATATGGCTTGGCAATGGAAAGATTGTGCGGATGGGGGAATCAAAAGCTATCTCGGAGGCCTATCTGCAGTATACGCTGCAAGAAATTTACGGTGAGGAGGCGAAGCTGGCTCCTGTCGAATCGACACAGGGGGCAAAGCTGGAGTTCGAGAGTGATGCGCTGCTTGATGATGTCGATGAGGAGTCTATCCAACGAGATGCCATACTGGATTACGAATCCTCTAATCGAATCAAAAATAATCTGAATGCGGCAAATGGATGGAAAAGCGGTGGCGCGGAAATAATCGATATCGAGTTTGCAACGGTTGATGGCAAGAGCGCGCCAGTGCTGAAAGGCGGGGAGCGTGTCCAGCTTCGGATCAGGGCCAGGGCAAACCAAGACTTACCGCATCCCATATTGGGTTTCATCGTCCGGGATCGCCTTGGGCAGGACCTGTTCGGAGAGAACACCCTGCCCTTCACCGCCAATTGCCCGCAGCCGATGGAAAAAGGAACTGTTTTTGAGGGGGTGTTCGTTTTCACGCTACCTATGCTTCCCAACGGCACGTATTCAGTAATGGCCTCTGTGGCCGATGGCGATTTGCATAACAACGTACAGCACCATTTGCTCCACGACGCCATGTTCATCAATGTGTCGTCAAGTAAAGTGCGCTGGGGGCTGGTTGGTATCAGATTCGATCATGTATCTCTAAGATCTTCGTCATGACCAAATTAAAGCAACTCTATCGTGAACACACCGGGAAAGTTTCCGATAAATGGAGTTTATATCTGGAAGAATACGATCGCTTGTTCGATCCTTATCAAGAGCATCCCGTCAATCTTCTGGAGATAGGTGTACAAAATGGCGGGTCATTGGATATCTGGGGAAAATATTTTCCAAATGCGGTGCATCTTGTGGGTTGCGACATCAATCCGGACTGTGCGCGTCTTCGGTACGATGATCCTCGGATTACTGTTGTTGTTGGCGATGCGAACAAAGACGCCACGCAAGAATGCATTATCGCTATTTCCGATCGATTCGACATCGTCATTGACGATGGGTCGCACACCTCTGGAGATATCATTCAGAGCTTTGTTCGGTATTTCAAATATCTCGTTGATGGCGGGCTGTTTGTTGCAGAGGATATGCACTGCAGCTATTGGGAGGGGTTTGATGGTGGCCTGTATGATCCATATTCATCCATTGGTTTCTTCAAGCATCTGGCCGATATCGTCAACTATGAGCACTGGGGCATCGAGAAGCCACCGATGGATTTGCTGTCCGGATTCCGTGATAAATATGGGCTCGACTTTGAGATCGAGGAATTGGCCTCCATCCATTCCATCGAATTCATAAACTCAATGTGTGTGGTTCGGAAGCGAACGGTCGCAGAGAATTTGTTGGGTAAGCGCGTTATTGCGGGAACGCAGGAGAAAGTTGTTCCCGGTCATTTCGATCTGTCAACATACGAGTCGGTGGCGCCACCGCAAACAAATAATCAATGGAGTTCAAGGAAATTCAATCCCTTGGAGGAAATAACGCAGTTGTCAGAGCGGTTGGGGCAGGCACAGAAAACCGTCGTTGAGGAATCTCATCGGGTCACCGAACTAACACGCGATGCAGATGTGTTGCGGCAACATGTCAGAACCCTCGATCTCGAAATTACCGAAAAGAGCCAGGCCATAGCATCGCTGCAGCAGGAGATCGCTGCGCTACGCAGCTCCAAAATCTGGCGCCTGACATACCCGCTGCGTTGGTTCATGCGCAATGTGTGCTTGCCGCTGGCTAATTTGATGCGTTTGGTATTCGATCCAATACAGAAGATACTCATGGTTGCGCGTGATCGTAAATCGCTTTGCGCCAGCGGGTTGTTTGATTGCGATTGGTATTTGAAACAGTACCCGGATGTTGCGGAAAAAGGCAAGGATCCAATACGGCATTACCTAATGCATGGCGCTATCGAAGGGCGCAACCCCAATCCGCTTTTCACTACAAGTTGGTATCTGGCGCAATATCCGGATGTGGCAAGTTCCGGCGTAAACCCATTGGTTCATTATCTTAGATTTGGCGTTGATGAAAGGCGGAATCCGAATCCCGTATTCGATACCAGCTGGTATCTCATGCGGAATAAAGATGTGGTTCGTACCGGGATCAATCCGCTTGCTCATTATTTGAGGCGTGGTATATATGAAAACCGGGAGCCGGCCCCGCTTTTTGACGGCAAGTGGTATCTAACACAGCATCCAGAGTTGGCCTCTCGTGATGTGAATCTGCTATCCCACTATCTTGAGCATGGATTGGTACAGGAGGAACGAGCCTTCGATCCAGGCATATTGCTTCGAGATGTCAAAATCGCAGTTGTGGTGCATCTTTATTATGAGGATCTTTGGAGCGAGATTGTACTCTTTCTCCGCAATATTCCTATAGTCTTTGATTTATATGTGTCTGTATCCGAGGATTCCAATGTGGAAGCACTCCGGAAGCAGGTGCATCGTTTGTTTCCTGCCGCGAGGGTGCTTACGACCAGTAACGCCGGACGTGATATTGGCCCATTTTTGACCGTTCTACCATTACTCGCGGCCAGCAATTACACTGCGATCTGCAAGCTTCATACAAAGAAGGGGCAGACTTTGCCCGAAATGTGGCGAACGCTAATGCTGCAGGGCGTGCTGGATAACAAGTATCTTGTCAGTGGCATCCTCCGTTGTTTCCAGGCCGACCCCGACCTATTGCTGGTTGGCGCGAAGGATCTATACGTTTCGGGGCCTACTCTCATCATGGATAATGGCCCAAAGCTCAAAAAGCTGGCAGGACAACTCTATCCAGGAAAGCCGCTGCCGCCCGAATGGGGATTTTTTGCCGGCACCATGTTCTGGATGGGGCCTCGGACATTGAAAAAACTATTACAGTTGACCGATGCAGGCATATCTCTAGAAGCCGAGGACGGTAGTAATGACGGTAAAACTGCGCATGCAATGGAACGCCTCTTTGGTCTAATCGCTACGCAGGAAAATGGCCATATTGGTCTAACTGAAGTGCGAGATACCACATTATGGGGCAGCAAGATCGAAATAATGGCCGCGCCAGGCAAGCCTGCCCAATGCGATGTGAGCGCCATACTTAAGGCAAAAGAGAATAATCTGCGGCGTACATCCGCTGCCAACAAAGTCCCCGCCCTGCGGACGTGGATCAGACCCTTACATAAAAAACTAGGGGTCAATTTCATAGGACCTGTGGAGTTTGTCAATGGCGTAAGTATCAGCGCGAGAGGTTATGTCTCCTGTTTGCTGGAGACCGATATACCAATCAATGTCGTTCCATGGCGCTTGGGATTCGAGCGGCTCCGTCGAACGCCCATCGAGTATCCATCGATTGATAAGCAGCCGATCAATATCGTTCATCTCAATCTTGACCTGCTTGCAAACGCGAGTCTGCTCGACTGTGCGCCATTAAGAGAGCTTGTGGCGCCCTGCTGCTATAACGTTGCGATAGTATATTGGGAGCTGTCTTCCCTCCTACCTGAATGGCATGAAATAATCCATCGTTTCGATGAGATCTGGTGTGCAAGTGAGTTCATTGCACGATCGGTCGCCGCGGTGTCCAGGACTCCTGTCCGTGTGGTTCGTCCAATGCTGGAACAATCACAGACCTCATGTTCAATGAAAAGGCATGATTTTGATCTCCCCGATGATCGATTTATCTTTTTCTATGCGGCGGATGCGGGGAGCATTCTAGGCCGCAAGAATCCGTTGGCATTGCTCAATGCTTATCTTGAAGAATTCGGGCCGGATGATGGTGCGTGTTGTCTAATCAAAATACATTATTCAAATCCTGAAGATGTTAATATCCAGAAGCTTGTTTCGATGGCTCGGCAGCGTCCAGATATAATTTTCATGGACAGGGCGCTGGAAGATCATGAAATGCATGATCTCTTTCAACTGATTGATTGTTATGTTTCACCGCACAGATCCGAGGGGCTCGGGCTGACTATATTGGAAGCGATGAGAGCGGGAAAACCCGTGATTGCCACGCCTTATGGTGGGGCTGCTGATTTTGTGACCCCTGACTCAGCATGGCCTCTGGAATATCGTCTTGTCGAGGTTGGAGAAGGCAACGCACCCTATCCTCCACATTACTTGTGGGCCGATCCATTGTCTGCTTCAATGCGCGAAGGGATGCGCAAAATATTTTCTGATAGAAGCTATGCGGATGATTTGGGGAAAAAAGGCCTGGCATATTCTGGAAGTCTATTTTCCAGTGAAAAAACAATGCAGGTGATGCGTTCCGAGTTGAATCGTATCTGGCAATACAATCCTGATTCATAAGGGGAGATGCTGCGCGATGCGTTTTGAATATATTATGAAGTGAAAAGTACATTTCCCCAAAAGATTTGAAGATGTCAATGAAGCGATTTCTACATTTGGTCAGTCGATTTTTGGTTGTTGCGCGTGCCGTAGGTTTAAAAATGGCGGTCTCGCAAGCTGCACGGGTTCTTGGGAAGACCGCCGTTCGGCCTACACAGGCATCTGAGCGGAATGCCTCATACGGACCTGTAGTTCGAGGCAGTACACGGATAAGTATCTTGGTGCCTGTTTACAATACTCCGGCAAAAATTCTTGATGAGGCGATAGAGTCGGTTTTGCATCAAACATATACGAATTGGGAGCTATGTTTGTGCGACGATGCATCTAGCTCGAAGGAAACCGTACATGTATTGGAAAAATACCGAGGATCTGACCCCCGCATCAAAATCGTCAGGTCGTCAAAAAATCTGCATATTGCCAGGGCGACCAATCTTGCGGCTGAGTTTGCCACAGGCCATTTTATTGCCTTCTTGGATCATGACGATACCCTGGAGCCGAAGGCTCTGGAGCTTGTCGTCCAGGCGATTGAGAATGGCTCGGACATTGATGTTCTATACACGGATGAAGACAAGCTCGAAGAGGACGGAAGTCGTAGCGAGCCTTACTTGAAACCGGATTGGTCTCCCGAGCATCTTCTTTCGGTAATGTATGTTCTGCACTTTATGGTGATCAGAAAATCGCTGTTTCTTGAGTTAGGCGGACTGCGAGATGAGTTTACCGGCTCGCAAGATTATGATTTGGCGCTGCGTGCCACGGCGAAGGCAAGGCGGGTGGAACATATCCCTCACGTGCTTTATCATTGGAGAAAAATTCCAGGCTCGGCGGCTGCGGTAGTTGATGCCAAGCCTACCGCCTTGATCAACGCCAAGAAGGCGCTCACGGATTTCGTGCAGAGTCAGGAGCCGACCGCTGAGGTTGTTGATGGTTTGTTTACTGGAAGTTTTCGCGTTAAATGGCCTGTCGATGCGTCTCGTCCTGTCACTTTAGTGATACTTACAGGGAGCTGTACCAGAGAGGTGGAAGGCCGAGGAAAAATTTTATTGGTTGAGAATGCGGTTAAAAGTATTATTGAGCGTTCGACCTTCAGAAATTTCAATCTGATCGTGCTGGATGATGGCAAATTGCCGGAGGATATCCATGATCGATTTTTGAAGTGGGGTGTCAAGGTGGCTCAATATGAATTCGAGGGGCCGTTTAATTTCCCAGATAAAACAAATCATGCGTTGGGGTTGGTGACAACGGAAGATGTCATCATGCTCAATGATGATATTGAGGTCGTCGCGCCAGACTGGATTGAGGCATTGCTATCATTTTCTCGCCGGGCAGATATAGGGGCTGTTGGGGCCAGGCTTATCTATCCAAATGGGCGTTTGCAGCATGCGGGCGTCGTTTTGGGTGTCAACGGCTTGACGACACATATATTCCATAATCTGCCATCCAGCGAGATTGGGTATTGCGGCTTCACGCATTTGATCCGGAATTATTCGGCGGTCACGGGGGCTGTGTTGGCGACTCGCATGAGTGTGATAGAAAAAGTCGGGATGTTCGATCCGAAACTAAGAATTGACTATAACGATATAGACTTCTGCCTTCGGATGCGTGATGCGGGCTATAGGATTGTTTATTCGCCTTATGCATTGCTTTATCACTATGAGGGATCATCTCTTCCTAGGCGCGATGTTGATGAGGCGGATAGAATGCATTTTCTATCCAAGTGGCCTGATAAGATACAGCGGGACCCATACTATAATCCTCGATTGCCTAAAGACAGGGTAGACTGCCAAGTGGCTGAATGGTAATTCGTAAGTCTTGAATTACGCATAATATTTTGACCGATGAAATGGCGCGTTTCGCCGCGTTGCGCAAATGCGTGATTTCTTGGATGCCAGGTTGGTCGAGCAGGTAGTCCCGGTCGATGGAATTCGCTAATTTACAGCAAGAGGCAATCCGTAGTGAACACAATACCTGAGGTATCGTCTGTGAAATTAATCCCTGTCATTATGTCTGGCGGGGTTGGCAGCCGCCTCTGGCCTATATCGCGCCAGGCGCATCCCAAGCCCTTCATGACCTTGCCTGACGGGCAGAATCTGATCCAGAAGACCTTTCTGCGGGCCTGCGCCCAGGCCGGGGTCAATGAAGTGCTGACCGTGACAAACCGGGAGCTGTTGTTCAAGACCGAGGACGAATACCGCAAGGTTGACGCTCATTTTCAGCAAAGTTATATTCTCGAGCCCTTTGGCCGCAACACGGCTGCCGCCGTGGCATCCGCTGCCGTGCATCTGAAGCAGGCGCATGGTCCAGACGCTATCATGCTGGTGCTGCCCGCGGATCATCTCATCAAGGACGAAGCTGCGTTTTCCATGGCGGTGCAAAAAGCCGCAGATCTGGCTACTCATGGCTGGCTGGTCACTTTCGGGATGCATGCCCAATACCCAGAGACAGGATTCGGCTACATCGAGATCGATAGCGCGAGCCCATTGCAAAGCGGGTTCAAGGTAAAGCGTTTTGTTGAAAAGCCAGACGACGCCTCCGCCAAGGAATATGTGGCTGCGGGAAATTATTTCTGGAATTCCGGGATGTTTTGCTTCCGCGTAGGCACGGTCCTGGAAGAGCTGGAAAAACTCGCCGATGATGTGTTGAGCGCCGTGATAGCTACTTTGGAAAAATCGCGTATGGCGGAGGGCAAAGGGTACCGCCATCTGAACCTGGATGCCGATGCCTTTGCGCAAGTACCGGAAATTTCCATCGACTATGCCCTGATGGAACGATCTACCAAGGTAGCAACGATACCCTGCGATATTGGCTGGAGCGACATTGGTTCGTGGAATGCCATGAGCGAACTGGTCGAACCTGGCAGCGATGGCAACCGTATCGTGGGCCAAGCGGTTACCTACAATGCCAGGAATAACTATGTTCAGAGTAAACATCGTCTTGCCGCTTTGGTAGGTGTGCAAGATCTGATTGTCGTTGATACCCCTGATGCCGTGCTGGTGGCGCACAAAAATGATGCGCAGGATGTCAAGCATATAGTCAGCGCTCTGAAGCAGAGCGGGCATACGGCGCATCTGGTGCACCAGACCGTACATCGCCCATGGGGTACCTATACCACGCTGGAAGAAGGCGAGCGTTTCAAGATCAAGCGCATTGTGGTCAAGCCGAAAGGATCTTTATCACTGCAACTGCACCATCATCGCAGTGAGCATTGGGTGGTTGTCAGCGGCATGGCGCATGTGGTGAATGGCGAGCGAGAACTGATGTTGAATAGTAATGAATCTGTTTTTATACCGGCTGGTCATAAGCATCGGTTGGAAAATCCAGGGGTAATTGACTTGGTTTTGATTGAGGTGCAAAGCGGTGAGTACCTGGGTGAGGACGATATTGTGCGATTCGAAGATATCTACGGACGGATAGAGAGATGAATCATGCTGGGTCCCAGAAGGGTGGTGCGGGCCGTTGGCTATCAACGCCGCAGAGGACATCATCCATTGACTTATTGGTAGATTAAATCATGACGACTGTTAAAAAAGCCATTATTACTGGCATCACAGGTCAAGATGGCGCATATTTGGCGCAGTTGCTGCTGGAAAAAGGCTACGCTGTCTATGGTGCCTACCGTCGGACCAGTTCTGTCAATTTCTGGCGTATCGAGGAGCTCGGCGTGGACAAACATCCAGGCCTGCATCTGCTTGAATATGATTTAACCGACCTTTCCGCGAGTATCCGCCTGCTGGAAGGCACGGAGGCGACCGAGGTGTATAACTTGGCGGCGCAGAGCTTTGTCGGTGTTTCCTTCGAGCAGCCTATCACCACGGCCGAGATTACCGGTTTAGGTGCCGTCAATCTCCTGGAGGCTATCCGCATCGTCAATCCGAGGGTGCGTTATTATCAGGCTTCGACTTCTGAAATGTTCGGGAAGGTACAAACTATCCCGCAAACAGAATCAACGCCATTTTATCCTCGCAGTCCCTATGGGGTTGCCAAGTTGTATGCGCATTGGATGACTATCAACTACCGCGAATCCTACGGCATATTCGGGGCAAGCGGGATTCTGTTCAATCATGAATCCCCCCTGCGTGGTCGCGAGTTCGTCACACGAAAGATCACCGATTCGGTGGCCAAGATAAAATTGGGCAGGCTCGATGCCGTGGAACTTGGCAACCTGGATGCCAAGCGCGACTGGGGTTATGCCAAGGAATATGTGGATGCAATGTGGCGTATGCTGCAGGCGGATGAGCCTGATACATATGTGGTGGCGACCAATCGTACAGAATCTGTCCGGGATTTCGTGTCCATGGCGTTTGGTGCTGCCGGATATACACTTGAATTTTCAGGTAAGGCTGAGAATGAAGTAGGCAGGGATGCCAGGACTGGCAAGGTACTCGTTTCCGTTAACCCAAAGTTCTATCGTCCTGCGGAGGTAGAACTGTTGATCGGTGATCCTGGAAAGGCCAAGGCCAAGTTGGGATGGGCTCCTCATACCATGCTGGAGCAATTGTGCCAAATGATGGTGCAGGAAGACATCCGGCGCAATATGCAAGGATTTTCCTTCTAATGAGCGGGTATGGAAATACCGTACTCGTAACGGGAGACGATGGTTTCACCGGCTGTTATATGCGGAAGGAACTGGAGTCTTCTGGATATCGTGTCGTAGGCCTTACTGCGCACGCGCCATCTGGCCGCGATCGTGTGCAGGTCAATTTATTGAACGAAGGGGCGCTTGAGCAGGCGGTCAGACAGATAGCTCCTGATATGGTCGTCCACTTGGCGGCTATGGCATTTGTCGGGCATGGCAATGCAAATGCCTTTTATCATGTCAACCTGCTGGGCACCAGGAATTTATTGCAGGCCCTGGTCCGGTTGCCCAGGCTGCCCAAAGCAATTTTGCTGGCTAGCAGTGCCAATGTGTATGGCAATGCATCAGAAGGCATGATTGATGAAACTGTCGTACCGGCGCCCGCCAATGATTATGCCGTCAGCAAGCTGGCCATGGAGTACATGGCCAAGCTTTATGCCGATAAGCTGCCTATCATCATCACGCGTCCGTTCAATTATACCGGCGTGGGTCAGGCGGAAAGTTTTCTTATTCCCAAGATCGTGTCGCACTTTCGCAAGAAAGCCGTTTCCATCGAGCTTGGAAATATTCAGGTTTATCGGGATTTTGGCGATGTGCGCATGGTTGTGCGTGCCTATAAAGAATTGCTTGAACGATCCAATGCCATTGGTCAGACTGTCAATATCAGCACTGGTCTGGCCCATTCCCTGCATGAGGTGCTGGGGATGTGCCAAGACATCACGGGGCATCGGCTTGATATTGAAATCAATCCTGATTTTATCCGTAAAAATGAAGTCAAGATGCTTTGTGGTAGTTCGGAGAGGTTGCGCAGGCTAATCGGAAATTGGCAACCTCCGTTGTTGCATGACACCTTGCGCTGGATGCTGGATCGTGGTTAATCCATGGGATCGCTTCTGGTGGTGTTCCTGGCTGCAAATTCTGGCGAAGTAATTCGTTTATCAAGAATTGGAGTAAAAGGCTGATGGACCGCAAGCAAAAGATAATCAGTGGATTGGATATTGTTAACAGTGTTGGTGCTGAAATAGGGCCGCTGCACCGACCCATCGTCTCGAAAGGCGAAGGGAATATTCTGTATGTGGATCATGAGGACACTAAGTCGCTAAGGGAAAAATATAAAAATGATCCCGATGTCGACGCTGATGCGATTGTCGGTGTGGATGGCGTATGGGGGAAGAATACGCTAAGCAATGCATTGAATGGGCGCACTGTTGATTATGTTATTGCGTCGCATGTTGTTGAGCATGTGCCTGATCTAATCACTTGGTTGTCTGAGGTACGTTGTATTCTGAATACGGGCGGACAGTTGCGTTTGGTTGTTCCTGATCGGCGTTTTACGTTCGATATTCTTCGCTCGGAAACTACGCTGTCAGAGGTTTTTCTTGGTTATTTGACAAAATCCCGAGTACCCCATCCCTATCTGATATTGGATTTTTTTCTTAAGGTCAGGGATGTGGATTGTGGGGGGGTATGGGCAGGTCGGGTGGATGCTGAAAATCTGGGAAGGAAATACTCCTTCTCGGACGCGTTGGATATGGCACGAGACTCGCTGGAAAACGGGGTGTATCGTGATGTTCATTGCTGGGTTTTCACTCCGGAGTCATTCGCCAAACTGTTTCTTGAGTTGGCGCATACCGGTATGCTGGGCTTCGCATGTGTTGACTTTCATGATACCGAACGAGATCAGCTTGAATTTTTTGTGGCATTGCGTTCCAGCGAGGATCAAGAAGAAATCATAAGCAGCTGGCAGGCCATGGTTAATTCTTTCAAGACATCAAGCGTGGTTAATTCAATATGGCCGCAAGATGCCGAACGGGAAATTTCTCGTCTTAAACATCAACTCCAACAGAGTCTGGCGGCCGAGGCCTCATATAGAAAATCAAAATCTTGGAGGATCACCGCGCCTCTCCGAGCGATTGCCTCCAGTCTCAGAAATTTCCGCCGAAACTAGGATGTTTGCGGTTGTGCCGCGATGATGGTTGTGGGCGTGCGTCTAATTGCCCGGCAATGATTCTGGCGGTGAGCCTACAGGCGGTTGAGTACAGAGGCGATGACCATGCCGATGTTACCCGTGAATGTCAGTCGATAGACCCCGGCTTTTTTATATCCCGCTAGCCTTGGCAACAGCCAGTTTGCTCTGGCTTTGCTGAAGATTTCCATAATGCAGCGGTTTTCTGGCGTCATGTGCTGCTTCAGTATTTGAAGCGCCTTCAGGTGTATATCTGAATTTTCCCGCAGCGTTGTTCCGAACAGCTTGGCGATGCGGCTGACCAGAGGCGGGCCACCAGCGCTCATGCCGATCAGGTTATTTTCGTGCTGTCGATAGCGCAGTCCCGGCACTGGGTCAAAGCACACAGCCCCACCACAGGCGGTGACCACCAGATAGACCCACCAGTCGTGGATGACGATTTCGGTGTCTTCGGGTACAGAGCGCAGCAGGCGGCAAGCCGCATTGTTGAATACCATCGTGTTGCCGCCGGTGATGTTTTGCATCAAGGCATTGGCAAAGCTGGGTGGCCGCCGAAAGTTGGGCGACAGGCCGATTTCTTTGTTCTGCGCGTCTACCAGACGAGTGCGGGTGCAGTACAGGGCGGGTTTATCCGCATCCTGGGTATTCAGCCAAGCCAGAGCGCGTGCCAGTTTGTCATCCTCCCAAATATCATCCTGGTCGGAATAGGCATAGTAGTCGGCCTGAATCGCAGGGTTATGGGTCAGCGACACGAAGTTGCGGCTGGAGCCTTGCGCAGGGCCTTTTATGATGGTGAGTTGGCCGGGTGCCCACTGTGTCTGGTAGCGTCGCAGAATGGGCAAGGTGTCGTCAGTAGAGCCATCATCTGATGCCCAGGCTTTCCAATTGCTGTATGTTTGCCGTGCAAAGGAATCAAGTTGCTCGGGCAGGTATCGTTCGCCCTGGTAGGTCGCCAGAAGGATGGCGACCGAGGGCTGGGGAGCGGTAGCTGTGGAGGCCGGGGGGGTCAAGGCTGCATAGATAGCGTAGGGTTGCGGCAATGATAGCACCCGCGTAGCTTCAATCGCGAAACGATTGCAATGGCTCTGAAATCACTCATAATTCATTACTTTGTCCTTCGGCCTCCTCTGGCTCCATGACCTCCCCAAGAACCCCCATCCCCCTCCTCGCCGAGCGTTACCCCCTGGCCTTGCTGGCGGGCTTCATCGATTTCCTGCTGATCGTCGCCGGCAGCTACCTGTCGCATTACCTGCGTTTCGGCGACTGGTTCATGCTGGACTATTACCTGATGGCCACGTTGGTCCTGGCCTTGGTGGTGGTGGGTTGCCAAGTGCTGGTGGGCAACTATTTATCGTGGCGCGGCCGGCATTTCCTGCGGCAGTTGGGGCGTATTTATTCAGGCTGGCTGCTGGCGCTGGCGGTGATTGCCGTGCTGGCGGTCTTGTTGCAGGTTTCGGGCAGTTATTCGCGCATCTGGCTGGTGACGACGGTTGGCCTGGGCATGGTGCTGGCGTCGTTGTTCCGCCTGGTCATCTTTTTGTTCCTGCGTTATACGCGGATGCAGGGGCGCAATCTGAAGCGCGTGCTGGTGATCGAGTCGGGGGATTCGGCGGCCGATCTCTGGGCGCGGCGCTCGTTGTTGCCGGAGCATGGTTACGATGTGGTGCGCACCATTGCGTTCGAGCGCACGCCGGAATGGCTGGCATCGGTCGAGCAGGTTGTGGCGGAGTGCGGGGTGCATGAGTTGTGGCTGTGCCTGCCTCTGGAGGAAGGGCGGTTCATCAAGTCGATCCTGCATGCATTGAGGCATCAGACGGTGGATGTCCGCTATTTGCCGGATCTGGGCGATCTGCCGCTGTTGAATCATCGGGTGGGCGAGGTGGCGGGCCTGTATACGCTGGATCTCAGCCGCAGCCCGATGGAGGGGCCGGCGCGGCTGGTCAAGCGGATTGAGGATCTGCTGCTGGGAGCCCTGTTGTCCATCCTGGTGCTGCCGGTGTGTCTGGCGGTTGCGGTGGCGATCAAGTGCACGTCGCGCGGGCCGGTGATCTTCAAGCAGTACCGGACGGGCATCAATGGCCAACGCTTCAAGGTATACAAATTCCGCTCGATGGAGGTGCACGAGGAGACCTCGGGCCAGGTGACGCAGGCGCGGTTCGGCGATCCGCGCGTGACGCGGCTGGGGGCTTTTCTGCGCCGGACCAGCCTGGATGAATTGCCGCAGCTTTTTAATGTGCTGCAGGGGCGGATGTCGCTGGTGGGGCCGCGCCCGCACGCGCTGGCGCATAATGAATACTACATGGACATGGTCGATTCCTATATGCAGCGGCACAAGGTCAAGCCGGGCATCACCGGCTGGGCTCAGGTCAATGGCTACCGGGGCGAGACCGATACGCTGGAAAAGATGGAAAAGCGCGTCGAACATGATCTTTGGTACATCAACAACTGGTCGCTGGGGCTGGACTTGAGAATCATCGTGATGACGGTATTCAAGGGTTTTCTCAATGCCCATCCGTAGTGGCGTGATTCATGGCCGAAGGCATTTCTCTGCAAGTGATCGTGCCCACCTATAACGGGGGGGCATTATGGCGCGAAAGCGCCCGCAGTCTGCGCCAGGCGGCGGATGAGTGCCGCCATTGCGTCGAGGTGCTGGTGGTGGATTCGTCGTCGCGGGACGACTCGGCCCAGGTGGCGCGTGATTGCGGGTTCGATGTGCGGGTGATCGCCTCGGCGGATTTCAATCATGGCGGCACGCGCAACGCGGCCGCGATGGCCTGCAATGCGGCGGTGGTGGTGTTCCTGACCCAGGATGCGATCGTGCAAGGCGGCGCGGCGCTGTCCAATCTGGTGGACGTTTTTGCCGATGCCCGGGTGGCGGTGGCTTATGGCCGTCAGTTGCCGCATGGCGATGCCAATCCGGTTGCCGCACATGCGCGGCATTTCAATTACCGGGATGCGAGCTATGTCTGCGGCAGGGAGGATATTGCGGCGATGGGCCTGAAGGCGGCGTTCACATCCAATTCTTTTGCGGCTTACCGGATGTCGGTGTTTCGCGAGTTGGGCGGCTTTCCAGAGCGGACGATCCTGAGCGAGGATATGTATTTCGCGGCGCGGGCGGTGCTGGCCGGCCATCGCGTGGCCTATGTCGCGTCCGCCGCGGTCCGGCATTCGCACAACTACACGCCGATGGAGGAGCTCCGGCGCTATTTCGATATCGGGGTCTTCCAGAGCGAGGAGTCCTGGATCGGTCGCGAGTTCGGCGGCGCGGGCGGCGAGGGGGCCCGGTTCCTGAAGTCGGAGCTGCGCTATCTGCTGGCCCGGGCCCCTTGGTGGCTGCCTCGGGCCTGGCTGCAGGATGCGTTCAAGATCGTTGGTTACAAGTTGGGGAAGAACTGCGATCGGCTGCCTGCGGCATGGTGCAGGGGGTTGAGCATGAACAGGAGGTACTGGCATGACGCAGCGCCCCCCACAGGATCATGATCGCCAGCAGATAAAACATGATCCCGTTGTTGCGTTGCAGGATCACCTGGGTAAGGCCGAAGCATAGATAGGACACGACCGTGCTGGCGCCGCAGAATGCCAGCACGCGCGCGGTCAGGTCTGCATCGCGCAGTCGCCGGGCGAAATGCCAGAGTGGCAGGCCATACAGCGCCAGCAGCGCCAACAGGCCCGGCAGACCGGTAAAGACCCAGGCGTGGATGTAGTTGTTGTGCAGGTTGTTGTTGAAAGCCAGGGCGACGGGCGCCAGTTCCCCCCGGGCGACCTGGTCTTGCAATGCCTGGGTGTAGGCTTGCAGGTTCCAGCCCAGGATGGGCTCTCGTTCGAGGTTGTGCAGGGCCCCGCGCCACATTTCGAAGCGCGCGCCGATGGAGCTGTCGGGCTGGTCTTCCTGGTACAGGGTGATGTCCTTCACGGCGGCTGCGTAGCGGACTTGCAGCGGGCTGTCGGGCACTGCGAACAGCCCCCCTACGACCAGGACGCTGGCCGCCGCCGCGATGGTCAGCCGGCCGATATTGCGCCGTGTCATGAAAGCAATCAGAAACACCACGATGACCGGCGGCAGCGCGACCCAGCTGCTGCGGCTCCCCCCGACGATCACGCTGTAGAGCCCGCAGGCGATGGCCAGCAGGAAACCGGCTTGCCAGCGGCGTGCATGGCGCCCCTGGGCGCCGGCCCAGTAGAGACCGGCCGCGCAATAGATGACGAATACCAGGGCCAGGTTGCTGAAATGGATGATGTTCAGAAAGCCCGCGGCTCGATCCATGTGCTGCATGTTGATCTGCCACCAGGCCAGCGGGGCCGATAGCGTCACGCCGAGCGCGATGGCCGCCCAGATCATCGGCAGGCTTACGCGCACGTGCAGCAGCAGCAGAAAGACGGGGATCGCCAGCAGGGCGCGGGAAAACTGGTCGATATACTTTGGAGTGTTGCCCAGCCACAGGATCATGGCGGACGAGACGATGGAATAGATCAGCAGCACCACTATCATCCAGTGGTCTTGCGATCGCAGCGTATCGAGCCGCGGGCATTGCGCCAGCCAGAGCAGGCTGGCCAGCAGCAGCAATGTCCCGCCGATGGAGTACCCGGAGGGCACGGCGAACATGGTGGCGAAAAAGACGAAGACGCCTGCGGAGGTCAGGGGAAGCACGGCGCGGGAGGCTTGCTCGTGACGCATGTCGGTTTCTCAGGGGGATAAACCCGCTCATTTTATGCGGCTTGCGGATGGGTTGTTACATCAAGGGCGGAGGCTGGTCGATAAGCTTGATGCTTAAAGTTTGATGTGGATCAAATATAGCGCGCTCCTTGCCGGGTGCGGTAGTTGATTTCTCGCTGGGGTAAACCCATATTCATAGTAGGGTTGCCGGGGTAGGCGAAAGCCTTCCTCCAGCCCCTATGTTGCTGTTTTCATTGAATTCAGGAGATTTGATATGGGAAACAATCTCACGCGGTTCAATCCATTCGGTGATCTGGCTGGCTTCGAGGGTCTGCGCAGTTTCGATGATTTGCTCAGCCGTTTTCCCCTGGGCGGTGCGCTCGCATCACGCGATGAGCCCCGCATCAATGTCGATGTGACCGAGACCGATGAGGCTTATGCGGTCAAGGCTGAGGTCCCCGGCGCCCGCAAGGAGGACGTCAAGGTGTCGATCGACGGCAATGTGGTGTCCATCCGTGTGGAAAAGAGCGGCGAGAATGTCGAAAAGGAAGGCGAGACCGTGCTGCGCCGGGAACGCTACCATGGCGTGCAGACGCGCCGGTTCAGTCTGGGACATGCGATCGATGCTGCCAAGGCCTCGGCACGCTGCAATGATGGGGTGCTCGAGCTGACCTTGCCCAAGCAGACGAGCGAGCAGGGCAGCAAGGTTCTGGAAATCCAGTAAGCCAAGCCCTGTGTTTCAAGGCTGCCGCGAGTGAGTTGACCCCCAGAAGTTGGACGGTCACAGATAAAGCGGCCAAGGCCTGAGTTCGGTATTGGACCGGGCTCAGGCCTTTTGTTTTGTCCTGTGCGGTTTTTCCCTGGAACACATCATGGATTTTTTGATGAATTGCGTGTTTTTCCGATCGGCTCGTCATTTTCATGGATGGTCATGACGGATTGCTTGAATTTCGGTTTTTGAAATCGTCAGGTAGTGCCTGGCGGCTGGATATTATCAGTCGTGATATTTCGTTATGTCTCACTGTATTTCATCGTATTTCGCTGTGTTTGGCGGTATCTCACCGTAAAATATCATGCATACCCACCGTTCCCGGAGATTCTTATGCGACTGATTATCGCGCTGCTGCTCCCTTGGCTTACGTTTTTCACGATCGGCCGTCCGTTTGCGGGCATTATCTGCCTGCTGCTGCAGATCACGCTGATCGGCTGGGTGCCGGCGACGATCTGGGCGGTGTATGCGCTCAGCCAGTACAAGACCGATAAAAAAATCGAAAAGGCCCTGGGCGGCGGGCGGTAGCCCCTATTTAGTCTGTATAAGCCTGGGTGTTGCTCGGCATCTCGGTCTTGTCGCCCTCGTTTTCTGCGAATAGGCGCCGGACGTCCCGCCGCCTATCCTGCATTCTCCATCCACGAAAAGGAGACAGTGATGCGAGAGCGTCTGGATTGCGCGGTGCTGGCCGTGGGGCGTGAGGACTGGGTGGCTTCCCTGGTGGGGCCGCATGTCGGCGGGCGATTGCATCTGCATGCACCGCCGGGGACGCATGCGGATGCCGCCGCGATGCTGGCGGACCCTGCCCTCTCATTGGGCCGCTACGATGCCTGCTTGATGTACATGGATGGCGCCGGGCTGGGGGTGTGGCGCACGGCGCTGGCCGGCGCGCGCCGTCCCGATGCGCACCTGATCGCTTATGCGGTGGATCTGCGCGCTCAGGCGATCCACGATCTGTATGCGCTGGGGGTGGCCGATTTCGTCCGGCCGCCGTTCTGCGCCGAGGATGTCAGGGCGCGGGTCGAGCGCCTGTTGAACGGCGCCGCGCCGCTGGCGCCGATGCTGGCCGAGGGTGATTCGCGCTATGGTCCGGCGGTGGGCGAGGGCGCGTTGTGCGCGACCATCCTGCAGCGCTCGGGGATCGAGCTCGAGGCATACGCCGTGGCGGCCGCTTCGCGCCAGGCTTCCTCGCGCGAGTCGTTTCGTGAGGCCAAGGGGCGCATCATCGAGCGCTTCGAGCGCGCTTACATCCATGCGTCCCTGGGCCGTCACCGGGGAAATATCGCGATGGCGGCGCGGGCCGCGCAAAAGCATCGGCGGGCTTTCTGGGCGCTGATGCGCAAACACGATATCGACCCCGCCCCCTATCGGACGCAGGTTGCCCCAGGAGCGACGCCGGACGGTTAAAATCCACGGCACTTCTATGAGGATTGCCGCCTGTGTCCCTGCTCAAAAACGATGTCTTCCTGCGCGCGCTGCGGCGTGAACCGGTCCCCTACACGCCGATCTGGCTGATGCGCCAGGCGGGCCGTTATCTGCCAGAGTACAACCAGACCCGGGCGCAGGCCGGGTCGTTCATGGGTCTGGCGCAGAATCCGCAATATGCCTGCGAGGTGACTCTGCAGCCTCTGCGGCGTTTCGCGCTGGATGCGGCGATTCTGTTTTCGGACATTCTGACGGTGCCCGACGCCATGGGCCTGGGGCTCAGTTTCCAGGCGGGCGAGGGACCGCGTTTTGCGCATCCGGTGCGCGACGAGGCGGGGGTCGATGCCTTGCGCGTGCCCGACATGGAGCAGTTGCGCTATGTTTTTGATGCGGTGTCCTTGATCCGCCGCGAGCTCGACGGTCAGGTGCCGCTGATCGGTTTTTCGGGCAGCCCCTGGACGCTGGCCTGCTATATGGTCGAGGGGTCGGGCAGCGATGATTATCGCCGGATCAAGACCATGCTCTACCAGCGCCCCGATCTGCTCCACCGGATGCTCGATATCAACGCGCGCGCGGTCCAGGAATATCTCAATGCCCAGATCCGCGCGGGCGCGCAGGCGGTGATGGTGTTCGACAGTTGGGGCGGGGTGCTGGCCGATGGCTTGTTCCAGCAATTTTCCCTGGCCTACACCCGCCGGGTGCTCGATGGCTTGCTGCGTGAATACGAGGGTCAGTCGATTCCGTGCATTGTCTTTACCAAGGGCGGCGGGCTCTGGATCGAGGATATCGCGGCCTGCGGCTGCGATGCTGTGGGGCTGGACTGGACCGTGAACCTGGCAGCGGCCCGCCGCCGGGTGGGTGATCGGGTAGCTCTGCAGGGCAATCTGGACCCGATGGCGCTGTTTGGCGGCGAGCAGGCGATTCGCGAGGAGGCCCGCCGCATCCTGCGCGACTTCGGGCCGGTGGGTCGCGGCGGCCATGTTTTCAACCTGGGGCACGGGATTTCCCAGTTCACGCCGCCCGAGGCCGTGGCGGCGCTTGTCGATGAGGTTCATGCCGCCAGCCGCGGGTATCATGGTGGCTGAAATCAGCGTCGGGACGGGATGTTTATACACAAGTTCGCGCAAGTTAGGGTTTTCCCCTAGGAACCTTGGCTTTGTCTTAAGCACAACTCGTAATGCACTGATTTATATGTGACTTATAGGTGTCATATCGCAATGTATGACAAAAAGTATATCGTCAGACCCTTGCCAGGGTATGAGACAGGTCAATTCTCCACAAAGTTATCCACAGGTGCCGGGCATTCTTTCAATCCCTAGTCTCGACAAGGCCTTTTCCCTTCTGCCTGTGGCTGAAGGCGGGGTGGCATGACGATGGCGGGGGATGAAAAAGGCCTTGGCCGGGGAATCGAAGCGACGGATGAGGCGGCTGTCAAGAGCCCGATCGAGGTCTCTGGCGGTGATGGATGTATCTACCTGGCGGTTGCGTTGGATGTGCCCTTGCCGGGATTGTTCGATTACACGCACGGGGCGCCGGTGGCGCCCGGCACCCGGGTCCTGGTGAGTTTCGGGCGGCGCCGGATGGTCGGCATGGTCTGGGCCGTGCGCGAGGCGCCGGCGATCGAGGCTGGGCGGGTCAAGGCGATCGAGGCGGTCCTGGACGATCTGCCGCCCATGCCGGCTGACTGGATGCGGCTGGCGGAGTTCGCGGCGAATTATTATCACCGGCCACTGGGCGAGGTGCTGCTGCCCATCCTGCCGGCCAGCCTGCGCAAGCCTTCGGCCTATCTCGGGCCGCGTGCCGCGGGCGGTCCGGTGCGGCGCGCCGACCGGCGTCCGGGTCTGGCACGCGCGCGGGGCGGAGATGCGGTGGCTGAATCCGGCGCCGTAGTGCCGCAGGCCGTCGAGGATTCCAATGATTTCCCGGCGCCTGAATTGAACGCGGAGCAGTCCGCCGCGCTGCGCGATCTGCGGGCGCTGGCGACGTCCGGCGCCGCCACTGGCGTCGCCCTGCTGCATGGCGTCACCGGCAGCGGCAAGACCGAGTTGTACCTGCGGCTCGCGGCGGATGCGCTGGCGGCGGGCCGCCAGGTGCTGCTGCTGGTGCCCGAGATCAATCTGACGCCCCAGCTCGAACAGATCGTGCGCGGGCGCCTGGGCCAGGTCGCGGTCATGCACAGCAAGCTTGCCGATGGCGAGCGCCTGCGCGCCTGGTTGCGGGCCGCGCGCGGCGAGGCGGCGATCCTGCTGGGGACGCGCCTGGCGCTGTTCGCGCCGCTACCGCGTCTGGGTCTGATCATCGTCGATGAGGAGCACGATACCTCGTACAAGCAGCAGGAGGGCTTGCGGTATTCGGCGCGCGATCTGGCGGTGTGGCGCGGGCATGATCTGGGCGTGCCGGTCGTGCTGGGGTCGGCCACGCCCGCCCTGGAAACCTGGCGCCGCGCCCGGCGCGGGGATTACCGCCATGTGATCCTGTCCCGGCGCGCACTGGCCCAGCCGCTGCCCGAGGTGCGCCTGATCGACACCCGGCGCGCCCAGTTGGAGCAGGGATTCACGCCGCAGCTTCTGGACGGGCTGGCGGCGTGCCTGGATCGGGGTGAACAGAGCCTGGTGTTTCTCAACCGGCGGGGCTATGCGCCGGTCTTGCGCTGCGCCTCTTGCGGCTGGGTCAGCCAGTGCCCGCGCTGCACCGCCTACACGGTGCTGCACCGTCATGCGGGCGGACGCCATACCTTGCAGTGCCACCATTGCGGCGACTGCGTTGCGCCGCCGCGCGCCTGCCCGGATTGCGGCGACCAGGACATCCGGCCCATGGGGCGCGGCACGCAGCGCATCGAGGAGTTCCTCGGCGAGCGTTTTCCCGAGGCGCGCATTCTGCGCATCGATGCGGATGCGACCCGGCGCAAGGGCAGCGCCGAGATCCTGTTTTCCAAGGTGCATGCGGGCGAGGCCGATATTCTGGTCGGCACCCAGATGGTGTCCAAGGGCCACGACTATGCCCGCCTCGGCCTGGTGGGGGTGCTCGATGCCGACACCATGCTGTTCGCGCAGGATTTCCGCGCGCCCGAGCGGCTGTTTGCGCAGCTGATGCAGGTGGCGGGCCGCGCTGGCCGCCGCGCCGGCGGCGCCGAGGTCCTGGTGCAGACCGACTATCCCGACCAGGCCGTTTACCAAGCCTTGCGCGCCCACGATTATGCGCGTTTCGCCGAGGCTGCCCTGGCCGAGCGCGAGGAACTCGGCCTGCCGCCGTTTTCCCATCAGGCGCTGCTGACGGCGCAGACGCGGCATTTGCGCGATGCCCTGGCTTTTCTCGGCGAGGCGCGCGCGCTTGCGCAGGCCATGCCCGAGGGTGCCGGGGTGCGGGTCTACGATGCGGTGCCTTTGCGGGTGCTGCGCGTGGCCAATGTCGAACGGGCGCAGTTGCTGATCGAGGCGGACGGGCGCGGCGCCCTGCACCGGCTGTTGCGGCCGTGGCTCGCCGAGGTGCATGGCCTGGCCCAGGGCCGGTCCGTGCGCTGGGGGATCGAGATCGATCCCCAGGAGATCTGATGAGCGCGAGCCCGACCCGGGGCGCGACGGTGGCCCAGGACCTGAATGCGCGCCAGCGCGAGGCGGTGCTGTATCTCGACGGGCCTTGTCTGGTGCTGGCCGGCGCGGGCAGCGGCAAGACCCGGGTCATCACGCAAAAGATGGCCTACCTGCTGCGCGAATGTGGTTATCAGGCCCGCAATGTGGTGGCCCTGACCTTTACCAACAAGGCGGCCCGCGAGATGAGCGAGCGCGTGCGCGGCCTGGTGGATGCGCGTCTGCTGCGCGGCCTGACCGTGGGCACGTTCCACTCGCTCGGCCTGCGTTTTTTGCGCGAGGAGGCTGCCGCCGCGGGGCTGAAGCGGGGGTTCTCGATCCTCGATGCCAATGATGCGCTGGCCATCGTCCAGGAGTTGCTCGCCACCACCGACAAGGCCCGGCTGCGCGTCGTGCAGCAGACCATTTCCCTCTGGAAGAACGCGATGCTGACGCCCGATGCGGCGGCGCAGGCCGCGCGCGATGCGGGCGAGGCCGAGGCGGTCAGGATCTATCGCAGCTACGAGGCCACGCTGCGCGCCTATCAATCGGTCGATTTCGATGACCTGATCCGCTTGCCCGCCCTGCTGCTGGCGGCCGACGAGCGCCTGCGCGCGCGCTGGCAGGCGCGGGTGCATTACCTGCTGGTGGACGAGTACCAGGACACCAATTCCTGCCAGTATCAGCTGGTGCGCCACCTGTGCGGCGAGCGCGCCATGTTCACGGCGGTGGGCGACGACGACCAGGCGATCTATGCCTGGCGCGGCGCCACGGTGGAAAACCTGGCGCGCCTGGCCGAAGACTATCCGCGTCTGCGGGTCATCAAGCTCGAACAGAACTATCGCTCGGTGCAGCGCATCCTGCATGCGGCCAACCGGGTGATCGGGCATAACCCGAAGGTCTTTGAAAAGACGCTGTGGTCCGAGCTGGGCGAGGGCGAGCCGATCCGCGTGACGCCGATGGACAGCGATCTGGCCGAGGCCGAATCCATTGCCATGCGGCTGTCGGCCGCGCGGTTCGAGCGCCAGGCCCAGTGGAAGGATTTCGCGGTGCTGTATCGCGGTAATCACCAGGCCCGCGTCATGGAGCAGGCCTTGCGCAATCTGCGCATTCCCTACACGATTTCCGGCGGCCAGAGTTTCTTTGACAAGGCTGAGGTGCGCGACATCCTCGCGTATCTGCGCCTGATCGCCAACGACAGCGACGATCCGGCCTTCATCCGCGCCATGACCACGCCGCGCCGCGGCGTTGGGCAGGCGACCCTGCAGGCGCTTGGCGCGAGTGCGGCGCGGCGCGGGGTGTCGCTGTTCGAGGCGGGCTTGGTCGCCGGCGAGGACGAACTGCCCGCCGGGCGCCAGCGCGAGGCGGTGCGCGGCTTTGCGCGCCTGATCCAGGGTTTCCAGGCGCGCGCCGCGCGGCGCGGGGGCGCCGTGCCGCTTGCGCAGCCGGCCCAGGTTCAGGCCGGGCTGCCGGGGCTGGCCGGCGAGATCCCGGCGTGGGAGGCCGCGCCGCCCGGCGGCGCGCCGTCAGCCGCCGATGCGATTGCAGGCGGCGCCGTCGGCGTGGACGGATGCCGCGAGGATAGCGCCGCCCAGGTCCTGGACGATCTGCTGGCGGCCATCGATTACGAGCGCCATCTGTACGACATGCTCGACGAGCGCCAGGCCCAGGCCCGCTGGGCCAACGTCCTCGAACTGATCGAATGGCTCAAGCGCAAGGCCGACGAGGAGGACATGACTTTGCTTGAACTCGTGCAGCACGTCGCGCTCGTGACCATGCTCGAGCGCGCCGATGATGAGGAGCCCGATGCCGTCAAGCTCTCGACCCTGCATGCCTCCAAGGGACTGGAATATCCTCATGTCTATCTGATCGGGGTCGAGGAAGGGCTGCTGCCGCATCGCGGGTCGTCCGAGGACGATGACGGCACCGAGGCCGCGGCGGCGGCGCTTGCCGGGCGCATCCAGGAGGAACGGCGCCTGATGTACGTGGGCATCACCCGCGCGCAGCGCAGCCTGCACATCAGCTGGTGCCGCAAGCGGCGGCGGGGGCGGGAGGACCTGCTGCGCGAACCGTCCCGCTTCATCAAAGAGATGGGTCTGGAGGCCGACGCCGCGCCCGGCGCGGCCCCTGTGGCCGACCCCGAGCAGACGCTGGGGCGGTTGAAGGCGTTGCTGGCGGGGCGGGGGGCGGGGGGGCCGTGCTGAGAGTCTGCACTGGTCGTTGCCTGACTGGGGAACCGATCGAATACCGTAGAATGGTTGACCCGTTGCGTCTGGCATCGGGGCGGGAAGATCGATGCCGTACGATGGATGCATCATGAAGGATGATAGAGAGATGGCGACGTCCAAGCACACGACGGCAAGCCAGACACTGGTGCGCGGGCTGGAGGTGATCGAGGCTGTGTCGCAAGGCGGCGCGAAAGACATTGCGGTGATTGCTGATCGCACCGGTATGACCTACAGCACGGCGCATCGCATCGTGTCGGTGTTGCAGGCGCGACAGTACCTCAAGCGTGTGCCTGGCAAGGGGTATCGTCTGGGCAGCAAAATGCTGGCGTTGGGATTCCGGGCTTATGCGCAGGTTGATTTGACGCCCGTTGCCCGGCCGATTCTTGAGCGTCTTGCGCAGCAGACCTCGGATACGGTCCACTTGGCATGTCTGGAGCTGGGTCTGGTGCTCTATCTGGATAAAATTGCCAGCCGCCGGCCCGTCGAGATCAGTTCACGTATTGGCGGTTCCAAGCCCCTGATTTCCACGGGTGTGGGCAAAGCGCTGCTGCTGGATGGCACTGAGCAATCCTGGGGGGCGTTGTACGATGCCGATGCAAGTCTGTTCAGCCAGCCTGTTTCCCGGGAGGATTGGCTGGCGCGGATGCGGGAATATGCGGCCGGGGGTTATGCCTATGACCTGGGCGAGGATGAGCAGTCGATCCGCTGTGTGGCGGCGCCTATCCGCGATGCCAGTCAGCGGATCGTCGCGGCCGTCAGCGTTTCCAGCACGGTGGACTATATGCCGCCCGAGCGTATGCGGAGTCTCGTCCCTGTGGTGATGGAGGCAGCCCGCCAGATCAGCATCGAGCTGGGCGGCTGATCCAGCACCCGCCATTCAGGTGGTGATGATCTTGCCGGGATTCATGATGCCGTGCGGGTCAAGGGCTTGCTTCAGTATCCGGATCAGATGAATTTCCGCTGGGCTGCGGCTGTATGCCAGCCAGGGGCGCTTGTGCAGGCCGATGCCGTGTTCGGCCGAGACAGAACCAGACAGGTCGCGCACGATGGCATAAAAGGCGCGTTCGATTTCATGCCCGGTATGGCCCTCATCTTGTGGCAGCGGGCCGACGACGATGTGCACATTGCCATCGGCGATGTGACCGAAATACATGTGCCGGATGCCGGGGAACCCGGATTCCATGGCATTGCGCATGCGCTGGACGCACAGGCCGATACTCGAAACCGGAACTGACACGTCAAAATTGATGGTCGGTGCCAGAGCCCGCAGCATTTCGCCGACGCCGTCGCGCAGCGCCCAGAAATTCTCAGCATCTGCGTGGGACTGCGCGATGGCGACGTCTCGCGCCCAGCCTTCGGATAGCGCGTGTTCGAGCATTGCCTCGAAGCGTGCTGCGTTTTCCTCGGGGTGGGCGCTTTGCATATCCATCAGGACATAGAGAGGATAGTCCGCCGCCAGAGGCGCGCGTGCGTTGCTTTCGGCGATCGCTGTCCGATAGTAGTCGGCCCACATGAGTTCGAAGGCGCTGACCAGGCCAGACAAGGATTGGCGCGCATGGCGCAGCAGCTTCAGGGCATCGTCGAAGCTGCCCAGGGCCACCAGCGCCGTGTTGGCGCCGGATATGCCGGGATGCAAGCGCAACACGGCGCGCGTCACGATTCCCAGTGTGCCTTCGGCGCCGATGAATAGCTGCTTCAGGTCGGGACCTGTGTTGTTCTTGCTCATCTTGTTCATCATCGGCAGGACAGTGCCGTCGGGTAGTACGACCTCGAGGCCGAGTACGAGATCCCGGGTCATGCCGTAGCGGATGACGCGGTTGCCGCCGGCATTGGTGGAGATGTTGCCGCCAATCTGGCATGAGCCGCGCGCGCCCAGATCCAGGCCGCACAGAAAACCCTCGGCGGCGGCAGCCTCCTGGATTGTTTGTAGTGGTGTGCCCGCCAGGACGGTGACCGTGGCTGAATCGGCATCCAGTTCGACAATGCCGTTCATGCGTTCCAGAGACAGCGCTACAGCCCCTTCTTGCGGGACGGCGCCGCCTGCCAGCCCCGTCAGGCCGCCTTGCGGTACGACCGGGTGGTGAGCGGCATGGCAGATGCCGAGGATTCTGGACACTTCGTCAGTATTGCGCGGCAGGGCCAGAATGGCCGGCCTGCCGCCCTTTTCTCCGCTCCAGTCTCCCAGGTATTTGTCGCTGATGTGGGTGCCGGTGCGGATCGAATCGTCGCCCAGGGCCGTGCGCAAGCGCTGGGCAAGCTGTTCGTCAGGGGCTGGAAAAGGAGCAAATGCATTCATGGCGCCTCCTATTATCTCAATATGTGAGAACTAATCTCATTAATTGAAAAAATTTTATCACCAATATACAATTCGTTATCGGTTTACAGCCGATCGAAAAACCAGAAGCGCGCCCGGTAGTCCTCTCGGGACGGCGCCATCGATCCCACTTTCTTACGGAGCAGACATGACATTATTCAAGACGATCGCCTGCCGCCTTGCCTGTCGCACTTTCCTGGCCCCGAGCCTGGCGGCGTTGGCTATCTGCGCCGCAGCACCAGCCGCTGCGCAGACAGTGCTGAAGGCCGGCCACGCGGCTTCGACGAGCAATACCGGGCACCTGGCCCTGGAATACATGGCCAAGCAGCTCGAGGACAAAACCCAGGGCCGGGTCACTTTGCAAATTTTCCCGAATTCCCAACTGGGTAGCGAGCGCGAACTGGTCGAGAGCATCCAGCTCGGCAACGTCGACCTGTGCTTTGTTTCGTCAGCCGTCCTGGGCGCCTTCAATCCTGAGTTCTTCGCGCTGGACATTCCTTTCATGTTCAAGGACCGCGAAGGTGTGTACCGCGTGCTGGACGGTGAAATTGGCAAGGGTTTGCTGACCAGCCTGGACAAGGTTGGTATCAAGGGGCTGGCCTATTGGGAAAACGGGTTTCGCCAGTTGACCAACAATCGCCATCCGATCCGCAGCCCCAAGGATCTGGAGGGCATGAAAATGCGGACCATGGAAAATGAGGTCCATATTGCAGCCTGGAAGGCCGAAGGCGCCAATCCTGCGCCGCTGGCTTTTGGTGAGTTGTTCACTGCCTTGCAGCAGGGCACGTTCGATGCCCAGGAAGGCCCCATCAACCTGTTCTACGACATGAAGTTCTACGAGGTTCAGAAATTCATTTCTCGCACGAATCATGTCTATTCGCCGTGGCCTCTGCTGATCAATCCAGATGTCTACAATGGTTTGAGCGCCGAGGATCGGGCGGTTCTGGATGATGTCGCGCGTGACACCACACGCTACCAGCGTGGTCTGGCACAGCAGGCTGATGATAAGGCGGCCGCTGCGATGACCGATGTCCAGATCATCGACCTGACACCCGAGGAACTGGCCGCGTTCGGCGAGCGCATGGGGCCGATTCACGAGATGGTCAAGAAAAAGATCGGACCGCAGGTCGTGGATGCCATCCTGGCCGAAGTCAACGGTTGAATCCTGACGCCGCAGCGTGCGCGCCGGGTCCTGTGCCCGGCGGCCCGCTGCTGGCCATGTTCACTGAGCACGCCCGGGATATCTCTGGGCGCATACCGGGAAAGCAATCATGATCAAGCTGATCGATGATCATCTTGAGGAGGGGCTGCTCGTCTTCCTCCTGTCGCTGATGTCCTTGCTGATTGGTGCGCAGGTTTTCATGCGCTATGTCATGCATGATTCCCTGACTTGGTCTGAGGAATTGGCACGCTACTGTTTCATCTGGGCGACTTATATCGGCGTCAGTTATGGCGTCAAGCGCAAGGCACACATCTGTGTGACGGCGCTCAGCGAGCGTCTGCCCTCCCGCGGCCGGCATTACCTCAATATTTTCGCCTATCTCGTGTTCGGCGTTTTTGCGTTGCTGGTCATGAAGGAAGGCTATGCGCTGTCGATGAAGATCTTCGGTTTCGGTCAGAAATCTTCGTCCATGGGATTGCCCATGGGTTGGATCTACATGGCGCCCACGGTGGGCTTTGCGCTCGTGCTCTGGCGCCTGGCTCAGGAGATCGTGCTTGAGGCGCGCAGCCTGCGCCAGGAGGGCTGATGATGGTTTCGCTCCTGCTTTTCGGCTGTTTTCTTGCGCTGTTGATCGCCGCGGTCCCAGTGGCGATCGGACTGGGCCTGGCTTCGGCGCTGGCGCTGCTGTATAGCGGCAAGGTCAGCAGCAGCTTCATTGCCCAGGGCCTGGTGACTTCGATCGACTCGTTTCCGTTGATGGCGGTGCCCTTCTTCATCCTGGCCGGTGATCTGATGGGCCATGGCGGCCTGTCGCGCCGGCTGCTCAATGTGGGCGCTGTGTTCTTTGGCCGCTACACCGGCGGGCTGGCCATCATCGCGGTGGTCACCTGCATGTTCTTCGCGGCGATTTCGGGCTCGGGGCCGGCGACCGTAGCGGCCATCGGCGGCATCATGCTGCCGGCCATGTCCAAGGCGGGCTATGACAGGGGCTGGTCGGTGGGCCTGCTCGCCTCCGCAGGCAGTATCGGCATCATTATTCCACCGAGCATTCCCATGATCATTTATGCGGTATCGGCCAATGTGTCGATTACGCAAATGTTCCTGGCGGGCATCATCCCCGGTATCCTGGTGGGCGTCAGCCTGATCATGGTGGCCTGGTTCAGCGCGCGCAGGCGCGGCTACAAGGGCGATGACAGGCGCTATACAGCCCGCGAGATCTGGGCGACGGTCTGGGATGCCAAATGGGCGCTGCTGGTCCCATTGATCATTCTGGGCGGAATCTATGGCGGTGTGTTCACGCCGACAGAGGCCGCCGCTGTCGGCGTGATCTATGGCTTGATCGTGGGCGTGTTCGTCCACCGGGAATTGAGCTTCCGGGATTTGTACCGCGTGATCGCGGATTCGGCGCTGACCTCCGCGACTGTGGTGATGATCGTGGGCACGGCGACGATCTTTGGCCGGGTCCTGACCATCGAGCGCATCCCGGTCATGATCGCCGAGGCCATGGTGAGCCTGACCGACAACCATGTCTTGATTCTGCTGCTGATCAACGTGCTGCTGCTGTTCGTCGGGATGTTCATGGAAACCCTGGCGGCCATCATCATCCTGACGCCGATCCTTCTGCCGGTCGTGCTGGCCGTCGGTGTGGATGCGGTCCATTTCGGCATCGTCGTCATCGTCAATCTGGCCATCGGCATGGTGACGCCGCCGGTTGGCGTGAATCTGTTCGTCGGGGCCCGTCTTGCGGGGATCAGCCTCGAGAAGGCCGCCGCGGGCGCCATGGCCTTCATCGTATCGATGCTGGCGGTGTTGTTGCTGATCACTTACGTACCGCCACTTTCATTGGCGCCACTCAGTCTCATGGGTAAATGAGCGTGCTCCTATGACCCCATTTTCACGCTCGAGACCTTAGGAGTTCATCATGGCAAACAAATTGCGGGCCGCGATCATTGGCCCAGGCAATATCGGTACCGATCTGCTGGCCAAGTTGATGCGCAGCGACTGGATAGAGCCGCTATGGATGGTTGGGGTCGATCCGCAGTCCGATGGCCTGAAGCGGGCCCGGGAATTGGGATTGAAGACCACTGATCAGGGTGTGGATGGCCTGTTGCCCCACGTCGTCGAGGACGATATCCGCTTTGCTTTCGATGCGACCAGCGCCTACGTGCACCAGGAAAATTCGGACAAACTTACCGCACTGGGCGTGCGCATGATTGATCTGACGCCCGCAGCCATCGGACCATTTTGCGTGCCGCCGGTCAATCTGACTGCCCTGGCGGGCCGGGATGAGCGCAACGTCAATATGGTGACCTGCGGTGGACAGGCAACCATTCCAATGGTGTATGCGGTCTCGCGTGTACAGCCCGTCGCCTACGGTGAAATCGTGGCCACGGTGTCCTCGCGTTCGGCTGGCCCCGGGACGCGCAAAAATATCGATGAATTCACGCGCACGACGGCCGGCGCCGTCGAAAAGGTGGGCGGTGCCAAGGTTGGCAAGGCCATCATCATCCTGAATCCGGCCGAACCGCCCATCATCATGCGCGATACGGTGCATTGCCTGACTGAAACGGAACCCGACCGGACGGCGATTGCCGAATCGATCCAGCGGATGCTCGAACAGATGCGTGAGTACGTGCCCGGCTATCGCCTGGTCAATGGCCCGGTGTTTGACGGCAAGCGCGTTTCGATCTACCTGGAGATCGAAGGCCTGGGCGACTATCTGCCGAAGTATTCCGGCAACCTGGACATCATGACGGCTGCCGCGGCGCGTACTGCCGAGCTGATGGCCAGGCACATCCTGCAGGCCAATGGTGTGGCCGCATCCGCCGTGCGTTGAGGGGTATATCGTGACTCAGACAGCCAAGAAAATCATCTTGCATGACATGACATTGCGCGATGGGATGCATCCCAAGCGGCACCAGATCACACTGGAGCAGATGCGCGCTGTGGCCAAGGGCCTGGATGAGGCGGGTATGCCGTTGATCGAAGTCACCCACGGAGATGGTCTGGGCGGTGCGTCGGTCAACTATGGTTTTCCTGCTCATTCGGATGAGGAGTATCTGGGGGCCGTGCTGTCCGTGCTGAGGCAGAGCAAGGTATCGGCCCTGCTGTTGCCCGGGATCGGCACGGTGGATCATTTGCGGATGGCGCATGGGCTGGGTGTGCATGTTATTCGTGTCGCCACCCATTGCACTGAAGCGGATGTTTCGCAGCAGCACATTACCGAGGCCCGCCGTTTGGGCATGGATACCGTTGGCTTTCTGATGATGAGCCACATGAATAGCCCGGAGGGCCTGGCCCGACAGGCCAAGCTGATGGAAAGCTATGGCGCCAATTGCATTTATGTGACGGACTCGGCAGGCCATCTATTGCCGGGCACGGTGCGTGAGCGCCTGCTGGCGGTGCGCGATGCTCTCGAGCCTGAAACGGAGTTGGGCTTTCACGGTCACCACAACCTGGCTATGGGTGTGGCCAATAGTATTGCCGCCATCGAAGCGGGGGCGAATCGTATTGATGCGGCCTGCGCGGGCCTGGGCGCCGGTGCGGGCAATACGCCGATGGAGGTTCTGGTGGCAGTCCTCGATATGATGGATATCGAGACAGGGATCGATGTGTTCAAGATCCAGGATGTGGCCGAGGATCTCGTCGTGCCCATGATGGATTTTCCCATCCGCATCGATCGCGATGCCCTGACGCTGGGTTACGCCGGGGTCTATGGTTCATTCCTGTTGTTTGCCAAGCGCGCCGAGCAGAAATATGGGGTGCCCGCCCGTGACATTCTGGTTGAGATGGGGCGTCGCGGCATGGTGGGCGGTCAGGAGGACATGATCGAGGATACGGCCTTGTCGCTGTTGCGCGGCGGGACTGGCCGCGCTGAAGCCTGATCCTGGTACCGCAGCCCTACCCGATCACCACTGCGTCCGCGAATACCGGGCGTCGCGTGCGCGGGCCTGGGCCTGCGCGTAGGTCATGTCGCCGAAGGCGTGGACCATGCGCGTGCCGACGTATTTGATGCCGCGCCCGATGGCGCGGAACATGTCTTTGATCGACACGGTTCCCGATGCATCCATGACGGCCTGAGTGTAGGCGCGTTCCAGGGCATCGGAGAAAAGGGCCGGTGTATTGCCGTAGTTCATATGCTGCTCCTGGTCTGAAGGGGGTTCCTTCAATGGAGACATTCTAGGGTAAACCCTAATCCAAAGATAGGGGTAAACCCTGATCTCCGCGAAAAGCATGGAACTGTGGCTGAAAGGCGTCACCGGCACGGCGCCCCTTTGCCTCGGCTCAGGCGGCATCGTGCCGGTGTGCGGATCATTCCGCGTCGGGCTGGCGTGCGGGATGCGCGGCCTGGAAGGCCGGGTGGGTTTCGCAGTGTGTGGCGATGCGCGCGATGGTCGGGAACGGACCGAGGTCGACCTCGTAGCGCTGGGCGTTGAACACCTGGGGAATCAGGCAGCAATCCGCCAGCCCCGGTTGGTCGCCGTGGCAGCACAGGCCGGTGTCCGGTGAGTGCGCCAGCTGTTTTTCCAGGGCCTGGAAGCCCGTGACGATCCAATGGCGGTACCAGTCGTTACGCGCCTCCAGGCCGAGGCCAGCCTGGTGCGAGAGGTAGCGCAATACGCGCAGATTGTTCAGCGGATGGATGTCGCAGGCAATGTGCAGCGCGAGCGCGCGCACCCGTGCGCGCTCGAGCGGCGCCTGGGGCAGCAGGCTGGCCGGGCTGTAGGCCTCATCGAGATATTCGATGATCGCCAGGGATTGGGTGATGATCTGGGAGCCGTCGGCCAGTGCGGGAACCAGGCCCTCGGGGTTGATGGCGAGGTAGCGGGCGGAGAGCTGTTCCCCGCCGTCGCGCAGCAGATGCACCGGCACGGTGGTGTAGTTCAGCCCTTTGAGGCCCAGCGCGATGCGGACCCGGTAGGCCGCCGAGCTGCGGAAATACGAGTAGAGCTCGAACATGGGCTTCAGCCTCCTGGGCGGGGTTGGACGACCTGATCGATCGTGCCGAAGACATCCTGGCCGGCCTCGTCGAGCATCTGGATGCGGACGCGGTCGCCGAATCGCATGAACGGCGTGGCGGGCTTGCCGTCCTCGATGGTTTCGTACATGCGGACCTCGGCGATGCAGCAGTATCCGACCCCGCCGTTGCGGATGCTGGACCCATGCAGGTCGCCTTGCTTGTTCGAGACGGTGCCCGAGCCGATGATGCTGCCGGCCGCGAGGCGGCGGGTGCGCGCGGCATGGGCGATGAGCCGGGGCAGGCTGAAGGTCATGTCCTGGCCTGCATTGGGGCGGCCGAAGGGCTCGCCGTTCAGTTCGACCAGCAGCGGCAGGTGCAGTTTGCCATCGCGCCAGTGCGTGCCCAATTCGTCGGGGGTGACGGCAACCGGCGAAAAGGCGCTGGCCGGCTTGGACTGGAAGAAACCGAAGCCCTTGGCGAGTTCGGCGGGAATCAGGCCCCGCAGCGAGACGTCGTTGACCAGCATGACCAGGCGGATGGCCTGTTCCGCGTCCTCGAGGCTGGCGCCCATCGGCACATCGCCGGTGATCACGGCGACCTCGGCCTCCATGTCGATGCCCCAATCCTCGCTGTCGGCGATGATGGGGTCGCGCGGTCCGATGAAGGCGTCCGAGCCGCCCTGGTACATGAGGGGGTCGCTGAAAAAGGATTCGGGCACGGTGCTGTTGCGCGCCTTGCGCACCAGTTCCACGTGGTTCAGGTAGGCCGAGCCGTCGGCCCATTGGTAGGCGCGCGGCAGCGGCGAGTGGCAGGCGGTGGGATCGAAAGGTATGGCGTCCGGCACCCCGCCGTCATTGATCCAGTCGTAGGCTTCGCGCAGACTTGGGGCGCAGTCGTCCCAATTGTCCAGCGCGGCCTGCAGGGTCGGGGCGATGTCGGGGACAGGGACGCAAAGCGTGAGGTCGCGGCTGACCACGACCAACTGGCCGTCGCGTGTCTGGTCCTTGAGTGTGGCGAGTTTCATGATGGCTCCGGGCATCCCGTGGCGCGCGGCCGAGGGATGGTGAAGGGCGCCGCCAGGCGCGGCGCCCGGGGTTGAAATTATTTCAATTCGGCCTGGGCCTGATCGAACAGAGCCTGCCCGACATTGGGGATGAACATGTGCCAGACGGGCTGGACCTGCTCGCGCATACGCGCGTACTCGGCGTCGCTCACTTCGTTGATCTGCATGCCGTTGCGGGCCATGAGTTCCCTGGCCGCCTCATCCTGTTTGCGGGCGACTTCGCGCTGGTAGGCGCGGGTTTCAATGGCCGCGTCCTTCAGGATCTGCTGTTGCCCGGGGGTGAGCGTGTCCCAGAAGTCTTTGGAGACCAGCGGAATGAAGGCGCCGTAGCTGTGGCGCGTGATCGACAGGTATTTCTGCACCTCGTAGAGCTTGAGGGGCGTGATCACCGCATTGGGCGTGCCCTGGCCGTCGATGGTGCGGGTTTCCAGCGCGGTGTAGAGCTCGGGCACCGCCAGCGGCACGGGATTGGCGCCCAGCGCCTTGATCGTTTCCTGCGTGATTCTGGCCTGGATGGAACGGAATTTCAGGCCCTGGAAATCCTCGGCCTTGACGATCGGGCGCTTGCTGTTGGTGGTGTTGAAGAAGCCGTTTTCCCAATACGCCAGGCCGATCAGCCTGTGTTCCGGCAGGGTTTCCAGGAGCTTCTCGCCCACCGGGCCATCGAGGATCTTGTCGGCCTGTGCGGTGTTCTTGAACAGGAATGGGAAGTCGAGGAGCTCGAAGGCTTTGACCATGCCGGTCAGCGTGGTGGTCTGGGGCACCGTGAACTCGATGGTGCCGCCTTGCAGGGCCGAAGTGACCTGCACATCGTTGCCCAGGATGCCGTTGTAGTAGGGCTTGATTTCGATTTCGCCGTTGCTCTTGGCCTTGACCAGCTCGATGAACCGGGCCACGCCCAGGCCCTGGTGGGATTTCTCGGGCAGGGTGACGGCGAATTTGGCGCTGGTCACGGCCAGGGCATTGCCCGCCAGCGAGGCGGCCAGCAGGCCGGTCAGGAGTGCGCTACGGAGTTTCATGGTGGTTTCCTGGAATGAAGGGGGGCGCGTCAGTGCCACCACTGGGCTGGCACGGTGACCAGGGGGGGGAACAGGATCAGCAGCGCCAGGATGGCCAGCAGCGCCAGCAGGAAGGGCAGGATGCCGCGTGTCGCCTGGCTCATGGACACTTTGCCCACGGAACTGACCACGTTGAGCACGACGCCCACCGGAGGGGTGATCATGCCGATCGCGCAATTCATGATGAAGATCACGCCGAAATAGATGGGATCGATGCCGGCGGTCTGGATGATCGGCATGAACACCGGGGTGAAGATCAGCACGATGGGAATGAAGTCCAGCACCATGCCGACGAGGAACACGACGGTCATCATGGCGGCTACCAGCGCCAGGGGGTGATCGGTCAGGGATTGCAGCCAGCCGCCGACCTGACCCGAGATGTCCGTGATGGTGATCATGTAGGAGGCCACCATCGCCAGCGCGGCCAGCAGCAGCACCACCGAGGTGGTGCGCGCCGTGATCAGCAGGCATTGGTAGATCGTGCGCCAGGTCAGTTCGCGATAGACCACCGCGCCGACGAACAGGGCGTAGGCCGCGGCCACGACCGCCGCCTCGGTCGGGGTGAAGATGCCGAAGCGCAGGCCGCCGATGATGATGACTGGCAGCATCAGGGCCCAGCCGCCGCGGCCCAGCAGTTCCAGGCGCCGGGACCAGGGCGCGCGGGGCGCCACGCGCACATCCTGGCCGCGGGCCATGAACCACCAGGCGATGACCAGGGAGACGGCCATGAGGATGCCCGGGACGATGCCCGCGAGGAACAGGCGCGTGATGGAGACGTTGGCCACGACGCCGAAGATCAGGAATCCGATCGAGGGCGGGATCACCGGCGCGATGATGCCGCCGGCCGCCATCAGGCCGCAGGCGCGTTCCGGGTTGTAGCCCGCCTGGCGCATCATGGGCACCAGGATGGCGGCCAGCGCGGCGGTATCGGCCACCGCCGAACCCGAGAGGCTGGCCAGCAGGAGGGCGGCAAAGATCGCCACGTAGCCCAGGCCGCCGCGCAGGTGGCCGACGAAGGCGCTGGCCATTTCCACGATGCGCTTGGACAGGCCGCCGGCGTTCATGAGCTCGCCCGCCAGGATAAAGAAGGGGACGGCCATCAGCACGAAGTTATCCGCGCCGGCGATGGCGTTCTGGACGACGATCTGCGTGTCGAACTGGCCGATGAGCAGCATCATCGCCACCCCCGCGAACATCAGCGTGAAGGCGATGGGCAGGCCCATGGCGATCAGGCTCAGCAGCGTGCCGAGGAATAGTGCGGCGCTCATGGGCGGGGCTCCTCGGCGTGGATTTTCGCGGCCTGCTTCTCGATGCGGCCGGCCAGGTCCTCGGTGAGGTGGTCGTCGAGGCCGCTCAGGGCGCGCCGGATGTTGTTACAGACCGGAAAGATCAGGGCGATGCCGAAAACCAGCGCGGCGGCGTAGAGCCAGGCGTATGGAATTTCCAGCACGGGGTAGCTGTTGTCCAGGTTGATGAGGGTCTGTTTCCACCCCCCGAGGATGAAGATCGCGCAGCCGGTGAGCATCAGCAGGCCGGTGAATACGACCAGGGCGCGCCGGGTCCGCGGTCCGGCCTTGTGCAGCAGGGTATCGAAGCCGATATGGCTGCGCTGGGCCGAAGCGAGGACGGCGCCCATGAAGATCAGCCAGACGAACAGCAGGCGGGACAGTTCCTCGGAAATGGCGATGCCGGAATTGAAGGCGTAGCGCAGGACGACATTGCCGAACACCAGGATGCCCATGATGGCCAGACAGGCGACGATCAGGATCTCGAAGCCGCGCATGACGAGACGGGCGGCGCGCTCAAACATGGCGACCTCCGCCGGTATGGAATGTGTGCATGTGACTCCTCCTGGGGCTTTGGATCGGCCTGGATTGTTGTGTTGTTGTTATTAAAGAAAAAAACGAACTATCATACAAACGGTTTTTTCAGATGGATTTATCTGCAAATCTGATAGGTGGAAAATGGATGTGACCTTGAGGCAATTGCGCGCTTTCACCGCGCTGGCGCGCACGGGCAGCTTTACGCGGGCGGCCGAGTCGTTGCATGTCACGCAATCGGCGCTCAGTGGTCTGATCAAGGAGCTCGAGGCCGGGCTGGGTGTGCGTCTCGTCGACCGCAATACGCGCCGCATACAGCTCTCCGGGGTCGGGGGCGAGTTTTATCCGGTCGTCACCAAGATCCTGCAGGATCTGGACAGCGCCCTCGAGGGAATCGACAAGCTCAAACGCCTGCACAGCGGGATCGTGCGCATCGCGGCGCCGCAATTGATGGCCAGCACGCTCATGCCGATCCTGATCGCGCGGTTTCGCGAAACCTATCCGGATGTGCGGGTGCACCTGATCGATTGCGAGGTCGAGAACGTCATCACGCGCATTCTGCGCGGCGAGGTCGATATCGGCGTTGGCCCGCAGCGCGACGAGCAGGCTGACCTGGGGGCCGAACCGCTGTTCGATCTGCCTTTCATGATCGTGTTTCCCCCAGGGCATCCCCTGGCGTCGATCGAACGCATCACCTGGGCCGACGCGATGCGCTACCCGCTCATCACCTTGCAGGGCCAGTTCACCAACCGCCTGATGCTGGACCTGCATGGGGCGATCTCCACGCCGGTCATCCGCCCCAGCCATGAGGTCGCGTTCATGAGCACGGCCCTGAGCATGGTCAGTGCGGGGCTGGGGATCTCGGCCTGTCTGCCCTATGCGCGTTCGCTCGTGGATCTTTACGGTTTGAGGATGCGCCCGCTGCATGATCCCGAGGTGCGGCGCCGCTTTTTCGTGTACACGCGCCGCCATGCGAGCCTGTCGCCGGCCGCCGAGGCGTTTGCGCGGTTTCTGCCCGAGTTCGTGGGCGGGCACGAGTGGGAAAGCTCGATGCCGCGTGCTGAATGAGGCTGGACGGGTGTCGGGGAATGCGCGCGGGCGTCGTCGCGCATTCCCCGGGGCAAGGACTTACTTGGCCGCGTCGACCATGTATTCGATGGCGGCCTTGAGCTCGGCGTCGCTCGCCCCCGAGCCGCCGCGTGGCGGCATGATGCCCACGCCCTTGATGGCGTTCTTGAGCATTTCGTCCAGTCCGGTCTTGATGAAGGGCGCCCAGGCGTCCTTGTCGCCGAACTTGGGCGCGCCTGCCACGCCGGCGGCATGGCAGGCAAAGCAGTACGTGCTGTAGAGCTTTTTCCCGACCTCATTGGCATCGGCGCTGGCGGTGGCCGCGGGTTCGGGCGCTGGCGCGGCGGCGGGCGCGGGTTCTGTCGCGGCCGGCTGCGCGGCGGCCGCGGTTTGGGCCGCATGGTCGGGCGCCGGTGCCGTTTCGGCGGCGGGTTCCTGGGCGGGTGCGGCCTCGGCGGTTGCCGGGGCGGCTGTGGCGGCAGGTGTGGCTGCGGCCTCGGTGGCTGGCGCGGCCGCGGTTTCGGCAGCAGGTGCGGCCTGGGCGGCGGGCGCCGCCTCGGATGCGCCGTGTTCGGCGGCCTCGGTGGGCTCTTTGGGCTCGTCGAACGAGGCGCCCGCGTGATTGGCCATGTAGACGACGGCGCGCTCGACCTCGAAATCGTCCAGCGAGGCATTGCCGCCCTTGGGCGGCATGGCACCGATGCCGTGCAGGGCGTTGGTCACCAGCGCCTCGTAGCCTTGTTTGATGAAGGGCGCCCAGGCGTCCTTGTCGCCAAACTTGGGCGCGCCCGCCACACCGGCGGTATGGCAAGCGGTACAGGTGGATTCAAAGACCTGCTGGCCGGTCTTGAAGACCTTTGGCGCGTTGACGTCGACGAGCTTGAAGCCGGCGACCGGCTGGATGCGCCGGGCGATGGATTCGGGCGACTGGCCGTCGGAGCCCGCGCCGGTCATGATGCTGGAGCCGACCAGGTTGACCAGCATCATGATGATCACGATGGGAATCAGAAAGGCCAGAATGACGGTGATCAGCAGTTGGCGCGGGGTTTTGATGGCGCTTTCGTGTCCGTGCGGCTCGGCGGCGTTGTCTTTGTGGCTCATGATTGAATCCTGGGTGTCTTGTCCGAATGCTGCAAAACCATACCAAAGGTATCGGCATGGACATTCCAAGCATCAATTAAAGATTATAGCGGCACGCGCACGCCCTCGCATGGTTTTGGGGAAACAGGCCGCCGGGTCCGGCCGGCCCGGCGTGCCCGCCCCAAACACTGTACAATAGCGGGCCTCGCGCCTGTAGTTCAATGGATAGAATAGGAGTCTCCGAAGCTTCTGATCCAGGTTCGATTCCTGGCGGGCGCGCCAGTCACCCAGGATTCCGGGCACTCATCGAGTGCCCGTTTTCAATTCCAGATCCGGTCTTGCCTCGTGCCAGCGCCTACGCACAGGCGCCCGCGCCGGGCCGCGGACCCAATGCCGCCTGAAAGCGCGCCACGTATTGCTCGAACGTCTCGGTGTCGCTGGCCTCGAGTTCGGCTTGCGCCTCGATCGAGCGGCGCGCCGCCTCGTCGTAGGCGGCCAGGGATTGCGGCGTGAGTGCGCGCGCGCGCAGGGCTGCCCAGTGCTCCTGACTGCGGCGCAGGGACCAGTCGTGGAATTCGGCGTGGTTGTCGCGCAGTTGCGCGAGCAGGCGCGCCGAGGGCGTCGTTTCGGGGTCCAGGAGCTTTGGGTGCTGCGTCTCGAGCGCCATGGCGTGGGTGTCGCCGCCCAGCGCCTGATCGAGCAGGGCGGCGTAGGGCCGCATGCGCGCCAGGATTTCCAGTCCCCAGTCGAGCAGCGGCATTGCATGGCCATCGCGCGCCAGGGTCAGGCCGGGGCGGCGTCCCTCGCGCGCGACGCGGGCGAAGTTGTCCTGGCTTTCCTGGCAGAACCCCGGCGGCGGGAACAAGGGGCTGTCCTCGACCGCGCAATAGAGCAGGAAGGCATCCAGGAAATGGCTGGTCTGGATGTCGATGCCGGCGGTCGCCTCCGGGTCGATGTCCATGCAGCGGACCTCGATGTACTGGATGCCACGTTCGCGCAGCGCGGTTGCGGGGCGCTCGCAGCGGCCCGTGACCTGCTTGGGCCGGATGTTCGAGTAGTACTCGTTCTCGATCTGCAGGATGTTGGTGTTGAGCTGGATCCAGCGGCCGTCGCGCTGTGTGCCCAAGGCTTCGTAGGCGGGCCATGGGGTGGTGACCGCGGCGTGGATGCGCGCCGAGAAGGTGTCCAGGTCGTTGTAGCAGAGCGCCAGATCGGATTGGATCGGGCTCTTGTAGCCCAGGTCGCTCATGCGCAGGCTGGTCGCCCAGGGCAGGATGCGGGTATCGGAACCCAGGGCCTGGAGCTGATCCTCGATGCCCGCGTGCTGGAGGAAGCTGCGCGAGACGGCTGGCGAGGCGCCGAACAGATACATCAGCAGCCACGCCTGGCGCGCGAAATTGCGGATCAGGGCCATATAGCCCGAGTTGCGCCGTTCGAGCGGGGTGTCGCCTTCGGCCCCGAGCACGGCCCAGGCTGCTTCGGGCAGCGAAAAATTGTAATGCACGCCGGCGATGCATTGCATGACCTTGCCGTAGCGCCAGGCCAGACCTTCGCGGTAGACGTGCTTGAGCATGCCGGTGTTCGACGTGCCGTACCAGGCGACCGGGATTTCGGCCTCGGGAGGCAGGTGGGCCGGCATGGACTGGTTCCAGATGACCTCGCCGGGATTGCGCAGGGCCACGAAGGCGTGCGTGTCCAGTAATTCGTCGATCAGGGCGTGCGCGTCCGTGTGCGTCCCGGTGATGAGTTCCAGCAGGGCCTCGGAGTAGTCCGTCGTGATCTGCGGATTGGTCAGGGCCGAACCCAACACCCTGGGGTGCGGCGTATCGGCGAGCAGGCCCTGGGCGTCTACCCGCAGGCCTTCTTTTTCGATACCGCGCAGAATGCCCCGCAGCAGATCAGGCCGCGCGGCCAGGCGTGCGCGCCGTTCGGTGGCATTGGTCATAGTGGGGTCGGGTTAGTGTCGTGGGCGCCCATTTTAACCGAGGCCCGTACAATGCCTGGATGACTCCGGGGCACTCTGAAAGGTCATTCTGTTGCGCAAGCGCCCGCTTGTCGCCGTGATTCAGCGGAGGCTCCCCAGCAAAGGGAGGTGGCGTCTTGGTGCGATGGATATTGGGCGTGATATGCGTCCTGGCTCTGGCGGGGTGTTCACCCGAATTCGATTGGCGCTCGGTCGAGGTCGCGGACGGCGCCGTCACGGGGGTCCTGCCGGCGCGTCCCCGGTCCGAAACCCGGGCGGTGCGCGTCGAGGGCCATGCGCTGGATCTCACCATGACGATGGCGCAGGCCGGCTCGGTGCTGTTCGCGCTGGGCCATGCGCCCCTGCCCGAGGACTTGCGCGCCGACCCTCCGGCCGCGCGGGCGCTGGCGTACGGCATGATCCGGTCGTTTTATGAGAATCTGGGGGTGCCGCCGCCCGATCCCTTGCCGGAGCCGGGCGAGCGTTTCGTGGTCGAGGCGGAGCTGCGGGGAAAGCCGATGCGTCTGGAGGCGCTGGTGATGGTCAACACGTGGAATTTGTTCGAGGCGGTGGTGACGGCCGAGACGAGCGCCTTTGACCGCGCACCCGTGCGGGATTTCTGGCTGGGTTTGCAGCTGCCATCCGCCGCACATTGATCAGCCGCCGGGACAGGGCGGTGGTGATTGCCGCCTGGCGGGTCCGGACGTCGAGTTTTGCGCAAGTGTTGGCGATGTGGAAATTGACGGTGCGCTCGGCGATTCCCAGGATCCGGCCGATTTCCCAGCTGGTTTTGCCTTGGGCTGCCCACAATAAGCACTCTTGTTCGCGGTCGCTCAGAGGTTTCATCGTGATTTTCCCCTCTCACTAGTCTTTTTTATCTATATAGTTAGAAAAAGTAACAGTTTCGTTTGGAGGGGTAAACCCGTGTCCGAGGCATCCTTGATTCATGTCTAGGTGGTGCGGGGCGGACACGGTGAATGCGGGTCGCGAGTGCTAGAATAGCCTCACGAATTTGCGCCGATTTGCCTGATCCGCTTGCGGGCGCTCCATAAATCCAGCTAAAGAGGTCCTATGACTGCGATTTCCGTGACCCCCGCTTTTGCCGCGCACGCCGAGGTGCCCGAAGGCAGCGTGGGCTATGTCTCCCCTGAGTTTCTTGCCTTCGACGAGCCTCTGGCCTTGTCCAGCGGCCAGGTGCTGCCCGCCTACACTTTGGCGGTCGAAACCTACGGCACCCTGAATGCCGAGCGCAGCAATGCCGTCCTCATCTGTCATGCCCTGAATGCCTCGCACCACGTGGCGGGGATGGATGCCGGCCAGCCCGACAGCGTGGGCTGGTGGGACAATATGGTGGGACCGGGCAAGGCGGTGGATACCGACCGGTTTTTCGTGATCGGCGTCAACAATCTCGGGTCGTGCTTCGGTTCGACGGGGCCGCTGAGCGTCAATCCAGAAACCGGCGAACCCTGGGGGGCCACCTTTCCCCTGCTGACGGTCGAGGATTGGGTGCGCGCGCAGGCGCGCGTGGCCGACTATTTCGGGATCGACAGGCTCGCGGCCGTGATGGGCGGGTCGCTGGGCGGGATGCAGGCCCTGAGCTGGTCGATCACTTGCCCCGAGCGCGTCGGCCATTGCATCGTGATCGCCAGCACGGCGCGCTTGAGCGCCCAGAACATCGCGTTCAACGAGGTGGCGCGGCGGGCCATCATCACCGATCCCGATTTCCGCGGCGGCAACTATCATACGCATGGCGTTGTGCCCGCGCACGGCCTGTCGGTGGCCCGCATGGTGGGCCACATCACCTACCAGTCCGACGAGGTCATGGCCGAGAAATTCGGCCGTGCCCAGCGCGCGCCGGGTCCCAACGGCCAGTTCCACTACAACTACGACGTCGAGTTCGAGGTTGAGTCCTACCTGCGCCACCAGGGGGAAAAATTTTCGCGCTATTTCGATGCGAACACCTACCTGCTGCTGACGCGCGCGCTCGATTATTTCGATCCGGCCCGCGATCATGGCGGGGATCTGGGGAGCGCGCTGGCGGCGGCCCAGGCGCGTTTCCTGCTGGTGTCGTTTTCCACGGACTGGCGTTTTTCACCCGAGCATTCCCGCGAGATCGTGCGCGCGCTGCTCAAGAACCAGCGCGAGGTCACCTACGCCGAGATCGATGCGCCGCATGGCCATGACGCCTTTCTGCTCGAGGACCCGCGCTACCATGCGATCGTGCAGGGCTATTTCGATCGCATCGCGCAGGGCCTGGGGCTGGCGGCGCGGCGCCGTACGACGGGGGTGCTGGCATGAACACACGATCGGGCGAGCCGCAGCAGGCGCCGCGCGCCGACCTGCTGCGCATTGCAGAATGGATCGAGCCGGGCAGCCGGGTGCTGGACCTGGGCTGCGCCGATGGCACGTTGCTGGCCCATTTGCAGGACACCCGGCAGGTGCGCGGCGCGGGCGTCGAGCTGGATGACGACAGCGTGATCGCGGCGGTCCGGCGCGGCGTGCAGGTGATCCAGCAAAATCTCGAGGAGGGCCTGGCGCTGTTTGGCGACGGGCAGTTCGACACGGTCGTGCTGTCGCAGACCTTGCAATCGATGCACCATACCGAGCATATCCTGCGCGAAATGGCGCGGGTGGCGCGCTACGGCGTCGTGTCCTTTCCCAATTTCGGCTATTGGCCGCACGGCTGGTCCATTCTGTGCGGCCGTATGCCGGTGACCGGGCAGATGCCCTACGAGTGGTACAACACGCCGAACATCCACCTGTGCACGCTGCGGGACTTCCAGCGGCTGGCGGCAAAGCTCGGCTTGCGCATCACTCATCTGGCGACTTTTCATGGGCAGCGCGAGATCCGCTTCCTCCAGGGGTGGCGCAGCACGCTGGCGGTGTACCGGTTCGAGTCGTGCCAACCGCGGACGGGTGTGTGAACGACAGCGTGCGCGTCTATGCCAGCCGGCGGGTCGCGCCGCTGCTGGTTCTGGGCTTCGCGAGCGGTCTGCCGCTGGCCCTGACCAGCGGCACCTTGCAGGCCTGGGCCACGGTCGAGCAGGTATCCTTGCAGCAGATCGGCTTCCTGACCCTGGTGGGGTCGGCCTATACCCTGAAGTTCCTCTGGGCGCCGCTGGTCGACCGCTATGCGCCGCCGTGGCTGGGGCGGCGCCGCGGCTGGGTGTTTCTGACCCAGATCCTGCTCGCGTTGTCGATCGCCGCGATGGGGTTTTTCGCGCCGGGCGCGCACCTGGGCGCGCTGGCGCTGCTGGCGGTCTGGGTGGCGTTCCTGTCGGCGACGCAGGACATCGCCTTCGATGCCTACAGCACGGATGTGCTGCGCAAGAACGAGCGCGCGGCCGGCGCCGCCCTCAAGGTCCTGGGCTACCGGCTGGCGATGATCGTCTCGGGGGGGCTGGCGCTGATCCTGGCCGATCAGTGGCTGGGCTGGCGCGGCATGTACATCGCCATGGGGGGGGTGATGGCCGTATGCTCGCTGTCCACCCTGATCGCGCCTGAGCCCGAGCTGGTGGCGACGGCGCCGCGCACCTTGCGGCAGGCGGTGATCGAGCCGCTGCGTGAATTCTTTCAGCGCAACGAGGCCGTGCCGATTCTGCTGCTGATCGTCCTGTATAAACTCGGCGATGCGTTCGCTGGCGCCCTGTCGACGACTTTCCTGCTGCGCGGCGCCGGTTTCAGCGTGACCGACGTCGGCATGGTCAACAAGGTGTTCGGGCTCGCGGCCACGATCGTCGGCGCCCTGGTGGGCGGCGGGCTGATGACGCGTCTCGGCCTGTATCGCTCGCTGATGTTGTTCGGTGTGCTGCAGGCGCTGTCGAATTTCGGCTACTGGGTCCTGGCGGTGACGCCGGCGCACCTGTATTCGATGGCCTTCGTCGTGGCGGTAGAAAATCTGTGCGGCGGGTTGGGCACCGCGGCTTTCGTCGCGTTGCTGATGGGCTTGTGCCGGCAGCAGTTCTCGGCCACGCAGTTCGCCCTGCTCTCGGCCTTGTCGGCGGTGGGCCGCACCTACCTGGCCGGCCCGTTGACGCCGGTCCTGGTCGAGCGCTATGACTGGCCTCTGTTTTTCGTGCTGACGGTGTTGATCGCGCTGCCCGGCCTGGTACTGCTGCGGGCGATGCGCCGCGAGGTGCAGGCGCTGGATGCGCCGCAATCAGGCTGAACTGAAACCGGACCTTCGGAGTATTCCAGACCATGTTGTCGAAATTGCGCCTGCTGTTCGATCGTTTCACGATCATCCTGATCGCCGTCGTCATCACCGCGTCGGTGGCGCCGGCGCATGGCCAGGGTGCGGTGTTTTTCGAATGGCTCACGACGGCGGCGATCGCTCTGCTGTTCTTCCTGCATGGCGCCAAGCTGTCGCGCGAGGCGATCATCGCGGGCGCCACGCACTGGCGCCTGCACGGCGTGGTGTTCACCTGGACGTTCGTGATTTTTCCGCTCCTGGGATGGGCGTTCCGGCCGGTGCTGCTGCCCCTGCTGGGCGAGCCTCTCTACATCGGTGTCGTCTATCTGTGCGTGCTGCCGGGCACGGTGCAGTCGGCCATCGCATTCACCTCGATCGCGCGCGGCAATGTGCCGGCGGCGGTCTGCGCGGCGTCGGCCTCCAGCATCGTCGGCATCGTCGTCACCCCGCTGCTCTTGCGGTTCATGCTGGAGGCTGACACCCAGGCGCTGGGCAGTGCCTCGCTGTGGCATGCGATCCTCAAGATCAGTGTCCAGATCCTGCTGCCCTTCATCGTGGGCCATCTGCTGCGCCCCGTGATTGGCCCCTTGATGGCGGCGCACCGCAAGCTCGTGGTCGGCGTCGACCAGGGCTCCATCCTGCTGGTGGTCTACACGGCGTTCAGCGAATCGGTGATCAGCGGTCTGTGGCAGGCCGTGCCGCCGGATGCATTGCTCAAACTCGTGGCCGCGTGCGGCGTGCTGCTGGCGCTGGTGCTGACTCTGAATACCTGGAGCACGCGCCGGCTGGGCTTCGCGCGCGCCGACGAGATCACCATCGTGTTCTGTGGCTCGAAAAAGAGCATGGCGACCGGGGTGCCGATGGCGCAGGTGCTGTTCAGCTCCGCGGCGATCGGCCCGGTGCTGTTGCCCCTGATGATTTTCCACCAGATCCAGCTCATGGTCTGCGCCGTGCTGGCGCAGCACTATTTGCGTTCGTCGCCGGATGCGCCGCCTGCGCGCGGCGCGCCGGTTTGAGTGCAGCGGTCTGATCGGGGGGCAGGACGCGCTGCCGTCCGGGTCGCGTCCATTGCGTTCAGCACGCGCTTTTCATAGCGTCCAGTCATAGTCGATCGTCAAGGGCGCATGATCGCTGAAGCGTTCGTCCTTGTAGACCGACGCCGCCAGAGCCCGCCCCGCGATGCCCGGTGTGGCGATCTGGTAGTCGATGCGCCATCCCACGTTCCTGGCCCAGGCCTGGCCGCGGTTGCTCCACCAGGTGTAGGCCTCGCCGGTAGCCTCGGGGTGCAGGCGGCGGTACACGTCGATCCAGCCGCCCTCGTCGAACACCTTGCTCAACCAGGCGCGTTCCTCGGGCAGGAAACCGCTGTTCTTGAGGTTGCCTTTCCAGTTTTTGAGGTCGATTTCCTTGTGGGCGATGTTCCAGTCCCCGCAGAGAATGAATTCGCGCCCGGTGCGGCGGTGCTCGTCCATCAGGTCCGCCAGCCAGCCCTCGTAGTGATCGAGAAAGCGGTATTTGGCGGTCTGGCGCTCGTCGCCGCTCGAGCCGGAGGGCAGGTAGGCGCTGACGATGCTCAGGCCCGGCCAGTCGGCCCGCAGGATGCGGCCCTCGGCATCGAATTCGGGACAGCCCATGCCGGCGGTGACGGTCGCGGCATTGCGGGCGAGGTAGAGTCCGACGCCGCTGTAGCCTTTCTTTTCCGCGTGGTGGAAATGGCCGGTGTAGCCGTCGGGGTGCCGCAGGTCCTCGGTGAGGTCGCTGTCCTGGATCTTGATTTCCTGCAGGCAGGCCACATCGGGCCGGGTCTGCGCCAGCCAGGCGGGCAGTCCTTTGCGAAAGGCCGAACGGATGCCGTTGACGTTCAGGGATGTGATGCGCAGCACGGGGAAGCTCCTCGAGTTGATTCAATCATGAACTGTACTCGAATGGCGGGTGGCTTCGGCGTCGCGTCCACCCGCCCAGAGAACCCGTTCCTGCGCTCAGTCCTTCTTGCGGATCAGGGCGTCGAGGCTCCAGGGGCCGGGGCCGTACAGGAACAGCAGGAAGAACACGAAGGCGTACAGGATGGCCGCCTCGCCGCCGTTGAACATCGGCAGGAGGAAAAAGCCCTTGGAGGCCACGTGGCCGATCAGGTAGGCGGCGGCGCAAAGGCCGGAGGCGATGAATGCCGCGATGCGGGCGAACAGGCCGAGCAGTATCAGGGCGCCCGTGATCAATTCGATCAGGCCGGCGATGCCGGACAGGGAAAGGATCTGCAGGCCGTCGAACATGGGGGCGTGCGGAATTCCCAGGAGTTTGGCTGTGCCGTGCAGCAACAACATGTAGCCGCTACCGATGCGGATCAGGCTGGTGAGGCGAGGCGCCCAGGCGGCGCAGCAGGTGTCGTCCATGATGAGTTCCTTGATGAGGGCCGCCGCGCCCGGTCTGGGCGCGGATCATGAATATATTAAACTAAAAATAATTAAACTTTAACTAATTGTATGGTTTGGTTCGGCATGATTCCGTCCGGGCCGCCCGGTCGGCGCCACGGCGTGTCGATGCGGCTGCGGGCGGCATAGGAAATATCGGATAATGGCGGTTTTGCGTGTACAGAGGCCAATGCCATGCCGGGAACCCATGCCGAGGAATTCGTCCGTTTCGCTCTGGACCAGGGGGTGTTGCGCTTTGGCGAGTTCAAGGTCAAGTCGGGACGCCTGAGCCCGTACTTTTTCAATGCCGGCCTGTTCAACGACGGCGGTTCGGTTGGGCGCTTGGCGCGGTTCTATGCCCAGGCGCTGGTGGATTCGGGCCTGGCGTTCGACATGCTGTTCGGGCCGGCTTACAAAGGCATTCCGCTGGCCACGGCCGCGGCGGTGGCGCTGGCCGCGCATCCGGCGCTGGCTGGCCGGACGGTGCCTTTCGCCTTCAATCGCAAGGAGGCCAAGGACCACGGCGAGGGCGGCACGCTGGTGGGTGCGCCGCTGGCGGGCCGGGTGGTGATCATCGATGATGTGATTACGGCGGGGACGTCGGTGCGCGAGTCCGTGGCCTTGATCCGCGATGCCGGCGCCCAGCCGGCGGCCGTGCTCATTGCTCTGGACCGGATGGAGCGCGCGGGCGCCGATGGCGCCCTGTCGGCGCATTCCGCTGTGCAGGAGGTCGAGCAGGCCTACGGCATTCCGGTGATCAGCATCGCCTCGCTGGCCGACATTCTGGCGGTCCTGAAAGGCGACGCCGCTCTGGCGGCGCATGGCGAGGCGGTGGCCGCCTACCGGATGCGTTACGGCGTCTGAGCGGCCCTGGCGGTCCGGATCAACCGCGCCGGATCGGAATCCGGGCCCCGCGTTCCGCGCGGCTGGACGCGATCCGCCTCAACCTCCCAGCTTCTCCAGCAGCAGCGCATTGACCTGCTGCGGATTGGCCTTGCCGCGCGCGGCCTTCATGACCTGGCCGACCAGGGAGTTGAACGCTTTTTGCTTGCCGGCCCGGTATTCCTCGACGATGGCCGGATGGGCCGCCAGGACCTCGTCGATCATGGCGCCGATCGCGCCGGTGTCGTTGATCTGCCGCAGGCCGCGCGCCTCGATGATGGCGTCGGGCGTGCCGCCGGACTCGCGGGCCCACATGGCCGCGAACACGTCGCGGGCGATCTTGTTCGACAGGGTGCCGTCGATGATGCGCGCGATGAGCGCGGCGAGCTGCGCCGGGGCGACGGGCGAATCGCCGATTTCGAGGCCGTCGCGGTTGAGGGTGGCCGAGAGCTCGCCGAGGATCCAGTTGGCGGCGAGCTTGGCCTGGTCCGCGGGCAGCGCCGCGGCTGTTGCCTCGAAATAGTCGGCGACCTGGCGGTGCATGGTCAGTTGCGCCGCGTCGTAGGCGGTGAGCCCCATGTCGGCCTCGAAGCGCGCGCGCTTGTGCGCCGGCAGCTCGGGCATGTCGGCGCGGACCCGTTCGATCCATTCGGGCGTGACGATCAGCGGCGGCAGGTCGGGGTCGGGAAAGTAGCGGTAGTCATGCGAGTCCTCTTTGCTGCGCATACTGCGGGTTTCGTCGCGGTCCGCGTCGTACAGGCGGGTTTCCTGGACCACGGTGCCGCCGTCCTCGATGAGCTCGATCTGGCGCCGGGCCTCGTGCTGGATGGCGCGTTCGAGAAAGCGGAAGGAGTTGAGGTTCTTGATCTCGCAGCGGGTGCCGAACTCGGTCTGGCCTTTGGGGCGGACCGAGACGTTCGCATCCACGCGGAACGATCCCTCCTGCATGTTGCCGTCGCAGATGCCCAGCCAGACGACCAGGCCATGCAGGGTGCGGGCGTAGGCCACGGCCTCGGCGGCCGAACGCATTTCGGGTTCCGAGACGATTTCCAAGAGCGGCGTGCCGGCCCGGTTGAGGTCGATGCCGCTGGAGGATTCCCCGTGCGGCCCGGTGAAATGCTCGTGCAGGGACTTGCCGGCGTCCTCCTCGAGGTGGGCGCGGGTCAGGTTGACCGTGTGTTCCTGCTCGCCTGCGAAGAACGACAGGGAGCCGCCGACCACGATGGGCAGTTCGAATTGGCTGATCTGATAGTTTTTGGGCAGGTCGGGGTAGAAATAGTTTTTGCGCGCGAACACCGAGCGCGGCGCGATGGCGGCGCCGACGGCCAGACCGAAGCGGATGGCGCGCTCGACGGCGCCGAGGTTCATGACCGGCAGCGATCCCGGCAGGGCCATGTCCACGGCGTTGGCCTGGGTGTTGGGGGCGGCGCCGAAGCGGGTGCTGCTGTTCGAGAAGATCTTGGATTCGGTCGACAACTGGGTGTGCGTTTCCAGTCCGATGACGATTTCCCATTCCATCATTGCTGTTCCGGAGTGCGTTGGTGCCAGTCGGTGGCGTGTTGGTAGCGGTCGGCGAGCGCCAGCAGGCGGCCTTCGTCGAAGTAGTTGCCGATGATCTGCAGGCCGATGGGCAGGGATTGCGCCGCGCCGCCGAAGCCGCAGGGAATCGACATGCCCGGCAGGCCGGCGAGGCTCGCGCCCAGGGTGTAGATGTCGCCCAGCCAGTCGGCGATCGGGTCCTGGCGGTTGTCGCCGATGCGCCGCGCGACGGTCGGGGTTACCGGCCCCATGATGACGTCGCAGTCCCCGGCGAAGACCTTGCGGAAGTCGTCGGCGATCATGCGGCGCACGCGCTGCGCCTGCAGATAGTAGGCGTCGTAGTAGCCGTGGGACAGCACGTAGGTGCCCACCAGGATGCGGCGCCGGACCTCGTCGCCGAAGCCCTCGGTGCGCGAACGGCTGGTCATGTCGGCCAGGTCCTCGTATTCGGCCGCGCGGTGGCCGTAGCGCACGCCGTCGTAGCGCGACAGGTTGCTGGAGGCCTCTGCCGGGGCGATGACGTAGTAGGCGGGGATCGACAGCGCCGTGCGCGGCAGGGAAATCGGCACGCGCCGGGCGCCCAGGGTTTCGAAGACGGCCAGAGCGGCCTCGATGGCGGCGCCCACATCGGCGGCCAGGCCCTCGTTGAGGAACTCGCGCGGCACGCCGATGCGCAGGCCCTCGAGGGGCCGCGCGCCGGCCGCCGCAAAGCGGGCCTGGGCCTGCTGGTAGTCGCCGAGGACGCGGCCGGGCGTGTTGGCGCGCCCGTCGCAGGTTTCCAGGCTGGTGGAGTCCAGAGGATCGAAGCCGCTGATCGCATCGAGCAGGGGCGCCAGATCACATGCGCTGCGGGCAAGTATGCCGGCCTGGTCGAGGCTGGAGGCATAGGCGATGATGCCGTAGCGCGAAACCGTGCCATAGGTGGGCTTGATGCCGCTGACGCCGCACAGGGCGGCCGGCTGGCGTACCGAGCCGCCGGTGTCGGTGCCCGTCGCGCCCAGCACCAGGCGGGCGGCGACCGCGGCTGCCGAGCCGCCGGATGAGCCGCCCGGGATACGCTCGGGGTCCCAGGGGTTGCGCACCGGGCCGCTGGCGGCGTTCTCGTTGGCTGAGCCCATCGCGAATTCGTCGCAGCTGAGCTTGCCCAGCGAGACGGTGCCCGCCTCGCGCAGGCGCGCCACCACGGTGGCGTCGAAGGGGCTGGTGTAATCGGCGAGCATCCGGCTGGCGGCAGTGGTGCGCCAGCCCCGGGTGACGAACAGGTCCTTGTGGGCGATGGGGATGCCGGTCAGCGGCCCCGCGCGGCCGGCGGCGATGGCCGCATCGGCCTCGCGGGCTTGCGCCAGCGTCAGGTCCTCGTCGATGTGCAGGAACAGGTTGGGGTCCGGGTAGCTGCGCGCGGCGCGCAGGGCGTCGCTGGCGAGTTCGACCGCGCTCGCGCGGCCTTGCCGCAGGGCGTCGGCCAGGGCCTGGATGCCCTCGAATTCATGGATGGCGGACATGCGTGGAATTCACTCGATGACGGTGGGCACGAGGAACAGGCCTTCGTGCTGGGCGGGGGCGTTGGCCATGTAGGCCGCGCGCTGTTCGAGGGTCTGGGCGGGGGCGGCCCGATCCTCGCGCAGCCGCAGCGAGATGTCCTGGTGCGCCGCCAGGGGATGGGCCATGGGCTCGATGCCGGCGGTATCGACCGCCTGGAGTTGCTCGATCAGGCCGAGGATGCGGGTGAGCTCGTCGCGGGCGAGTGCCTGGTCCGAGGGGGCGAGCCGCAACCCCGCGAGGCGCGCGAGGCGGGCGATGTCCTGTTCAGTGAGTGCCATGGTTCATGCCGTGTTGCCGGCGTGTCGAATTTGTATGGGGAAGTTACCGATGGCGGAAATCGGGGGATTGGCGCAGATTTCCCGTTGGATTCGGCCTCGTATGCCCTCGATTATAAGTTATCATTCCTGATTCCATGCGGAATCATTGGTCCGGAATACCCGTGCGGCGCGATGCCCGGTGACTATGCCAGATTGTCCGCACGGACCCAGATTCCTCAATATTTCATATTTGAGCGCCATGTTCGGATTCCTACGCAGCTACTTCTCCACCGATATGGCGATCGACCTCGGGACGGCCAATACGCTGATCTATGTCCGCGGCAAGGGCATAGTCCTCGATGAGCCGTCGGTCGTCGCTATCCGCCATGACGGCGGCCCCAACGGCAAGAAAATCATCCAGGCGGTCGGCCAGGAGGCCAAGCAGATGCTGGGCCGCGTGCCCGGCAACATCGAGGCCATCCGGCCCATGAAGGACGGCGTGATCGCCGACTTCACCGTGACCGAGCAGATGCTCAAGCAGTTCATCCGCATGGTGCATCCGCGCAGCATGTTCGCGCCCAGCCCGCGCATCATCGTCTGCGTGCCCTGCGGCTCGACCCAGGTCGAGCGCCGCGCCATCCGCGAGTCGGCGCTGGGCGCCGGCGCGAGCCAGGTCTACCTCATCGAGGAGCCCATGGCGGCGGCCATCGGCGCCGGCTTGGCCGTGTCGGACGCCAGCGGCTCGATGGTGGTGGACATCGGCGGCGGCACCACCGAGGTGGCGATCATCTCGCTGGGCGGGATGGTTTACAAAGGCTCGGTGCGGGTGGGCGGCGACAAGTTCGACGAGGCCATCATCAATTACATCCGCCGCAACTACGGCATGTTGATCGGCGAGCCCACGGCCGAACTGATCAAAAAGGAAATCGGCTCGGCCTTCCCGGGCTCCGAGATCCGCGAGATCGAGGTCAAGGGGCGCAACTTGTCCGAGGGGGTGCCGCGCAGCTTCACCGTGTCCTCGAACGAAATCCTCGAATCCCTGACCGATCCGCTCAACCAGATCGTCTCGGCCGTCAAGACCGCGCTCGAGCAGACGCCGCCCGAGCTGGGCGCCGACATCACCGACAAGGGGATCGCGCTGACCGGCGGCGGCGCCCTGCTGCACGATCTCGATCGCCTCCTCCAGGAGGAAACCGGTCTGCCCGTCGTGGTGGCCGAGGATCCCCTGACCTGCGTCGTGCGCGGCTGCGGCGAGGCGCTCGAACACCTCGAGCGCCTGGGCGGGGTCTTCATCTACGACTGAACGCTGCGGTTGGGCGCGCCGGGCGCCGCCTGGGCGGCGGTTCGGCAAGCCGGCCGCCGGACGCCATGCAAGAACACGGAACGCTCAGACTTTTCAAACACGGCCCGAGCGCCGATGTCCGTCTGTTCCTCCTGCTCATCCTGAGCCTGACCCTCCTGGTGGTGGATGCCCGCTCGGCGCTGCTCGCGCCGGTGCGCCAGGCGCTGGCCGTGGCGATCTATCCATTCCAGCGCGTGGCTCTGGCGCCGCGCGATGTGATCGACTACATCGATAGCTGGACGCAGGCCGCGGCGCTCGCGCGCGACGAGCGGGACGCTCTGCGCCGCCAGCGCATCGAAATGGCGCAGCTCTCGACACATGCCGCGCAGCTCACCGCCGAGAACGAGCAATTGCGCCGCCTGCTCAATATTTCCGAGGAAATCCCCCAGCAATCGGTCGCCGTCGAGGTTTTCTATGTCCCGCCCAATGCCTTCAGTCACCGCCTGGTGTTCAACAAAGGCGCGCGGGACGGCATACAGCCGGGTATGCCGGTGATCGACGAGGGCGGCGTGGTCGGCCAGATCGTCCGCGTGACGCCGTTTTCGTCCGAGGCGGCGCTGTTGATCGACGACCAGGTCTCGATTCCGGTGCAGGTGCTGCGCAATGGCCTGCGCCTGATCGCATTCGGCAGCAACGAGGTTGGCAAGATCGAGGTCCGCTATCTGACGGCCAGCGCCGATGTGCGCGAGGACGATACGCTGGTGACCAGCGGTATCGGCGGCCTGTTTCCGGCGGGCCTGCCGGTCGGCCGCGTCGAAAAGGTGGACCGCGACCCCGGGACCGGCTTTGCGATGGCCGTTGCGCAGCCCCTGTCGCATCCCGAGCGCTATCGGCATTTTCTGGTCCTGAAGGTGGATGTGAGCGATGCGCGCCAGTCCGCAGCGGAGGCCCCGGATGAATAGCCGGTCCACCCGTTCGTCCAGCCCCTCGTCGCTCGCGTCCCTGCAGCCGATCGATGCTTCGCCTTTCCGTCATCCATCCAGCCCGTTCTTCGTCTGGGGCACCCTGCTGTTCGTCTGGGTCGTCTCCCTGCTGCCCTGGCGTGCGTGGCAGCCCACGCCCGATATCCTGCTGCTGGTGCTGGCCTTCTGGTGTCTGCACGAGCCTCGCCGCGTGGGCCTGGTGACCGCTTTCGGTTTTGGCCTGCTGATGGATGTGCACGATTCCGATTTTCTCGGCCTGCATGCGTTGGGCTACGTGTTCGTGGCGTATGGCGCCGTCGCGCTGCGCCGCCGGCTGGAGCACTTCAGCGCGCTGGTGCAGGCCCTGCACATGCTGCCGGTGTTCGTCGTCGCCGCCACGGTCACCTGCCTGCTCGGGACCTGGCTCAATGGCCTGTGGACGGGGTGGGACTGGCTCTGGTCGGCGCTGATCACCGCCGCGCTGTGGCCCCTGGCCGACATCCTGTTGTTCCTGCCGCAGCGCCGCCTCGACGATGCGGATGTGAACGCGGGCTGAGCCGGACATGTTCGAATTCAGGAAAATCAGCCACCGTCAAAAGCGCACGGTCCTGGTGCGCGCCTGGGCGGCGGGGATCTTTGCGCTGATCTGCCTGCTGTTGCTGGTGGGGCGGCTGTGGCACCTGCAAGTCGTGCGCTACGAGAGCCTGGCCGCGCGCGCGGACCAGAACCGCATCGCCATCGTGCCCATTCCGCCGCGCCGCGGCCAGATCGTCGACCGCAACGGCACGATTCTCGCGCGCAACCACCGCGACTACACCTTGTCGGTCACCCGCGCCAACGTCCAGGGCGATGTCGAGCAACTGCTCGATCAGCTCGGCGAGCTGGTCTACATCAGCCCGTCGGATCGGCAGCGGTTCCTGCGCCTGTACGGGCAGAGCGGACGCTATATGCCGGTGCTGTTGCGCAACAACCTGAATGACATCGAGGCCTCCTGGTTTGCCGTGCATGCATACCAGTTCCCGGGCATCACGCTGGAGGCACGCTGGGTGCGGTCCTATCCCCGGCACGAGTCCGCGGCGCATGTCCTGGGTTTCGTCGGCCGTATTTCCGAGGAGGACGAGCAGCGCCTCGATGCCTCCGGCCAGCTCGGCAATTATCGCGGCACGCTGGTGATGGGCAAGAAGGGCATCGAGAAAACCTGGGAACGGACCCTGCATGGCCGCACAGGCGTCGAGGAGGTCGAGGTCACCGCCGTCGGCCGGCCCGTGCGGGTGCTCAGCCGCACCGATCCGCGGCCCGGGGCCAATCTCGAGCTGTCGCTCGACGCGGGCCTGCAGGCGATGGCCGAGGCGCAGTTCGAGGGCAAGCGCGGCGCCCTGGTGGCGATCCAGCCCAAGACCGGCGAGGTTCTGGCCTTCGTATCGGCGCCGTCCTTCGATCCCAATCTGTTCATCGACGGCATCGATGTCGAGAGCTGGCGTAACCTGAACGAGTCGCCCGACCATCCCCTGATCAACCGGCCGCTCTACGGCACGTATCCGATCGGCTCCACCTACAAGCCTTTCGTGGCGCTGGCGGCGCTCGAGATGGGGCTGCGCCAGCCCGGGGAACTGGTGCCCGATCCCGGCTATTTCGAGCTGGCCGGCCAGCGTTTCCGCAACGCCGCGGGCGCCGTGTATGGGCCGACGGACATGCATCGCGCGCTCGTGGTGTCGTCGGACACTTACTTCTTTTCCCTGGGCGCGATGATGGACATCGACGCCCTGCGCGATTTCAGCAAGCAGTTCGGGTTCGGCCAGATCACCGGCATCGATCTCGACGGTGAGCGCAGCGGCGTGCTGCCCTCGCGCGACTGGAAGCGTCAGGCCTACAAAAAACCCGAACAGCAGCACTGGTACCAGGGCGAGACGGTATCGGTGGCGGTCGGCCAGGGCTACAACGCGTTCACCCTTTTGCAGCTTGCGCAGGCGACCTCGGTGCTGGCCAACGATGGCGTCTACATGAAGCCTCATCTGGTGCGGCGGATCGTCGATCCCCTCACCGGCGAATTCGAGTATCCGGTGGTCGGACCGCAGTACACGATCCCGCTCAAGCCCCAGGATCTCGCGGTGGTGCGCGATGCGATGGTCGATGTGATCCGCAAGGGAACGGCGCGGCGCGCCTTCGAGGGGGCCGCCTATCAGGCCGCGGGCAAGACCGGGACGGCGCAGGTCTACAGCCTGCGCGGCGCCAGGTACCGCGCGGGGGCAGTGGACGAAAGGCTGCGCGACCATGCGTTGTTCATGGCATACGCGCCGGTCGAGGACCCGCAGATCGCGATTGCGCTGATTGTCGAGAATGGCGGCTGGGGCGCTTCGGTCGCCGCGCCGATCGCCCGCACGGTGTTCGATTATTGGCTCGATCCGGCGCGGGAGGCCGCGCGCGATGAGCAATTGCGCATCGAGCAGGCGGTCTCGCGGCATCCGTCGGCGATCAATGCCCACCCCGAGATCGGCGCCGAGGAATTCGCGCCGGATGGCGATCCATCGCTCAACGGGGAGAAATCGCTCGACAGAGAGAAATCGCCCGACGAGGAGTCGCCATGAAATTCGTGCTGCAGGTCGCGCGCCGTATGCTGGCGGCCCTGGATTGGCCGTTGCTCATCCTGCTGGTCATCATGGCGATGGTGGGGATGTCCACCATGCACTCTGCCGTGGGCAATACCGATTGGCGTTTCGCCGACCAGTTCCGCAATTTCCTGGTCGCGTTCGCGGTGATGTGGGCCGTGGCCATGCTGCGCCCGGGATTCATCATGCGCACCGCACCGTATTTCTATGTCTTCGGGCTGGCCCTGCTGGTGGCGGTGATGCTCTTTGGCGCGACCAGCAAAGGGGCGACGCGCTGGCTCGACCTGGGTTTCATCCGGATACAGCCTTCCGAGATGATGAAGATTGCCGTGCCGCTGATGCTGGCCTGGTATTTCCAGCGCCATGCCGCCAGCGCGATGCGGGTGCGCGACTTTCTGGTGGCGGGCGTGCTGCTGCTGATCCCGGCGGCGCTGATCATTGACCAGCCCGACCTCGGCACCGCCCTGCTGGTCCTGGCCTCGGGGTTCTGCGTGATCTATTTCGGCGGTTTGTCGTTCAAGCTGCTCGTGCCCGTCGTCCTCGTCGTGGCCGTGTCGCTGGGGACGCTGGTGTACTACGAGGATCAGATCTGCCAGCCCGGCGTGGATTGGGTGCTGCTGCACGACTACCAGAAATACCGGGTCTGCGTGCTGCTCAATCCGGGCTCCGATCCGCTGGGCAAGGGGTTCCATACGATCCAGTCGATGATCGCCGTCGGCTCGGGCGGGGTCTACGGCAAGGGCTACATGCAGGGCACGCAGTCGCACCTGGATTTCATCCCCGAGCGCACGACGGATTTCATCTTTGCGGTCTATGCCGAGGAATTCGGCCTGTACGGCAGTGTCATGCTGCTGATTCTCTATGCCCTGATCGTTCTGCGGGGCCTGGCCATCACGATCCAGGCGCCGACGCAGTTCGGCCGCCTGCTCGCGGGCGCGATGTCCATGATGATGCTCGTGTATGTGTTTGTGAACATGGGGATGGTCATGGGCATTCTGCCCGTGGTTGGGGTGCCGCTGCCGTTCATGAGCTACGGGGGCACCGCCTTGATGACGCTGGGGATCGCCTGCGGCCTGCTGATGAGCATCAGCAGGCATCGATCTTAGTCCCCCGCCGCCGGATACAGGCCGGCGAGCAGGCGGGCGACGGGTGTGGGCAGCCCCAGGCGGTCGAGTCCGGTCACGGGTATCCAGGCATCGCCGGGCGCCGGTTCGCCGGGCGCCTGGTTGCATCGCAGCCGCCAGGGCGCGATGTGCAGGCGGAAATGTGTGAAGTCGTGCGCGAAGCACGCCAGGGCTTGCGGCGCGTCCGCGCCGGGGGCGAGCGCCGCGCAGGCGGCCCGCAGTCCGGCAGGTGTGTCGAACTGCGGCAGGCTCCACAGGCCGCCCCAGATGCCGGTGGCCGGGCGCTTGCGCAGCAGGAGCCGGTCGCCGTGCTCCAGGATCAGCATCAGGCCGTCGCGTTCGGGCCGTTCGCGCCGGGCGCGGGGTGAGGGTAGCGCGTGCTGGCGGCCCTGGATGCGGGCCTGGCAATCGGCGGCGAGCGGGCATTGCGCGCAGTCCGGTTTGCGCCGGGTGCAGATCATGGCGCCCAGGTCCATCTGGCCCTGGGTGTAGGCGCGCATGTCCAGGTCCGGCGGCGCGGCGTCCAGCAGGGCCTGGGCGTGTTCCCATAGCTGGCGGATGACCGGGCCCGATGCGGGGTCGCCCTCGATGGCGAAATAGCGCGCCAGCACGCGCCGCACGTTGCCGTCCAGGATCGGATGGCGGGCGCCGGTGGCGAAGGCGGCGATCGCCGCGGCGGTCGATGGGCCGATGCCGGGCAGCTGCGCCAGCGCCTCGGGCGTCTCGGGAAAGCGGCCTGCGTAGTGGTCGCGCACGACCTGGGCGCAGCGTTGCAGATTGCGCGCCCGCGCGTAATAGCCCAGGCCCGCCCAGGCGCGCATCACCGCGTCGGCCGGCGCGTCGGCGAGCGCGCGGACGTCGGGAAAGGCCGCCAGGAATCGCTGGTAATAGGGCGCCACCGTGGCCGCCTGCGTCTGTTGCAGCATGATCTCGGACAGCCAGATCCGGTATGGGTCATGGGTGCCCTGCCAGGGCAGATGATGGCGCCCCGCCCGTTGCTGCCAGCGGGCGATGCGTTGCGCCGCGCCGCCTGTCGCGTCCGTCATCAGAAGCGTGTGCGGCGCGTCACCGACAGGCGGGCGGCGACGGCGCCGAGGATGATGACCACCACGGCGGCGAGGACGAGGTCGGCGGTCGCGGGCAGGGCGACCGACCATTCGATGCCGTAGCTTTGGGCGAAACGCCCGAGGATGTCGTTCAAGGGGATGAGCGCCATGCGCGCCAGGGCCAGGGCCAGCAGGCTGGCGGCCAGGCCGGTCAGCGCGCCCAGGTACAGGAACGGCCGGCGCACGAAACTCTCGGTGGCGCCGACGAGGCGGGCGACGGCGATTTCCTCGCGCTGCGTCAGGGCCTGCAGGCGCACCGTGTTGAACACGGTGGCGAGCACGACCGCCGCCACGGCCGCGGCCAGCAGCCCCACGCCCCAGCGCACGAACGACAGCAGCGATTCGAGGCGGCGCACCCAGTCGCTGTCGAGCTGCACATGGTCGATGCCCGGCCATTGCCGCCATTGTTCCGCCAGCGCGGTGGCCTGGCGGGCCGGCGCCTCGCTGTCGTTCAACGTCACCACGATGGCGTCGGGCAGGGGATTGTCGGGCAGCGCCGCCAGCGCCTGGGCCCAGGCCGGTTCGGCGCGCAGCGTTTCGAGCGCCTTTTCGCGCGGCAGCAGCGTGGCGCTGGCCACGGCATCGGCGGATTCCTTGCGGATGCGGTCGAGCAAGGCGCGCTGCCCGTCCGCCGGGATGTCCGGCTGAAGGAACAGCGTGAGCTGCGGCGCGACCGAGAGCTGGCGCGCCAGGGGCTGCGTGGATTGCAGCACGGATGCGCCCAGGATCGGCACGGCCAGCATCAGCGCGATGACCACGATGTTGGCGAGCGACGAGAGCGGATGCTGGCGCAGCCGGCGCAGCGCGACCCGCAGGGCGTAGCGGTGATGGCGCAGCCCGCGGCGCACGGGGCTGCCTTCGCGGTATTCATGCCTGGGGCGGCTCGGCGCGCTCATGCGGGGACTCCCGGGGTGTCATTGAAGCGGCCCGCATCCAGGTGCAGGGTGCGTTGGGCGTAGCGCGCCATCAGCGCGGTGTCGTGCGAGGCGATCAGGGTGGTCACCCCCACTTGGTTGAAATCGCGGAATACGTCCATGATGCGTTCGGCGCTGGCGTGGTCCAGGTTGGCGGTGGGCTCGTCGGCGATGAGGATGGCGGGGCGGCCGACGATGGCGCGCGCGATGGCCAGGCGCTGCTGCTCGCCGCCGGACATCTCGACCGGGTTGAGGTCCTCTTTGCCGCGCAGCCCCACTTTTTCCATCGCGGCGCGCGCCCGGGTGGCGGCGGTGGCGCCGTCCAGGCCGATGACCGCCAGCGGCAGCAGGACATTGTCGATCGCGTTGCGGTCGAACAGCAGGTGGGCGTCCTGCAGAATCAGGCCGACGGTGCGCCGCAGATAGGGGCGGGCACGCGGCGCGAGGCGGTCGATGCGGTGCCCGTTGACGGTGACCGAGCCCCGGCTGGGCGGCTCGAGGCCGCCGACGAGCTTGAGCAGGGTGGACTTGCCTGCGCCGGAAGGGCCCGAGACGAAAATGAATTCCCCCGGTTCGATCTGGAAGTTGACGTCGGCAAGGATATTGCGTCCGCGGCCGAAAGATTTGAATACGTGTTGAAACTCGATCATTTGCGCGAATGAGGTGCGAGCGATGGGTGGTTGGGTTCCCTATGGGCGGACAGGGATATTCCGTATGTCTTGACCACCTGCGACAGGCTACGATCTAGACCTTGACGGGGCAATCCAGAAGATTGTATTCCGTGTATTCGTGAATGCCACTCAGAAAGGGACTAATGATGAAAAAGACCAGGATCGCGGCCGTATGCGCCGCGTTGACATTTGTGGCGGGCGCCGCGCAGGCGGGTGATACCTACAACGCAGTCAAGCAGCGCGGCTTCGTCCAGTGTGGCGTGAATACCGGGCTGCCGGGATTTTCCATCGCCGACAGCAAGGGCCAGTGGACCGGCCTGGATGTCGATATGTGCCGCGCCGTCGCCGCCATGGTATTCGGCGACGCCACCAAGTTCAAGGCCACGCCGCTGACCACCCAGCAGCGTTTCACAGCCCTGCAATCGGGCGAGATCGATGTCCTGACCCGCAATACCACCATCACCATGTCGCGCGACACGACGCTCGGGCTCATGGGCGTCGGGGTCAACTACTACGACAGCCAGGGCGTGCTGGTGAAAAAGAGCCTCGGCGTGAAAAGCGCCACAGAGCTCGGCGGCGCGGCGGTCTGCGTGTTGCAGGGCACGACCACCGAACTCAACCTCGCGGACTGGTTCCGCGCCCACAAGCTCGACTTCAAGCCCGTCGTCATCAATACCTCCGAGGAGGGCTTCCGGACGTTCGAGGCCGGCCGCTGCGATGTGGTGACCAGCGACAAGTCCCAGCTCGCCAGCCTGCGTGCCTCGTCGGCCACGCCTGACGACTACATCATCCTGCCCGAAAACTTTTCCAAGGAGCCCCTCGGCCCGATGGTGCGCCAGGGCGACGACGAGTGGTTCATGGTCGTGCGCTGGGCCTTGAACGCCCTGGTCGAGGCCGAGGAATACGGCATCACCTCGCAAAACGTCGACGAGATGACCAAGAGCACCAATCCCAATATTCAGCGTATCCTGGGCGTGACGGGCGACATGGGCAAGGGCCTGGGCCTGGACAAGCAATGGGGCTATAACATCATCAAGCAGGTCGGCAACTATGGCGAGTCGTTCGAGCGCAACCTGGGCATGGGTTCCCCGCTCAAGCTCGAGCGCGGCCTGAATGCCCAGTGGGCCGACGGCGGCGTGCTGTACGCCCTGCCGGTGCGCTGATCGCGTTCCGGGGCCGATGCGCGGCGCCGGGGAACGCCACCCCGGCAGCCGCGCGTTCCCGCTGTTGCTTCACCGTCTTGAAAGCTTATGACAGACAAAACCGCTCGCGCCCCCGCGCACCGGCGCCGCCGATGGTCCTGGAATGATCCGGCGACGCGCGCGCTGATCTATCAGGTGCTCATTCTGGGCCTGGTGGGGCTCGGGGTGTGGTACCTGGCTTCCAACACGCTCCATAACCTCGCCGCGCGCAATATCTCCACCGGCTTTTCTTTCCTGCGCGAGGAGGCTGGCTTCGCGATCGGCGAGTCCATGATCGCGTATTCGCCCGCCGACACCTATGGCCGCGCGGTCGTGGTCGGCCTGCTCAACACCTTGCGGATTTCGGTGATCGGGGTGATCGTCGCGACCCTGCTCGGCACTTTGCTGGGGATCAGCCGCCTGTCCAAGAACTGGCTGATCTCGCGTCTGGCGGGCCTCTACATCGAGGTCATGCGCAATATTCCGCTGCTGCTGCAACTGCTTTTCTGGTATGCCATCATCACCGAGCTCATGCCCGGTCCGCGTCAGGCGCTCTCGCCGGTGGCCAACGTCTTCCTGTCCAACCGCGGGCTCAAGGTCCCCTGGTTCAAGGGCGATGCAATGGACTGGATTTTCGGCGGACTGGCGCTGGCGATCATCCTCATCGTGCTGCTGGCGCACTGGGCGCGGCGGCGGCAGGAGGCGACCGGCCGGATATTCCCCCTGGTCCGCGCCGCCATCGGCCTGCTCATCGTGGTGCCCGCCCTGGTCTGGCTGGCCAGCGGCAGCGCGCTCGAACTCGACCGTCCCGAGCTCAAGGGCTTCAACTTCGAGGGGGGGCTCAACCTCTCGCCCGAATTCTCCGCGCTGCTGGCCGGTCTGGTGATCTATACCTCGGCCTTCGTGGGCGAGGTCGTGCGTTCCGGCATTCAGGCCGTCAATCAGGGCCAATGGGAGGCGGCCGCCTCGCTGGGGCTGTCGCGCGCCCGCATGTTGCGGCTGATCATCCTGCCGCAGGCGATGCGGGTGATCATTCCGCCGATGACCAGCCAATACCTCAACCTCACCAAAAACAGTTCCCTGGCGGTGGCCATCGGCTATCCGGACATCGTGGCGGTGACCAATACCATCCTGAACCAGACCGGGCAGGCGATCGAGGGCATCATGATCATCATGGCGGCCTATCTGGTGGTCAGCCTGTCGATCTCGGTGTTCATGAACTGGTACAACAAGCGCATCGCGCTGGTGGAGCGATAAACGATGGACCGCGCACTTCCAGGCACCGGGCGCCCGCCGCCGCGCACCGACACCGGCCCGCTGGGCTGGCTGCGCACGCGCCTGTTTTCCTCGCCGCTCAATGCGATCCTGACGATTCTCGCGCTGTGGCTGTTGCTGATGGCGATCCCGGCGCTGATCGACTACCTGCTGCTCAAGCCGGATTTCGCGGCGACCACGGCGGCCCAATGCCGCGAGACCGGCGGCTATTGTTGGGCCTTCATCCGTGAAAAGCACCGCCTCATCCTGTTCGGCATCTATCCCTACGACGAGCAGTGGCGCCCTCTGCTGGCCTCCGCCATCCTGGTCGCGGTGATCGTGTGCAGCTGCATCCGCTGGTTCTGGAAACCGTTCCTCGGCCTGCTCTGGGCGCTGGCGCTGGTCGCCGTCGGCGTTCTGATGTGGGGCGGCATCCTGGGGTTGAGCTACGTCGAGAACAGCCGCTGGGGCGGCCTGCCGCTGACCCTGATTCTCTCGACCTTCGGCATCGCCTTCGCCTTCCCCTTCGGCATGCTGCTGGCGCTGGGGCGGCGCTCGCACATGCCTGGCGTCAAGGCCGTCTGCGTGGTCTACATCGAGCTCATCCGGGGCGTGCCTCTGGTCAGCCTGCTGTTCATGTCGTCGGTGATGCTGCCGCTGTTCCTGCCCGAGGGCTTCTCCATCGACAAGCTGCTGCGCGCGCAGATCGCGATCATCATGTTCGCGG
>JBEBRQ010000002.1:0-139427 GCA_040394755.1 Castellaniella defragrans | reverse complement strand
GCGATCAGTCCCCCGGACTGATCGCAAGCGTCCCGCGCGAACAGTGGCGCCCTTGGCTCCCCGATTGCGCCCAATCCGACGGCGGGTTCGAAAGCGCCGCGCCCCCCTGGGCGCCGGCCGCCTACGACAGTGGGAGGGTGCTGGTCCTTTTGGGAGGGCGTGCCCCCCCGGAGATCAACGCCGGATGCGCAGTGGGACCTGCCGATAGCCGCCTGTCGGGTAGGCCGAGGGGCTGGGGTGCGCATCCGGGATTGGCTCGATCCGCCGTGTGGCCATCAGCAGCGCGCGGACGAGGGTTTCGAGTTCGAGGCGCGCCAATGGCGCCCCCGGACAGGCATGAATGCCCGCGCCGTAGAGCAGGTTGAGGGCGGGATCGCGATCCAGGCGGAATTCGTCCGGATCGCCGAAAACGGCCTCGTCGCGGTTGGCCGATGCCCACATCAGGACGAGACGTTCGCCCGCGGGCAGGTCTTTGCCGCCCAGGCGCGCGGGCTGGGTGAGGATCCGGCGGTTGCCGAGCAGCGGGGCCTGGATGCGCAGGATTTCGTCGTTGGCGGCGCGGATCAGCGCCGGATTGGCGCGCAGCGCCTGCTGCAATTGTGGATGCCGGGCGAGATAAAGGGCGATGATGCCGACACTGGCGGCGATGGTGCCCAGTTCCCCGACTGCCCAGTTGCGCAGGATGCTGACGATTTCCGCCTCGGTCAGGGGGCGGCCGTCGACGGTTTCGCGCATCAGGCGGGTGGTGGCGTCATCAGGGGCATCGGCCCCCGCGGCCCGGCGAGTCTGGAGCAGCGCGCGGATCGTGGCGTCGAATTCCTGGCCCACGGCGGCCACCGCCTGGGGGTCGCCGGACAGGGTGACGGCGTTCTTTTTGAGAATCCATTGCAGCAATGGCTCGTGCAGCGTCTCGGGCCAGCCCAGGAAGGCGCACTGTATCGAGAGCGCAAAAGGATGGGCCAGATTGAACATGAGTTCGATCTGGCCGTCGGCTGGCAGGCGATCCGTCAGTTCGGCGCAGATCCGTTCGCAGACCGGCTCGAAGGCGGCAATGCGCGCGGGGCTGAAATACGGATCGATCAGCCGGCGAAAGGCGGTGTGCACCGGCGGGTCCATGCTGTGAGGCACCGAAATCTGGTGGGATGCGCCGCTGCTGAAGGTTTCGGGGTCGAACAGGATGCGCATCACATCGGCGTGGCGAAAGACCGCGTGATGGCCATCGCCGCTGTTGGCGACGGGGCAGCGTGTCCGCATGGTGTCGTAGGCGTTGATTGGATCAGCCAGGACTTCAGGGGCCTTGGGGTCCCAGTCTGTTGGTGTGCTCATGTGCTTTTGCGGGAGTCGTGATGCGCCGGCGCGTTTCGCGCGGGCGTTGCTTGCGGAGGTGTTTGGTTGGATCGATGCTCGTGCCGGAATCCGGTTTTATGCCGCCTATCAGTCGTGGAACAGCAGAGCGCGCAGTTTGGCGCGAACCTGGGCCAGTTCGTCGGGCGTGGCCCGGCCCTCGAGCGTAATGCGGGTGCCAGCCCATTTCAGGCTTTTCACCTGGTCGGCGAGCACCGCCATGCCGGGTTGGGCGCCGAGCGGTGTTTCGAAGGGATAGCCTTTGGGCTGGTAGGTCAGGGCACAGCACACCATCAGGCCGGTCTTGCGATTATAGGCCGCCGGGCTGAGGATCAGGGCCGCCTTGGGGGCGGCGGGCGCGGCCATCGGCGCGGCGGTGAAATGCACATGCACCACGTCGCCGACATCGGGGACGAAAGCGCGGGGCGGGGTAGTGCGCGGGCCCATCAGTCGCCTGCCGATCCGAAATCGATTTCGGGGTGGAGGTTGCCGGGCTTGATCGCGCCAAGGAGCTGGGACAGCACGTATTCCTGATCGCGCACAGGTTCTATTGCGATGTGGTTGCGCTCGAGCCGGATGTCGACCAGGCTGTCGGGGCCGATGTGCAGGGTCTTGAGCATGGATGCGGGGATGCGCACGGCAGCGCTGTTACCCCATTTTTTGACGACCCCACGCATGATCCTCGATCCTGTTGAGCTTGACAAGGCAGTCAGCTTAACAGCTTGCGGCGCCTCGGCGCAATCGTGAAATGCGGGCTCCGCGGTGAGAAAATTCCGGTCCGCAAGGCTTGTTTCCCGGCTTGAAAATTCGCATCAGGGACCGCATATATTCACCATTCGGGCCCCAGGCTCGCCACCAGGATATGGAATCAATCAAGATGCGATTCGATAAATTGACGACGAAATTCCAGCAGGCGATCGCCGATGCGCAGAGCCTTGCTGTGCGGCATGACAATCCCTACATCGAGAACGTCCACGTGCTGGCGGCCCTGCTGGCCGACAGCGATAGCGGCGCGGCCAGCCTGCTGGCGCATGCGGGGGTCGCCGTCCCGCGCCTGACGGCCGAGGTCGACCGGCTGATCAAGGCCCTGCCTGCCGTGCAGGGCGCCGAGGGCAATGTGCAGGCCAGCCGCGACTTGCAGGCCGCACTGGCCCGCACCGACAAGGAGGCAGCCACGCGCGGCGACACCTACATCGCCAGCGAGCTGTTTCTGTTGGCTCTGTGCGACGACAAGGGCGATGCCGGCCGGGCGCTGCGCGAGGCGGGTCTGCAACGCAAGGCACTGGAGGCCGCCATCGAGGCGGTGCGCGGCGGCGCTCAGGTCGCCGGTGCCGAGGACGAGGAAAACCGTCAGGCCTTGCAGAAATACACCACCGACCTGACGGCACGCGCACGCGAAGGCCGCCTCGATCCGGTGATCGGACGCGACGATGAGATCCGCCGCACGATCCAGATCCTGCAGCGCCGCACGAAAAACAACCCGGTCCTGATCGGCGAGCCCGGCGTGGGCAAGACCGCCATCGTCGAGGGCTTGGCACAGCGCATCGTCAATGGCGAGGTGCCCGAGACTCTCAAGGGCAAGCGCGTGCTGTCCCTGGACCTCGCGGCCCTGCTGGCGGGCGCCAAATATCGCGGCGAATTCGAAGAACGCCTGAAGGCGGTGCTCAAGGAACTCTCGCAGGATTCCGGCCAGACCATCGTCTTCATCGACGAACTGCACACCATGGTGGGCGCCGGCAAGGCCGAGGGCGCCATGGACGCGGGCAATATGCTCAAGCCCGCGCTCTCGCGCGGCGAGCTGCATTGCGTGGGCGCGACCACCCTGGACGAATACCGCAAGTACATCGAAAAGGACGCGGCGCTGGAGCGCCGGTTCCAAAAGGTCCTGGTCAACGAGCCGGACGTCGAATCGACCATCGCCATTCTGCGCGGCCTGCAAGAGCGCTACGAACTGCACCACGGCGTGCAGATCACCGATCCGGCGATCGTGGCGGCGGCCGAACTTTCGCATCGCTATATCACCGACCGCTTTCTGCCCGACAAGGCGATCGACCTGATCGACGAGGCGGCCGCGCGCATCCGCATGGAAATCGACTCCAAGCCCGAGGTGATGGACAGGCTCGACCGGCGCATCATCCAGCTCAAGATCGAGCGCGAGGCGGTCAAGAAGGACAAGGACGAGGCCTCCGAACGGCGCCTCAAGGCGATCGAGGACGAACTCGAATCCTTGCAGCGCGAATACAACGACTACGAGGAAATCTGGAAGGCCGAAAAGGCGGCGGTCCAGGGCTCGCAGGCGGTCAAGGAGGAAATCGACCGGGTGCGCGCCGAGATGGCCGAGTTGCAGCGCAAGGGCCAGTACGACAAGCTGGCCGAACTGCAATACGGCCGCCTGCCCGAGCTCGAGGCGCGCCTGAAGGCGGCCGAGTCGGCCTCGGCGGCACCGGCCGAGGAGCACGCCCCCCGCCTGTTGCGCACCCAGGTGGGCGCCGAGGAAATCGCCGAGGTCGTGTCGCGCGCGACCGGCATTCCGGTTTCCAAGATGATGCAGGGCGAGCGCGCCAAGCTGCTGGGCATGGAGAGCTTCCTGCATCAGCGCGTGGTAGGCCAGAACGAGGCGGTGAATCTGGTGTCCGATGCGATCCGGCGCTCGCGCGCCGGCCTGTCCGATCCCCAGCGCCCCTATGGCTCCTTCCTGTTCCTCGGGCCGACCGGCGTGGGCAAGACCGAGCTGACCAAGGCGCTGGCGAGTTTCCTTTTCGATTCCGAGGAACATCTGGTGCGCATCGACATGAGCGAGTTCATGGAAAAGCATTCCGTGGCCCGCCTGATCGGCGCGCCGCCGGGTTATGTGGGCTACGAGGAGGGCGGCTACCTGACCGAGGCGGTGCGCCGCAAGCCCTATAGCGTGATCCTGCTCGATGAAATCGAAAAGGCGCACCCGGATGTGTTCAATGTGCTGCTGCAGGTGCTCGACGATGGACGTCTGACCGACGGCCAGGGCCGCACCGTGGATTTCCGCAATACGGTGGTCATCATGACCTCCAATCTGGGTTCGCAGCACATCCAGAGCATGGCGGGGCAGCCCTACGATGTCATCAAGGAGGTCATCCGCGACGAGCTCAAGACCGCATTCCGGCCCGAGTTCCTCAACCGGATCGACGAGATCGTGGTGTTCCATGGACTCGATGCCACGCACATCGAGCCGATCGCCCGCATCCAGCTCAAGCGCCTGGCCGAACGCCTGGCGCAGCAGGACATGCGCCTCGAGGTCTCGGATGCGGCGGTCGCCGAGCTGGCGCGCGCCGGTTTCGATCCCGTGTTCGGCGCGCGGCCGCTCAAGCGCGCGATCCAGCAGCACGTCGAGAACCCTGTCGCCCGTCGCATCCTGGAAGGCCAGTTCGGGCCGCGCGATGTGGTGCCGGTCGACTGGGACGGCGAAAAGTTCGTGTTCGAGCGCACGTTGCAGTGATCCAGCCTCGTCCAGGGGCATGGGTGCGGGGGACGGACATCCCCCGCACCCGGCGTATGCGAGAGCGTTTCGACGCCTTGAGCCGCCGGATCGGCGAAGCCTACGCCGGGGTGCCCGTCGAGGAAGGCATGGCCGAGATCGAGGCGGCGGTGGCGGCCGAGAGAAAGTCGCGCTGAAGGCTGTGCTGTCGCACTACATCCTGGACGAACTGGTGCGAGTGCTGCCCCGGTTGCCGCGAGTCAGTATGACGCCAGCAGAGTTTTGGCGGCGGCATGGCGCTTGACCGGCCCTATTCGTAGAATTTCTCACCAGTGCGCACGAGGGGCAGGCCCTTGTTCTGGCGCCAGCGGTTCATGTCGCGCAGCGAATAGACGCAGCCGCAGTATTCCTGTTGGTAGAAATGCTCGGCCTTGCTGATTTCGATCATGCGCTGCGAGCCGCCGCCTTTTCTCCAGTTGTAGGCCCAGTAGAGCAGTCCCGGGTAGCGCGCCGCCGCGCGTTCGCCGGAGGCGGTGACCTGGGCCATGTTCTTCCAGCGCGAGATGCCCAGCGAACTGGTGATCGTGTCGAAGCCGTGCTCGTGGGCGTACAGGGCGGTGCGCTCGAAGCGCATGTCGAAACACAGTGTGCAGCGATGACCGCGCTCGGGCTCGTTTTCGAAGCCCTTGATCCGCTCGAACCAGTTGTCGACATCGTAGTCGGCGTCGATGAACTCGATGCCGTGTTTCTGCGCAAAGAGGACGTTTTCCTCTTTGCGCATTTCGTATTCCTGGATGGGGTGGATGTTCGGGTTGTAGAAAAAGATGGAGTACTCGATCCCGGAAGCCTGAATGGCCTCCACGATCTCGCCCGAACAAGGCGCGCAGCAGGAGTGCAGCAGGACTTTCTGGTGTCCTTCGGGCAGGTTCAGGACGGGGCGTTGGAATTCAGTCATGGCGCGGCGGCGGATGGGACCCGTGAGCAAGGTGCTGTGGAGCCCTCATTTTAGTGGTTCATGCCGCATTGCGGCACCCTCGCCCAGCACCCTGTCCCATAGCGTGTGCACGGCCTGGCGCTCGGCCTGCAGTTCATCGGCCGGGACCCGCGCCTTTTCGGCGCCCTGCAGCCGCAGGACGTGCTGGCGGCGGCGCAGAACGCGATAGGCGTCGGCCACCTGCGCGGCCAGCGGCCCTGGGATCAGGCCGGCGCCGGCAGCCAGCCCCAGCAGGGCAATGTTGCCCAGGTTGCCCAGCAGCTCGGGGTGCGCGCTGGATTGGGACAGGACCAGGTACTGGGTGATGAACTCGATGTCGACCATGCCTCCCCGGTCATGCTTGAGGTCGAAGTCGCCGCTGTGATTCGGATGGCCGGCGGTGATCTTGGCGCGCATGTCGCGCACATCCTTGCGCAGGACCTCCGGATTGCGGGGCAGCAGCAGGATGCGCCGGCGGATGTCCTCGAAGCGGGCGCCGATTCCCGCATCGCCAGCAACGAACCGCGCGCGGGTCAGCGCCTGGTGCTCCCAGGCCCAGGCCTGGTGGAGCTGGTAGGACTCGAAAGCGTCGATCGGCACGGCCAGCAGGCCCGCGTCGCCGTCCGGACGCAGCCGCAGGTCGATGTCGTACAGGCGGCCCGATGAAGTGAGAGTGGAGAGCCATGACGCCACCCGCCGGCCGAGCTTGATGTAGCGCTCGCTCGCATCCTGATCCGGATCATCGTAGAGGAACACGAGATCCAGATCCGAGGCGTAACCGATTTCCTTGCCGCCCAGTTTGCCGTAGGCAATGATGGCAAAGCGCGGCGTCCCTGGGTTGGCGCGCTGGTCGCGCGGCAGCGCCAGCGGCCAGGTTCGGCGGATGGTTTCGGCCAGCAGCAGGTCGGCCAGCGCCGACAGGTGGTCGGCCAGCGCCTCGACGGTGATCGCGCCCTCCAGGTCCTGGGCGAGCAACTGGAAGGTCACCTGATGCTGGAGATCACGCATCAGGTTCATCTGCCGCTCGACGTCGGCCTGGCCGTCGGGCAGCACGCAGGCATCCAGGTCGCTGGACAGTTGCTCGGCGATCGCCGCGAAGTCCGGAGGCAGCATGAGACTGCGCCATTCAATCAGGCCGTCGAGCAGCAGGGGGTACTGGGTGAGATATTGTGAGGCCCAGGGGCTTGCGCCGATGATCCGGGCCACGCGCGCCAGGGTTTCCGGATATTCGGCGAGCAGCGCCAGATAGGCGCTGCGCTGGGCCACGTGTTCGACCAGGTCCAGCAGGCGCAGCAGCGTGCCTCGGGGGGCCGGAGTGCCGCCAGCGGTCTCGATCAGGCGCGGCAGCAGCGCCATCAGCCGCCTGCGGCTGGTATTGGGCAGGCTGCGGATCCGGTGGCCTTCGAGCAGCGCCTCGATGCGTGGCCGGATGATTTCCGCATCCTCCCCGGTGTAAGGGGGCGGTAGTGGAATATCGGGGTCGCTCGCCGGGGCAGGGTCGGCCGGTTCGGCCGGATCGCCGCCCATGCCGGCGATCCGGAAGGCATCGCGGAAGCATTGGGCGACAAAGCCGCGATGCGCATCCAGGCGTGCGGTGAATTCCTCGGCCGACAGACCCATGGCGCGGGCGAGTTCGGCATGGCGTTCGGGTTCGGGCGGCAGCAGGTGGGTCTGCTCGTCCTCGCGGTATTGCAGCATGTGTTCGACCCGGCGCAGAAACCCGTAGGCGGCCTCCAGCCCCTCGGCCTGCGCCTGGTCGAGCAGGCCCGCGCGCCGCTGCCGGTGCAGGGCCGCGAGCAGGTTGCGCTGTTGCAGCGAGGGCAGGCGTCCGCCGCGGATGAGCTGATTGAGCTGGACCACGAATTCGATCTCGCGGATGCCGCCTTCGCCCAGTTTGATGTTGTGGCGGGTATCCACGCCGTTGCGGGCATGGGCGCGGCGCTGCCAGTCCATGCGGATGCGTTCGCGCAGGCGCCGCAGGGCCGAGAGGGCGTCGAAGTCGAAATACTTGCGGTACACAAAGGGTTGGCGCAGGGCTTCGAGCTGGCAGACCTGGGTGGCGAGGTCGTCCTCGGCGAAATAAGGGCAGGGGATCGGCCGCGCCTTGAGCCAGGCGTAGCGTTCCCATTCGCGGCCCTGGGCGACCAGATAGTTCTCGAGCGCGTCCAGGCTCCAGGCGAGGGGCCCGCTGTCGCCGTCCGGGCGCAGGCGCAGGTCGGTGCGGAATACAAAACCATCGGCATCGATTTCCGAGAGGACCGGCATCATCATGCGGCAGGCTTTGCCGTAGAACTCGTGGTGGCTGATGCGCCGGCGGCCGTCGGTCTCGCCCTCCTCGCCGTAGAGCATGATCAGGTCGATGTCCGACGAAACGTTCAGCTCCTTGCCGCCGAGCTTGCCCATGCCCAGGATCATCATGTCCTGTGGCGCGCCAGTTTCGGGGTGCCGGGGGATGCCGTGGATTTCGATCAGGTCCCGCATGACGCCGTGATAGGCCTGGCCCACGGCCAGATCGGCCAGCGCCGACATGGCGGCGACGACCTCGTGCAGCGGCGCCTGGCCGGCGATGTCGCGGACCATGAGCGTGTAAAAAACCCGTTCGCGCAGCCGGCGCAGGGCCGTGCGCAGGGAGGCGAGCGGCGGCGTTTCGCCCGGCGCGCCCCCGGGCAGGGCGTCCTCGAACCAGTCTGCGATGGTCTTGCGCGTGACCGGTTGCGCCGCATCGTCGGTGAGGCGCTCCAGGAATTCCGGTTGGGCCAGCGCCTTGCGGCGCAGCGCGCCGGACCAGCGCAGGGCAGGCTCTAATATAATGTCCTCGGACATGGATGGTCAGCTTCGGAGGGTTGTTGCGATTCGGCTCTGTCGGCCTTATGCCGCAGAGGGCCCTAAAGTACTTCAAATAACGGCATGCGCCAATCGATTTCACGCTTCCGTTTCCTTTCTGGATGGACTCGCCGGATCATCGGCCTCGTCGTTTGCCTGTATTTTGTCCTGGGCCTCGCGCTGCTTGGCCTGCGCTACGTCATTCTGCCGGACGTGGATCATTGGCGTCCCGAGATCCAGACGTGGATTTCAAAAGCGCTCGGGACGCCGATCGAACTGGGCAGGATTCACGCCAGCTGGCATGGCTGGAATCCGATGCTGGAACTCGACGACGTCGTGCTGCGCAATCCGCAGGGCGCCGTGCTGCTCTCGATCCCGGAAACCAGAGCGCGTCTGAGCTGGCGCAGCGTGCTGCGCCTGCGCCCTGGATTGCGGCTTTCGGTGCGCGGCATGGATCTGGCCGTGCGCCGCGATACTCAGGGTGGCATTCACGTTCTCGGCCAGCGCATCCAGGGCCAGGAGTCCGACGACGAGGACGGTTCGCCGTGGCTTGCCTGGCTCGTGACGCAGCCGAGCATCGCCTTGCAGGACACCACGATCCGTTGGCACGACGAATGGCGTGCAGCGCCCGAACTTGTTTTCACCGGCGTCGAGGCGATCCTGGATGGCTCCGTTCGCGGTGTGCTGTCGGCCTCGTTTTCCATGCATCCCCCCGAGGACATGGGCGGGACGGCGCAGGTGCGCGCGCGCATCAAAGAGCCCGAAAGGCTGGCGCACGGCGCCTGGCCGCGCGCCTACCGATCCTATGTCGCCATCGAGGACTTGCAGGCGGCCGCGTGGCGGCCCTGGGCGAACGTTCCCAAGCCCCTGCGCGATGGCCGCCTCACCCTGCGGGTCTGGGCCGAGGCGGGTGATGAGCAGGCGGCCGCCGCCAACGATCCGAGGGTGACATTCGAGGCGGCCATCGATGGCATGGACTGGGTTCAGGCCCCGAACATACGATTCCAGGCCCCCAGAGTGCGGGCGTATGCCCAAGGCCCCTGGACGAGCTGGCGGACGGTCATGGGCGGCGCTTCCGGGGCGGGCGGCCCCCTGCGGATGGCCGTGCAGACGCAGGGCCTGGATCTGCGCGATCCCGAGTGGTTCCAGCATCCCATCGCCCTGGGGCGGCTGGATGCCGAGGCCCAGGTGCGCGTGGGGGAACCCCTATCCGTGACTTTCGACCAGCTGCACTGGCGCAATCCGGACATCGATGTCAGTGCCGCGGGCAGTTGGCGGGCGGGCGAGGGTGCGGGCGAGATCGACCTCGAGGGCACGATCGCGCGGGCGCGGCTGGATGCGATCCATCGCTACTTGCCGCTGGTGGTCAATGCCGATGCCAGGGATTGGCTGGCTCACGGACTGCGGGCCGGCACCCTGACCGATGCCCGCCTGAGCCTGCGCGGGGATCCCGCCAGGTTTCCGTTCGGCGATCATCCCGAAGCCGGCGATTTCCTGGTGGCTGGCGCCTACCACGGCGCGGTCATCGATTATGCGCAGGCCGAGCCCGGCAAGCCGGCCTGGCCCGCGCTGCTGGACCTGGACGGCACGGCAGAGCTGCATCGGGTCGCTCTGACGCTGACCGGTAACCGGGCGCGGATCCTGCCCGCGGATGGGACGGCCATCGACCTTGCGAACCTGCATGCCGTTATTCCGAATATCGAGCGCAACGCCGTCCTGACGGTCTCGGGCCAGACCCGGGCCCGGGGCGAGGACTATATGGCCCTGCTCGCGCATTCGCCCTTGGGCGGCTTGCTCGACGGCGTGTTCGATCATGCCCGGGCCGCGGGCGCCTGGGCGGTGCCGCTGACCTTGACCGTCCCCTTGCTGCATAGTGTGGATACGCAGGTCGATGGCCGCATCGTCTTCGATCATGGGACCTTGCGCCTGATGCCGCAGGTGCCGGCGTTCGAGCACCTCGAGGGCGCCCTGCATTTCACCGAAAAGAGCATCGGAATCGAGTCCGGTTTCACCCTGCGGGTGCTGGATGGCGCGGCATCCCTGGCCGGGCGCCTGGGCGGGGACGGCCAGGGCCTGATCCTGCGGGGCCGTATGACGGCCGAGGCGCTGGCCGGTCTCGTCGATCTGCCGGGAATGTCCAGAGTTACCGGGGCGCTGGACTATGAGGGCCGGCTCACGCGCGGCGGTCGTGGCTATCAGCTGGCGCTGGATTCCGACCTGCGCGGCCTGGAACTGAATTTTCCCGCGCCGCTGGCCAAGCCAGATACACAGGCCAGGACGTTGCGGATCGTCTGGTCGAATCAGGAGGCGCGCGACGATACGCTGGCCATCGACCTCGGCACCGCGCTTTCGGCCCGGCTGCGGCATCGGCGCGGCACATCGTCCGGCCCTTATTTTCAGGCCGCCTCGATCGGCGTGAACCGCGCCGCGCCGCCGCCGGATGGCCTCGCGGTTGATATCGCCTACCCCTTGCTGGACATGGATGTCTGGAATGACATCGTCAACGAGTTCTCCGCTTCGGACGGCGATGCCCGCAAGGGCGCCGGGGCCGTGGCGGACAAAGTATTCCCCGCGCTGACGACGTTCAGTATGCAGGCCGAGGAGGCTCGCCTGCTCGGGATGAGGATGAATGATGCCGTCCTGCGGATCGTGCGCGATCCGCAGGACGATCAGTGGTCCATGAACGTCCGTTCCGAGCAGATCGCCGGGACGCTCAAGTGGCGCCAGGAGGGGGGCCGGATCACCGACCGTGTATCGGGCCGCTTCGCCCGCCTGAGCCTGGGCGACGATCCCGCCGATGGACCGTCCCTGCTGCCCGAGGTCGCAACACAGGAGATCTCTTTCGATGACGAGCTGAATGTGCCGGCGATCGTCCTGCAGGTCGATGATCTGCGGCTCTATGGCCACGCCGTAGGCGCCCTGTCGCTCGAGGGGGTCAAGGATACATCCGCCGGGAACTGGCGGCTCGAGACCCTGTCCCTGGGCAATCGCCATGCCCGGATCCGGGGCCAGGGTTCCTGGCGTCTGCGCGGCCCGCAGCGCGGCCTGAACATCGGGGCGAATGCCGAGGTCTCGGACCTGGGCGCATGGCTGGACGGGGCGGGTTTCGCGAATATGATGTCCGGCGGCCAGGGCACGCTCAAAGGTGGGTTCGAATGGCGTGATTTCCCCTGGACGCAGGAGAAAACCAAGCTCGGCGGCACGCTGGATGTCCAGCTCGACAAGGGGCGGTTCAACCAATTGGGGTCCCGATCCGCCAAATTGCTAGAGCTGCTGTCCCTGCAATCGATCACCCGCCTGTCCAGCCTGGACACGGGCCTGACGGGGCTGACCCAGGAAGGATTCCCCTTCGATCAGTTGCGCGGCACGATCGAGCTGTCCGGGGGCGTGGCCCATGCGCGCGATTACAAGGTGATCGGGCCCGTGGGCACCATCCTGCTCGACGGCAGCTCCAGCATCATCGACGAGACCCTCAATATGCAGGCGGTCATCGTGCCCAACCTGGATGTCAGCGGCGCGGCCATCGCCGCCGGGATCGCGATCAATCCGGTCGTCGGCATCGGCGCGTTCCTGAGCCAGTGGCTGCTCAAGCACCCGCTGGCGCGTGCCATGACGGTGCGTTACCGGGTGACGGGCTCCTGGGACGACCCGATCATCACGGAAATCGAAGGTGGGGCTCCGGCGGTGGGTGACCGCCATGATGTTGAACGGTGACTGCGCGCCGCTATTGCGCAAGCCTTGCCGTTGATTCCTCAAAACACCGCAAAAATCTTGCCGTAAATCAAAAAATAAAAGAGCGAGAGCGTATTTTCATTTTCTGAAAACCCAGATGAAAATACTGGTCGACATTGATTTGAAGTACCGAAGGCCAAAAATCTTGCTATAAATTAAAAATAAAACCTCCGGAATATCCCTTACTCCCAAAAAACCATATCTGATTTATGGTTATAGGTAATGCATTGATATAACATGCTTTTTCTTATGTTACTGTATTTTTCATCAGTAAAAATAATTTACTTTATTAGTAAAACCGTTGTTGTTGGATTTCACATTAGGCCATAGAACAGCAATAAGTTGTTGTATATTTCCGGCTAATCAAAAAATGATATTGATGCTTCCTGGTATCGATATAAAGCAGCAAAGGGAGACAAACCATGAAGTCGATTTCCATCGGGTATCTTGCCGCAACCGCTATCGCAGCAGGCATGTTGTTCACGTCCGCTCCGGCGGCCGCTTTCGACGAGGAGGCCGCCAAGGCCCTTGCTCGCGAAAATAAATGCTTCAGATGCCACGCCATCAATAAAGACAAAGACGGCCCTTCCTGGAACAGCGTGGCGGCGAAATATCGTGACAAGGCCGATGCCCAGGAGCGGCTGGTTCACCACCTGACCTCGGGGGAAATGTCAAAGTTCCCCGACGGCCACGAAGAAGAACACAAGATCATCAAGACCGAGCCGGAAAACGATACGGCGCAGATCAAGAATCTGGTCGATTGGCTTCTGTCTCTTTAAAAGTACAAGGGAAAAGAGCCCTTCAGACAAAACCCCCGCCCCGGCACTCGGGGTTTTGTCGTTCTTTGGTTCCAGCATGGCGCGCAAGGAAAAAATATGAAAGCAAAAATCTGTTGGAAAACGGTATTTTGTAGTGTCATGCTGGCCTTCGGGCTGGCGTCCACGGCTGACGCGGCCGACGAGCAATCCACGACCCAGGCCACGCAATCCACGGCCCAGGCTTCCCGGCAGCAAAAGGACGCGGTCTGTACGCGCTGCCACGACGAATCCGAAACAAAGCCGATTCTTTCGATCTATCAGACCCGTCACGGTGTGACGACCGATCCCCGGACGCCGGCTTGCCAGGATTGCCACGGCGCCAGCGAGGCGCACCTCAAGGGCAATACCGACGGCAAGGGCCGCCCGCGGCCCGACAAAATATTCGGCCGCAAGCACACGGACTCAGGCTATAAGCCCGACGACGCGCAAGAGCAGGCCGATACCTGCATGAACTGCCACCAGACGCATGGCGGCAAGCACATCAACTGGAAATCCAGCGCGCACTACAACCGCGACGTGGCCTGTACGTCCTGCCACACGGTGCACAGCAACCACGACAAGGTGCGCGACAAGCAAGAGCAGCCCCAGGTGTGCTACCAGTGCCACAAAGAGCAACGCGCCCTGATGAACCGCCCGAGCCACCACCCCGTGCCCGAGGGCGAAATGTCCTGCTCCTCGTGCCACGATGTGCACAACGACAACCCGAATACGCTGATCAAGTCCAGCACCAACGACACCTGCTACACCTGCCACATGGAAAAGCGCGGCCCCTTCGTGCACAACCACGAGCCGGTGCAGGAGGATTGCGCCCTGTGCCACCAGCCGCACGGGACTTCGGTCGCCAACTTGCTGAAGCAGCGTGCGCCTATGTTGTGCCAGCAATGCCACGGCAGCACCAGTTCTATTCCGGGCCATGCGGCGAATACCGCCTTCCAGCAAAGTCTCACCACTACTGGTGCACTGCCTGGTGTCAGTAGCGGCGGTCCGGTTGGGGCTCGCGGTTGCCTCAACTGTCATAGCAACATTCATGGTAGCAACAGTACGGACGCTACCAATGCAGTGCGCTTCTTTCGTTAACAGTGGGAGGAGATAAATCATGGCAAAGCAAAAACAGTTGTGCCTGGGTGTCATTCCCGCTGCCTTGTTGGCGATCTTTGGCACCATAGGTGATGTGCGGGCCCAGGATGACGAGATCACCGAACTCACCGAGCCGAAAAGTTCGATTTCCGTGGGTGCGGGCTACTGGTCGGGCGACGACCGCGCGCAGTCCGGCAAGTACGATGGCATGAACGAGAGCGGCAAGGCCTACGGCCTGCTCGATGCCAGCATCGTCAAACGCTACAACGACACCGGCACGTGGTACAGGCTCGATGCGCGCAACCTCGGCATCGACGATACACGTTCGATCAGGGGCGAGGTGCTGCGCCAGGGCAATTGGGGGATCGGCCTCGAATACAATCGGATTTCACGCCGGGATCCCAATGTCTACCACACCAATCTGCAGGGCGCTGGCACGTGGAATCCAACCAATAATATAGGCACCCCAGGCCGGCTTGGACCGCAGTTGACGACCCTGCGGTTGGGCACGACGCGCGAACAGATCAATGCCAATATCTACAAGAACCTGTGGCCTGGCCTGGACTTTACCGCCACGTTCAAGAACGAGGAAAAGACCGGTGCTCGCAATTGGGGTCATGCTAGCGGAATTTTCACCGTCGAGCCGATCAATAGCACCACCCGTCAGTTGGAAACCGCGTTGACGTACGCAACCGAAAAATTCCAGATTCGCGGCGGTTATAACGCCAGCTGGTACCAGAACAATGTCACCAATGGTCTGGTTGCTAATACGTATCGCTCCAGTGCCACCGCCATCACCACTGCCTACGCGTCTCTACCGCTCGACAACGAGGCGCATCAGGTGTTCCTCAATGGCGGCTATAACTTCACCAATAACACGCGCGGGACCTTCAAGGCGGAGTACGCTCGCGCCACACAGGATAACGGTATTCCGGTCGTGGGCTTTGGTCAGGCAAATGGTGGATACAACCGCCTGGATACCAGGGTGGATACCACTCTGTTGCAGTTGGGCCTGAATTCGCGGATCACCAAGCAATTCACCTTGAATGGGAATTTGCGCTATCACGATCGGGATGATAAAACGACTGTCGTCAATTACATTAGTAACGGTACGCCATATGTCGGTTCGTCCGTCAGGACGCTCAGTGGCAAAGTCGAGGGTACCTACCGCTTCGGCAGTGGTTACAGCCTGGTGGGCAGCGTCGAGGAAAAACGGCAAAGACGCGATCAGCCGATCATGGTCACCGGAACTGATAAGACCCGTGCTGTGGCTTTCCGCCGTGATCTCGACGAAACCACCTCTCGTCTTGAACTGCGCCGATCCATGTCGGAAACCATCAACGGTAGTGTGTCCTGGGTGCATGCCGAACGGGATGGTTCGGCCTTTATGGATAGCTATAAAAATGTGATGGCGGGCATGATCAATCCCATGAGCATTGCCGACCGTAAACGCGACAAGCTCCGCTTGCTCGCTGATTGGGCACCGATCGATGCAGTTTCCGTGCAATTTGTCGTCGAGGACGGCAGGGATCGGTATAGCGGTGACAATACCTATGGTCTCGAAAGGGGCAAGACCAGGCTCTACAGCCTCGATGGCTCTTGGGCGATCAGCAATAAGCTCAGTCTCAATGCCTGGTATAGCTATGATCAGAGCGAGGCCCGGCAGACTGGGGGTAACACGACTGTACAAAACTACCAATATGATTTGAAGGATGGCGCCAATTCCTTCGGCCTGGGCATTCGATGGGATGCCACACCCCGCTTGCGCACCGGTGCCGATATGGAATGGACGCAAAGCGTCAGCAAATACGACATATTGGCCCTTACCCCTGTTACTGGCGGTACGACGGATCTATCCGACATCACCAACAGGCATCTGCGCCTGTCGTGGTTTGCCCAGTATGCGCTCAACAAGTCTTCCGACCTGCGCCTGGACGCGATCTACGATTATTGGAAGACAGATGACTGGACCTGGCAGTACAGCGACGGCACGCCTTTCCGCATGGCTGATGGTACCTACATCACCACCGATCCGGTCCAGAAGGCCGTCTTCGTCGGCGTGCGTTACATCTACCGGTTCCAATAACACTTGCCTGGACTCAAAAAGCCACTATGAATCAAGAAAAGTCCCCCGGTTTTCTGCGCAGGATCTGGCGCGCATCACGGCGCCCGTCGGCCAAATGGTCAGTCTTGTCTTTGCTGGTCATCGGGTTCCTGGGCGGCGCCGTTTTCCTGGGTGGTTTCCAGACCACCCTGGGGATGACCAACAAGCTCGAGTTCTGCATCGGTTGCCACGAGATGCGCGACAACGTCTATCAGGAGTACAAGAAAACCATCCACTATTCGAACCGCTCCGGTGTCCGCGCGACTTGCCCCGACTGTCACGTGCCTCACGAGCTGGGACCGACGATCGTCCGCAAGATCAAGGCGAGCAAGGAGGTCTGGGGGAAACTGATCGGCACCATCGATACGCCCGAAAAATTCCAGGCGCATCGCATGGCAATGGCCACCAGCGAATGGGCGCGCATGGAGGCGAATAATTCGCAGGAATGCCGCAACTGCCACAATTTCGATGCCATGAGCAAGGACGCCCAGAAACTGAGCAACTATAATCGGCATATGAAGGCCCAGGCCGAGGGGGAAACCTGCATAGACTGCCACAAGGGGATTGCCCACCGTCTGCCGCCAGAATACCGGGATCCGAACGAGGAAGAATAAGGATCATCATGATTTTCGGCGCGCGCGCCGGGAGAATAGCGGGTAATGTCTGAGTTTTTCGAGGTGTGGTGGGGTGACTGGGCATCGTTTCTGCGGATGGGCCGTCACGGTGTCTATGTCTGGAGCAGTGTCGCGGTGGTGATCGTCGCCCTGGCGGGCGAGCAATGGATGTTGATGCGCCGCGCGCGGCGCGCGCGGGCTGGCGCCTCAGGGGAATCCGTATGAGCGCCGCCGTACTCACTACGCGCCGCAAGCGCCTGCTGCTGCTGCTGGTCGCGGGGGCGCTGCTGGTGGCGGCGGGATTGTTCGTCAAGCAGGCTTTCCGCAGCAATCTCATGTTCTATGTCACGCCCAGCGAGCTGGCGGCGGGCAGCGCGCGCGCCAGGGAAACGCTGCGGGTCGGCGGCATGGTGCAGGTGGGGTCCTTGCAGCGCGGCGGCGACGGCGCCCAGGCGGTGCGCTTCGTGCTCGTCGATGGCGAAAGTACATTGCCGGTGGTTTATCACCGGGGCGTGCTGCCTGATCTGTTCGCCGAGGGCAAGGGCGCGATCGTGCAGGGCCGGCTCGACGATTCGGGCACGCTCGTGGCCACCGAGGTGCTGGCCAAACACGATGAAAACTACGCGCCGCCCAACATGACCCAGCCCTCCGGGCACAGCCATCCTGTGCCGGGAGGCGCGGGATGATCGGCGAGCTCGGGCAGTTACTGCTGATTCTTGCCCTGGTCGCGTCCGCCGTGCAGGCCTGGGGCGGCCTCGCGCCGATGGCGCGGCCCCGGCTCGCGACGCTGGCCGCGGCATGGCAGATCGCCGGCATCCTGGGCGCGATCGTGCTGCTTGCCGTGGCGTTCGTGAATTTCGATTTTTCCATCCTCTATGTCGCGCAGAACAGTCACACCACGCTGCCGCTGATCTACCGCGTGGCGGCGGTCTGGGGCGGGCACGAAGGGTCGATGCTGCTGTGGATGGCCGCGCTCTCGCTGTGGAGCCTGGCGGCATTGCGCGGCTTGCGCCGCCATGACGTCGATTATGCGGCGCGTGTCCTGGGTGTGCTGGGCCTGGTCAGCGTCTGCGTCGGCGCATTCATCTTGTTCACCTCCAATCCATTCATGCGGCTGCTGCCCGCGGTCCCGGAAGGGCAGAGCCTGAACCCCCTGCTGCAAGACCCCGGCATGGCCCTGCATCCGCCGCTGCTGTATCTGGGTTATGTCGGCACCGCCGTGCCGTTTGCCATGACCCTGGCCGCGCTCTGGCGCGGCGCGCCCGCCGACTGGGTGCGCTGGGTGCGGCCCTATACGGCGGTGGCCCTGGTGTTTCTGACGCTGGGCATCGCGCTCGGGTCGTGGTGGGCCTATTACGAGCTGGGCTGGGGCGGCTGGTGGTTCTGGGACCCGGTGGAAAACGCCTCGTTCATGCCGTGGCTGGTGCTGGCGGCGCTGCTGCACGTGCAGATCGCGCGCGACCAGCATGGCCGTTTCGTGTACTGGACCGCGGCCTTGTCCATCGGCGCCTTCCTGCTGTCCCTGCTGGGCACCTTTCTCGTCCGTTCGGGCGTGCTGATCTCGGTGCATGCTTTCGCCTCCGACCCGAGCCGCGGCGTCGTGATGCTGGCGCTGATCGCATTCGCGCTGCTGGGCAGTCTCGCGCTCGTGGCCCGTTACGGCGAGCGGCTGCAGCCCGCGCGCGTTTCCAGGGCGCCCGCGCCACTGTCGCGCGATACCGCGCTGGCGTTCAACAATCTGCTGCTCGTGGCGGCCTGCGGCTGTGTGCTGTTGGGGACGCTGTATCCGCTCATCATGGATGCGCTGCAATTGGGCAAGATCTCGGTCGGGCCGCCGTATTTCGATACGGTCATGGCGCCCGTGCTGCTGCCCGCGCTGGCGCTGCTGATGGTGTCGATCTGGCTGCGCTGGGGCAGCGATCAGGGCCGTGCGCTGCTGCGCCGGCTGGCGCCCACGCTGGTGGTATTGCTGATCGGCGCGCTGGTCTTGCCGTTGTGGCTGTCCCATGTCTACGGGGTGGTTCACGGGCTTGTGGTGATTGCGTTGCTGGGCGCGCTGGGCGTGGCGGTGAGCACCTTGCACTGGGCCGCGCAGCGCTTGCGCGGCGGCGGCCTGGGCGCATCCGGCACGGGCATGGTGGTGGCGCATCTGGGTGTGGCGGTTTTCGTGGTCGGCGTAGCCATGGTCAATGGCTATGGCGTGGAGCACGACGTCAGCATCGCGCCCGGCCAGACGCGTCCCTTGGGCGCCTGTGTCGTTGCCTTCGACAGCCTGGCCGAGACCGAAGGGCCCAACTATCACGGGCAAGCCGGCCACTTCACCCTGCGTTGCGGCGATCAGGCGCCGCGCCTGCTCGTGAGCGAAAAGCGCAACTACATCAACTCGGGCATGCCCATGACCGAGAGCGCGATCGACTGGGGGCTGCTGCGCGATGTCTATGTGGCCCTCGGCACACCTCTGGAGACCGCCGACAATGGCTGGAGCGTGCGCGTGCAGTACAAGCCCTTCATGCGCTGGGTCTGGCTGGGTGCGCTGTTCATGGCCGCGGGTGCGCTGATCGCGTCCATGGCGCGCCGCCTGCGCCGGCCGTCTGTGCGAAAATCCCCGGAAAATGCGCCGGTTGCCGGCGCGGGCCGTATTTCCCCGCATGCGCGCTCGCTCGCGTGAACATGAGGTAGAGTGGGTATGAGTCTGTTGATCACCTTGCGTCGCCGCTGGGCCTTGACCCTGTCGCTCCTGGTCGCGCTGGGCTTGTTGTGGCTTCTGGTCATGGGCATGATGCGCGATCCGCGCGAGCTGCCTTCCGTGCTGATCGGCAAGCCCTGGCCCGAGATGGCCCTGCCGCGCCTGGACGCCGTCGATGGCGATCTGGTCGGCCCTGAGCAATTGCGCGGCAAGGCTCGGCTGATCAATGTCTGGGCCTCGTGGTGCGCGGTCTGTATCGACGAGCAACCGGTCATGATGGCTCTGGCCCGGACCCTGCGCGACCAGGGCCGCGCCGACCAGTTGATCGGCTTGAGCTACAAAGACGATATGCGCGATTCCACCGCCTGGCTGCGCCGCTACGGCAATCCTTTTTCCATGAATCTCGTTGATGCGAAAGGGCGCATGGGCATCGAACTGGGGGTGTACGGCGCGCCGGAAACCTACATCATCGATGCGCAAGGCATCATCGTCTGGAAACACGTGGGCGCGGTGACGCATGAACTGGTCAGGAAAGAAATCCTGCCGCGCCTGGGGGCTGACGCCCAGGGGGTTCCCCGGGTTTCCTGGCTGGTCCCGGAGGACGCGGTCCGGCCTGGAGGGTTGTCATGAGGTGTGCCGCGTGGCTTCTGGCCGCCGCCTTGCTGGCGCCGCCGGCCTGGGCCGATCAGGCGGTGGACCCCGAGCGTTTTCATGACTTGACCAGCCAGCTGCGGTGCCTCGTATGCCAGAATGAATCGCTGGCCGATTCCAACGCGCCGCTGGCCGTCGATCTCAAGAATGAAATCCGCGACCGCATGGCCGGCGGGGACAGCGATGAGCAGATCAAGCAGTTCCTGGTCGATCGCTACGGCCATTTCGTGATCTACCGCCCGCCTTTCGAGGCCAGCACTCTGTTATTGTGGCTGGGGCCGCTGCTGCTCGTTGCCGGTGGTTTTTTCGCGCTTTGGCGCACCATGCATGCGGGCCGCGCCAGCGGCGCCCGTGCGGATGAATTTGACGAGGGCGAGGAGTCCGGGCAATGAACGGCAGTACTGTGATATGGGTTTTTGCGGCGGTGACGCTGGTACTCATGGCGGCCTTCGGCGTGACCCTGTATTGGGCGGGCGGGCGTGGCAAGAATGACAAGTTTCGCGGGCAATCGCTGCTGCTGGCGCTGATCGTGCCGCTGGCGGTGGCGGGGCTGTATGCCTTGCGCGGCGAGCCGCGGGCCCTGGACCCTGCGCCGGACATGGGCGGCATGAACGAGATGCACGAGATGTCCGCGAGCGTCGAAAGACTGGCGAACCGCCTCAAGGAGCAGCCCGATGACTACGAGGGCTGGATCATGCTGGCGCGCTCATACACCGTGATGGGCCGCTATGCCGCCGCGCAGTCTGCGTATGAGCGCGCGCAGCCGCATGTGCTGCAGGACCTCGGCGCGCTGCTCGGCTGGATCGAAATCCGCCTGATGATCAACGGCACGTTCGATGCTCGCACTAACGAACTGATCGGGCACGCCTCGGCGCTGGCGCCCGAGGAAACCAATGTATTGCTGCTGCGCGCGCTGTCGGCCTATAGCCGCGGCGACCTGGCCGACGCCGATGCGCTGGTGGCCAGACTGCACGAACGCCATCCGCCAGGCACCCAGGAGCGCCAGGACGTAGACGCGGCGCTCGAGAGCTGGATGTTGCTCGATGATGTCTCCGGGAAACCCTGAGACGCGAGGCCCGCGACTGATTCATTGCCCAGCCACGAGTTTCGCGTCCATGCCATCCGCCGCCCAGAGTTCCGCCGTACCGCCCGCCGTGTTCAGCGTCACGCGCCTGGTCGGCGAGCGCAATGGGCTGCGGCTCTGGGGGCCGCTGGATTTTTCCGTGGCCGCGGGTGAGGCTATGCACCTGCGCGGCCCCAATGGCTGCGGCAAGACCACTTTGCTGCGCACGCTGGCGGGTCTGCGTCCGCCGCTGGCGGGGCGGGTCGAGCGCGGGGAGGGCGCCTGTGCGTTCCTCGGACATCAGGATGGCTGGGCCGAGGATCTGCATGCCCGGCTCAATCTCGAACTGTTTGCGCAACTGCACGGGTGCGGCGCCGAGACGATCGCGACGATCCCTGAATTGCTGGCCGGTCTGGGCGTGCCGGATCGCGCGGTGCGGCATTTGTCCGCCGGGCAGCGGCGCAAGCTCGCGCTGGCGCGGCTGCGGTTGACGAAACCTGCGCTGCTGCTGCTTGACGAGCCTTTCGACGCGCTCGATACCCAGGGCTGCGCCTGGCTCACGGCGCTTGTGCATGCGCACCTGCGCGACGGCGGCGCGCTGGTGCTGACCTCGCACCAGGCGTTGCCGGCGGATTTCCCGGCGCACCGCGTGCTCGATCTTGTGCATCCGCCCGTTGCGGGAGGCGCGCCATGAGCGAGGTGTCCTGGAACCGCGCGGTGCGCGCCGTGCTGCGGCGCGAATGGGCGTTGGTGCTGTCGCGGCCCGTGGATTTCCTGGTGCAGGCGCTGTTCTTCGCCACCGTGGCCAGCCTGCCTGCGCTCAGTGTCGCGCCCACGCCTGCGACCCTGGCGCTGCTGGCGCCAGGCGTATTGTGGGTGGCGGCGCTGCTGTGCGTGCTGGTGGCGAGCTGGCGCTGCTTTCATGACGATTTGCGCAGCGGCTGGCTGGACCAATGGGTGTTGTGCGGCGTGCCGCTGGTGCTGCTGGTGACGGCGCGGCTGGCAGCCCAATGGGTGATGACGGTGCTGCCCGTGCTGCTGCTGGCGCCGCTGGCGGCCCTGCAATATGGCCTGAGCGGCGCGGCCCTGGGCGTGCTGTTGCTGGCCTTGCTGCCGGGCGTCGGCGTGCTTGTGCTGCTGACCGGCGTTGTCGCGGCATTGGCGGCCGGTTTGCGTCAGGGCGGCATGTTGGTGATCGGCCTGGTGCTGCCGCTGGCCGCGCCTGTGCTGGTGTTCGGCAGCATGGCCGTGCGCGCCGCGCAATTGGGCGAGTCCGCCGGCGCGCATCTGGCCTTGCTGGCCGGCATGGCCTGTGCGATGCTTGCAACCTGCCCCTGGCTTGCGGCCAGCGCCGCGCGTATCGGTATCGAGGGATGACGCCATGAATCTTTCCCGGTTTGTTTTCTGGTTTGCCACGCCGGCGCGTTTTCTGCCGCTGGCGCGCGCGCTCGTGCGGCCCTTGCGCATCCTGGCCTTGCTGACGGGCGCCGCCGGGCTGTTCCTGGGTTTCGGCGTGGCGCCCGCCGATGCCGTGCAGGGCGAAACCTACCGCATCATCTATTTGCACGTGCCGGCGTCGTGGGTGGCCATGTTCTTCTATGCGCTCATGGCGTTCTGGAGTTTCATCGGGCTGGTCTGGCGCACGCGCCTGTCGTTTCTGCTGGCGCATGCGCTGGCGCCTACGGGGGCGGTGTTCGCTGTGCTGTCGCTGGTCACGGGCGCGCTGTGGGGGCAACCGATGTGGGGTTCCTGGTGGGAATGGGATGCGCGGCTGACGTCCTCGCTGCTGTTGTTGCTGCTGTTTCTGGGCTATATGGCCTTGCAGAACGCCATCGATGACCCGCAGCGCGCCGACCGCGCCTGCGCTGTGCTGGCGCTGCTGGGCGCGCTCAACCTGCCGGTGATTTATTTTTCGGTGCGCTGGTGGAATACCCTGCATCAGGGCGCGACGATCAAATCCAGCGGCGCCAGCATGGAGCCGGTCATGCTCGCCGCCATGCTGCTGTGCTGTACGGCGGCCTGGGCGTGGGCTGCCGCGACGGCGCTGCGCCGCGTGCAGTTGCTGATCAATGAGCGCGAGGCGCATGCGCGCTGGCTGCGGGCGATGCAGGGCGAGCAGGCTGCCGGGGTGGCATGAGGTCTGGCAGTGCGCCGCGCCCCCTCTGGTGCGGGTTCAATGCGCCGCGCCCCCTCTGGTGCGGGTTCAATGCGCTGCGGTTCCATGCGCGTCGTTCGGCGCGGCCAGTTCGTAACCTGTGCTGCGCCCGCCGCCTGGCGATCTGCGCAGTACGCCCAGCGCCAGCAACTGGTTGATGTCGCGCAGCGCCGTATCCGGCGAGCACTTGCAGATGGCTGCCCATTTGCTGCTGGTGAGTTTGCCGTCGAAGCCATCGAGCAGGCGGTTGAGCAGCTTCACCTGGCGCCCGTTCATTGGTGTGCCGGCCCAGCGCTGCCAGAACTTTGCCTTGCTCAACGCGTCATCGAGCGAGGTCTGCGCGCTGGCGACGGACCGGCCCAGCGCGCCGAGAAACCAGGCCAGCCAGTCGGTGACGTTCAGTGTGCCTTTCTGTGTGCGTTCGAGGATGTCGTAGTAATCCTTGCGCTCGCGCTGAATCTGCGCCGATAGACTATAGAAGCGCGGCCCGGCGCCGTCGGCGCGGGCGAGGAACAGATCTCCTATGGCTCGCGCGATGCGGCCATTGCCGTCGTCGAAAGGGTGCAAGGTGACGAACCACAGATGAGCCAGCCCGGCCTTGATGAGAGCGGGTTCGTCGGTGCCTTGGTTGGCCCATGCCAGGAACCGCGCGGTCTCAGCGGGCAGCGATCCCGCAGGGGGCGCCTGGAAGTGGACCTTGCGGCGGTTTACCGCACCGGATACGACCTGCATCGGACCGGCCGTGTCGTCGCGCCATTGGCCCACGGTGATTCTGGAGAGGCCTGAATAGCCTGTTGGGAACAATGCCGCGTGCCAGCCAAACAGGCGTTCTGCGGTCAAGGGCTCGTCACTGTGCGAGGTCGCGTCGAGCACCATCTCGACTACTCCTTCGACATGGCGGTCCACTGGCGCCAGGGCACCGATGTCCAAGCCCAGCCGGCGAGCGATGGACGAACGAACCGAGGCCGCGTCCAGCAGCTCGCCCTCGATCTCGCTGGTCTTGACCACGTCATCGGTGAGTGCCGACAGGCTGGCCTGGTCACGCAGCGCCAGCCCGACATCGGCCAAGCGGCCCAGCAGCAGGCCCTGGGCGTGGCTGACCTCGGTCAGGGCCTGGGCCAGGGTGGGCAGGTCATAGCGCCAATACGGCCAGTCGCTGGACTGCCAGATATAGAGATTTTCTCCGCTGTTCATGCGGAGATTAGACGCCCAATCCACCGCACGATCAAGACATTGCTGCAATTCATGCCTTGCGATGTCAACGGCTGTCTCGGGTTCTGCGCCGGAACCGCTGGCGCGCTTGCTCGGCCTCGTCCCGGATCACGCAGGCCGTCGCATGGTCGTTGATCAGCCCCATCGCCTGCATGAAAGCGTAGACCGTCGTGGGCCCCACGAATTTCCAGCCGAGCTTCTTGAGGTCTTTCGCCAGCGCCCGTGAATGCGCCGAGGTGCTTGCCGACTGCGGCGCGGTCAATTCCGCTGCCGGGGGCTCGTAGCGCCAGAAAAACGCCGCCAGCGAATTTTCGCGTTCGACCATGCGCCGCGCGCATCGGGCATTGTGGATCACGGCCTCGATCTTGCCGCGATGGCGGACGATGCCGGCATCGGCCAGCAGGCGCATGACGTCCCGTTCGGTGAATTCGGCGATCCGCTCGAAATCAAAGTCGTGGAAGGCCGCGCGGAAATTTTCCCGTTTGGCCAGAATGGTGCGCCAACTCAGGCCGGCCTGGAACCCCTCCAGGCACAGCTTTTCGAACAGGCGCCGGTCATCCGCGACCGGAAACCCCCATTCGGTATCGTGGTAGCGCAAGAACTCGGGCGCGGCCGCGCACCAGCGGCAGCGCGGCCGGCCATCGGGACCGGGAATGGTCGTGTCCATCACCGTCAGCCATCGACCGGCTGCGCGGGCGTATCCAGCAGCAACTGGTAAAAGGCCAGATCGAGCCAGCGGCCGAACTTGAAGCCGACCTGCGGCAGCGTGCCCACGTGCTTGAATCCGAGCCGTTCGTGCAGCGTGATGCTGCCGGTGTTCGTCGCGTCGATTCCGCCCACCATCGCATGCACCTCGTCTTTCCGGGCCTGCGCCATCAGCGCCTGCAGGACGATGCGGCCAAGTCCTCGGCCGCGATGGTCCTTGTGCACGTATACGGAGTGCTCCACGGTGTATTTATAGGCCGGCCATGCCCGGAACGTGCCGTAGCTGCCGAAGGCCAGCAGGGCGCCGCCGCCGTCCTCGATGCCGATGACCGGAAAGCCGCCGGCTTGCTTGGCATCGAACCAGGCCGCCATGTTGGCCAGGGTCCGGGGCTGGTAGTCGTACAGCGCGGTCGAATGCAGGATCGCGTCGTTGAAGATTTCCAGGATCGTGCCCGCGTGCCGCGCGGCGTCGCAGTGTACGATAAAGTGTTCGCTCATGGCGATTTTTCCAGGGCGGCGGTTTCAAGATTTGTATTGCAGCAAGGAAACGATCATATGACAAGCACGATTCCCATGTTGGCGCGTATCCAGTCCATCCTGCCCGAGATCGCCGCGCGCGCTGCGCAGGCCGAGCGTGCGCGCATGGTGCCGGCCGAGAGCATTGCCTTGCTCAAGGGCACGGGCTTGCATCGTGCTTTTCAGCCCAAGGCCTATGGTGGACTCGAACTGTCGCTGCCCGAGTTCGCCCAGTGCGTGGTGGCGCTGGCTGGCGCATGCGCCGGCACGACCTGGGCGTTCAGCCTGCTGTGTACCCACAGTCATCAGCTTGCCATGTTTTCCAGGCAGACCCAGGACGAGATCTGGGGCGCGAATCCCGATGCCACGGCCAGCAGCAGCATCGCGCCGCTCGGTCGCATCGAGGAGGTCGAGGGCGGCGTGCTGTTCAGCGGGGAAATGGGCTGGAGCAGTGGCTGCGACCATGCCGAGTGGGCGATTCTCGGTTTCAACCGCAAGGGCGCGGACGGTGAAAAGATTTATTGTTTCGGCGTCGTGCCGCGCCGCGACTATACGATCCGGGATGATTGGCATGCCATCGGAATGCGCGCCAGCGGCTCCAAGACCCTGCTGGTCGACAAGGCGTTCATCCCCGACCATCGCATCCAGGCGGCCAGGGACATGATGGAGGGGCGCTCCGCGGGCTTTGGCCTGTATCCGGACAGCAAGATCTACTACACCCCGTACCGGCCGTATTTCGCCAGCGGTTTTTCAGCCATCAGCCTGGGTGTGGCCGAACGGATGCTGCAGGTTTTCAAGGAAAAGACCCGCCATCGCGTGCGCGCTTACACGGGCGCCGAGGTGGGGACGGCCACGCCGGCGCTGATGCGCCTGGCCGAGTCCACGCATCAGGTGGCCGCCGCGCGCGCATTTCTCGAGAAAACCTGGGAGGACCACCGCGCGCACGGCGAGGCCCGGCGCTACCCGAGCCGCGAGACGCTCACGTACTGGCGCACCAATCAGGCGTATGCGGTCAAGATGTGCGTGGCCGCCGTCACCCGCCTGTTCGAGGCCGCGGGCGCCAACGCCTGGTTCGAGGACAATGAATTGCAGCGGCTGTTTCGCGACAGCCGCATGACCAGCTCCCACGCCTATACCGATTATGATGTGTGCAGCCAGATCCTCGGGCGCGAGCTGATGGGCCTGGAACCCGATCCGACGATGGTCTAGGATTCCTGGACCTTTCCCCTGACTTTTTCATGCCATCACCCATGTCGACACTATCAGCATTTGCGAATCTTGCGCTCCCTGTCATCGCCTCGCCCATGTTCATCGTCAGCAATCCAAAACTCGTGATTGCGCAATGCAAGGCGGGTGTGGTGGGGTCCATGCCGGCGTTGAACGCGCGGCCGGCCGTCCAGCTCGACGAGTGGCTGGCCGAGATCACCGAGGAACTCGCCGCCTGGGACCGCGCGCATCCAGAGCGTCCCGCGGCTCCCTATGCAATCAACCAGATCGTGCACAAAAGCAATACCCGGCTCGAGCAGGATATGGCGCTGATCGCAAAGTACCGGGTGCCTGTCGTCATTACCTCGCTGGGCGCGCGCGAGGACGTCAACGATGCGGTGCATGGCTATGGCGGCATGGTTCTGCATGATGTGATCAACAATACCTTTGCGCGCAAGGCCATCGAAAAAGGCGCCGACGGCCTGATTGCGGTGGCTGCGGGCGCGGGCGGCCATGCGGGCACCAAGAGCCCGTTTGCGCTGATCCAGGAAATTCGCCAGTGGTTCGATGGGCCGCTCGCCCTGTCCGGCGCGATCGCCACCGGTGACGCCATCCTGGCCGCGCAGGCCATGGGGGCGGATTTCGCCTATATCGGCTCGGCTTTCATTGCGACGGATGAGGCTCGCGCCAGCGATGCCTACAAGCAAGCCATCGTGGACGGCTGTTCGGACGACATCATTTACTCGAACTTTTTCACGGGTGTGCATGGCAACTACCTTGCCCCTTCGATCCGATCCGCCGGGCTCGATCCCGCCAATCTGCCCCAGGGGAATGTGAAGGCGATGGATTTCGGCGCAGAGCAGAGCATTGCCAAGGCCTGGAAGGATATCTGGGGCGCCGGCCAAGGGATCGGCGCCATCGATCAGGTGCAGCCGGCAGCTGCTCTGATCGAAAGGCTGAAACGCGAATACCAGCAAGCCTGCCGGCGGACTCTGGAGGCAGCGGCCCGTGTGTGCGGCGATCTGAGCGCGCAGTACCTCTGAGATCGGTTCAACCAATCCATATTTTGCGCGTGCGCACCGAGTGAAAGGAATGCCATGAATGACGCCCCAGTCCTGTTGAGCATCGATGCCGGCGCCGGTATCGGAACCATTACTTTGAATCGCCCCAAGGCCCTGAATGCGCTGAATCGGGATCTTGGCATGGCCTTGCAGGACGCTGTCTGCCGTGTAGAGCGGGACGGCACGGTGCGCGCCGTCGTGATCCAGGGGGCCGGCGATCATTTCATGGCGGGTGGCGACATCCGCGCTTTCCACGAGGCCCTGGCCGAGACGGAGGCGGCGCGAAGGCTCTATTTCGAGCGCACCATCACCGAGGTCCACGACACCATCACCCGCATTCGCCGCATGGACAAGCCGGTGGTCGCCAGCGTGCGCGGCGCCGTCGCCGGTTTCGGCCTTTCCTTGATGAACAGCTGTGATCTGGTGGTTGCCGCCGACGATGCCTATTTCACGATGGCTTATCGAAACATCGGCACGAGTCCTGACGGCGGGGGCACTTATGGGCTGCCGAGAATCGTCGGCACCAAGCGGGCCATGGAGATTGCCCTGCTGGGTGAAAGATTCGATGCCCGGCGCGCACTCGAATTGGGACTCGTCAATCAAGTGGTCCCGGGTTCCGGGCTCGTCGACGCAACCCGATCCCTGGCTCGCCGTCTTGCTGAAGGCCCCACCAGGGCGCTCGGGCGCACGAAACGATTGATCAATGAGTCGCTCGGCCAGACTCTTGCGGATCAACTGATGGCGGAGCAGGATGCTTTCTCGGCGTGCTCCGCCGACGCTGATTTTGCCGAGGGAATCCGCGCGTTCCTTGAAAAGCGTCCGCCCGTTTTTTCCGGGACCTGAAAAGGCTGGGGCCTGTTCGCACTGAAAGGAGCCGCGCATTGGCCGATGGCAGGCCCGTCAGGCCTGCCGGGGCGATCGGCTCAGACGGCCGCCAGGGCCAGGATTTCCCGGCGGGCTTGCGCGAAGCCCTGTTCACGGCTTTCCGGCCCCAGGTCCATGCCTTCGGCGCGCACCACCCGGAAGTCCGTGACGCCCATGAAGCCGAAAATGGTCTTGAGGTAGCTTTCCTGGTGCTCCATGGCCTGGCCCCTCTCGGTGTTCGAATACACGCCGCCGCGGCTGAGCGCGAGCACCACGGTTTTATCGCCCAGCAGGCCCTCCGGCCCGTTTTCCGTATATTTGAACGTGCGGCCGACCTGGGCCACACGGTCCAGCCAGGCTTTCAGCTGGGATGGGATGGTGAAGTTATAGAGCGGGGCGCCAATGACCACCACATCGGCGGCCAGCAACTGCTGCACCATGGCCTCGGAGACTGCATTCTCATGCGCCTCGGTTTCAGAATGCGAATCTTTTGGCGGCTGGCGAAAGCCCAGCGCGTCGCGCGACAGCGGATTGGGCGCCTCGGCCGCGAGATCCAGGTATTGCACCTGCGCGCCGGGATTGGCATTCAGCCATTGTTCCACGGCCTCGCGCGAGAGCTGGCGCGATACGGAGCCAGGGCCGGAAATGCTGGAGTCGATGTGAAGTATCTGCATGGGGACGCCTTTCTGGAAATGATGATGAACAAGAGGACAAGGCATTATCCATTAACTTCATTTATCTGATAAGTATCAATAAAATAGACTTATTGTTCTATTTATGAGGCGAATGATCCATGCAGGATTTGAATGATATGCGCTACTTCGCCGAAGTGGTCGAACGAGGCGGCTTCGCGGCGGCCGCGCGCGCCCTGGGCCTGCCCAAATCGCGCCTGTCGCGGCGGATTGCGCGGCTCGAAGCCGAGCTGGGGATGCAGTTGTTGCATCGCACGACGCGCAAACTATCCCTGACCGCCGCCGGCGAGCAGTACCTGCGCCATTGTCTGGCCTTGCGGGATCAGGCGGAACAGGCCTGGGCGGAACTCGCCCGGGCCCGTTCCGAGCCGCGCGGCATTCTGCGGGTGGTGTGCCCCGTCACCCTGGCCCAGACAGTCATTGGGCCGTTGCTGCCCGAATATCTGGCGCGCTATCCCGAGGTCCGCCTGGACATGCAGGTCAGCAACCGCGTGGTCAACCTCATCGAGGAAGGGGTCGATATCGCTCTGCGGGTTCGCAGCAGTCTGGGTGACAGCAGCAGCGAGGTTGCCAGGCAATTTGGGCTCAGTCATGGCCTGCTGGTCGCCAGCCCGGCGTTGCTGGATCGTGGCGGGCGTCCGGGCGAGCCGGCGGATCTGGCACAGATGGCGATCGTCGGCATGTCGGGGATCGATCGCGGGATACGCCTGCGGCTCTCCGGGTCGGAGGGCGAGTCTCACACCGTGACCTGCCGGCCGGTCTGCGTGGCGGACGATCTGATCACCTTGCGCTTTGCGATCCTCGGCAACGTGGGGATCGGTATGCTGCCGGATTACATGTGCCAGGAGGATCTGGCGCATGGCCGTCTCGAACGCGTGCTGCCTCGCTGGTCCCTGGCGCCAGGCATCGTGCATGCGGTCTATCCCCCGCACTGCGGGATGGCGCCAGCGCCGCATTCATTCCTGGATTTCCTGGAAGAAAAGCTGGCGCATGGGGCGCAGGGCGGCATCACGGGAATTTCGCCCCTGCGAGCTTGATTTACAATGGCCCGGAACCCGTTACCCAGGAAGAATCCCATGCCAGGCCTGCTCCCCGATGTCGATCCCGATGGACTGCTCGAATATTCGGTGGTCTATACCGATCGCGCCGTCAATCACATGTCCCGCGCCTTTCAGGGGGTGATGAAGGATATTTCACGCACGCTCAAGGCCGTCTATGGCGCCCGATCGGCGATCGTGGTCCCCGGCAGCGGCACGTTCGGCATGGAGGCCGTCGCCCGCCAGTTCGCCACCGGCAAGCATTGTCTGGTGATCCGCAATGGCTGGTTCACCTTCCGCTGGAGCCAGATCTTCGAGGCCGGCAACATCCCGGCGCGGACCACTGTCCTGAAGGCGCATCCTGTCGAGCCGGGCGAACAGGCGGCATTTGCGCCGCCGCCCATCGAGGAGGTCGAGGCGGCGATCCGCGAGGGCCGGCCAGACCTGGTCTTTGCCGCCCATGTCGAGACGGCGTCGGGCATCATGCTACCCACCGACTATATGCGGCGGATCGCTGATGCCGTTCATGCGGTGGGTGGCATGTTCGTGCTGGACTGTATCGCCTCGGGTGCAATCTGGGTGGATATGGGCGAGGCGGGCGCCGATGTGCTGATCAGCGCGCCGCAAAAAGGCTGGACGTCCTCGGCCTGCTGCGGCCTGGTGATGCTCAGTACGCTCGCGCGCGAACGGATCGAATCGACCGCCAGCACCAGCTTTTCCTGCGATCTGCGCAAATGGTTGCAGATCATGGAGACCTACGAGAACGGCGGCCATGCCTACCATTCGACCATGCCTACAGATTCCCTGAAAATCCTGCGCGATGTGATGGCCGAAACCGAGGCCTACGGCTACGACAAGGTGCGCCGTGAACAACAGGAATTGGGCGACGCGGTGCGCGCCATGCTGCGCGAAAAGGGTTTCAAGAGCGTGGCTGCGCCGGGCTTCGAGGCGCCGGGCGTGGTGGTGAGCTATACCCGGGACGATGGAATTCACTCCACCGCAAAGTTCGCCCAGGCGGGCATCCAGGCGGCGGCAGGGGTGCCTTTGCAGTGCGACGAGCCGCAAGGTTTCAAGACCTTCCGGATCGGACTGTTCGGCCTGGACAAGCTCCACAACATCGAGCGCACCGTCGATACGCTGGCGCGGGCCGTGGATGCCATACGCTAATGTAGTGTTCGACGCTAGTGTCCTGTTTGGTTGGTTCGTGTATTCATGTCCGGATGCATGGCCTGACCAGAGAGGACATCGCGCCGTGATTTGCAACGTCTCCGGAATGCCCGCTGCATGAGCGTCCAGGCGGGCGCACCGCTGCCCATCGATGCCCGCGCGAGCGGACTGATGGTCGTCCTTTGCCTGATCTGGGGCTTGCAGCAGGTCGCCGTCAAGGCGGTGGCCGACGACATCGCGCCCATTCTGCAGATCGGCCTGCGCTCTTGCGTGGCGGTAGTGCTGGTGATTCTGCTGATCCGCTGGCGTCGCGAACGCATCGATTGGGCAGGCGGAAGCTGGCGGCCCGGCATCCTGGTGGGGGTGTTGTTCGGGGTCGAGTATCTGCTGGTGGGCGAGGGTCTGCGCTTCACGACCGCTTCGCACATGTCCGTGTTCCTCTATACCGCGCCGATCTTTGCCGCGCTGGGCCTGCAGTGGCGGCTACCCGCCGAGCGCCTGTCCCCCATCCAATGGGGGGGCATCCTGGTGGCGTTCCTGGGCATCGTGATCGCTTTCCATGATCGGGGATCCTCGGGGAGGGAATTTTCCACGGACATGTTGATCGGCGATCTGCTGGGCTTGCTGGCGGGCGGCGTCTGGGGGGCCACCACCGTGGTGCTGCGCTGCTCCCGGCTGGCGTACACGCCAACCACGCACACCTTGCTCTATCAGTTGCTCGGCGCCGCGGTGATTCTGGTGGGAATGGCCGTCGTTTCCGGCCAGACCAGAATTCATCCCACGCCGCTGGTGTATGCCAGCATGTTCTACCAGACCCTGCTGATGGCTTTCGGCAGCCTGCTGGTGTGGTTCTGGCTGCTGCGGACCTATCTGGCCTCGCGCCTGGGGGTGCTGTCGTTCATGACGCCGCTGTTTGGCGTGGGGTTCGGCGTCTGGCTGCTGGATGAGCCGCTGGATCCCGGATTCGTGATCGGCGCGGCCCTGGTGATGGCGGGCATCCTGCTGGTCAGCGGGCACGAATGGCTGCGCGGCCGCCTGCGCGGCCGGGCGCGCGCCAAAAGCTAATCCCTTGCCTGTTCGAGGAGCCGCGCGGTTTCGTATGCCGGCAGCCCCATGACGCCGGTATGGCTGCCGGATAAGTGGCGCACGAACATGCCCGCGCGTCCCTGGATCGCGTAGGCGCCCGCCTTGCCGAGGGGCTCCCCGGTGGCGCAATAGGCCTGGATTTCGTGGCGCGAGAGTGGCTTGAACTGGACCTCGTTCACGCTCAGGTCCTCCAGGATGCGGCCGTGGACGGCCAGGGCGATGGCGGTATGGACCTGGTGGCTGCGGCCCGAAAGGCGCGCCAGCATCGATTCGGCATCGGCCAGGTCGCGGGGCTTGCCCAGGACCTGACCGTCGAGAATGACGGTCGTGTCGGCGGCGAGGATGAGCGCCTCGCCGGGCGGCAGGAAATCCTCTGGGCGCTGCGGGCCCGCCAGCCACCGCACGGCGCGTTCGGCCTTTTCGCGGGCCGTGCGGCGCACGTAGTCCGCCGCCGCCTCGCCGGGCCATTGCGGCTCGTCCTCGCCCTCGGGCGCCGGGACGCGCAAGACCCGGTGGGCGATTCCCAGTTGATCGAGGATTTCCTGGCGCCGCGGGCTGGCCGAGGCGAGATAGAGTGGCGGAGAGGTCATGGAATGGATCTATAAAAGATATCCATGAATTATTGCACGCGCAGGATCTTGAGGCCGTTGGTCCCGCCGCTGTTGCTGTAGAAATCCCCTTTGGTGAGGATGATCCAGTCGCCGGTCTGGAGCAGGCCGCGGGAGCGCAGGATGTCGATGGCCGCTTCGCTGACCTCTGCCTGCGGGAGCGTCGCAGTATCGAAGGCTTCGGGGTAGACGCCGCGAAACAGGGCGGCGCGCCGTTGCGTGGCGACATGGGGGGTGTAGCAGTGGATGGGCACGCCCGAGCGGATGCGCGACATGATGAGCGGGGTATGGCCGCTTTCGGTGAGGCTGATGATCGCCTTGATGCCGGGGAAATGGTTGGCCGCATACATGGCGGCGAGTGCGATGGTTTCGTCGCAGCGGCTGAAGGTTTCGCCCAGCCGGTGATGCGAACGCGTGCTGATGGGCTCTTGTTCGGCGCCCAGGCAGACCCTGGCCATGGCTGCGACGGCCTCGACCGGGTACTGGCCCGAGGCGCTCTCGGCCGAGAGCATGACCGCATCGGTATAGTCCAGCACGGCATTGGCCACATCCGAGACCTCGGCGCGCGTGGGCAGCGGACTGGTGATCATGGATTCCATCATCTGGGTGGCCGTGATCACGAATTTATTCAAGGCCCGCGCATGTTGGATGATGCGTTTCTGGATTCCGGCCAGGCGCGCATCGCCGATTTCCACGCCGAGATCGCCGCGGGCGACCATTACCCCGTCGCTGGCGCGGATCAGACTGTCGAGGGCCGCGTCGTCGGCGACGGCTTCGGCCCGCTCGATCTTGGCGATGATCCAGGCCGGGCTGCCGGCGGCCCGGACCAGGGTGCGCGCCTGATCGATATCCGCGCCGGTGCGGGGAAAGGAAACCGCCACGTAGTCCAGTTCGAGTTCGGCCGCCAGACGGATGTCCTCATGATCCTTGGGCGTCAGGCTGGGCGCCGAGATGCCGCCGCCGCGGCGGTTGATGCCCTTGTTGTCGGACAGTGGCCCGCCGACGGTGACGGTGGTCTGTACGCTGTCGTTCTCGACCCGGTCGACCCGCAGGATCAGGCGGCCGTCGTCGAGCAGCAGCTCGTCGCCCGGCGCGCAGTCGCGCACCAGCGGCGGATAGTCGATGCCGACGATGCGCGCGGTCCCCGCCGTGCCGGGGTGGCTCGTGGAGAGCGTGAACGGGTCGCCCGCATGCAGGGTGACGGTGCCTTCGGTGAAGCGGGCAATGCGGATCTTTGGGCCTTGCAGATCGCCCATGATGGCGATGTGCCGTCCGAGGCGCCCGGCGATCTCGCGAACCAGCCGGACCCGTTCGCGGTGTTCGGCGGCGGTGCCGTGGGAGAAGTTCAGGCGGGCCACATCCATTCCCGCCAGGATCAGGGCCTCGATGCGTTGGGCGGATGAGCTTGCGGGGCCGAGCGTGGCGACGATCTTGGTGCGGCGTCGGGCGTTCATGGCGAGTCTCCGTTCAGCTGCGGTGGTAGGGGTGCCCGGCCAGTATGCTCCAGGCGCGATAGATCTGTTCGGCCAGCAGGATCCGGACCATCGGGTGCGGCAAGGTCAGTGCGGACATCCGGATCGTCTGGTGTCCGCGCCGTTTCAGTTCAGGGTCGAGGCCATCGGGTCCGCCGATCAGAAATGCCACGTCCCGGCCGGCGCCCCGCCAGGATTCGAGGTGTCGCGCCAGGCCCATCGTGTCGAGGTCCTTGCCGTGCTCGTCGAGCACGACGCGCCAGGCCTGCGGGGGGAGGGCGGCCTCGAGACGCTGGGCCTCGGCCAGCATCAACTGGGCGGGCGTCTTGCCGGAGGTCCGGGGCTCTGGCTTGATCTCGATGAGCTCGAGCGCGCAGTCGTGCGGCAGGCGCTTGGCGTAGTCCTTCCAGGCCTCCTGTACCCAGGCTGGCATGCGCACGCCGACGGCCAATATCAGGATTTTCATGTTTTGCCCGAAGCGATGAATCAAGCAGGCGCAATGCTAGTCCTCGAAGGCTGCCTGGGCGGGCCCCTGGGGCAGGAGCTTGACCCGGACGGGCTTGGCGCCCCAGATTTCCTCAAGGTTGTAGTATGTGCGGATCGCTGGCTGCATGCAATGCACCACGATATCGCCCAGGTCGATCAGCACCCATTCGCCGGATTCCTCGCCCTCGCAGGCGATTACCTCGATGCCGTGGCGTCGCGCCTGATCGGCGACGTGGCCTGCGATGGCGCGTGTCTGGCGATTGGAGGTGCCGCTGGCGATGATCACCCGGTCGAACAGGCTGGTGAGCTCGGTGGTGTTGTACACCTTGATGTCCTGGGCCTTGATGTCTTCGAGGGCGTCGATGACGATGCGTTGCTGTTTCTGGATGTTCATAGGGCGGGGTCAGGGTCCGGCGAGGCCGCCGGATCGGAATAGAGGTGGTGCGTCCGGATGTATTCGAGCACGTTCGGGTCCAGCATATCATCGACCGGCTCGCCGGTGCGCAGGGCGTGGCGGATGCCGGTGGCGCTGATCGCCAGAGGCGGAAAAGGGATGCGCAGCAGTTCGCCCCTGCCTGCGGCCAGGGCCCGGGCGAGTTCGGCAGGCGGCGTGTCCTGCGACCCGGGGCGCTGCGCGACGGCCAGGCGGACTCGCGCGATGATGTCGCGCCAGCGGTGCCAGGTGCAGAAATTCGCCAGCTGATCGGCACCCAGGATCCAGGTGTACTGTGCCGGTGGCAAGTCCTCCAGGGTGTCGATGGTGTAGGTCGCCCCTGGGCGTTGCAGTTCGATCGGATTCACCGAGAGGCGCGGATCGCCCTGGCAGGCGATCTCGAGCATTCGCTGGCGGTGTGCCGGGCTGGCGCCCAGGGCGAGCCGTTGCCAGGGCCGGTGGGCGGGGAGCAATTCCACGCGGTCCAGCGCCAGCGCTTCGAGGGCGGCGCGCGCCAGCGCGATATGGGCGCGGTGGACGGGATCGAAGCTGCCGCCCAGGAGACCGATGCGCGCGGCGGTCATCACAAGGATTCAGGGCTTGGCGGCCGGCAGGGCGCGCCAGCCGATGTCCCGGCGGAACTGGCGGCCCTGGAATATGGTTTGCGCCACGGCGTCGTAGGCAGCCTCCTGGGCGCGCCGGATCGAATCCGCGAGCACGGTCACGCACAGCACGCGTCCGCCGCTGGTGACGAGGGTCTCGCCCTGCTGGGCGGTGCCGGCGTGGAACGTCATGCAGACATCGGTGTCGGGCGCGAGGCTGGTGATGGGATCGCCCTTGCGCGGGGATTCAGGGTAGCCCTCGGCGGCGAGCACCACGCCCAGCGCCGTGCGGCGGTCCCAGTCGATTTCAGCCTGGTCGAGGGTGCCCGACAAGGCACATTCAAAGACGGCTGCAAGATCGCTCTTGATGCGCATCATGATCGGCTGCGTTTCGGGGTCGCCGAGGCGGCAGTTGAATTCCAGGACCTCGAGGCTGCGCGAGGCGTCGGCGCCGGGACCGATCATCAGGCCGGCATACAGGAAGCCGGTATAGGGAATGCCATCGCGCGCCATGCCCTGCGTCGTCGGCAGGATGATTTCGCGCATGATGCGGTTGTGCAGCGTGGGCGTGACGATGGGGGCGGGCGAATAGGCGCCCATGCCGCCGGTGTTCGGCCCCTGGTCGGCGTCGCGCAGGCGCTTGTGGTCCTGGCTGGTGGCCAGGGCGAGGACATGGTGGCCGTCGCACATGACGATGAAACTGGCCTCCTCGCCCTCGAGAAAATCCTCGATGACCACGCGCGCGCCGGCCGCGCCCAGGCTGCCGTCGCCGAGCATGTGATCCACGGCCGTGGTCGCCTCATCCAGCGTGGTGGCGACGACGACGCCCTTGCCCGCCGCCAGGCCGTCGGCCTTGATGACGATGGGCGCGCCGCGTTCGAGGATATAGGCTTTGGCGGCGGCGGGGTCGGTGAAGGTCTCGTAGGCCGCGGTGGGGATGGCGTGGCGCCGCATGAAGGACTTGGCGTAATCCTTGGAGCTTTCGAGCTGGGCCGCCTCGCGGGTCGGGCCAAAGATGCGCAGACCCGCCGCCCGGAAGGCATCGACGATGCCGGCAGCCAGCGGCGCCTCGGGGCCCACGACGGTGAAGGCGATTTTTTCGCGGCGCGCAAAATCGATCAGGTCTTTGGTGTCCTGGATGTCGAGATTCTGCAGTTGCGGGGTATTCCCGGTGCCGCCGTTGCCTGGCGCCACATAGACCGTCTGGATGCGCGGCGCCTGCGCCAGGCGCCAGGCGAGGGCGTGTTCGCGGCCGCCCGCGCCGATGACCAGCAGCTTCATTCGTCTTCGTCCAGGATGGCGGTGGTGAAGACCTCCTGGACGTCGTCCAGGCCCTCGAGAGTGTCGATGAGTTTGCTCATGCGTTCGGAGTCCTCGGGCGAGAGTTCGGTTTCGCTGAGGGCTTTCATGATGACGCCCTGGAGTTCGGGAGCGAGGCCAGCCGCCTCGAAGGCTGCCTTGACCGCGGCGTATGCGCCGGGTTCGCAGATGACCTCGATGACGCCTTCCTCGTCGGTCTGCACATCCTCGGCGCCAGCCTCGAGGGCGGTGTCCATGACTTGTTCCTCGGAGGTGCCGGGTGCGAACAGGAACTGTCCGCAATGCTTGAACATGAACGAGACGCAACCGTCCTGGCCCAGGTTGCCGCCGTGCTTGGACAGGGTGTGGCGGACCTCGGACACGGTGCGTTGGCGATTGTCGGTCATGCAGTCGATCAGCAGGGCCGCGCCGCCGGCGCCGTAGCCTTCGTAGCGGATTTCCTCGTAGTTGGCGTCATCGGCGCCGCCCGCGCCGCGCTGGATGGCGCGCAGGATGTTGTCCTTGGGCATGTTCGCCGCTGTGGCTTTGTCCCATGCCATGCGCAGGCGGGGGTTGGCGTCCGGGTCGGCGCCGCCCGCGCGCGCGGCGACGGTGACCTCACGGATGATCTTGGTCCAGAGTTTGCCGCGCTTGGCGTCCTGGCGCCCTTTGCGGTGCTGAATATTTGCCCACTTGCTGTGTCCGGCCATAATTAACGTCAGTTTTTCAAACGGTTCATTGAGTGAAGGCCTGATTTTACCCTCTGAGCCTGGCTTGCGGCAGGGTAGGGTGGAGGGGTGGAAAAAGCGGGTTTCAACCTGAGGCCGCATCCCCATCGCGGTTCCGGGTGCCCGACCAGACGATGGCGCCGATCATGATGGCCCCGCCCAGCAGCGCCCGGGCGGACGGGTATTGGGCGAACAGCAGGGCGGCAAACAGGATCGCATAGATCGGTTCGAGCGCGATCACCAGCCCGGCGGTGCGCGCCTTGAGCCGCGAGAGGCTCGAAACCAGCAGGGCGTGCGACAGCGCCGTGCAGAACACGCCCAGGATGAACAGCCACAGCCAGTCCAGGGCGCGCAGCCCGGCGAAGGCCGTGAGGCACCAGGGTAGCGTCAGCAGGGTGACGGCCAGATTTTCCCAGCAGGCGACCTCGCGCGCCGGCAGGCTGCCGGCGGCTTTGCGATTGGCCAAGGTAAACAGGGCGAACGCCAGGCCCGACAGGACCGCCCAGGCCAGGCCCAGGGTCGCCTGGTCGCGGAAGTCGAAGGAGGGGGTTACCAGCACCAGGCCAATGGTCACGAGGGCGACGACCAGCCATTCGCCGGCACTGGTGCGTTCCTTGAACAGGAACCCTTCGAGGAGGGCGATGAAGGCCGGGAAACTGGCGAAGCCCAGGGTGGCGATGGCGATCCCGCCGACTTTGACGCCGATGAAGAACGTGATCCAGTGCACCGCCAGCAAAAGACCCGCCGCGGCCAGGACGCCGGCCAGCGTGCGCGACGGGCGGGTGAATTTATGGCCCTGGTGGCGGATGAACAGGGCGAGCGCCACGGTTGCGAACAGGGCGCGTCCGGCGGTGATGAGGATGGCGCTCGCCTGGATGAGTTCACCGAAGATGCCCGTCAGGCCGAACAGGATGGCGGCGGTGTGGATGGAGATCTGGGCCTGGCGAGCGTTCATGATAGTCTATGAATACAGTCTTTTGAGAACAGTGGATCGGCACGTTATCGCGCATCAAGGAGGCCACTATGGAACAAAGCAGAAAAATCCGGATCGAGGCGCATGGCGGTCCGGAGGTCATGCGGGTCGTGACGGAGGCGGTGCCGGCGCCGGCAGACCATGAGGTCAGGATCCGGCAAAAGGCCATCGGCCTGAATTTCATCGATATCTATTGTCGCACGGGCTTGTATGCCAATCCCCTGCCGCATGGTCTGGGTTTCGAGGCTTCGGGGGTGGTCGAGGCGGTCGGCGCCCAGGTCGGTCACCTGCGTGTGGGCGACCGGGTTGCCTATGGGCAGAGTCCGATCGGCGCCTATGCCGAGTTGCGCAACGTGCCGGCCGATCGCGTGGTGGCGATCCCGGATGCGGTCGGCTTTGAGCAGGCGGCGGCGCTGATGCTCAAGGGCCTGACGGTCCAGTATCTGTTTCGCCAGACCTATCGCCTGACGGGCAATGAGACGATTCTCTTTCATGCGGCGGCCGGCGGCGTCGGCCTGATCGCCTGTCAATGGGCCCGGGCTCTGGGTGTGCGCCTGATCGGCACGGCGTCCACCCCTGAAAAAGCCGCGTTGGCCCGGCAGAATGGCGCCTGGGAGGTCATCGACTATACGCGCGAGGATGTCGTCGCGCGTGTCCGCGAGCTCACCGACGGTCAGAAGGTCCCCGTGGTCTACGATGGCGTGGGCAAGAGCACCTGGGAAATATCCCTCGACTGCTTGCAGGCGAGGGGCCTGATGGTCAGTTTCGGCAATGCATCGGGGCCGGTCGAGGGCGTGAGTCTCGGGCAGCTCGCGGCCAAGGGTTCGCTGTACGTGACGCGGCCCACGTTGGCGACCTATGTCGCCACGGCCCAGGCCATGCAGGCGGCGGCGGCCGATTTGTTCGAGCAGGTTGTCAGCGGCAACATCCAGGTGGCCATCGGCCAGCGCTTCGCTCTCGAGGACGTCGCCGAGGCGCATCGCGCCCTGGCCGCGCGCCGCACGACCGGGGCGACGATCCTCACGCTGTGATGAGGGTCATTGCGGTGTGATGGCCTCCTGGTGGTAGCGCAGCAGGCGTTCGACCTCGTTGCGCGATCCCAGGATCACGCCGGTGCGCTGGTGCAGTTCCTCGGGTTGCAGTGTCAGGATGCGCGTGTCGCCATCGATGGCGGCGCCGCCGGCCTGCTCGATGATGTAGCTCATGGGATTGGCTTCGTACATCAGGCGCAGCTTGCCCTTGCGGCCCGAGGACCGGGCGTCGCGCGGATACATGAAGACCCCGCCGCGCGTGAGGATGCGATGCACATCGGCCACCATCGAGGCGATCCAGCGCATGTTGTAGTTCTTGGCCAGCGGGCCGGTTTCGCCCTGCAGGCATTCGTCGATGTAGCGGCGCACCGGCGCTTCCCAGTGACGCATGTTGGACATATTGATGGCGAATTCGGAGGTGTCCTCGGGGATGCGGATGTTTTCGTGCGTCAGCAGCCACGAGCCCATCTCGCGATCCAGGGTGAAGCCCACCACGCCGGTGCCCACGGTCAGCACCAGCATGGTCTGGGGACCGTAGACGGCATAGCCCGCCGCCACCTGGCGTGTGCCGGGCTGCAGGAAGTCCTCCTCGGCGATTTCGCGGCCCGCCGCCTCGGCAGGCGCCTGGAGGACCGAGAAGATCGTGCCGATCGAGACATTGACGTCGATGTTCGAGGAACCGTCCAGGGGATCGAACAGCAGCAGGTTCTGGCCCTTGGGGTAGTGGTTGGGGATGCGGTGGATCGTCTGCATTTCCTCGGAAGCCATGGCGGCCAGGTTTCCGCCCCATTCGTTGGCTTCGAGCAGGATTTCGTTCGAGAGCACATCGAGTTTCTTTTGGATCTCGCCCTGAACGTTTTCTGTGCCCAGGCTGCCGAGGACGCCGCCCAGCGCCCCTTTGCCGACGGCGTGGCCGATGGCCTTGCAGGCGCGCGAGACGGTTTCGATGAGCAGCCGGACCTCGGCGGAGACGGCCTGGTGTGCGCGCTGTTGTTCGACCAGATACTGCGTCAATGATTTGAATTTCAAGGTGGTTCCTCCCGATGGGTATGAATGGGTCGTGCCGGACGGATTTGTGCTTGGTCCTGTCAGACGTTCAGGGCCTTGGAGACGATTTCCCTGACGTTGCGCGACAGGTCCGGCGTGTCGTGGATCGTGCGCAGTGCCTGGCGCATCGCGTCGCGCGCATCCGGGGCATAGCGGGCCCAGTTGTCGAAGGCGCGCGCGAGCCGGGCGGCGATTTCCGGATTGATGTGATCGAGCGCGAGGACTTGCTCGGCCCAGAACGCATAGCCCTCGGGTGTGTGCAGGCCTTTGAGGTTGTCCATGCAGAAGCGGAAGATCAGCGAACGGGCGCGGTTCGGATTGCGCAGGGAAAAATCTGGATGCGCCATCAGTTTGCGGACTTGCGCGATGTCGCAGGATGGCGCAGCCGCCTGGGCTGCGAACCAGCGGTCGATGACCAGAGGGTCGTGGCGCCAGCGGGTGTGGAAATCAGCCAGGATGGCGGTGGTCGCCTCGTCGCCGCCGTTCTGGCTGAGGAGGGCGGTCAGGGCGCCCATGCGCTCGGTCATGTTGCGCGCATCCCGGTATTGCGCGAGCGCTCTCTCGCGGCCGTCCCCAGATCGGGCCGCGACGAGGTAGGCGAGCGCCAGATTGCGCAGCGAGCGGCGTCCCGAGGAGATCGGGTCGGGCTGGTAGGGGCGGTCGTCGCCGGCATGGCGATCGTGGATGTCGCGCCAGGTCGGCGCCAGCCCGGCGCCCAGCGCCTGTTGTACGTGCGCCCAGGCTCGGACCGTGGCCAGCGGATCCATGGGGCGGGTGAGTTCGAGGACTTCCCGGGCGGACGGCAGGGCGAGCAGGCGGGCCTGGTAGGCCGGCGTCAGGCTGGTGTCGGCCAGGGCCGCGCGCCAGGTTTCGAGCAGGGGGTCGATGGCGGGCGGTGTCTGATCCGCCTGGAAGGCGGCGACGCAGGCCAGCAGATGGCGCCGGGCGAGCGCCTGCCCCGCCTCCCAGCGGGCGAACGGGTCCGTGTCGCAGCGCGCGAGCAGCGCCAGTTCGGCATCGGACTGGTCTGCTTCGACGATCACGGGCGCCGAGAAATGGCGCAGCAGCGAGGCCACCGGCCGCCGCGCGATACCCGGCAGGACCCAGGTGCGGGTGGCCTCGCGCAGCTCCAGCAGGATGGTGTCGCGCGGCTGGCCCTCCCACAGGATGGGGATGGGCTTGCCCTCCGGGTCGAGCAGGCCGATGGCGAAGGGAATGTGCAGGGGGGGCTTGCCCTGGACCGGGTCCTGGCGGGTTTCGAGCCCCACAGGCGCGCAGTGCTGGCTCAGGGTGATGCGGCAGGTCGCGGTGGCGGCGTCATGATCGATCTGCACGCGCACGCGCGGCGTGCCCGCCTGGGAGTACCAGCGGCGGAATACCGATAAATCTTCACCGGGGCGCAAGCGCCGGTACACCGAGTCCATGGCATCGACGAAATCGTCGCAGGTGACGGCCTGGCCGTCATGGCGCCGGAAATATTCATCGAGGCCGGCCCGGAAGCCTTCCTCGCCCAGCAGCGTGTGCTGCATGCGGATGACCTCCGCGCCTTTTTCGTAGACCGTGGCTGTGTAGAAGTTGGCGATTTCCTGGTAGCTGTCGGGACGGATCGGGTGCGCCATGGGGCCGGCGTCCTCGGGGAACTGGGCGATGCGCAGGGTCGTGACATCGTCGATGCGCTTGACGGCGCGGGCGCTGGCCGCCTCGTGGTCCGGCAGGCCCTGGGCCAGCATGTCGGCGGAGAACTCCTGATCGCGGAATACCGTCAGACCTTCTTTGAGGGAGAGTTGGAACCAGTCGCGGCAGGTGACCCGGTTGCCGGTCCAGTTGTGGAAGTATTCGTGGCCGATCACGGCCTCGATATCCCGGTAGGCCGCATCGGTGGCGGTGTCCGGATCGGCCAGGACATAGGCGGCGTTGAAGATGTTCAAGCCCTTGTTTTCCATGGCGCCCATGTTGAAATCACGGGCTGCGACGACCATGAACCGATCCAGGTCGAGTTCAAGGCCGAAGCGTTGCTCGTCCCAGCGCATGGCCCGTGCCAGACTGTCCAGCGCCCAGCGGGTCTGCTCGCCGCAGCCCCGGTCGCTGTAGACCTGGAGGGTGGCGGGCTTGTTGCTGCGCGTGGTCTCGACGCGCTCTATGCAGTCGAAATCGCCCGCCACCAGCGCGAACAGATAGCATGGCTTGGGGTGCGGGTCCTCCCAGACGGCCTCGTGGCGGCCATCGTCCAGCGCGTGATGCGCGATCAGGTTGCCATTGGACAGCAGCAGCGGGAGGGGACCGGGCTGCGCGCGCAAGGTGACGTGGTAGCGCGACATGACATCGGGGCGGTCGGGGAACCAGGTGATGCGCCGAAAGCCTTGCGCTTCGCATTGAGTGAACAGTTTTCCACCTGAGACGTACAGACCCATCAGACTGGTGTTGTCGGCGGGTCGGCAGGCGCTGGTCACGATCAGGGTGAAGGCGCGGCCCGAGGGCGGCCGCAGTGTCAGGGTCTGGTCGTCGAGTGCATAGTCGCTGGCCGGCAGTGCGTGGCCGTCGAGCAGGATCGAAACCAGTTCCAGGCCTTCCCCTTGAAGCGCCAGCGTTTGCCCGTCCCGGCCCTCGATCGGCTCGAAGCGCATCGTCGAGCGGACCAGCGTACGCTCGGGATTCAGATCGAATTCCAGCCGGACCTCGGGCAAGCGATAGGGGTACGGAGCGTAGTCGGAGCGATGGACGGTCTGGGCGGTATCGGTGCGCATGTCTGGGGCTTGGAAAATGGATTCGGTGCGGCTCTCATTGTAGTGTGCGTCCCGATCATCGCCCATGTATCTGGATGCAACCGCAGGCTTTCGCGCGCGCGTCGCAGGTTTTATGATGAAAGCCTATGGCCCAGGATGCCGGGCCGCTGCAGGCGAGGTGCGATATGTTCCTGATGACAAGGATTTCCCATTACGCGCGGATCATGCGCCTGGGGGCGGCGATATTGGGCGCGGTTTTGTTGGGTGGGTGCGCGTCCACGTTTTCCGCCGAGGTCACTCGCTATCAGCAGTGGCCGAGCAGCGGCACGGTCGGTGCGTATTATCGCATCCTGGCCCCGGACAGCGAAAAGAACGACCTGCAATTCCAGGCCTATGCGGACATGGTGCGCGCGGCGATCGGCGCGACCGGTCTCGTCGAGGCGCGCCAGCCGGCCGATGCGCGTTTCGACGTGCGGCTGACTTATGGCACACAGATCACACATGCCTGGGTTGCGCGGCCGATCGATCCCTTTTATTATCCCGGCGGTTTTTATGGGTTCCGTGGGCCTTATTTCGGTATGCACCATCACTGGGGGGGATGGGGATTCGGCCCCTCGGTCGAGAGTGTGCCCGTCGACCTGTACCAGCATTCTTTGACTGTGACGATACAGGATCGTCAGCATGACAATCAGGAAGTCTATCGCGCAACCGCCGTCAGTATCGGACGAACCGATAATCTGACGGCGGTCATGCCTTATTTGGCGCGTGCGATATTCGATCAATTTCCCGGGCATAATGCCCAGGTGATCGATGTCGAGTATCCGCTGGGCGACTGAAGGCCGCCCAGCCGGATGTCTCGCTGAATCAGGCCTGCTGAATCAGGAATGTGTCGCGGGATTGGCCCTGGGCCTCGGCTTCGACGATCCAGCGCGGCGCCTTGCCGCGTCCCGTCCAGGTGGTCTGGGTTTCAGGGTTGCGGTATTTTGGGGCGATGACGCGCTTGGTCGCCTTTGATGAGGCTTTACGGGCGCCGCTTGCGGCAGGCCGGCCAGGCCGACCCGGACGGCCGCTCGGGCGGCGACCGAGGGCGACGGTGATTTCCTCGAGGCTGATATCGTACTCGCGCATCGAGCGTACGATAGAGGCGATCACTGGGGCACGTTGCTTGGTATGCAAGTTTTGCATCTGTTTTTGGAGTTTGGTGATTTCTTTTTCGAGCTTGTGCTTCTGGGTGGAATAGCTTGCACGGGCCATTATGTTTTTCCGTATCTAGTGGTTGAGGATGGAATAGTGGATCGTTCAGAAAGTAATAAAACCAAACGTGGGAACGATTTTAATTCAATAATAATGGTTTGTGTGGCGGTTTCGCAAATTATTTGAGAATTTCCTTCCGCTTTTGTCTGGCGGTTGATCGTATTTGATTTCTGAGAGAGAAGACAATGCTTGAGGATGATCGGAATTTTCCGATAGCTGCCGTTCAAATGGTATCGGGGTGTGTCGTGGAGGATAATCTGCGGCGCGCCGGCGCATTGATCGCTCAGGCTGCGGCCGGCGGTGCGCGCCTGGTGGCATTGCCTGAATATTTCTGCCTGATGGGCGAACGTGATACGGACAAGGCCGGTATCGCTGAATCGGCTGGCGGCGGGCCGATCCAGGATTTCCTTTCGGCGCAGGCGCGCCAGCATGGGGTTTGGCTCGTCGGCGGGACGCTGCCTTTGCGCAGCCCGGACGCCGATCGTATCTATAATGCCTGTCTGGTATTCGGGCCTGATGGCGAGGTCTGCGCGCGTTACGACAAGATCCATTTATTCAGCTTCCAGCGCGGTGGCGAATCCTATGATGAATCGGTGACCATCCGGCCCGGCGATAATATGCCGCAGGTCTTTGACCTGCCGTTTGGCCGCGTGGGCCTGGGTATTTGCTATGACCTGCGTTTTCCCGAGTTCTTCCGCGCCCAGGGGGATGTGAGGCTGATGGTCCTGCCGGCGGCTTTTACCTACACCACGGGTTCTGTACACTGGGAAGTTCTGCTGCGTGCGCGGGCGATCGAGAATCAGTGCTACGTGCTGGCCAGCGCCCAGGGCGGCAGGCATCGCAATGGTCGCAGGACCTGGGGCCATTCCATGCTGATCGATCCGTGGGGCGAGATCCTCGAATGCCTGCCCGAGGGCGAGGGCGTCGTGGCCGGGGTGTTCGATGCCCGGCGTCTCGAGCAGTTGCGCGAATCCCTGCCGGCCCTGCGCCATCGCGTGATGTGATTGTCGAAAAACGAAGGAATGATATGAAGCTGATAGAACCGGGCATGGAATCGCTGGCTACCGCGCGATCGCTGCTGCTGGAGCCCTGGGGGCTGGACGAGTCCCATCTTGCGCGGGCGCTGTCCGAAATCCACACGCACAAGGTGGATTATGCGGACCTGTATTTCCAGTACAGCTGCAGCGAAGGCTGGAGCCTCGAGGAAGGCATCGTCAAGACCGGCAGCTTTTCGATTGACCAGGGTGTGGGCGTGCGCGCGATCAGCGGCGAGAAAACGGCATTCGCCTATTCGGACAGTCTGTCCGAGTCGGCGCTGATGTCCTCGGCCCGCGCGGTGCGCACCATTGCCCGCCAGGGGGCTGGCCGCCGGCGGATCAGCGGCGCGCCCGATGGCCGCCGCAACCTGTATGCGCCCGTCAATCCGGTCGATTCGCTTTCCGCGCCCGACAAGGTCGCTCTGCTCGAGCGGGTCGAGCGCATGGCGCGCGCCGCCGATCCCGAGGTGATCCAGGTGATGGCCGGACTGGCCGCCGAGTACGATGTCATCCTGGTGGCGGGCAGTGACGGCCGCCTGGTCGCCGATGTGCGTCCCCTGGTCCGTCTTTCGGTTACCGTGATCGCCGAGCGTCAGGGGCGGCGCGAGATGGGCAGCGGCGGGGGCGGCGGGCGCACCGGCCTGGCGTATTTCACCGACGAGGTGCTCGAGGGGTACGTGCGCCGCGCCGTCCATGAGGCTCGGGTCAATCTCGAGGCGCGGCCAGCGCCCGCCGGCCAGATGACCGTGGTCCTGGGTTCGGGTTGGCCGGGCATTTTGCTGCACGAGGCGGTCGGCCACGGTCTCGAGGGTGACTTCAATCGCAAGGGCTCCAGCGTCTTTTCGGGGCGGATCGGCGAGCGCGTGGCCTCGCGCGGCGTCACGGTGGTCGATGACGGCACGCTGGCTGACCGGCGCGGTTCTCTGAACGTGGACGACGAAGGCCATCCGACGCAGCGCAACGTGCTGATCGAGGATGGGATTCTCAGAGGCTATATGCAGGACTCGCTCAATGCGCGGCTGATGGGGCAGGCCACCACCGGCAATGGGCGCCGTGAATCCTACGCCCATCTGCCGATGCCGCGCATGACCAATACCTACATGCTGGCTGGCGACACGGCGCCGCAGGACATCATCGCTTCGGTCGAGCGCGGCCTGTATGCGGTCAATTTCGGCGGCGGGCAGGTCGATATCACCAGTGGCAAGTTCGTGTTCTCGGCCTCCGAGGCCTATCTCATCGAAAATGGCAGGATCGGTCATCCCGTCAAGGGCGCCACACTGATCGGCAGCGGCCCCGAGGCGATGAGCCGCATCGCCTTGATCGGCAACGACCTGCAGCTCGACAGCGGGGTGGGGACCTGCGGCAAAGAAGGCCAGAGCGTGCCGGTCGGGGTGGGTATGCCGACTCTGCGCATGGACGGCCTGACGGTGGGCGGCACGGCCTAGGGCGTGCCCTTGGGGCTCTCACTGGGCCGATCATCCTTTTCCACTGCAATCCGGGCCCGCCATTTCGGCGGGCCTTTTGTCTTGTGCGGCCGGGCCGGCCATCCCGATCGGCCCTCCGGGCTTGCAGGCATGGTCAGCCCGGAGGGGGGCCTGACTCGGCTTGATCTATTTAATTCGTAGACTTATCATTTCAATAGAAATTGAATCTGTGCTGCTTCGGAACCTCGGCAACCGCCGACAGGATCGGCAGGTTTCGCCGCGATTCCAGGGCAGCGTGGAGACATTGTTTTTCGATTGTCGGACGCTTTCAGTGAGCAGGATATGACTACAGAGGTCGATACGCAGCAGGATTACGATTTGCGCATTTTGCGGGCCTTGCGCCGGATCACCCGGGCGGTGGCCCTGCACTCCCGCCAGCTCGCGGCCTGCAGCCATATTACCGGTCCGCAGCTCGTTTGCCTGCGCACAGTGATCCAGCATGGCCCGATGACCGCCACGGCGATCAGCCGCGAGGTCCACGTGAGCGCGAGCACGGTGGTCGGCATCCTGGACCGCCTGGAGGACAAGGGTCTGATCGTGCGTGAACGCGGCCGCGAGGACCGGCGGATCGTGTTCGTCACCGCCACCGAGGCCGGTCGCCAGTTGGCGCGTGATACACCGTCCTCGCTGCAGCAGAAACTGTCCGAGTCGCTCAAGGCACTGCCCGAACTCGAGCAGGCGACGATCACGCTTTCGCTCGAGCGCGTCGTGGCTCTGATGGAGTCCGGCGCGGGCATCCAACAGCCCATCGACCCGCAATCTCCCATGCTCGAAGTACCCGTCGCGGGCGTGGCGCCTGAATCGGGATTGGTGGTTTGAGGCTGCGCAGGCCTCATCGATCCGATGGTTCATCCATGTGCGGGCTGGTGCGCGCCTGCCCGCCTCTGGATGTCAATTCTGTCTATGCCTATCTGTTGCTGGCCGAGCATTTTCCCGAGACCTGCGTTCTTGCCGAGGATGACGAGGGCTTGTCCGGCCTGGTGACCGGATATCTGCCGCAGGCCCGGTCCGACACGCTGTTCGTCTGGCAGGTGGCGGTGGCTGGCCGTGCTCGCGGCCTTGGGCTCGGGTGCCGGATGCTGCGCGCCCTGGTCGAGCGGCCGCAACTGTCGCGGGTCCGCTATATCGAGACCACTGTCGGTCCGGACAATCAGGCGTCCCGGCGGATGTTCGCCAGGCTGGCGCGCGGCCTGCGCGCATCGACTGCGGAGTCGGCATTCTTCGATGCCGCCATGTTTGGGGCCGGAAATCATGGCGCGGAACCGCTATTGCGTATCGGCCCATTCGAGATGCCTGCTGCGGCGGGCGGTGTTGGTGAGTCCCCCGCCAGATAAATTGAATGCATGGCATTCATCTGGAGGGACATTGAAAACAGGAGGTGCGTATGGATTTGAAAATCTTTGACCGGATGGAGTCCGAGGTCAGGGGCTACATCCGGTCTTTCCCGGTGATTTTCAGCAAGGCCAGCGGCTCGGAGCTGTTCGACGAATCCGGCAGGCGTTATATCGATTTTTTCAGCGGCGCGGGCACGCTCAATTATGGCCACAACAATGCGATCCTGAAAAATCGCATGATCGAATACCTGAATGCCGATGGCGTGGTGCATAGCCTGGACATGGCCACCAGCGCGAAAAAATACTTTCTCCAGACGATCGACCGCCTGATCCTCGGGCCGCGCGGCTTGCGCTACACCCTGCAGTTCACGGGCCCGACGGGCACCAATGCGGTCGAGGCGGCGCTCAAGCTGGCTCGCCAGGTCAAGGGCAGGCAGAATGTGGTGTCGTTCACGCATGGCTTTCATGGCGTCTCCGGCGGCTCGCTGGCGGCGACCGCCAATCACAAGTTCCGCAAGGCCGCCGGCATGGCGCTGGGTAATACCAGTTTCATGCCCTATGACGGTTATTTTGGCCCCGACGTCAACACCATCGTGTATTTCGAACGCATGCTGGCCGATGCCAGCAGCGGCCTGGATCTGCCGGCCGCCGTGATCGTCGAGACTGTGCAGGGCGAAGGCGGCGTCAATGTGGCTTCGCAGCGCTGGCTGCGCGAATTGGAGCGCCTGTGCCGCCAGCACGACATGCTGCTGATCGTTGATGACATCCAGGTCGGCTGCGGTCGCACCGGCGGATTCTTCAGTTTCGAGTCGGCGGGGATCTCGCCCGATATCGTGACCCTGTCCAAATCGCTGTCGGGCTTCGGCCTGCCCATGGCGCTGGTGTTGCTCAAACCCGAGCTCGATATCTGGGAGCCGGGGGCGCATAGCGGCACTTTCCGGGGCAACAATCTGGCCTTCGTGACGGCGGCTCAGGCGTTCGAGACCTACTGGTCCGATGCGGCCTTCCAGGCGGAGGTTTTCGCCAAGGAGGCGATCGTGCGCGACTGGCTCGAAAATCTGGTCCACAGCTACCGCGGCGCGGGCCTGAGCGTGCGCGGCCGCGGCCTGATCCAGGGTCTGGTGACGCCAGCCGGCGATGGCCTGGCGACTCGGATCGCCCGCAGGGCCTTCGAGCTTGGCGTGGTGATCGAAACCTCCGGAGCAAGCGATGAGGTGCTCAAGGTCCTGCCGGCGTTGACCATTCCCGGCGAGCAGCTGGAGCATGGGCTCGAGATCATCGAGCGGGCCACGGCCGAGGTCCTGGCCCATACGGGGAGCCGGAACCGGCCGCTGAAAGTGGCGGGAGGGGTGTGATGATTGTTCGCAACGTACGCGACGTCGCGGGCACGCGCAATGAAATCGTCACGGACAACTGGACCAGCCGCCGCGTGCTGCTTGCGCGCGACGGCATGGGATTTTCGTTTCATGAGACGGTGATCCATCCTGGGACCGAGACCCACATCCATTACCGCAATCATCTGGAGGCGGTCTGGTGCATCGAAGGGGACGGCGAGATCGAGACGATCGCCGATGGCCGCAAATATTCCCTGGGGCCCGGCGTGGTCTATGCGTTGGATCAGCATGACGAGCATTGGCTCAGGGGAGGGCGCAAGGCGCTGAGGGTGATCTGCGTGTTCAATCCTCCCCTGAGCGGCCGCGAGGTTCATGATGCGCAGGGGGTTTATCCCCTGCCGACCGCGACGACGCAAGCATGAGGAGTCAGGCATGAAAGATTTTTACGAATCGCGCCGTGGACGCAGCGCCAGCCTGCTGGCGCGGCGCGAGCCGGTGGTATACGGCGGCGGCGCTTATGCCCGGGGCCTGGAATCCGGGCAGTTGCAGGCCTACGAGCGCGATGGCTTTATTGTGCTGCCCAAAGTATTCGGGGAGGACGAGGTCGAAGCCCTGTGCGCGGAGGTCGAGGCGCTCGGCCGCGATCCGGCCGTGCTGGCCAGCGAGGAGGCCGTCCGGGAGCCCGGCGGGCAGGCCTTGCGGTCGATTTTCCGGATTCATGAAACGGGACGATTGCTGGCCGCTTTGCCGCGCGATCCCCGCCTGCTGGATGTGGTGCGCCAGATTCTGGGGTCCGAAGTCTATATCCATCAGTCGCGCGCCAATATCAAACCGGGGTTCGAGGGCCAGGAGTTCTACTGGCACTCGGACTTCGAAACCTGGCATGTCGAGGATGGCATGCCGGCGATGCGCGCGCTCAGCTGCTCGGTCCTGCTGACTGACAACCAGGCGGCCAACGGCCCCTTGATGCTGATTCCCGGATCGCATCGGCAGTTCGTGTCCTGCGTGGGCGAAACGCCCGAGGACAACTATCGCCAATCTCTGCGCCGCCAGGAGATCGGCGTCCCAGATCCGGTCAGCCTGCGCCTGCTGGCCGATGCGGGCGGGATTCACACGGTCGTGGCGCCTGCGGGATCGGTCGTGTTTTTCGATTGCAACGTCCTGCACGGTTCGGCGGGAAATATCTCGCCCTGGCCGCGAAACAACGTATTCATGGTCTACAACAGCGTGGCCAATACGCTGGTCGAGCCGTTTCATGGGATGAGGCCCAGGCCATTGCATATTGCCGCTCGCGGCGAACCGGATGTGCTGACGCTCCTGCCGCTGGTGGTGGGCAAAGGTCGCCGCTCCCCGGCGACGGCTTGATCGCGCGCCGTTTCAGCCCGCCGGCTGGTGGGCTTCTATGAACGCCTTGAGAAATTCGCGTGTGCGCGCCTCGCGCGGCGCCGTGAAGATTTCTTCGGGCGGCGCCTGCTCGATGATTGCCCCCTTGTCGAAAAAGCAGACCCGGTCCGAGATCTGACGCGCAAACTCCATTTCATGGGTGACCAGCAGCATGGTCAGGTCATGTTCCTCGGACAGGCGCTGGATGACCGTCAGCACTTCGCCCACCAGTTCCGGATCGAGGGCCGAGGTGGGCTCGTCGAACAGCATGATGTTGGGCCGCATGGCCAGCGCGCGGGCAATGGCCACGCGCTGCTGCTGCCCGCCCGAGAGCTGGCTGGGGAATTTCTCCGCATGTTCGGACAGGCCCACCAGCTCCAGGTATTCACGGGCGCGCTTGCGGGCCTCGGCCCTGGACAGGCCCAGGACGTGGATCGGGGATTCGGTGATGTTGCGCAGCACCGTCATGTGGGGAAACAGGTTGAACTGCTGAAAGACCATGCCCATTTCCTTGCGCATGGCGCGCAGGTGGGCCTCGCTGGCGGGCACCAGCCGTTCGCCCTGGTATTCGTGCCATAGCGGCTTGCCGGCTACGTGGATCATGCCCTCGTCGATGGTTTCGAGGGTCATCAGGATGCGCAGCACGGTGGACTTGCCCGATCCCGAGGGGCCGATGATCGTGACCTTCTCGCCCTTGCCGACCTCGAAATCGAGATGGTCCAGCACGAGGGCATCGCCGAAACGCTTGACCACTTTTTCCATGGTGATGATGGGTTCGTTCATCGCAGGGGAATTCCTTGTTTGGGCAGCCGTTCGTCCAGGTAACGCACCGCCGCCGATGCGACCAGCGTCAGGATCAGGTAGAGCGCGCCGACCATGGTCAACGGCACCATGTAGTTGAAGCTGCGGTCGCCGATGATGCGGGCGACGTTGAGCATTTCCAGGATGGAGACCACCGACAGCACCGGCACGTCCTTCATGATCGAAACCAGATAGTTGCCCAGCGCCGGGATGATGCGCGGCAGGGCCTGGGGCAGGATGATGACGCCGAAGGTGCGCAGCGGCGAGATGTCCAGGGCGCGGGCGGCCTCGGTCTGCCCGTGGGTAATGGATTCCAGGCCGGCGCGGTAGACCTCGGAGGTGTATGCGCTGTATTGCAGGCCCAGGGCCAGGGCGCCGGTCATGAAGGCTGGCAGGACGAGGCCGTATTCCGGCAGGACGTAATAGAGGAAAAAGAGCTGGACCAGCAGCGGGGTGTCGCGCAGGAATTCGGTGAAGACCCGCGCCGGCCAGGCGATCCAGCAGCTGCGGGCGCTCTTGAGGCCCGCCAGGACGAGGCCGAGGACGGCCGCCACGAGAAAACCCAGCAATGTCGCCTGGATGGTCACGACCATTCCGCGCAGGAGAATGGGCAGGATGGACCATGCGAAGGACCAGTTGTCGGCGGTGTTCCATTCGATTCCGAACAGCATGGCTCAGGTCCTCCTGGGACGCCAGCGTCCGGCGCGACGTTCGAGCAGGCGCATGAGCGCGGTCAGGACCAGGGCCATGCCGAAGTACATCAGCAGCAGCATGGTATAGATCGGGACGCTGTCCTGCGTGAAATTGCGGATGCGCTCGGCCTGGAACGCCAGATCGCCCAGGCCGATCAGGGAGACCAGCGCAGTGTCCTTCAGATTCTGGACCGCGAGATTGCCGAAGCTGGGCATCATTTCCGGGACCGCCTGCGGGATGGCGATGCGCCAGAGGATCTGGCGCGGGGTGAAGTCCAGGGCCTTGGCCGCTTCGTATTGCGTCGCCGGCACGGCCTGAATCGCCCCGCGCACCACTTCGGCCCCGTAGGCGCCGATGTTCAGGGAGAGCGCCAGCGTGCCGGTGACGATCGGGGACAGGCGCAGGTCCAGGCCCAGCAGATCGCCGGCCACCGGCAGCGCGAAGAACAGCCAGAACAGTTGCACCAGCAGAGATGTGCCGCGAAAGACCTCGATCAGAGCGATCGAGAGCCAGCGCAGCGGGCGATGCCCCGACAGCCGGCCGATGCCGAAGGCAAAGGAGAACACGCCGCCCAGCAGCGTGGAATACAGCGTCAGTTCGATCGTGACCCGCGCGCCCAGCAGCAGCGGTTGGGCGTAAGTCAGCCAATCCATGCGAAGCGGCGGCTTATTTCGCGCAGAGCTCGGCTGTGGTCTTGGTGAAGGAGCCCTTGATGTCCTCGGATGAGAAGCCGTAGCCGCTCATGATCTGTTCCCAGGCCGGGGTTTTCTTGAATTTTGCCAGTTCGGTGTTCACCGCGGCCTGCAAGGCGGTCGAATCCTTGTCGAACGTGAAGCCGCCCCAACTGCGCACCGGTGTGCCATTGACGACCGGATCCTTGAAGTCCTGGGCCGCCTGGACCTTGTCGCTCTTGGCCGCCAGTTGGCCCACGGTCAGGCTGGTGGCGGCATAGCCGTCGGCCCTGCCGGTCGAAACCGTCGAGATGGCGTCGGCATTGTTGGCGATCGTGACGATCTGCGCTTCGGGGATCTTCAGCGCTTGCAGCATCTCGAGCTGGTCGGCGCCGGCCATGATGGCGATTTTGTTCCCGGAGTGGGCGAAGCTCTCGTAGTCGTGGATGTTCTTGGGGTTGCCCTTGGCGACCAGCAGGCCTTCGCCATATGAACTGTCGGGCTCGGAGAACAGCACCTGTTCGCAGCGCTGCGGCAGGATGGCCATCTCGGCGGCCACCATATCGTAGCGGTTGGCCTTCAGCCCGGGGATCAGCGAGCCGAAGCCGGTGGTCGTCCATTCGATTTTTTTGATACCCAGGGCCTGGGCGATGTGCTTGGCCACATCCGGCCCGACGCCCTTGGCTTGGCCGTCCACATCCATGTAGCCATAGGGAATCTCATTGGCGACCGCCACGCGCAGCACCCCGCTTTTCTGGATTTCGGCCAGATCGGCCGAGAGGGCCGGAACACTGGCCAGACTCATGACGCAGGCGCCAGCCAGACCCAGGATGAATGGTTTGTGTTTATTGGTCATGGGGAATCTCCTGTCTCTGATTACTATCGTATCGAATGATTGATTATAGAATAATTTCTACACAAATCAATTCTAGTGGAATCATTTTGTCGAAAATTATGATTGGAATACCGCTGGTTTATTTGGCATCCGGTGCTGAATGTGCTAGGATTTCGTGCATGTACGCCGTTCCCTATTTTTTTTATTTTTTTAAGTTTCCAAAGCCGCTGGTGGAGGAAGGGAATCGCTGTACTGAAAGGTAGTTGAACAAATTCCCGAAAAAGCCGCCGGCGCCGCCAGGCGGCTTTTTTTTGCCGCCGGGTCGTCCGAAGGCAAAAACGCCCTCTCGGGGGCAGCAAGCCGAAGGCGCGGCGTGGGGGTATTTTCCACCGCCCCGGGTCCGGCATCCGATGGAGTAAAACCGTGTCACACAATACTGATGATTTACGTATCCGCGAGATCAAGGAGCTGGCGCCTCCGGCCCATGTCATGCGTGAATTTCCCTGCACCACGGCCGTCTCGAAAGGGGTCTACGAGGCGCGCCGGGCCATTCATGACATCCTGCAGGGCAAGGACGACCGGCTGGTGGTCGTGATCGGGCCTTGTTCGATCCACAATCTGGCCGGCGGCCTCGAATATGCGCGGCGCCTGGCCGAGCAGCGCGAGCGCTTCAAGGGCGAGCTCGAGATCATCATGCGCGTCTATTTCGAAAAACCGCGCACCACGGTGGGCTGGAAGGGCCTGATCAACGATCCGGGCCTGGATGGCAGTTTCAACATCAACCAGGGCCTGCGCGCGGCGCGTGAGTTGCTGATCGACATCAACAGTCTCGGCCTGCCTGCCGGCTGCGAGTTCCTGGACATGATCACGCCCCAGTACATCGCCGATCTCGTGTCCTGGGGGGCGATTGGCGCGCGCACGACCGAAAGCCAGGTCCACCGCGAGCTCGCCTCGGGGCTGTCCTGCCCGGTAGGTTTCAAGAACGGGACGGACGGCAATACCCGCATCGCGCTGGACGCCATCAAGGCGGCCTCGCAGCCGCACTATTTCCTGTCGGTCACCAAGGGCGGTCATTCCGCCATCGTATCGACCATGGGCAACGAGGACTGTCACGTGATCCTGCGCGGCGGCAAGGCCCCCAACTATGATGCGCAGAGTGTCGCCGCGGCCGCTCAGGCCCTGGAAAAGGAGGGCATGCCGCCGCGCCTGATGATCGATGCCAGCCATGCCAACAGCAGCAAGGACTACACGCGTCAGCCGCTGGTGATCGAGGACATCGCCCACCAGGTCGAGGCGGGCGATACGCGGATCTTCGGTGTCATGGTCGAGAGCCACCTGGTCGGCGGACGGCAGGATCTGGTGCCCGGCCGGCCGCTGGTCTATGGGCAGAGCATCACGGACGGCTGCATCGATTGGGACACTTCGGTGACCGTGCTCGAACGCCTGGCTGCCGCCGTGGCTGCCAGGCGCGCCGCCCTTGCCGCCACGACAACGGTGGGCGATATCGCCTGAACTTTTCAACCCCCTGGCCTTGGCCTGTAGGACGCAGCGCATGGATATTCCGGCCTTTGAACAACGGCCCCGGCCCATTCCGGATGGGTTCCTGGAGGCTTTGCAGGCCCGCTTCGGCGAGAATTGTTCGTTTGCCCAGTCGGTGCGCGAGCACCATGGGCGCGATGAATCGCCGTATCCGCCGATGTTGCCCGAGGCCGTGGTGTTCGCCCGGACAATCGAGGATGTGGCCTGGGCCGCCCGGCATTGCCATGCGCACCATGTGCCCCTGATTCCCTATGGCGTGGGTTCTTCTCTCGAGGGCCACTTGCTGGCGGTGCAGGGCGGCATCAGCCTCGATCTGTCGGGCATGAACCGGATACTGGACATCCATGCCGAGGATTTCACGGCGACGGTCCAGGCGGGGGTGACCCGCAAGCAGCTCAATGAGGCCCTGCGCGACACCGGCCTGTTTTTCCCGATCGATCCCGGCGCCGATGCGAGCCTGGGCGGCATGTCGGCCACGCGCGCCTCGGGCACCAATGCGGTGCGTTACGGCACCATGCGCGAAAACGTCATGTCGCTCAAGGTCGTGACCGCCGATGGCAGGGTCATCGAAACCGCGAACCGGGCGCGCAAGTCCTCCGCGGGCTACGACCTGACCCGCCTGTTCGTCGGCAGCGAGGGGACGCTGGGCATCATCGTTGAGGTGACGGTGCGCCTGTATCCCCAGCCCGAGGCCGTATCGGCGGCGATCTGCAACTTCCCCGATCTGGATTCGGCGGTGCGCAGCGTCATCGAGGTGATCCAGCTCGGCGTGCCGGTGGCGCGTGTCGAATTCATGGATGCGGGCGCCGTGCGCGCCACCAATCAGTACAGCCACCTGGATCTGCGCGAGACGCCGCTGCTGTTGTTCGAGTTCCACGGCAGCCCCGCCTCGGTGCGCGAACAGGCGGTTCAGGTCCAGGAGGTCGCACGCGCAAATGGTGGCATGGATTTCGAGTGGGCGCAGCAGCCCGAGGACCGCAATCGTCTGTGGACGGCACGGCACAATGCCTATTTCGCCGGCTTGCAGCTGCGCCCCGGATGCCGTTCCAGCACGACCGATGTCTGCGTGCCGATTTCACGTCTGGCCGAATGCGTCGGCCAGACGGCCGCCGAACTGGATCAGGCCAGTTTTCCCTATACAATCGTGGGGCATGTGGGGGATGGGAATTTCCATGTCTTGATGCTTCTGGATCCAGAAAGTCCGGCGGAATGGGCCGAGTCCGAGCAACTGAATCATCGGCTCGCCGAGCGCGCCATCGCCATGCAAGGGACCTGCACGGGCGAGCATGGCGTGGGCCTGCACAAGCAGAGGTTCATGCGCGCCGAACACGGCCAGGATGCATTGGATGTGATGGCGGCCCTCAAGGCCGCCCTCGATCCTCACGATATTCTCAATCCGGGGAAGGTGCTGCCGCCGCCCCCATCAGCGGATAGTCAATGAGCATGGATACTTCCAGTCGGGAACCGGTGTCGGGCGCTGCGCCGGACTTCCCGGGATTGCTGGCGAGCATTGCGCGCGATGTGCCGGCGCACTGCATCCTGACCCGGATCGACCAGACCACTGTCTACGAGTGCGACGGCCTGGCCCTTTATCGCGAGCGCCCGCCAGTAGTGGTTCTGCCCGAGACCGAGGCGCAGTTGATTGCCGTCCTGAAGGCCTGTCAGACGTTCAATGTGCCGGTCGTGCCGCGCGGCGCGGGCACTGGCCTGTCGGGCGGGGCCACGCCGCATGCCCAGGGGGTTCTGGTCGGTCTGGCCAAGTTCAACCGCATCCATCGCCTCGATCCCGAGTCCTGTGTGGCGGTGGTGGGGCCCGGGGTGCGCAATCTGGCGATTTCCGAGGCCGCCGCGGTTCACGGCCTGTACTATGCGCCCGATCCCTCCAGCCAGATCGCCTGTTCGATCGGCGGCAATGTCGCCGAGAACTCGGGCGGCGTGCATTGCCTCAAGTACGGCCTCACCGTGCACAATGTCCTGCGGGTGCGGATCGTGACCATCGAGGGCGAGATCATCGAACTCGGCGGCGAGGCGCCCGATGCGCCGGGCTTGAACCTGCTGTCGGCCTTCATCGGCTCCGAGGGGATGCTCGGCCTGGTGACCGAGGTCACCGTCAAGCTGATTCCCAAACCTCAACGCGCCCAGGTCATCATGGCCAGCTTTCCCAGCGTTGAGGCCGCCGGCGAGGCGGTGACGCGCGTGATCGCCGATGGCGTCATCCCGGCCGGCCTGGAGCTCATGGACAAGCGCTCGGTCCACATGGTCGAGCCCTTCGTGAAAGCCGGCTACGATCTCGAGGCCGAGGCCATTCTTCTGTGCGAATCTGATGGCACGCCCGAGGAGGTGGCCGAGGAAGTCACGCGCGTCGAAGGGCTGTTGCGCGCCGCCGGATCCACGCGGATCCAGGTTTCGTCCTCGGAGGCCGAGCGTCTGCGTTTCTGGGCCGGCCGCAAAAATGCTTTTCCGGCGGCGGGCCGTATTTCGCCGGACTACTACTGCATGGATGGCACCATTCCGCGCCGCCATCTCGGACGAGTCCTGTCGGCGATCGCCGCCATGGAGGGCGAGTTCGGCCTGCGCTGCGCGAATGTTTTTCATGCGGGCGACGGCAATCTGCATCCGCTGATCCTGTTCGATGCCAATCAATCCGACGAGGTCGAGCGCGCCGAGGCCTTCGGCGCCGCCATTCTCGAGCTGTGCGTCGAGGTGGGCGGCACCATTACCGGCGAGCACGGCGTGGGGTTGGAAAAAATCAATCAGATGTGCAGCCAGTTCTCGCGCGAGGAGCTCGACACGTTCTCGGCCCTGAAGCGCGCCTTCGATCCCTATGGCCTGCTCAATCCCGGCAAGCTCATTCCCACGCGTGTCCGCTGTGCCGAGTATGGCAAGAAACATGTCCACAACGGCGAGCTGCGCTTCCCGGACATTCCTCGTCTCTAGCGGTATCAAGGCTTTCATGATGGACTTTGCGCTTTCTGAATTTTGCGACCAGATCACCACCGCCCGCGCCGCCCAGCGGCCCGTGTGCATTCGCGGCGGCGGGACCCGGATGTTCTATGGCGAGCCCCTGGCGGCCGAGTGCGGATCCGAGCGCGTCTGGCTGGATCTGTCGTCGTATCACGGCATCGTCGGTTACGAGCCCTCCGAACTCGTGATCACCGCGCGTGCGGGGACGCGGCTGGCCGATATCGAGCAGGCGGTTGCCGAACGCGGCCAGATGCTGGCTTTCGAGCCGCCGCGTTTCGGCCCCGAAGGAACGCTGGGCGGCTGCGTGGCCGCCGGGCTGTCGGGCCCCCGCCGGATCGCGGCGGGGCCTTTGTCCGACTTCATCCTCGGTGTGCGTCTGTTGGATGCCAACGGCAATGTGCTGCGTTTTGGCGGCGAGGTGATGAAGAACGTGGCGGGATACGATGTTTCCCGCCTGCTGGCGGGATCGCTGGGCGTGTTGGGCGCGCTCGTGGAGGTTTCCGTCAAGGTCATGCCCCGGCCCCGTTGCGAGACGACGCGTGTGCTCGAGGCCGATGAGGCGCAGGCGCTGGCCATGTGCCTGAGCTGGCGCTCGCAGCCCATGCCTGTGTCCGCCACTGCCTGGATCGCGGATGCCGCCGCGCCGGGCGGCAGGCTGTACGTCCGCTTGTCAGGCAACGAGTCCGCCGTGACGCAGGCGGCCGCCACAATTGGCGGCGAGGCGCTTGCGGCGCCGGCCGATGCGCAGTTCTGGCAGACGCTGCGCGACCAGGAGCATGCGTTCTTCGGGCAGCGGCCCTTGTGGCGGGTGACGGTGCCGCCCGCGACGCCGCCCCTGGGCCTGGGGGCGACGCTGATCGAATGGCAGGGCGGTTTGCGCTGGATCGCGGCGCCCCTCGAGGCGGGTGCGCAGGTGCGCGCCTGTGCCCAGTCCGCGGGCGGCTCGGCCTGCCTGTACCGCCACGATGGCGACACCGCAGGTCTGCCGGTCTTTCATCCCCTGGCCGAGGGTGTGCTGCGAATTCATCGCCGCTTGAAGGCCGAGTTCGATCCTTCGGGCTTGTTCAATCCCCATCGCTTATCCCCGGAATTCTGAGGCCAGACTATGCAAACCAATCTTGCGGATTGGGCCCGTGACACCGATTTCGGCCGTGAAGCCGATGAAATCCTGCGCCGCTGCGTCCATTGCGGCTTCTGTCTGGCGACCTGTCCGACCTATCAGATCCTGGGCGACGAACTCGACAGTCCGCGCGGCCGGATCTACCAGATGAAACAGGTCCTCGAAGGGGCCGAGGCGACCCCGATCACCCAGCAGCATCTGGATCGCTGCCTGACTTGCCACAATTGCGAAACGACTTGCCCATCGGGGGTCAAGTACGGCGAGCTGATCGACATCGGCCGCCAGATCGTCAGCGAGCGCGTCCAGCGTCCTCTGGGCCAGCGGCTGCTGCGCACGACGCTGCGCCGCCTGCTGGGCTCATCGTGGTTCGCGCCGCTTTACCGGATCGGCCGCCTGGCGCGGCCCGTCTTGCCGGCGGCTCTCCAGTCCAAGATCGTCGAGGCGCGGCCTGCCGGCGCCTTGCCCGCCAATCCGCGCCGCCATGCGCGGCAGGTCCTGATGCTGTCCAACTGCGTGCAGCCCGCCATGATGCCCGCCATCGACGCGGCGACCATGCGGGTTCTCGATGCGGTCGGCGTGGGTACCCGTTTCGCCGCTGGATCGGGATGCTGCGGCGCCATCAATTTCCACCTGGACGCCCAGGAGGCGGCGCGCGAGCAGATGCGCCGCAATATCGATGCCTGGCTGCCGCTCATCGAGTCCGGCGAGGTCGAGGCCGTCGTCATCAATGCCTCGGGTTGCGGCGGCATGATTCGTGAATACGCGCATCACCTGCGCCATGATCCGGCGTATGCCGACAAGGCCGCCCGCGTGGTCGAGCACGTCAAGGATGTGGCGGAATTCCTCGCGCCCCTGGCGGCCGAGGTGCGCGCCAGGATGCGCACCGCGCCCGGGCGCACCGCATTTCATCCGCCTTGCACCCTGCAGCATTGGCAGGGCCTGCGGCCGTTGACCGAACGCTTGCTGGCGGACCTGGGCTTCGATCTGCAGGCATTCGCCGATTCCCACTTGTGCTGCGGCTCGGCGGGGACGTATTCGATCACGCAACCCGACCTGTCCAGGACGCTGCGCGATCGCAAGCTGGTGGCCATCCAGGAAACCTTGCCCGAGCGCATCGTCTCGGCCAATATTGGCTGTATCTCGCACCTGCAAAGCGGAACGCAGACGCCCGTGCGCCACTGGATCGAGGTCGTCGACGAGGCCATGGTCCGTGGCTGAGCGCATGACAGCCGGCGCGCGCGTCGTCGTCGGCATGTCGGGCGGCGTGGACTCGTCGGTTTCGGCCTGGCTGTTGAAGCAGCAGGGTTTCGAGGTGATCGGCCTGTTCATGAAAAACTGGGAGGACGACGACGGCACCGAGTACTGCTCCGCGCGCCAGGATTGGCTGGATGCGGCCAGCGTGGCCGATGTCGTGGGCGTCGACATCGAGGCCGTGAATTTCGCCGCCGAATACAAGGATCGGGTGTTCGCCGAGTTCCTGCGCGAATATTCCGCGGGCCGCACGCCCAATCCGGATGTGCTCTGCAATGCCGAGATCAAATTCAAGGCCTTCCTCGATCATGCCATGACCCTGGGGGCCGACTACATCGCCACCGGTCATTACGCCCGGGTGCGTCGCATCGAGTCGCCCGCGGGCGTGCGCAGCCAGTTGCTCAAGGCCGTCGACGCCAGCAAGGATCAGAGCTATTTTCTGCATCGCCTGAACCAGGACCAACTGGCCCGCACCCTGTTTCCGCTGGGCGAGATCCGCAAGACCGAGGTGCGCCGCATTGCCCATGAACTGGGTCTGCCCAATGCCGCCAAGAAAGATTCCACCGGAATCTGCTTCATCGGCGAGCGGCCTTTCCGCGAATTTTTGAACCGCTATCTGCCGACCCGCCCAGGGCCGATTCTTTCGGCCGAGGGGCGCGAATTGGGCCGTCATCAGGGGTTGGCATTCTACACGTTGGGCCAGCGCAAGGGCCTGGGGATCGGCGGCGTGCGTGGCCGGCAGCGCGCGGACGGCACTGCCGACGCCTGGTACGTCGCGCGCAAGGATCTGGAAAACAATGTCTTGTACGTCGTCCAGGGCCATGACCATCCCTGGCTGATGACGCGGACCCTGCGTGCCGGGGATACGAGCTGGGTGGCTGGCGAGGCGCCGGCGCCCGGACGCCATGCCGCCAAGACGCGCTACCGGCAGGCCGATGCGCTGTGCGTGCTGCGGCCGGAGGAGGGCGGATTCAGCCTGGCTTTCGACGAGCACCAATGGGCGGTGACCCCGGGCCAGTCGGCCGTGCTGTATGACGGTGAGGTGTGTCTGGGCGGGGGGGTGATCGAGGGGGCTTGATGCGCGTAGCGGGCCGCGCGAGGCGAGCCTTGTGTTTACTGGGGCGCCGTGTACTGGGTACTCGTGAATGACGGGCGCGTCGCGAGCTTTTGCATCAGGCGGTCGAGGTTGCTGTGCCCGACGCGCCAGTTGATGTCCGGGAGGCGGAAGTCCAGGTATTCGAGTGCCGCGCCCACGGCGATGTCGGCCAGGCAAAGGTTGACGCCCATGCAGAAGGCGTGTTCGCCCAGCAGTTCGTCCATGTAGTCGATGGCGGCGGTGATCTTGCCCTGGTGCCGGTCGATCCAGTCCTGATTGCGCTGCTCGGGCGGGCGCTGGGTTTGTTCGAGGCGGATGGCAACGGCTGCGTCCATGACGCCGTCGGCCAGGGCCTCCCAGAGTTTCGTCAGGGTGCGTTCGCGGCCCGAGGGCGGAATCAACCGGCCAACCGGCGAGAGCGTGTCCAGGTATTCGACGATGACGCGCGAATCGAACAAGGCGCCGTTTTCATCCAGGATCAGGCATGGCACCTTGCCCAGGGGGTTGTGCAGCGGCACCTGGGTACCAGGGCCCCAGACGTCGTCGAGGACCAACTCGTAATCCAGTTTTTTCTCTGCCAGCACGATGCGTACCTTGCGGACGTACGGACTGGTCAGGGTACTGATCAATTTCATGGCAGAACGAGGAAGTCACAAGCCTGGAAAGTATAGCAGGCACAAACAGGTTGGATCGGCTGAATGTGGCGGTTTGACCACGCGCCGACGCGCAAGCCTCGCCGTTCACGGCGAGGTCAAGGGAAGGTCCCGAATGTTAGAATTCAGCCTGCGTTTTCAACTGGTGATTTCCCCATGCAGATCGATGCCACGCTCAGTACGCTCAATGCCCTGTCGCCGCTGGACGGCCGCTATGCCGCCAAGGCCGATGCCCTGCGGCCGCTGTTGTCCGAGGCGGGTTTCATGGCGCATCGCGTCGAGGTCGAGATTGCGTGGCTGATCGGCCTGTCGGACGCCGGCCTGCCCGAACTGCCCGCGTTCAGCGCCGATGCGCGCGCGCGGCTGGCGGCGCTGGTGCGGGATTTTTCCGAGGCCGATGCCGCGCGGATCAAGGCGATCGAGCGCACGACCAACCATGACGTCAAGGCCGTGGAATATTGGCTGAAGGAGCGCGTGGCCGATCACGAGGAATTGGCGCGGGCGGCGGAGTTCATCCATTTCGCCTGTACCTCAGAGGACATCAACAACACCTCGCATGCGCTGATGCTGGGCCGCGCGCGGGATCGCGCCATCGTGCCGCAGCTCGAGGCCGTGCTCGCGCGGCTGCGCGAGCTGGCCCGCGAACATGCCGCCCAGCCCCTGCTGTCGCGCACCCACGGGCAGCCGGCCACGCCCAGCACCATGGGCAAGGAATTCGCCAACGTCGCCGCGCGGCTCGAGCGCGCGCTCGCCGCCGTGCGCGCCGTCGAGCCCTTGGCCAAGCTCAACGGGGCCACGGGCAACTACAACGCCCATCTGGCGGCCTATCCCGACGTCGATTGGCCGGCCTTCAGCGCCGGGGTGCTCGGCGGCCTGGGTCTGACGCAGAACCCGTACTCGATCCAGATCGAGCCGCACGACTGGATGGCGGCCCTGTTCGATGCCATCGGCCGCGCCAACACCATCCTGCTCGACCTCGACCGCGATGTCTGGGGCTACATTTCCCTGGGCTATTTCAAGCAACGCCTCAAAGAAGGCGAGGTGGGCTCGTCCACCATGCCGCACAAGGTCAATCCCATCGACTTCGAGAACTCCGAAGGCAATCTGGGTCTGGCCAACGCCATGCTGCGCCACCTGTCCGAGAAACTGCCGGTCTCGCGCTGGCAGCGCGACCTGACGGACTCCACCGTGTTGCGCAACCTGGGGGTTGCGCTGGGGTACTGCCTGGTCGCCTACGATGCCTGTCTGCGCGGCCTGGGCAAGCTCGAACTGAACGCCGCCGCCATCGATGCCGACATCGACCAGTGCTGGGAAATCCTCGCCGAGCCGGTGCAGACCGTCATGCGGCGCTATGGCCTGCCGCAACCCTACGAGCAACTCAAGGCGTTGACGCGGGGCAAGGGCATCACCGAGGAGGCGCTGCGCGAGTTCATCGGCGGTCTGGACCTGCCGGCCGAGCCCAAGGCCCGGCTGCTCGCCATGACGCCGCGCAGCTATATCGGCCTGGCGGCAGATCTGGCAGCCAGGATCTGAGGCGGGGCGGATTGGCTGCGGCCGTAAGAGGCCGGAGCATGATCTCCACGCCGCCTTTGCCGCAATTGCCGAGGGGCTGCTGTCCGGTCTGGTATTCGGTTCTGAGCATAAATTCCCTTGACGGAATATTCCTTATGAGGAATAATCGTTCATGCGATGGGAAATTGAATACACCGATGAGTTTGGTGCATGGTGGGACGGTCTGACTGAGGCCGAACAGGAATCCGTGCGCGCCAGCGTCAAGCTGCTGGGTGATTACGGGCCGAACCTGCAGTTCCCTCATAGCAGCGGTATTGAAACGTCCAGGCATCGCCACATGCGGGAACTCCGCACGCAGCACGAGGGCCGACCGTATCGCACCTTGTATGCGTTCGACCCGCGCAGAGCCGCCATCTTGCTGATCGGTGGCGACAAGACCGGCAATGGCCGCTGGTACCAGGAATTCGTGCCTGCCGCGGACGGTCTCTACGACGCACATCTCGAGCAGTTGAAGAAAGAAGGATTGATCTGAATGGCCAGGAAATTTGCGGAACTCGAAGCAAAGATGTCACCAGCATCACGTGCGCGGTCTGATGCCAAATATCAGCAGTTGCTTGCAGAAATGCCTTTGAACGAGCTGCGTCAGGCCAAGGCCATGTCGCAGGTCAAGCTGGCGGAATCCTTGCACATCAACCAGGCGGCGGTATCGAAGATCGAACACCGTACCGATGTCTACATCAGCACCTTGCGTGACTATATTCGTGCGATGGGGGGCGATCTGGAAATCATCGCCAGATTCCCCGATGGGGCGGTCAGGATCAGCAACTTTACCGGCATCGAGGACGAAAGCCGTGTATAGCCTATATGTGTGACGTATCCAGGTTGCGGGCTTTCAGACCAGAGAGGCCAGCGAAGGCAACAACAAGATGGCTATCTTTGATTTTTTGCGGAGCATAGCCAGAATTGCGGAGCAAAGAAAAGCGGCTTCTATCGCTAGAAGCCGCATGAATTCTGGTGGGCTGTGAGTGACTCGAACACTCGACCGACGGATTAAGAGTCCGCTGCTCTACCAACTGAGCTAACAGCCCTTCGCGGTTTCGCGAAGAACGAAATCATACACCAAATCATGGGCCATGCGCAAAGAGCAGACCGGGTTTGTGCCCGATGTCGCTTGTGTCGGCTTCCGCGGTCAAACGCAGGACCGGGATGACCGCGGGGTTCCGTGGTCGGGCGCAACGCTGGCAGCACATTCCCCGCTGCGCCATCAGCGAACCGCTTTGAGCGTATGCAAATCCAGCAGCGTGAACTGGCCGCCATCACGCCAGCCGCCGGTGTCGATGTAGAAGACATTGCCCAACTGCGCCATCCTGGGCAGCGTCAGATGCCCATGCACTATGGCGCGCACATTTCTGACCGGCTGCGTGTATTGGGCGCGATAGCGATCCGATGACCACAGGCAGATTTCTTCGTCTTCGGCGCTGAGTCGTTCGCCTTGAATGGCCTGCCAGTCGTCATAGGGGTAGTCGCCGTGCACGATGCCGATCATGCCCTGTGCCGTCTCCACCTCTATGGCCAAGGGTAATGCGCGCAGGGACTGCGCGATGCGTTGTCGCTCGGTTGCATCGTGCGTATCCAGCCACTTTCCGCCATGCGCCGTGTGATCCACGCGAGGATACGGGTCGCCGCTGGCTCTGCGCCACGTCATCAGGTCGTGATTGCCGCAAATGGCATGAAACCAGGGGTATTCCAGCCAGATCAGCGCATGATGGGATTCCGGCCCGCGATCCACCAGATCGCCGACCGCGAAAAGCCGGTCGGTCGTCGGCGAGAACCGGGCCCTCAACAAGGCTGTTTCCAGTTTGCTGAAGCAGCCGTGAATGTCGCCTACGGCAAAATCCCGCCCGGCGGTGTTGACGCTGAATCGTTGCAGAATGGGATTTCGTTGGCTCATGCTCTGGCAATGAAAGGATCACGCTGAATTTGTCTTGGTGACTACGCAGTGATCTATTTTATTTCTTGCCGTAAGTCGTGTCGTGATCGGGTGGAATGGCCAGCAGGCGGATAATCAGGTCCAGCCGGACGGAAACGCCGGCCCCGGCTTTGCCTGGTTCAGTCCTGGGCATCGCGCAGTCGCTGCAATTGTTCGTCCGTACCAGTATCGTTGGCCGGGTGGGCATGCGCCCAGTCCAAGGCCTCGCGCGGATCGGTACTGGCTTTTGCAGTGTGCAGCCAGCGTTCGTTGTCCGGGATGGCCGTCGCAGTGCGCACCAGCCATACGCCGGGTTCCTGTTCTTCGAGCAGGACTTGTCGCCCGGCAAATTGCTTGCCCAGGGAGAGTTTGTACAATATGGCGCATTCGTCGTTCGTCAGAGCTGAATGCCAATAACATGACCCGTGTGCACCGCTTTCCTTGTCAGGTTGATCATCCCGGGCTGATGATTTTTTTCCTGCTTCTTGCTTGCCTGGGTATCGGCGTTCGCGCGCATGCTTTGCCCGCCGTCAATGAAGGCGACATCATTTTTCACACGTCGCGCTCGGCGCAAAGCCTGGCCGTGCAGCAGGCAACCGGTTCACGGTACAGCCATATGGGCTTGATTCTGTTCCGGCAGGGCAGACCCTATGTTTTTGAAGCGTCGGCCAGGGTGAAATACACGCCGCTGGCCGAGTGGATAGGCCGTGGCACAGGTGGGCATTTTGTCGTCCAGCGCCTGAAAACAGCCCGACAGACGCTGACGCCGGATGCGCTGGAAAAGCTGCGCGTAGCGGCTGGTACTTTCGCGGACAAGCCCTACGACCTCACTTTCGAATGGAACGACAGGCGCATCTATTGTTCGGAGTTGGTCTGGAAGATTTATGAACGCGCGCTTGGCATACAGATAGGAAAATTGCAGAAGATCAGTGAGTTCAATCTTGATGCGCCCGCGGTAAAGCAAAAAATCCGGGAACGTTACGGCAACAGGGTGCCGCTGAACGAAACAGTCATTTCGCCACAGGCGATATTCGAATCGTCATTGTTGACGGTGGTGGTTGAACAGTAAGGTCTTTTGTCTCGACATCAATGATGGCCGCCTTGATGAGCGCAATGACGCAGGTGATTTTTCCCAGCGCAAGCCTTTATCCCGATAGACCTGTTGCCGTGTCATTTGCAGCAGTTTGGCCAGTGCACTGCCATGTCATGCATGGCCACGCGTCGATGGTTCTGCGGCGCGGGTGACCAGCATGATGCCGATGACGACCGGCAGGACGCCCGCGAAATCATGCCATTCGAGCTGTTCGCCAAGGATGAGCCAGCCCATGAGCAGGCCCAGCGGCGGCGTGAGAAAAAACCATGCGCTGGCGGCGCTCGCATGGGTGGCGCGCAGCAGGGCGAACCACAGCAGATAGCCGCCGATCGACACCATGATCACGCACCACAGCAACGCGCCGACGGTGTTCGCGGTGAAATGCACATCGCGCCAGGATTCGGCGGCGAGGCTCCAGGGCAGCATGATGGCGCTTGCCAGCAGCACTTGCAATCCCAGGTTCCCGGTCAGATTCATCTGCACCGAAACACGCTTGAAGATCACGGTTCCGAGCGACAGGATCAGCAGCGCGCAAGCGACCAGCAACGCCCCGCGCAAAGTATCCGTGCCATTGTCGATCCGGCCATGCACGATGAACACGACGCCCGCGAATCCCAACAGCAGCCCCATCAGCTTGCGCGGCGTCATGCGCTCGCCCAGCAGGGGAATCGCAAGCAGCGAGACCAGGATCGGGCTGGCGCTGATGATGATGGTCGACAACCCGGACGACAGCTCGCGCATGCCGGTCCAGCTGATTCCCAGGTAAAGCGCGTGATTGCACGCCGCGAGCAGGATCAATGCCGCCCAGTCGCGGCGTCCGAGCCGGAATCGTTCGCCTTGCGCATAGGCGAGGCCGACCAGCAGCACACCGGCGAACAGGAAGCGCATGAAAAGAAACACCAGGGGAGGGCAGTCGCGCAGCGCGAATTTCGTGGCGGGAAACGCACTTGCCCAGAGCAGGATAAATGGGAGCGCAAGGGCAAATGCGTGGCGGTCGAGTGCATGTCTGGAGAGCATCGTGCGGGCCTGGAAATGTTTGTCGTGACACTTTAGGTTTAACCGCATGGATTTAGAAATTCGAATATTCTATCTTTGTTATTCATATTTCCGATTCATAATCCGGTGACAGCATCATGGCCGACTTCGACATTGCGTTGCTTCGAACCTTTGCCAGCGTGGCCGATAGCGGCGGTTTTTCACGGGCCGGCGAGCGGGTCCATCGCACACAGTCCACCATCAGCCAGCAGATCAAAAAGCTGGAGGATCAGGCCGGGCGGCAGTTGCTGATCCGCAGCGCGCGTGCCGTACGGCTCACGCCGGACGGTGAACGCATGTTGGGATATGCGCGCCGCATCCTATCCCTGCATGACGAGGCCCGCAACCTGTTTGCCGAGGATTTGCCCGATCTGGTGCGGATCGGCATCACCGAGGATCTTGCCGTCGAATCGCTGCCGCATCTGCTGGCGCCCCTGACACATACCGATTGCAATTTACGGTTGGAGGTGCACTGCGGGCTGTCGCTGCAGGTGATGGCGGATCTCGAGGCCGGGCTGCTGGATGTGGGGCTGCTGCGCACGCTGGAGGCTGGCAATCCATCCAGGCCGGATATCTGGCCTGATCCCCTGCGCTGGGTGGCTGCGCCGTCCGTGTCGCCATTGCAAAAACAGGTGCTGGATCTGGTCCTGTTCCCGCATGGCTGCGTGTTGCGCGGCTATTCCCTGGCGCGGCTGGATGCGCAGAACAGGGCCTGGCGCATCGCTTATACCAGCCCCAATATCGCCGGCGTGCTGGCGGCCGTGAAGGCGGGAATGGGGATTTCGCTTTTATCGGAACGCATGTTGGAGGGTGTCGACGGCGTGCGCGTGCTGGGGCGGGCCGATGGGTTTGCGGATACCCCCGCGGGCGCGATCGCATTGAAAATGACGCCGAGGCCGCTCAGCCCGGGGGCCGCCGAGGCAGTCCGGCTGTTGCGCGAATATATGGATGGGACACGCGTTCCGGCCCCCCCGGCACAAATGGGCGAGGCTACGCTCCGATCGCTTGATCCGTTGCCTGCGGCATCGTCATGAAACCGTTCGCCTGTTTCAGCTTACGCCCTGACCGCGACAATCACGCTGGACGCCTTGAAAATCGCAGTGACGCTGGTGCCGATTGCGATGCCGAGGTGATCGAAGCTCTTGTTCGTGATGATCGCGCTGACGCGCACGCCGTCCCCGGCGTCGATGACGACCTCGGCGTTCACCGCGCCTTTTCCTGCGGCGACGACAGTGCCGGACAATTGATTGCGGGTCGAAAAAATCAGGTCCTCGGTGCCGGTGATCAGGACGATCGATGACGCCTTGATCAAGGCCACCACGTCGGAGCCTTCGGCCAACTGCAGGCTGTTGGTGCTGCCTTCGGTGATGATGGCCACGATTTCCAGGGTTGGCGATACAGAAATGATGATTTCGTCATTGACTGCGCCGCGTTGAATCGATTTGACCTTGCCTGCGAGTTGATTCCTGGTGCTGATTTTCATCTCGACTCCTCGATGCGGGTAGGCCTTCGCCCGGTGGAAAAATTCTAGCATCCGGCTTGCAGTGACGGCGGTTTTCACTGCTGGGTGCGGTGAGATAGGCTGGATGTTCCGGAGGATAATGCGGGGATCGTTTCAAATTCTCGGCAGCTGCCGCATCCCGCGCCGCGCCAGCAGAACGCGCGCAGGCGGCAGATTGGCCCAGACGATGCGGCTGTCGTAGACCTCGAAGGCACGATCACAGGAGCAGGTGTGGGTCTGCGGGCGGATGTCGTAGGTGAACTGGATCAGTGTGCCGCCCGGGCCGAGCGTGCGTTTCCATTGGTCGACGATCTGGAATTGTTCCTGCCGGGGCAGGGACCTGAGGGGCAGGCTCGAGACCAGGGCGTCGATGCGCAGGCCCTCGGGGATCAGGCTGTCGAGCCGCGCGGCATCCCCGCAGATCACGGTGATGCCGGGAAAACGGCGTCGCAGGTGGCTGGCGAAGGCCTCGGAGCGTTCGATGGCGATCAGGCGCCCCGGCGAGATTCCCCGCGCGAGCAGGGCCTCGGTCACGATGCCGGTTCCCGCCCCCAATTCGATCACCAGGCCCTCGCCGATCGTGACATGGCGGGCGATTTCCCGGGCCAGCCAGCGCGAGCTGGAGCATATGGCGCCGATGGTTCCCGGCCCGCGCAGCCATTCGCGGACGAACAGCACGAGGTTGCCGAGCCGTCCGTGATGCAGGCCGGGATGGCGTTCCGTCCAGGGCAGCGTGCGCGCGGCGATGCGGCGGGTGAGACCGGACAGCTGTCGTACGAGCATTGCGTGGTCAAGCCGGATCATGCAGTCCTCCCCAGGCTGTCGGGTATATTGATACTTTTTCCGTGACCCATATTAGCACCACGCATCCGCCAGGTTTTCGACCGGGCCTGTCATGGCGGTGCCGCTGTGCTGCACAAGGAGGGTTCGATGGAGGTCGTGTTCGCATCGCGGAACGAAAAGTATCCCGAGGAATGGGTGAGTGCTTTTCAGGCGGCGCTGCCGCGGGTCCGGGTGCGCGGCTTTTGCGATGGGACGCGGGCTGGCGGCGCCGAGGTCGCGGTGGTCTGGAATCCGCCGGCGGATCTGTTCGAGCGCGAGCCTGGGCTGCGGATCATCTTCAATCTGGGCGCGGGCGTGGATGCCTTGCTGCGCATGCCAGGCCGGCCCGATGACGTGCCGATCGTGCGTCTCGAGGATGGCGGCATGGCGGTACAGATGGCCGAGTACGTGGTGCATTTCCTCTCGCGGGTGACGCGTGATTTCGACCGGTATGCGCAATTCCAGGCGCAGCGCCGCTGGCAGCCGCTGGAGGATATCGTGCGCGAGAATTGGCCGGTGGGTGTGATGGGCGCGGGTGTGATGGGCATGCGCGTGGCGCGGGCGGTGGCCGGCCTCGAGTATCCGGTTGCGGTCTGGTCGCGCTCCGGACGCGCGGCCGAGGGGATCGAGGCGTATGGCGGCGCGGATGGCTTGCCCGCGTTTCTGGCGCGGACCCGGGTGCTGGTCAACGTCCTGCCGCTCACGGCGCAGACCGAGGGCATCCTCTGCCGCCGGACATTCGAGCGGATGCGGCCCGATGGCTATCTGATCAATATCGCGCGCGGCCGCCATCTGCTTGAGCAGGACTTGCTCTACGCGCTGGACGGCGGCCTGCTCAGAGGGGCTGCGCTGGATGTTTTCGTCGAGGAGCCGTTGCCCGCGAACCATCCCTTCTGGGCGGACCCGCGTGTGCGCGTTACGCCGCATATTGCCGGCGCCAGCCTGATGGGGCAGACCGTGCGCCAGATCGCGGCCAAGATCCAGGCCTTTGGCCGCGGTGAACCGATTTCGGGGATCGTCGACCCGGAGCGGCAATACTGATGCGGCGCTTGCGGGGACTCGCGCTGGCCCTGATGCTGGGTATTTCGGCCTGCGCGAACGATCCCGCGCCGCGTGGCGGCCCTCAGGGCGAGGCCATGACGATCGACCAATTGGGGCAGACCGATTTCAATCGCGCCGTCACCATGGCGATGCGCGACAATCTCGATAGCCTGGAACGCCTGCTGGAAAAGCTCTATCGCCGCAATCCGGCCGAGTGGCGCAAGGGGGGCTTCGTCGATCTGCAGGCGGCCATCGAGCAGGGGCGGCAGAATATTCACAGCGGCGCCGTGCCCCTGGACCTGCAGGGCTTGCGGGATATCGAGGTGCTTTCGGTCGCGATGGATCCCGACTATGGGGGCGATCGGGTGGCGGCCTATGTTCAGGGGCTGGCGGACATGCTGATCACCGCGCATGGCGGCAAGATGCGCTTCTACGTCACCGACTCCCTCGATGGGCAGAAGATCTTCAACGCCGCGCGCAATGTCGAGATCGCCGCCTGGATGCTGGCGAACCGGCGCGATTCGCAAGGCCGGCTGCTGCTGCTGTCCAACGAGATCGGCGAGGGTGGGGCCAACCTGAGCTTCGAGCGTGAATTCGGCCGCCTGATCGGGCGCCTCGATCTGGTGGCCGAACTGCTGGATGAAAACCTGCGGCGCATGGGCATCAATTACTTGCAGGGTTTGCTGTTCTTCAATTTCCTGCCGGTGCGTTGAGCGCTATTTGCTGCCCCAGGCGGCTGGCGAGCGCGAGGCGCCCGGTACCGGCCTCGAGTCCCTGGATGAAACGCGCCGGGATCGCCTGCAAGCCGCCGATCGCGCCGCACAGCGCGCCGGTCAGCATCGCTCGCGCCTGATTCTGGCCGCCGCCGTTGACCGCATGCAGCACGGCGGACTCGAAATCGCCTTGGAAGCGGGTCGCCAGATAGTAGGCGGCGGGAAACTGATGGTAGACCGCGCAGGGCATGCCGTAAACCAGTGAGACCTTCCAGGGCGGCTCGATGCGCACCTCGGGGTCCAGGGCGGCGCGGGCGACGTTGGAGACGGTGAGCAGGGCGTCGGGCGAGGCGAACTGGCCGGCCCGGCGGGGCGTTTCGGGGCCGGGTGGCGGGACGCCTTCCCCCGTCGATGTCACCGCATGAAAGGGCAGGGTGCCGGCATGGACCAGATCCATGAGCTTGCCCGAACTGCGCTCGTCCAGGGCCTCGCCGCGCACCAGCATCCCCAGGACGCTGGCATAGGCGACCGTCATCGCGGCCACCGTGGGATCGATCTGCGTCAGCGCGGTGTTGGCGCTCACGTGAGCCGCCAGTGCGCCGGGCGCCAGCGCATAGCGCACGGCGATGGCCAGTGTCCGTTCCGCCGCTTCGGTATTGTCGGCGAGGCCGCCCACCCGGCCCCAGGGCAGGCCCTGCTGCGTGCGCAGCCGCCAGGCCTCGCGGATCGATTGGCTGGTATAACCGCCCGGACCCGATTGCGGTGTGCCGTCGATCAGAGGAAACAGGTCCATGTCCATCCGGCGGCAGAAGTCGGCCTCGTCATAGCCGTCGCATTCGACCAGAGAGCGCAAGGTGAGCTCGAGCAGGTAGCCCGCCTGGGAGGAGTGGCCCGCTTTCAGCCCGGCGTGATAGCGCCCGGGACGCGGGTCGGTGTAGTCGGTGATCCAGACGCCGTAGTCGGCGCGCAGGGCGTCGAGGTCGTAGTACCAGTGCGGGCCGAGGGCCAGCGCATCACCCACGAAGGCGCCGATCAGGGCGCCCTGCACGCGTTGAGTCAGAGGAATGGTCGAGGTCATGGGATATTGTTGTCCCGTATCTCCGGGGCAGGCAATAGGTGGTTTCTGGATTGGGGGATACGATCGACTGGATGTGCGGAAACGCAGAAGCCAAAAGCAGGCCCCAGGATGTCGCTGAACGGCATGGCCGGGTGCGGGCGCTCGAGGCGCTGGCTCCCTGGCGCGCCAGGGGTGAACGCTGGATCTTGGGGCAGGTCGGCATCGGGCAGCCCGATGCCTTCAGACTCAAGGCGGTAAAGTATGACCTTCATGTTCGATGATGGCGACGCCGTGCTGGTTGATTATCAGGATTATCACTAGGAGAACATCATGCGTATGCATAACCCCCCGCATCCGGGGCTGACCTTGCGTGATGACGTATTGCCAGCGTTGGGGCTTTCTGTCACGGATGCTGCAAAGCAGTTAGGCGTGGCGCGTGTAACGCTATCCCGCGTTCTGAATGGACATGCGGCCATATCACCAGAAATGGCGCTGCGCATCGAGGCATGGTTGGGGCTCGAGCGTGGCGGTGAAGCCCGCTTGTGGCTGGCGGAACAAACCGCCTATGACATGTGGCAGGCCGAACAAAGGGTCAAGGTTACGCCGCTGCATGTTCAGCGAGCGCCGTCATTGCATGACTAAAAATGCTGGCTGTACGGAGCCCAAAAAACAAAACGCCAACCCCGAAGGATTGGCGCAATATCTTGATTTCATTGGTGCCGGTGAAAGGAGTCGAACCCTCGACCTTCTCATTACGAATGAGCTGCTCTACCAACTGAGCTACACCGGCATCTGGCGACTGATCACCGTCTACCAAAGCCAGCTATTATACATGGATCGCTCAATTGCTGGAGACCGCCATGTCCCTCATTGTCTGGCTGCTGCTGGCCGCCGCGATCCTGCCCTATGGCGCCGCCATTGCGGCCAAAGCCGGGGGGCGTGCATTCGACAATGATGCGCCTCGGGCATGGCTTGCCGCCCAGCAGGGATGGCGGGCCCGCGCCAATGCCGCCCAGGCGAATTTGTTCGAGGGCCTGCCGTTTTTCTATGCGGCAGTGCTCTATGCCTTGTATGCGGGGGCCGACCCGAACCCTGTTGCGGGGCTGATGCTCGCGTGGGTGCTGTTGCGCCTGTTGTACGTCCTGGCATACATCCTGGGGCGCGGCACGGTGCGTTCGATCATCTGGGGGGCGGCCCTGCTGGTGAATCTGGCGATTCTGTTGGCCTGGCGGCCGTAGGCAGCGCCGCCGATTCGTCCGGCTGGGCCTGGGCATTGAGCACCACGGCGTCGGGAAACAGATCCCAGCAGGCGATGAACAGGGCGGCAAACAGCGGGCCGATGACAAAGCCGTTCAGGCCGAACACCGACAGCCCGCCCAGGGTCGAGATCAGCACGACATAGTCGGGGATCTTGGTGTCCTTGCCTACCAGGATGGGGCGCAGCAGGTTGTCGATCAAGCCGATGACCAGCACGCCGAACAGGATCAGGATGATGGCCTGGCTGTAGGCGCCGGTCACCAGGAAATAGACGGCCACGGGCGCCCAGATGAGCGAGGCGCCGACGGCGGGCAGCAGTGACAGGAACGCCATCAGCACCCCCCAGAACAGGGCGCCCTGGATCCCCAGAAAGGTGAACATCAGGCCGCCCAGGAAGCCCTGGGTGATGGCGATGACGATATTGCCCTTGACCGTGGCCCGCACCACGGTCGTGAATTTCTGGAACAGGTGCAGGCGATGGTAGTCGGACAATGGGATCAGACGCTTGACCCGGGTGACCAGGGCATGGCCGTCGCGCAGCAGAAAGAACAGCAGGTACATCATCACGCCCAGTCCGATCACGAACTGGAAGGTGTTCTGGCCGACATTCACGGCCTGGCGAGCCAGGTACTGGCTGCCTTGCAGGGCGCCGGCGGATAGTTTTTCCCGGATGCTGAGCAAGTCGCCGACCCCCCAGGATTCCAGCCAGCCATGGACCGAGGGCGGCAGGGCGGTGATGATCTGCTCGTAGTAGGCGCCGAGATTGAGTTGCCCGGTATTGATCCGGGTGTACAGGCGGCCGATCTCGTTGACGAGCGCACCGGCGATGAAAATCAGCGGCAGGATGACGATCAGAATGATGATGAGGATCATCAGAAAAGCCGCCAGGTTGCGGCGCTCGCCCACTGCCGCCCGCAAGCGCCGGTGCAGCGGGCCAAAGATCACGGCCAGCACGCCGCCCCAGAAGATCGCCGGGTAGAAGGGCAGCAGGACGCCGAGGAAGGCGACCGATACGGCGGCCAACAAGAGCAGGAAGCTGCGGAAATGAAGGGTGGATGTCTGCATGGTTTTCGTGGTGATCCCGGTGCGGGGAATTCGGTGCCGCCTGATGCCTTGCCTGGTCAATCCAATGAATTTACGCATGGAGGCTCGCCAAACAGGACACTTGCGTCGGGGTTGGGTAGATCATAGCTGATCGCAGTGATCGACAAACCTTTGGCCCCTTGCTGGAATTTAAAAATGATGACATGCGCACGCATCGAATCGTGGGGTTCTCCAAGGCAAAAAAACACCCCCGGCAGCCTGGGCCAATCCAGGCGGCCGGGGGTGGTGGAGGGGGGATTACTTCTTGGCGCTGGGCGCGGAGGTCTGGGTCGTTTGGGCGTGCGCCTTGGCCTTGTGCGTCGTGGCGTGCTTGGCTGTGGATTTATGCGTTGCGGTTGCTGCGGTATCCGCGGGCGCCGCATTTGCCGCGAAGGCACCGGGGGCCATCAGCAGACTCAGGGCGGCCGCCGTGCAGGCCGAAGCAATGGCGATACGGGAACGTTTGATCATTTTTCAGACTCCAGTTTGAAGGGACTCCGGCGCCTCGATGGCTCCGGGCCGGCGGCCTCATCGGCTCGTCAACGGCTGAGATCGTTGCGGGGGTGTTTGGTTCGCCTTCCAGATGAGCCATGCGGACGGAATATGTAATTTTGTGTATCTTTTCAGCGCTGGCTTCTGGCGCGATGCGCGAACAACGGCGCGGGTCTCCGGCCGAATCGTGACGCCGTGCGGCTGCAAGTGTTTACGATGCTGACGGGATATTGAATGCCATTGTCCCTTGGCGGCACCATGGCAGGACAGGGCCTCCTCGAATACAGGCTGTTCGTGGCGATCAATGGGTCTGGCGCTTGCGCATCCGGGTTTTCTGAATGCCTCATGAGCAGCGAGGTTCTCTTTGAGGGATTCAGAAAAATCCGAATTTAATATATTAACTAGTCCAATATTCATTGAATGTGAAATAATCACATTTTGTATATATTTCAACGTCTAATTGCTGCTTTTGGTGAATAATAGACTACGCGTTTAGCACATAATATTCCATCCTTTGTGACAATTCCTAAATTTGATTCGGGCGAAGACGCCCGTCATGCGGTTTGTTTTGTAAAGGATAGAAATGTCTCACCCCATGCATGCCGAAATCGCTGGCACAGCGTATCCACCCCAGGGAGAGGGACAAGGCTTCGATGGCGGTGCGCTGGCGTTCAAAGTCCGCAACCGGGCTTTCCAGATGCTTATTTCCTATGGTCCCGGAGGTTGGGGCCGGAGTGTGCCGGAAAATGACGATACCAGCGCCATTGAAATTACACCTTATCCCAGTGTGGATTTTGCATTGCAATACATAGCTGGGCCGGATTGCTGGCTGCTGGCTTGTGCCAGAAACCAGATCAGTATTGTCTACCGGGATTCGCTGCTGATCGTGCCTGAGCATCAATGGATATTGTTGCGGGCGGATGATGTCGATGCGGATGGTTTCCAGGATTTTTGTGGTTCGCTATTGCTGATGCCGATGGCATCAATATCGCCGCATGATCGTAAATTGCTGGTTCGTCAAGCGGGTGTGGCGACGTTCTGCAACGGTTGGGGGCGCCTGTTGGGGGCTTATCTGGAAAGCCTGGATCTCGATACGCTGCGCGTGGTGGGCCGGGAAGAATCCGGTTGGTCGCTGGTGGAGCATCAGGTCATGGCATTGTTGCGGCGTGCGTTGCTCGAGCGTCTGGGAAACCTTCGTTTCTGGAGCCGGCGGGGCGCGGAGGCTCCTGGGACGCAGAGTCGTGGCGAGTGGCTGTTCAAAAACATTTGCGACTGGATGGCGAATAATTATACGAACCCCGACATCAATTCAGAGTTCGTTGCCAGTCATTTCAATGTTTCACCGCGTTATATCCAGAACCTTTTCTCCAGATACGGGGAGGGCGCGACTTTCGTGTCCTTTCTGCGTGAAAAACGTCTGCGTCGCGCCTGGGAAATGCTGGTCGATGTCGAATATGCGCATCAGAACATTTCGGAAATTTGCTGGAACTGCGGATTTTCCGACCCGGTTTATTTCGGCAAGATGTTTCGTGGGTTTTTCGGGGTGACTCCGGGTCAGGCGCGTCGCCAGGGCTTGCGCGAAGACCGATGAATCGCTCTGGGTCGTTTGGTTATGTAACTTCGACTTACCATTAGTTGTTCCGCGGCTGTCTTTAACAATATTTGTGCATATGCAATATCTGGATGCCATTATTGTGCGTAAAAAAACTAATCAATAAATACAAAAGAATGAGACTATTCTTAAATTGAAGGGAAGGGCGTGTAAGGCGTTTTCTCAGGACGCATTGATCGGTTTGATGTTGCGTCTGCGTATACATTGCCGCTTTGCAGTTTGTATTTCATTTGAATGCGCCGGACGGGTTCAGAGGATTCCCAGCTCAAGCGGGTGGCATCGGAGACACCTATGCATTAGGCATGGTGCGCGCAAGCGCCCGCCGAGGGGCCGGAGTTATTCGTATCCGTTGCATCGTCGACTGTTGAGCAGGTAATTCCAGTATGAAAAGGGATTTTCGTATGGCGCATGCCATGCGAGGCTTGGTCATGCCGTTTGCAAATACGCGCATTTTCCTTCCCGGGCGCCGGGTCTTCCTGGTTTGCATGAAATATTAGAGAGAAGGAGCAGAATTCAGCATGAATAAGACATACCGCACTGTATGGCGCGAAGCCACTGGTACTTATGTTGCCGTTTCCGAGAATGTCAGGGGGCGTGGCAAGCGCTGTTCGAGTATTCGGGCTCTGGCGCGCACAGCGTTGACAATGGCCATGATCGGTGCCATGGGACCCGTCTGGGCCACAGTCAATGTGCCTGATAGCATTGCGCCGGCCAGTTGGGACGGCAGCGAGATTGTGTTCAGTGATGGTAGCGGCCGTATCGAGTTTGTCGCTGGGGGTACGGTGACGGGGCTGAACGATGCCGCCCTCGATGCCAATAGCACCGATGCCGCCACTGGGCGGCAAGTCTATGCGGTGGATCAGAAGGCGGAAAACGCATTGACCGGGCTGGTCGCCCTGGAGAACAGCGCCGTCAAATTCAATGCTGCCAAGACTGAGATCGATGCGCAGGGCGCCAAGGTCGTTGGTTTGCGGGATGGTTCGGTGGCCGCCGATAGCAAGGATGCGGTGACTGGCAGCCAGTTGTATACGACCAATCAGGACATCGGCACCATCAACCGGCGTCTTACCAATCTGGGGCTGGGCAATGCGGGCGATGACTACACGGGGCTGAAGTATTTTCGCGTCCTGTCGAGCAAGGACGATGCGGTGGCGGGCGGTACCGATTCGGTGGCCGTGGGTCCAGAGGCGAGCGCCGCGGGAGCGTCCAGCATTGCCCTGGGCCTCGGCGCCAGCACGGCAGGCCCGCGCGCGGTCGCGGTGGGCGAGGGGGCGAGCGTGGCGTCGGAGTATGTCGAGGATGCGATCGCGCTGGGCACCGGCGCCACGGTCGATGGCGAGTACAGCGACAAAGCCATGGCTATTGGCGCAGATGCCAGTGCCAGCGCGTCGGGTGCCTCGGCGTTGGGCGCCGGAGCATTGGCAGCGGGCGCGAACTCGGTTGCGCTGGGGGCGGCGCGAGCCCGGGGCTCCAGCGCGCTGGCGCTGGGCAATGGCGCCCAGGCCAATGCTGCCAACGATATTGCGTTGGGTGCCGGAGCGGGCGTGAATACGTTTGGTTCCATGGCCCAGGATCGAACCTCGCATATCGCCATTGGCACACGGGCGGGCCAGGATGTGGCCGGTAATCAGACCATTGCGCTGGGTTTCGAAGCCGGTTCAGCGGTCGAAGGTGACCATGATATCGCCATCGGTTCGCAGGCCGGCACCGGCCTGAATGGAGACTTGAATGTGGCGATCGGCTACCAGGCCAATCACGCTGGGGGTTCCATCGATCGTGCCACGGCTGTGGGCTCCCAAACCTACGCCGACCGAGATTCCGTCGCGTTGGGATACGGGGCCGAGGCGTCTGGCGAAGGGGCGGTGGCTCTGGGCGGGCAGGCACGCGTCACCAGCGGCGGGGGCGTGGCGATAGGCAGGAATGCGGTATCCGATGGCGCCAGCGTGGCGCTGGGTGTGAATTCGGTGGCCTCGGCCAGCGATGCAGTTGGCCTCGGCTACCTCACCGGCAGCACTTTCTCTGGCGGCGTGGTGTCGGTGGGCAGTTCCAGCGATATGCGCCGCATCGTCAATCTGGCGGATGGCTCGGCGACATATGACGCGGTCAATGTCGGCCAGTTGCGGCAGGCGCAACAATCGGTGGCCAACCTGGTGGGTGGCAATGTGCCTTTGAATGCCGACGGATCGTATGGCAAGATCGCCGTGCTGGACGTCAACAGTGATTTGCATGAGTACGATACGGTGGTCGAGGCATTGGGCGCGGTGACCAGTGGCCAGATCGAGGTCTTGCCGGCGGATGCGGCCAGATACAACGCCGATCATACGCTCGAGGTGGCTTTCGCCACGCAGGCCGGTGAGGCTGTCAACCTGCAGCAGCTCAATGAAACCATCGATGCCAATAGCTCGCGCTATTACAGCGTGAATTCCGATCTGCCGGGCAATCGCTCGAACGGCAATGCCACGGGCATCAATGCGATGGCCATCGGGCCGGAGGCCGGTGCGACGGGCGATGCATCGATGGCCATCGGCTATCAGGCGCTCGCCGAAGGTGAGCAGGCAGTGGCCCTGGGCTACGGCGCCAGCGCGATGGGCGCCAATGCCATCGTGGTGGGCCATAGTCTATCCGCATATGGTGAGAGCAGTGTGACGATTGGCGACAACGCCAGCAACTGGGGTGAAAACGCGATCGTCATCGGCGCCGGGGCGCAGGCGGATAACAAGGATCCCAATCAAACCGTCGATGACTCAGTGGTGATCGGCACAGAGGCAGAATCCACGGCCGACAATGGCATCGCCATCGGTGAAAGAGCGTTGTCTTCGGGCCAGCGCGGCATTGCTCAGGGCTATGCGGCCCAGGCGGTGGCCGAGGACGCCACGGCCATCGGCAGCGGTGCCCATGCCCAGGATGTGAATGCCATTGCCATAGGCACGCAGGCCATTGCTTCGGGGGTTGGCGCCATGGCCGCGGGCGCCGAGGCCCATGGCTATGCCAGCAGAGGCATTGCCATGGGCGATGGTGCGCAGGCGGGCAAGGCGAACCCGAGTCCGGATGAGCTGGCGGACAATATCGACGCACTGGCGATCGGCACATCGGCGCTGGCGGATGCGAAGAACGCCAGCGCGCTGGGTCGTGACGCCCGCGCGACCGCGGAGCAGGCTCTGGCCGTGGGCGATGGTTCGGAGGTGAGCGGCCTGCAAGGCAGCGCATTCGGGGCCGGCAACATGGTGACGGCCGAGCGGGGGTTGGCGCTGGGCGTGGACAGCGCAGTAGATGGTGATGATGCGCAGGCCGTGGGCAATGACAACAAGGTGGATGCCGACGATGCTGGTGTGTTCGGCAACCGCAATTCGTTGGGCAGCAAGGCGACCGGCAGCCGCGTGATCGGCAATGGCAACACGGTGAATGTGCCGGATGCTTTTGTGATCGGCAATACGTCTACCGTGGCAGTGGAGGGCGGCGTAGCCTTGGGCAGCGGCAGTGCATCGCGCACCGGCGCCAATGTCAAGGGTTATGTGCCCAATAGCAATGGCGGTACGGCAAACAACGCCATTGCCGCAACCATCAGCACCACCGGCGCGGTGGCGGTGGGTGCCAATGATGTCCGGCGTCAGATCACGGGCGTGGCGGCGGGCACGGCCGACACTGATGCCGTCAACGTGGCGCAGCTCAAGGCCACGGGCTGGAACGTGCGCACCGACGGCGACAAGGCCACGCATGTCAGCACGGGCCAGGGCGATACCGTGGACATCGGCCTGGCCGATGACGAAAACAATCTGACGGTGAAGCGCACCTCGGCCAATGGCAATACAGTCATCGACTATGCCTTGAAGAAAAACCTGGACTTGGGCACCGCTGGCAGTGTGAAAATCGGTGAGGTGCAGGTGGACAGCACCGGTCTGAGCATCGCCACCAATGGCCCCAGTGTGACCATCAGCGGCATCAACGCCGGAGGCAAGACCATCGTCGGCGTGGCGGAGGGTATATCCAATACCGACGCGGTCAATCTGGGCCAGCTCAATGCAGTCAAGGTTGTGGCCAATACGGGATGGCAGCTGTCGGTCAATGGCGATGCCAGGAAGGACCAAAGCCAGGTCAAGCCGGGCGCTGTCGTCGACTTCGCCAATCGGGATGACAATGTCGTCATTGCGAAGGATGGCAACAATGTCAAGGTGGACTTGAATCCCGATCTGAAAGTCGACTCGGTCACTGCCGGCACTACCGTACTGGACAAAATTGGATTGTGGATCGGCGACGATGTACAGCTGTCGGCGTTGGGTCTACAAATGGGCAGTGATGTGTTCATCGGCCGCAATGGTTTGTTCGTCGGCGACGTGGCCATCACGAGTACTAAGGGTATCGATGCCGGTCGTTTACAGATCTCCAGAGTCCAGGCAGGTGTGGCTGATCTTGACGCGGTGAACGTCAGCCAGTTGAGGGATGTCCAGCATGACGTCGACGCCCTGGGCGAGCGCGCTGTGAAATACGACGGCAACACGGGCGATCCGAAAAACCGGGTCACGCTCGAAGGCGCGGTATCGACCGATGGCGGCAAGACCGGCGGCACCACGCTCACCAATCTGGCTCGGGGCGAGATTTCCGCGACCAGCACTGACGCGGTCAATGGCGCGCAGTTGCACGAGCAGGGCACACAGGTGGCTGCCGCGCTGGGCGGTGGTTCAACGTACAAGGACGGCAAGCTGGTGACCGAGCTGAAGGTTGGCGATAGTTCCTATGACAATGTCAATGATGCCTTGAATGGCGTGAACGATGATCTGACTGTCAAGATCACGAACGTCGAGGAGATTGCCAATGCCGGTTGGCAGATCCAGGCCAACGGTGACGATCCGGGCAGGGTGGCGCCGGGCGGCAAGGTGGAATTCGTCAATGGCGACAATGTGCAGATTACCCGCGAAATTTCCGGCGACAGCGATCACACGGTCAGGGTGAGCCTGGCCCAGAACATCACGCTCAACTCCCTGACGGCCGTGGAGGTCAAGGCCGATACCGTCAAGACCAAGGAGGTCGCGATCGAGGGCGGGCCGACCATCAATCAGGAGGGCATCGACATGAGCGGCAACAAGATCGTCAACCTGCGCGCGGGCACAGTGTCCACTGACGCCGTCAACCTCGGCCAGTTGCATGCCGTCACCAGCGGCATGCAAGCCCAGATCGATCAGGTGCGTGGCGATGTGCACGATCTCGATCACAAGTTGAGCGCCGGCGTGGCGGCCGCCATGGCAACCGCGGGGTTACCGCAGGCCTACCTCCCGGGCAAGAGCATGGCCGCGGTGGCCGGAGGGACTTATAACGGCGAATCCGGTTTCGCAGTGGGTCTTTCGAGGGTGTCCGATAGCGGCAGCTGGGTATTGAAAGTGTCCGGCAACGGCAATTCGCGTGGCGACTATGGCGGCGCGGTGGGCGTGGGCTATCAATGGTGAGTCTGTTGCGATGAGATCGCATGCCCGCCCTCTCGCTCGAGAGGGTCTTGGAGCCGGCTGCCGGTATCACGCGCATGCGTGGATACCGGCAGCAATGTGCCGGGTTCCTGGCCGCGAAGTCGTGCATCGAGAAAACGAGGCAAGTCGCGCGGCCGTTAGCCTTTTTCTATTCATGCATTGGATGTTTGCGCAATCATGACAAAGATTTTCATACGCTTCGTGCTGCGTTATCTGGCCTTGGCATGTCTCGTGGCGCTGGCGGCCTGCCAGCAGATCGCACCCAGGCAGGCTGCGATTGAATCCGCCGCAACCCGGGAAACCGCCGCGACAGGGCAGTCGGATCGCCAGGCCATTGGGTCGAATGCCCAGGCGGCGCAGCAGACGGCGGCCGACAATGCCGCGCCGGCGATTACATTCCATCTTGCCCAAATCCGGCCGGCCCAGGGGCTGGTGCAGGTTCGGGTGAATCCCAGCACGAGCCTCTATGCCGTATCCTTGCCGGTATTCACCCAGGCGGATCTGCAGCAAGTCGTGCCGATCCAGGCCAAGAGCGGACAAGTCTTTCTGCGGTTTGATTTCAATCCGCAGGGCGAGGCGAAACTGGCGCGGGTGACGCGCGAAGCCGTGGGCCATTACCTGATCCTCAGCGTTCGCGGCAAATTGGTTGCGGTGCCGCAAATTTCCGCCGCCCATGAGGACGGCAAGTTTCCGGTGCCGGTCAAGAGCGCGGACGAGGCGCGCGCCATTTTGCAACTGTTGCGCCAACCCTCTGGTTGACTGTGCGATTCTGGCGCCTGGCTTTGCGGCCGTGAATGCGGATTTCCTGGAATCCGAAAACCCGATATAGCCCGCAGTTCCCGAAGGGCGGTTTCGTCACGTACACTGCGGCATCGGTAATTCAGGCAGGCAAGGGTTGCCGCCGGCGCAGTCGCAGGCCATCACGGAAATTGAGGCCGATCAGCGTCAGGTTGAGGGCCCCTGCGATCAGTTCCAGTGCCTGCACGCTGTAGAAAATCGTGTCGAACGACCCGGCCTGCGCCCGCGCAGACAGAAAGATCGCCGCCGGCGCCAGAACCAGCAGACCGATCCCGCCGATGAAAGGCATGCGCCGGCGTTTGACCGCGAGCAGCGGGTGGGGGCTGTTGCCGCCCATCGCAAAACCGCTGGCGCCCATGGCGATCATGGCCGGAATGAAGCCCAGCAGTGCATACGCGATCGCCAGCTTGACCTGCGTCACCGCGGCCGTCGACAGAAAGAGTTCCGCGATGACGGTGGAGACCCAGAATACCGTGATGCACGAGAGCGCCAGTACTGCCGCAACCGCATGGACTTTACGTTTCATGGCGAGACTCCGGGCGCGCATGCATGCCGGCCAGCCTGGCCAGCACCCTGGCTGCCGTATCCAGGTCCGTCGAGGAAAAAGCGGCCGCAACCCGCGTTGCATGATCGCGCCAGTGCTGATCGATCGCGGCATAGATTTTCTGCCCGTGTAGTGTCAGCGTGAATAGCGGTGAACGCTTGTGCTGGGGATTGTCGCGGGCCTCGACCAGACCGTCTTGCGCCAGCAGGTTGAGCTGTTTCAGGGCGCCTTGCCGGGAAACGCCCATGTTGGCGGCGATCTGCGGTGTCGTCAGCGGCTGCCCGGCCAGTGCCAGAGCGCCGAGCATCTGCCATCGCGCACTGGTCAGCCCCTGGGGCGCGGAGAACTCATTTCCCCAGTCCACCAGGGTGCCATTGAGTTGGAATACCGCCAGGATCAATTGGGTGAGCTGCTGTGTTCTGGTTTGCCGCATGATGCCTCCATAATTGACAACCAGTTTACGAAATTGAAAACTGGTTGTCAAAAATTGGGTGTCATCCGTGGGAAAGATGCGTGGCCAACATCGGGTTCATTTGCGACAGATGACCCTCCCATGGCAAAAAAAGACTCCCGTCAGGGAGTCTTTTCAAAAACAGATAAACAGTCGATCACTGTCATCAATACACACCCTGAGCGAGCATGGCGTCCGCCACCTTGACGAAGCCGGCGATGTTGGCGCCGTTCAGGTAGTTGACCGATTGGCCGTCGCTGCCGTAGTGCACACAGTTTTCATGGATGTTGCGCATGATGGCGTGCAGCTTGGCATCGACCTCGTCGCGCGTCCAGTGCAGGCGTTGGGCGTTCTGGCTCATTTCGAGGCCCGATACGGCCACGCCGCCGGCATTGCTGGCCTTGCCCGGGGCATACAGGACGCCGGCCTGGATGAAGGCTTCGGCGGCATCGAAGGCCGTCGGCATGTTGGCGCCTTCGGCCACGCAGCGCACACCGTTGGCGATCAGGGTGCGGGCGTCGTCGATTTCCAGTTCGTTCTGGGTGGCACAGGGCAGGGCCACGTCCACCGGCACGTGCCAGGGGCGCTTGCCGGCCTCGTAGGTCAGGTCGAATTGTTTGGCGTATTCCTCGACGCGGCCGCGTTTCTGGTTCTTGAGTTCGATCAGGGCGGCGAGCTTTTCGGGCGTGAAGCCGGCCTTGTCGACCACACAGCCGTGCGAGTCCGATACGGTGATCACGCGCGCGCCGAGCTGCATGCATTTTTCGATGGCGTACTGGGCCACGTTGCCCGAGCCCGAAACCGAGACGGTGTAGCCTTCGAGGGACTGGCCGGCGTTTTGCAGCATTTCCTGGGCGAAGTACACCGTGCCGTAGCCGGTGGCCTCGGGGCGGATCAGGCTGCCGCCAAAGGACAGGCCCTTGCCGGTGAAGACGCTGGCCGATGAGTTCGAGAGCTTTTTCATCATGCCGGTCATGAAGCCGACCTCGCGCGCGCCCACGCCGATGTCGCCGGCGGGCACGTCGGTGTCCGGACCGAGGTGGCGGTACAGTTCGATCATCAGGGCCTGGCAGAAGCGCATGACCTCGGCGTCGGACTTGCCCTTGGGGTTGAAGTCCGATCCGCCCTTGCCGCCGCCCATGGGCAGCGTGGTCAGGGCGTTCTTGAAGGTCTGCTCGAAGGCGAGGAACTTGAGGATCGACAGGTTGACCGAGGGGTGGAAGCGCATGCCGCCCTTGAAGGGGCCGATCGCCGCGTTGTGCTGGATGCGAAAGCCACGATTGACCTGCATGCGGCCAGTGTCGTCCATCCAGCAGATGCGAAACTGGATCGCGCGTTCGGGCTCGACGAGGCGCTCGAGCAGGGCCTGGTTGCCGTAGTGCGGGTTTTTCTCGATGAAGGGCCACAGGCTGTGCATGACCTCTTTGACAGCCTGCATGAATTCAGGCTGGTGCGGGTCGCGGGCCTGGACCCTGGATAGGAATTGCTCGAGAGAAGGGTGTGTCATCAAAGATGCTCGCTTATTTCTTCATCATGTCAAAAAATTCTGCGTTATTTTTTGTCGCCCGGATCTTGTCCAGGATGAATTCCATGGCCTCGACTTCGTCCATATCGTGTATGAACTTGCGCAACACCCAGATCTTTTGTAGAAGTTCCGGTTTGATCAGGAGTTCTTCGCGGCGCGTGCCGGATTTGTTCAGGTTGATGGCCGGGTAGATGCGTTTCTCGGCCAGTCGGCGTTCCAGGTGGACTTCGGAGTTCCCGGTGCCCTTGAATTCTTCGTAGATGACCTCGTCCATGCGGCTGCCGGTTTCGATCAGCGCGGTGCCGATGATCGTCAGCGAGCCGCCTTCCTCGAGGTTGCGCGCGGCGCCAAAGAACCGCTTGGGCCGCTGCAGCGCGTTGGCGTCGACGCCGCCGGTCAGGACTTTGCCCGAGGCGGGGACGACGGTGTTGTAGGCGCGCGCCAGACGGGTGATGGAGTCCAGCAGAATGACCACGTCTTTTTTCAGTTCGACCAGGCGCTTGGCTTTTTCGATCACCATTTCGGCGACCTGCACATGGCGGGTGGCGGGCTCGTCGAAAGTCGATGCCACGACTTCGCCGCGCACGGTGCGCTGCATTTCGGTGACTTCCTCGGGGCGTTCGTCGACCAGCAGGACGATCATCACCGCATCGGGATAGTTGGTCGTGATCGCATGGGCGATGTGCTGCATCATCACGGTCTTGCCCGATTTCGGGCTGGCCACGATCAGGGCGCGCTGGCCTTTGCCGATCGGGGCAAAGATATCCATGATCCGCCCGGTGATGTTTTCCTTGCTCTTGATGTCGCGCTCGAGCACCATCGGCTCGTCTGGGTGCAGCGGCGTCAGGTTCTCGAACATGATCCGGTGCTTGATCGCCTCGGGCAGCATGCCGTTGACTTTGTCGACCTTGACCAGCGCGAAATAGCGTTCGCCGTCCTTGGGCGTGCGCACCTCGCCCTCGATGGAGTCCCCGGTGTGCAGATTGAAGCGGCGGATCTGCGAGGGCGAGATATAGATGTCGTCCGTGCTCGCGAGGTAGGAGGTTTCGGGCGAGCGCAGGAAACCGAATCCGTCCGGCAGGACCTCGAGCACCCCATCGCCGAAAATCTGCTCGCCCTGTTTGGCGCGGCGTTTCATGATGGCGAACATCAGCTCTTGTTTGCGCAGTCGGTTGGCGTTTTCGATCTCGAGGCCGGCGGCCATTTCGAGCAACTGCGAGACGTGCAGTGCTTTGAGTTCGTTGAGGTGCATGAGAGGAGGAGAGAAGGGATCGTCGGATCTGCGGCGAGCCCGGAACGGGCTCGCGCGAGCATGCGGATGTGGGTTTAAGGAATCAGATAGAGTCGTCGAGGAATGCCTGGAGCTGCGTGCGGGACAGCGCGCCGACCTGTGTGGTCGAGACCTTGCCGTCCTTGAACAGCATCAGCGTCGGAATGCCGCGGATGCCATATTTGGCGGCGCTGCCGGGATTTTCATCGACATTGACCTTGGCGATGATAACACGCCCCTGGTACTTGTCGGCGACCTCGTCGAGGAGGGGAGCGATCATTTTGCAGGGGCCGCACCATTCCGCCCAATAGTCCACCAGGACAGGCAGATCGGACTGGAGGACGTCGGCCTCGAAGGACGCATCGCTGACGTGCTTGATGGAATTGCTCATGGTTGTGCAAGGATCAGAGAGGGATGGAGAGTGGGCGCCAGCGCATGGTCGCGTCTGGAGCCTGCCGCAGGGCGGTCGCGTGGATATCGGACCGGCACAATGCGTTACAGCATACCACTGTGCGAGGCGCGTTGTCGCGTTCTGTTGCGTGTTGTTCTCACTCGCGGATCGTGGGTCTGTTGGTGAACTTCCGTAAAATAGCGGACTTCGACCCTACCGACTACGGAACGACATTGGCCACCACACGCTACGACGAGTCTTCGATCCGCGTCCTGAAAGGACTGGAACCCGTGCGCCAGCGCCCGGGGATGTACACGCGCACCGACAATCCCCTGCATATCGTGCAGGAGATCATCGACAATGCCGCCGACGAGGCCCTGGCAGGCTTTGCCCGCTCGATCCAAGTGACGCTGCATGTCGACGGCAGCGTCACGGTCGAGGATGACGGCCGGGGGGTTCCCGTGGGCGAACATCCCGAGGAACACGCGCCGGTCGTCGAGCTGGTCTATACCCGCCTGCACGCGGGCGGCAAGTTCGACAAGGCCGATGGCGGGGCCTACGCTTTTTCGGGTGGCCTGCACGGGGTCGGGGTGTCCGTCACCAATGCCCTGTCCACGCGCCTGGAGGTCGTGGTCTGGCGCGATGGCGCCGAGCATCGCATCGCTTTCGCCGGCGGCGAGGTCGCCGAACCTCTGGCGCACATCGGTCCGGCGCCGCGCCGGCGCACCGGCACGCGCGTGCGGGTGTGGCCCGATCCCCGCTATTTCGACAGCGCCCAGATTCCCTTGGGGGAACTCGAACATGCCTTGCGCAGCAAGGCGGTGCTGCTTGGCGGGATTCGCGTCAGCCTGCTCAATGAGCGTTCGGGCCAGCGCCGCGAGTGGTGCTACGAATCGGGCCTGCGCGGCTATCTGGCCGAGGCTCTGGGCGATACCCAGACGATCGTGCCGCTTTTCGAGGGCGCCCAGTACGCCGGTGGCGACGATGAGCAGTACGCCGAGGGCGAAGGCGCCCAATGGGTCGTGACCTGGTCGGCGGAGGGGCCGGTGGTGCGCGAATCCTATGTGAACCTGATCGCGACGACGGCGGGCGGCACACACGAGGCGGGCCTGCGCGAAGGGCTGTTTGGCGCGGTGAAATCGTTCGCCGAGCTGCACAATCTGGTGCCCAAGGGCGTGCGCCTGGTGCCTGACGATGTCTATGCGCGGGCGAGCTTCATCCTTTCGGCCAAGGTCCTGGACCCGCAGTTCCAGGGCCAGATCAAAGAGCGCTTGAACAGCCGTGACGCGGTGCGCCTGGTCGGCGGATTCCTGCGCAATGCGCTCGAACTGTGGCTGCACGCCAATGTCGAGTATGGCAAGCGTGTCGCAGAGCTCGCCATCGGCCAGGCGCAGGCGCGCACCCGCGCCGCGCGCAAGGTGGAAAAGCGCAAGGGCTCGGGGGTGGCGGTCCTGCCGGGCAAGCTCACCGACTGCGAATCGACAGACCCGGCGCGCACCGAGGTGTTCCTGGTCGAGGGCGATTCTGCGGGCGGATCGGCCAAGATGGGGCGCGACAAGGAATTCCAGGCGATCCTGCCCTTGCGCGGCAAGATCCTCAACGCCTGGGAGGTCGAGCGCGACCGCCTGTTCGCCAACAATGAGATCCACGACATTTCGGTGGCGATCGGGGTGGACCCGCACGGGCCGGACCAAGCGGTCGATCTGTCGGGGCTGCGCTATGGGCGCATCTGCATTCTGTCGGACGCGGACGTGGATGGTGCGCATATCCAGGTGTTGCTGCTGACCCTGTTCCTGCGCCATTTTCCGCGTCTCATCGAGGCGGGCCATATCTACGTCGCACGGCCGCCGCTGTTTCGTGTCGATGTGCCGGCCCTGGGCAAGCGCCCGGCGCGCAAGATCTATTGCCTGGACCAGGGCGAACTCGATTCCGTGCTGGACAAGTTGCGCGCCGAGGGCTTGCGCGAGAACGCCTGGCGCATCAGCCGCTTCAAGGGCCTGGGCGAGATGAGTGCCGAGCAGCTCTGGGACACCACCATGAATCCCGATACCCGGCGCCTGGTTCAGGTGCGGCATGGCGGCGAGGGCACGGATGCTTCGCGCAGCATGTTCGATATGCTCATGGGCAAGGGCGAGGCCGCGCAGCGGCGCGCCTGGCTCGAGGAAAAGGGCAATCTGGCTGATATTGATATTTAAGGCATGAGCCATGGACGCAACACAAGATCTTCCGCTGAGTGGTCATGAGGACGAGGGCCTGGTCCTCGCCCGCTATGCCGAACAAGCCTATCTCGATTACGCGGTTTCCGTGGTGCGGGGCCGGGCGCTGCCCGAGGTCTCGGACGGCCAGAAACCTGTCCAGCGCCGCATCCTCTATGCCATGGACGCCATGGGCCTGGGCGCTCAGTCGCGCCCGGTCAAGTCGGCGCGGGTGGTGGGCGATGTGCTCGGCAAATATCACCCGCATGGCGATCAGGCGGCCTATGACGCGATGGTGCGCATGGCCCAGGACTTCAGCCTGCGCTATCCCCTCATCGACGGGCAGGGGAATTTCGGCTCGCGCGATGGCGACAATGCCGCGGCCATGCGCTATACCGAGGCGCGGCTGACGCCGTTTTCCCGCCTGTTGCTCGACGAACTCGACGAGGGCACGGTCGATTTCATTCCCAACTACGACGGCAGCCAGCAGGAGCCCGTATGCCTGCCGGCGCGCCTGCCCGTCATGCTGCTCAACGGGGCGTCGGGGATCGCGGTGGGCATGGCCACCGAGATTCCCTCGCACAATCTGCGCGAGGTTGCGCAGGCCTGCGTGGCGCTGCTGCGCAAGCCCGCCATGAGCGACGAGACGCTCTACGAGCTGGTGCCCGGCCCGGACTTTCCGGGGGGCGGCCAGATCATTTCGCCGCCCGAGGATATCGCCCAGATCTATGCCACGGGGCGCGGGACGATCAAGGCGCGGGCGCGCTGGCATTTCGAGGATCTGGCCCGGGGGCAGTGGCAGCTCGTGGTCACCGAGCTGCCGCCCGGCGTCTCGTCGCAAAAGATCCTCGAATCCATCGAGGACATGACCAACCCCAAGCCGCGCGCGGGCAAAAAGAGCCTGAGCGCCGAGCAGCAGCAGACCCGGGCCCTGATCCTGGGGATGCTCGATGCCGTGCGCGACGAGTCCGGCAAGCAGGCTGCGGTGCGCCTGGTGTTCGAGCCCAAGACCAGCCGGATCGATCGCGACGAGTTCGTCAACATGCTGCTGGTGCGCACGGGCCTGGAGGGGAATGTGCCGATGAACCTGGTCTGCATCGATACCGATGGCCGCCCGGGCCAGCGCAGCCTGCGCCAGATCCTGGAATCCTGGCTGGCGTTCCGCTCGGCCACGGTCACGCGGCGCACGCGCTTCCGGCTGGACAAGGTGCTCGACCGCATTCATATCCTCGAAGGGCGCAGCATCGTCTATCTGAACGTCGATGAGGTGATCCGCACCATCCGCGAGGCCGAGGAGCCGCGCCCGGCGCTGATGGAGCGGTTCCACCTGACCGAGCGCCAGGCCGACGATATTCTGGACATGCGCCTGCGCCAATTGGCGCGTCTCGAAGGCATCCGCATCGAGCAGGAACTGGCGCAAAAGCGCGAGGAGCAGGTCGCCCTGCAGGAACTGCTGGACAAACCCGAGGCCATGCGCCGCCTGATGATCCGCGAGATCGAGACCGACGCCAAACAATACGGCGATGATCGGCGCACGCTGATCGAGGCGGCCAGCCGGGCGGTGATGGAGACTCAGGTGGCCGATGAGCCCGTCACCGTGGTGATCTCGCAAAAAGGCTGGCTGCGCCTGCGCCAGGGGCATGGGCACGATCCCGCGCAGTTCGGCTTCAAGACCGGCGACGCGCTGTACGATGCGATCGAATGCCGCAGCACCGACGAACTGATCGCTTTGTCGAATACCGGTCGCAGCTATTCGATTGCCGTTTCGAGCCTGCCGTCGGCGCGCGGCGACGGCCAGCCGGTGACGGCGATGGTTTCGATGGAGGCCGGCGCGCGCATCGTCCACATGGTCGTGGGCGCGCCGCAGTGCAAGGTGATGCTTGGGGTGCGTGCCGGCTATGGTTTCCTCACGCGGATCGGTGATCTGAGCACCCGCCAGCACGCGGGCAAGCAGTTCGTGACGCTCGACCGGGGCGATGTCCTGCTGAAACCGCTCATGCTGCGCGAGGACGATCATGCCCTGGCCCTGCTCAGCAAAAAGGGCAAGTTCCTGGTCGTTTCCCTGGACGAGGTCAAGACCCTGTCGGGCGGCGGCCGGGGCACGATCCTGATGGGCTTCGATGCGCAGGACCAACTCGAGCAATGGGCGGCGGTCGGGCCCGCCGGGGTCAGCCTGCGCGGGATCTATCGCGCCAAGGACACGGTCCTGACGCTGGATCGCGAGGCCTTGCGGGAATACGAGGGGCGGCGCGCGCGCAAGGGCAAGCTGCTTGCCGTCAAGGTCAAGCAGCCCAGCCTGTGGCCTGCGGGCTAAAATGATATTGGGTGTCATTCAATCCGGGATGCGGGACGGGCCATGAGTTTCAAGGTGTCGGTGTTGCCCGGGGGGCAGGCCTTCACGGTCGAACCCGGGCAGACGGTGTTGGACGCGGCGCTGGCCGCCGGTCTGGTGCTGCCCTACAGCTGCCGCATGGGGGCATGTTCGGCGTGCCGCGGCCGGGTGGTTTCGGGGGAATACGACGCGGGGGATGCGCCCGGGCGCATCCTCGATGCAGAGGAACTGGCCCAGGGCTATACCTTGCTGTGCCAGGCCCGGCCGGCTTCGGATCTGGTGATCGAGGCCCACGAGGTCTGGATGGCGGGCGACATCCGCGTGCGCAAGATGCCGGTGCGCGTATTGGCGTTGCAGCCTCTGGCGCCCGATGTGATGGAGATCACCCTGCAGCTGCCCTCGGCCGAGGCCTACCGCTACAACCCGGGCCAGTATCTGGAATTCATTCTCAAGGACGGCCGGCGCCGCGCCTATTCCATGGCCACGCCTCCGGGCGACGGCCATACGGTGCGCCTGCATGTGCGCCACATGCCCGGCGGCGCTTTCACCAGCCAGGTATTCGGCGCTGGCGCGCCGGCGCTCAAGGTCCGGGACATTCTGCGTATCGAGGGGCCGCTGGGCTCGTTTTTCCTGCGCGAAGATACCGACAAGCCGGTGATCTTTCTGGCGAGCGGAACGGGTTTCGCGCCGATCAAGGCCATGATCGAGCACATGATCGCCGCTGGCATCCGGCGGCCGGCGGCGCTGTATTGGGGCGGGCGCCGGCCAGCCGATCTGTATCTGGACGCGCTGGCCCGCGAGTGGGAGGCGGTTCTGCCGGGATTCCGCTACGTGCCCGTGGTTTCCGAGGCGCTGCCCGAGGATGGCTGGATGGGACGCCAGGGGCTGGTTCATCAGGCGGTCATGGCGGACCTGCCCGATCTGTCCGGTCATCAGGTCTATGCCTGCGGCGCGCCGGCGATGGTCGAAGCCGCCCGCCGGGATTTCGTTCAGTCCCGCGGTCTGCCTGCCGATGAATTCCATGCCGACGCTTTCATCTCCGAGGTCGACCGGATCGGGGCCGGCGCATGAAAGTCATCGTGTTCGGCGCCGGCATCATCGGGGTTTCCAGCGCCTGGTGGCTGGCGCGCGCCGGCCATGAGGTCGAGGTGATCGAGCGGCGCGGCGGCGTCGCGCTCGAAACCAGCCGCGCCAACGGCGGCCAGATCTCGGTCTGCTACGCCGAGCCGTGGGCCAGCGCCCATACTTTGCGCAAGGCGCTGCGCTGGTTGGGCCGGCACGACGCTCCACTGGCATTCTCGCCACGACTGAGTCCACGGCAGTGGCTGTGGTGCATTCGCTATCTGGGCGAATGCCGGGCCTCGCGCTATGCGCGCAATGTGGCGGCCATGGTGCGCATGGCGCAGTACAGCCGGGCCACCCTGCGCGGCCTGCGCGAGGAGTTGGGCATCCGCTATGACCACCTCGAGCGCGGCATCCTGGCCTTTTACCGGGACTCCCGCGAGTTCGATCATGCCTGCGAAAGCGCGGAGCAGATGCGCGCGCTGGGGGTCGATCGCCGCATCGTGGATGCCGATGAGGTGCTGCGCATCGAACCGGCGCTCGAGGCGCTGCGCGGGCGGATCATCGGCGGCGACTATACCGCTGACGACGAATCGGGCGATGTCCATCTGTTTACCCGCGCGCTGGCCGATCATGCCCGCGCCGCGGGCGTCACGTTCCGTTTTCAGACTCGTCTGAGCCGGCTGATCCCGAGCGATCGGCGCGTGGCGGTGGCCGAGGTGATCGAGCCTGATGGCTGGTTCCGGTCCCTGCGCGCCGATGTCTACGTTCTGGCCCTGGGCAGTTTCACGCCGGATCTGGCGGGGCCGTTGGGCATTGACTGCCCGGTCTATCCGGCCAAGGGCTATTCGGCTACCTTTGGCTTGCGCGATCCGGCGGCGGCGCCCGAGGTCAGCCTGATCGACCAGGAGGCCAAGATCGTATTTTCCCGCCTGGGGAATCGTTTGCGCATGGCAGGCACCGCCGAGATCGGCGGCTATTCGCGGGCCTTGAATACACGGCGTTGCAATAATCTGGTGCAGCAGGCGCGCGAGATATTTCCAAGCGCCCTCGATTTTGATAATGTTCAGTTTTGGGCCGGCTTGCGGCCCACGACCCCTTCTAACATTCCTTTAATAGGCCGTACCGGGCTCGGTAATCTATACTTGAATACTGGGCATGGCAGTCTCGGTTGGACGATGGGTGCGGGGTCTGGCAAAGCCTTGGCGGATCTGGTATCCGGTCGGACACCAGAGATCGATTTTCCTTTTTTAGGTTAGCGCAATATGAAATTCATCAGCGACCCCGGTTTTCTCCGTCCGGGGCGTCATGCCGCGTGGGCATTGGTCACGGCGCTGGTCGCCGCCCCGTCGTTCGCCGCGACGGATATCCAGGTCTGGCACACGATGGGCGAGCACAATGCCGATGCCTTCGCGGACCTGGTCAAGGCCTATAACCGCAGCCAGTCCGATGTGCGGGTCGTGTCCCGTGTTTTCGAGAGCGCCGAAAAGCTCGATGCCGCCCTCGAGGCGGCGGCCAAGGCCAAGAATCTGCCCGCGCTCGTCGAGCTGGGTGACAACCACACCCTGGAGGAAACCGCCGAACGCAGCTACATCCAGCCCTTCTATACCCAGCAGAACAATCCGGCGTTCAAGAATATCCAGTGGTTCCTGTCCACGGACAACGCGTTCATCCATGACGCCCGGGGCCGCCTGATGGCGTTTCCCTACATGCTCGAAATCCCGGTGATGTATTACAACCAGGATGCCTTCAAGAAAGCCGGCATCAAGCCTGCGGTGCCGCAGCGCACCTGGCTCGAGTTGCAGGCCCAGCTCGTGGACCTGGCCAACAATGGGTCACGCCAGTGCCCGCTGACCTCGGACCAGCCGGTCTCGATCAATCTCGAAAACATCGCGGCGGTGAACAACCAGCTCTTTGCCAGCGAGAACAACGGCCTCAAGGCCAAGGGGCTGCCGAGCTTTTCCTTCGATTCCACCTATGTGCGCCATCTGTCCTTGATGATCAGTTGGGTGCGCAGCGAAATCATGGTCGGACCAAAGTTCGGACCGCAGTCGGTGGATCGTTTCACAGCCGGCGAGTGCGCGATCCTGTTTTCCAGTTCCAGCCATATCGGCCACTTCAACGACAAGCGCAGCCTGGACTATGCGATTTCCGGCCTGCCGTATTATCCCGAGGTCACCAAGCAGCCCGGCAACCCATTCATCTCGGGCGCGGGCCTGTGGCTGACCAAGACCGACAAGCCCCGGACGGAGGCCACGGTCAAGTTCCTCGGCTGGCTGGCGCAGCCCGAGCAGGCCGCAAAATGGTACCAGCATACGGGCTTCCTGCCGCTGACGCGCGCGGCCTTCGAGCAGACGCCTGCGGATTATTACAAGGGGATCGGGCAATGGCGTGATCTGGTGGCCGTCTATTCGCAAAAGGCGAACGCGACCGGCCAGGGATTCCGCATACACAACTATCCCATCATCCATGCGCGCTTCCGTCAGATCCTGGACTCGGCCCTCGATGGCCAGCAGCCTGCCGTCACGGCCTTGCAGCTCGCGGCGACCGAGGCCAACAAGATGATCCGCCAGAAATGATCCGTCCGGATTGATTCCCGGGGCGGGGCAGGCTTTCCCGCGAGGCATTTTGCGCCATCCGTAATCGCCGGTCTGGCGCGGCGCCGGCATCCATCCCAAGATAGGCACCCGATTCACCGAATCCGGTGCCTGTCTCGTTGATGGAGGTCGCGCTCATGTTCAAATTTCTTGTCGTCGCGGTCGCAACGGTCTTGCTGGCCGGCTGCGCGCAGCCGTCCGCTTGGGCGTGGCTCGAGGCGGGCGGCCGCCGTCCGTCCGACGCCGCGCCGCGCCAGTTCGCTTTCGACTGGCGGATCGACGGCGAGCCTGGCCTTGCGCCCTTGCAGGTGTTCGACGACGGCGAACGCACCTGGCTGCAATATCCGTCCGACCAGGCCGCGCCGGCCCTGTTCGAGCGCACGGCACACGGCGACCGCCTGCTGGCGCCGGCGCGGCAGGGCGACTATCTCGTCATCGAGGGGGTGCCCGCGCATCTCGTGATGCGCGGCGGGCATCTGATGGCCGAGGCGCGGCGCGGGGATGCCGCTGGCTCGATGTCACCGACTGCCTTGCGGGATCGGGGCGGGGAGCCTGGGGCGGCTTCCTTGCCGGTCGAGGCGTTCGATGATGAAGCTCCCTTGGCCGCCGCCGTGCCGGTTCCGGCGCCCATGCCGCCTTCCGTCCCGCGTCCGGTGCCGGTGCCGCCGCCTGCGACGCCGGAGTTTCAGGCGGGTCCGGGGGACGTCAATATGCGCAGGGCGCTGGGCCGCTGGGCGCGCGATGCCGGTTGGGTGTTCGAGGCCGAGCATTGGGCGGTCGATGTGGACATCCCGCTTGCCGGCTCGGCGGCGTTCGGGGATGCGTTCCGGCCAGCGGTGCGCGCATTGCTGGCCGCCACCGAACTCGGCGAACGGCCCTTGCAGCCGTGTTTTTATGCCAACCGGGTGTTGCGGGTGATTCCGTTGGCCCAGCGTTGCGATCGCACGTCCGGCGGGAGGCCCTCGTGAGGGCACTGCGGTTGACCATGATCCTGGTGCTGGTCGGGCTGTTGGCGGGCTGTGCGCTGACCGAGCGCCTGCGCGAGGCGGTTGCCGAATTTTCCAAGGTCAAGGCCGCCGTCGCGCATGAGCATGAGGTGTTCGCCGCGAGCGCCCGGGATGATATCGAGGCCAGGCAGGCAGCCCAGGAGGTCGGCAGGCCCTGGCTCGCGGGCCGGGCGCAGCCCCTGGCGCGCGAGCTGAGCCTGCCGCCAGTCCTGCGGGCCGACGTGCGCACGACCCTGCTGCTTTCCGATGGCGACGACGACCTGCGCCGCATCGGCCGCAGGATCTCGGCGGTGACGGGCATTCCCGTCCACGTGCGGCCCGACGCCTTATTGCCCGCCTGGCATTTCCTGCCCAGGCTGAACGGGGTGTCGGGTCCGGGCGGCGCTGCGCTGACGGCGCCTGGGCCTTTCGTCCTGGCCGACGCGCCGCAGCCTTTGGTCCAGATCCTCGATCGTCTGTGCGCGCACTTCGGAATCCTCTGGCGGTTCCACCAGGATCGCATCGAATTCTTTCGCACCGAGACCCGGGTCTTCAATGTCCGCGCGCTGGCGCTCGAGGCCCATACCGAGGCGTCGCTGGGATTCACGGGCGCGCGCGGCGCGGGCGGGTTTGTCAGCGCCTCCGGCACCCGCCTCACTGGTGGCGGCGGGGATGCGATCAAGACCATCCGCGCGCGCATCGAGCCTTTCCTGTCTCATGCCGGCCTGTTGGTGGCCGAGTCCGGCGCCAGCGCCAGCATCGTGATTACCGATACGCCCGACGTCCTCGATCGGGTCGCCCAGTATCTCGATCTCGAAAACCGCGCCCTGACGCGGCGTGTACGTCTGGTGTTCGAGGAACTGACCGTCTCCTTGACGGATCAGGCCCTGGCGAGCCTGGACTGGGACCTGATCTTCGCTGGCACGCGCGTGGCCGCGAGCCTGGCCGTGCCCGCGCTGGGAACGGCGCAATCTGGATCGCTCGGGGTCGGCATCACCCAGGGGGCGTTCTCGGGCAGCGAGGCGGTCATCCAGGCCCTGGGCGAGGCCGGACGCCTGGTGCGCAGCAGCACCGTGCCCATGCTGACCCTGAACCGCCGTCCCGTGACCCATGCGGTGCGCACCACGTTTTCCTATATCGACCGCGTAGAGACCACCTCCGTTTTCGGCGGCGCCGGGATCGCGCTGCCCACGGTATCGGTCAAGCAGAAAGAGGAAACCGTGGGTTCGCTGCTGACGGTGATTCCCGATGCCCAGGAGGATGGCCAGATCCTCCTGTCCATCGCCTACGACAATACGGTGGCGCAGCCTCTGAAATCGGTGACTTTCGGGGACAAGGCCAATCCGCTGCAATTGCAGCAGCTCACGATCGACGGCAACGGCACCGTGCAGCAGCTCGCGGTGCAGCCCGGCCAGCCGCTGGTCATCTCCGGCTTCGATCGGCACCAGTCCGAGATGAGCGAGCGCCGCCTCGGGCCCGGCATGCCCGCCGTGTTCGGCGGCGGCGATCAGGTTTCTGCGCAGCGCCTGACGACCATCCTGGTGATTACCGCGCGCGTCGAGGAGGGGCTGTAGGCCATGCAGGACACCGGATCGTCAGGGTCGGCCCGATGCTGCCGCCAGCCCCATCAATCTTCATCCAGAGGGGGTTCTGACGGTCTGTGCGGCGCAGGCCTGGGCGCAGCTCGCGCGTGATCTCCAGGCGCAATCCCTGGCGGCGGGCGCTTAGACGCTATAATTCCCGGTTACTTTCTTCACGTGGCATAGCGAATGAAAACCACCGAGATACGTCAGAAATTCCTGTCCTTTTTCGAATCCAAAGGGCACCAGATCGTGTCGTCGTCGCCGCTCGTGCCGGCCAACGATCCGACGCTGCTCTTTACCAATTCGGGGATGGTGCAGTTCAAGGACGTGTTTACCGGCAAGGATACGCGGCCATACCGCCGGGCGACGACCGCCCAGCGTTGTGTGCGCGCCGGCGGCAAGCACAACGACCTCGAGAACGTGGGCTATACCGCCCGTCACCATACGTTCTTCGAGATGCTCGGCAATTTCAGCTTCGGGGACTATTTCAAGCACGATGCGATCCGCTATGCCTGGACCCTGCTGACCGAGGTCTATGGCCTGCCCAAGGAAAAGCTCTGGGTCACCGTCTACCAGGAGGACGACGAGGCCTATGGCATCTGGGCCGACGAGATCGGCGTGCCCGCCGAACGCATCATCCGGATCGGTGACAACAAGGGCGCGCGCTATGCGTCGGACAATTTCTGGCAGATGGCCGACACCGGCCCCTGCGGCCCGTGTTCCGAGGTTTTCTACGATCACGGCCCCGGCATCTGGGGCGGGCCTCCGGGATCGCCCGAGGAGGACGGCGACCGCTATATCGAAATCTGGAATCTGGTGTTCATGCAGTTCGAGCGCGATGCCCAGGGCGTCATGCATCCGCTGCCCCGGCCCTGCGTCGATACCGGCATGGGCCTGGAGCGCATCGCGGCCGTGCTGCAGCACGTGCATTCCAATTACGAAATCGACCTGTTCCAATCCCTGATCCGCGCCGCCGCGCGTGAAACCGGCACGACGGATCTGGAAAATAATTCGCTCAAGGTCATTGCCGACCATATCCGCGCCTGCAGCTTCCTGATCGTCGATGGCGTGATCCCGGGCAACGAGGGCCGTGGCTATGTGCTGCGCCGGATCATCCGCCGGGCGCTGCGCCACGGGCACAAGCTCGGCCAGAGCGGCGCGTTCTTCCACCGCCTGGTCGCCGACCTGGTCGAGCAAATGGGTCAGGCCTATCCCGAGCTCGCGGCCCAGCAGGCCCGCGTCGAGCAGGTCCTGCGCCAGGAGGAGGAACGCTTCAGCGAGACGCTCGAAAACGGCATGCGCATCCTCGAGGCCGCGCTGGGCGAGCTGCCCGAGGGCCGGGCGCTGGACGGGCAGACGCTGTTCACGCTCTACGATACCTATGGATTTCCGGTGGACCTGACCGCCGACATCTGCCGCGAGCGCCAGGTCGAGGTCGATCTCGAGGGCTTCGAGCGGGCGATGGCGCAGCAGCGCGAGCAGGCGCGCGCGGCCGGTAAATTCAAGGCTGCCGTGGACCTCAGCTACGAGGGGGTGGCCACGCGCTTCGACGGCTACGAGCATTTCGACGGGCAGGCCGCCGTGACCGCGCTGTATGTGGACGGCGCGCAGGTCCAGTCCATTGCCCAGGGGCAGGAGGCGGTCGTGGTGCTCGATGCCACGCCTTTTTATGCGGAATCGGGCGGTCAGGTGGGCGATACCGGCCTGCTGGCCGGCGCGGGCGCGCGCTTTCAGGTGGCCGATACCCAAAAGATCCAGAGCAATGTCTTCGGGCATCACGGGACCCTGATCGAGGGCACGCTGTCGGTGGGCGATGCGCTAGAGGCGCACGTCGATCAGGCGCGGCGCCGCGCCACGATGCGCAACCATTCGGCCACCCACCTGATGCACAAGGCCCTGCGACAGGTTTTGGGCGATCACGTGCAGCAGCGCGGCTCCCTGGTCGATGGCGACAAGACGCGCTTCGACTTTGCCCACGATGCGCCCATGAGCGCGGCGCAGATCGCCGAGGTCGAGCGCATCGTCAACGATGAGGTGCTGACCAACGAGGCGGTGCGCACCCAGCTCATGTCCTACGATCAGGCGGTCGAGGGCGGCGCGGTGGCGCTGTTCGGCGAGAAATACGGCGACGAGGTGCGCGTGCTGGACATCGGCTTCTCGCGCGAGCTGTGCGGCGGCACGCACGTCGCGCGCACCGGCGACATCGGGTTGTTCAAGATCGTTGCCGAGGGCGGCGTGGCCGCCGGCATTCGCCGCGTCGAGGCGGTCACCGGGCGCAATGCCCTCGAATGGGTTCAGGATGCCCAGGCCATGCTGGACCGGGCCGCGGGTCTGCTCAAGACGCAGGCCGCCGAGATCCCCGAGCGCATCCAGGCGTTACAGCAGCAGACGCGCCATCTCGAACGCGATCTCGAGCGCCTCCAGGACAAGCTGGCGGCCGCCGCGGGCAACGATCTGGCGAGCCAGGCCGTCAAACTGGATGGCGCGCACCTGCTGGCGGCGCGCCTCTCGGGTGTCGATCCCAAGGCTCTGCGCGGCATGGTGGACCAGCTCAAGGCCAAACTGGAGGATGCCGTCATTCTGCTGGCGGCGGTTTCCGATGACCGGATCAGCCTCGTGGCCGGCGTCAGTCCCGGCCTGACGGCGCGGATCAAGGCGGGCGATCTGGTGGGCGCCGTGGCGTCCCAGGTGGGCGGCAAGGGCGGCGGGCGTCCCGACATGGCGATGGGCGGCGGCTCGGATGTGGGGGCGCTGGACGGCGCCATCGCGGGCGTGCAGGCCTGGGTGCGGGCGCGCCTGGGGGCCTGAGTGGAACAGACCGATCCTCCCGTCGCCGCCGATCTCGAGATCGACGCCACCGGGCTGAACTGTCCCTTGCCCATCCTGCGCACGAAAAAGGCGCTGGCCCAGCTCGGCAGCGGGCAGGTTCTGGCCGTGCTCACCACCGATGCGCACGCCGCGCGCGATTTCCAGGCGTTCTGCCAGCAGACGGGCAATGCCTTGCTGGCCCAGGAGGATCGGCCGGGCGGCGTGATGGCGCATTTCCTGCGGCGGCGCTGAACGATAGCGCCGGCTCGCCAGCTGGTGTTTTCCGCCCAGTCTGCAGGGGAGCTTTCGGCGCCATATCGGGATTGCCTCGATCGGGCACGAGGCTCACGCGCCGGCTCGTGGTCATGTTGTTTTTTGGGGGCGTGCGCTTGGGCTGCGTCATGCGCGGATTGCGGTATAGCCCACAGCAGTGCTAAAATTTCACGTTTTTCACAGTATTTTCAAAGGATTATCAATGGTTGTGATTCGTCTGGCCCGCGGCGGCTCGAAGAAGCGTCCCTTCTACAATGTCGTTGCTGCTGATTCGCGCAATCGCCGCGATGGCCGTTTCATCGAACGCGTGGGTTTTTACAACCCCGTCGCGGGCGAGGGCCAGGAAGGCTTGCGCATCGCACTCGATCGCATCCAGCACTGGAAAGAGAACGGCGCGCAGCTCTCGCCCACAGTCTCTCGTCTGGTCAAGGAATACTCGGCCAAGGCTGCTGCCTGATTGGCGGTACGCGCCATGGCCGGCCGCGCATTCAGCGCCGAGCCCGCGCCCGATGATCTGGTCGAGGTTGGCAGGATCGTTGCGGCCCACGGTGTGCGCGGCTGGCTGAAGATCCAGCCGTATTCCGCCGATGCGCAGGTTCTCCTGCGCGCGCCGGTCTGGTGGCTCAAGACGCCCGCTCCAACCCTGGAGCCGGGCGTTTCGTCGTCGGCGCGCGCCGTCGAGGTGCACCAACGGCGCGTGCATGGCGGGCGCTTCGTCGTCGCCCAGCTCGCAGGCATCGCCGATCGCACGGCTGCCGAGGGCTTGCAAGGCTGGACGGTATGGGCCTCCAGGGCTGCATTCCCCGAGGCTGGCGAGGATGAATATTACTGGGTGGATCTGATCGGCTGCGATTTCTACGGACAGTCCGGCGGGACGCCCTGTTTCCTGGGGCGTGTCGATGAGGTGTTCGACAACGGCGCGCATGCGGTGCTGCGGGTGGCGCGCGGTGTCCTGGACGGGCAGGGCGATTTTCGGCCCGCAATGGATGCGCGCGGGCGGCCGGTGCATGTGCTGGTGCCGTTCGTTCAGGCCCATGTACTCCATGTCGATCTGGCCGCGCGGCGCATGGATAGCGATTGGCCCGACGATTTCTGAACGCCGTCAGGCGTTCCTATTGATGCGGGGCGCAAACATGCGATTCGATCTGATTACCCTGTTTCCCGAGATGTTCGCGGCCCTGCGCGACCAGGGGGTGAGCGGACGCGCCCATGCGCGCGGAATCTGGTCACTGGGTTTGTGGAATCCGCGCGATTTCACCGAGGATGTCCATCGCACAGTGGACGATCGTCCCTATGGCGGCGGGCCCGGCATGGTCATGATGGCCGAGCCTCTGGCGCGCGCGGTCGAGGCGGCGCGCGCGGCGCGCCATGCCGAGTCCGGCGAGGACCCCGACCGTGTGCCCGTGGTCCTGCTGTCGCCGGCTGGCCGGCGCCACGACCAGCGGATTGCCAGGCAGTGGGCCCAGTCCTCGGGCGCCATCCTGGTCTGCGGCCGCTACGAGGGCGTGGACCAGCGTTTCATCGACCGCTACGTCACCGAGGAACTGTCGTTGGGGGACTACGTGTTGTCCGGCGGCGAGCTGGCGGCGATGGTGGTCATGGATAGTGTGCTGCGCCTGCTGCCCGGTGTCCTGCACGATGCGCAATCGGCCGAGCAGGATTCCTTCAATCCCGCCCTGGGCGGGCTGCTGGACAGTCCGCACTACACTCGCCCCGAGGTCTGGGACGGCATGCCGGTGCCCGAGGCGCTGCTCTCGGGGCATCATGCGCAGATTGCCGAATGGCGGCGCCAGCGCTCACTCGCCTTGACCCAGGCGCGCCGCCCGGATCTGATCCCGGCGAAAGAGTAAGAGTGAAGCTCGCCCCTGGTTGCCGGGGCGGGATTTCAGCCGCGTGGCGGGATGTTCAGGCCGCGCTCGACCGCGGGACGGGCGAGGAAGGCTTCGAGGACGCGCGCCACCTGGGGGAAATCGCCGAAGCCCACCAGATCGCGGGCCTCGTAGAAACCGACGAGGTTGCGCACCCAGGGGAAGATCGCCATGTCCACGATGCCGTATTCGTCCCCCATCATCCAGGCGCGGCCCGTGAGGCGGCCTTCGAGGACTTGCAGCAGGCGGCGGGATTCATTCACGTAGCGTTGCAGGGGGCGCTTGTCCTCGTAGTCCTTGCCGCCGAACTTGTTGAAGAAACCCACCTGGCCGAACATCGGCCCGATGCCGCCCATCTGGAACATCAGCCACTGGATCGCCTGATAGCGCCCGGCGGGATCGGTGGGCAGGAAGTGGCCGGACTTGTCGGCCAGGTAGATCAGGATCGCCCCGGTTTCGAATAGCGGCAGGGGGCGGCCTCCCGGGCCGTCCGGGTCGATGATGGCCGGGATTTTATTGTTGGGGTTGAGCGACAGGAATTCCGGCGAGAACTGGTCTTGCGCATCGAAGCTGATCAGGTGCGCCTCGTATGGCAGCCCGGTCTCCTCGAGCATGATGGAAACCTTGACGCCATTGGGTGTGGGCGTGGAATACAACTGGATACGGTCGGGATGTTGGGCCGGCCACTTGCGAGTGATCGGGAATGTTGACAGATCAGCCATGATGTCCTCGGGTGTTTGGAACAGGGGTATTGTGCCTGATTTGCGTACCAGGCTTCGGGTATTCCCGCCTCTGCATCAGGGCAAATGCATGAAATGAGTACGTGGCATTGCAATTGGCTGAATGCGTTAAATTTCAAATACTGATATGGGTTGGAGTGTGCGATGAGGATCCTGACGATTGGCGCGGCAGTGGTGGATATCGTGGTGGCGCCTGTCCTGCCGATGCGGGGCGCCAAGCAGGATGTGGCGCATATCGGCCTGTATGCCGGTGGCGGCGCGGTGAACGCTGCGTTGAATTTCGCCGCGCGTGGCGCGGAAACGGCCGTGCAGGCCAGTGTGGGCCGCGATCTGGAGGGCGGTTTGCTCGATGGCCTGTTGGGGCGGTGCGGTGTGCGCACGGCGTTCGAGACGGTGGCCGAACCCACCGGCAAGGCGATCGTGATGGTCGATGGGCAAGGCGCCGCGCGCGCATATGCGCAGCGCGGCGCAAGCATCCGGGTGGGCGGGCAGGGGTTCACCGGTCTGGCCGATTGCGAGGTGGCCTATGTCACCGGCTTGTCTCTGGAATCCCAGGCGCATCTGGGGGCGGCCCTGGCCGCCTCGGGCACGCGCCGATTCCGGCTGGTGGTGACGCCGGGCGCCCGCCAGATCGCGTGTCCCGACGCGCTCCAGGCCTTGCGGCGCGAGGCCGATTTGTTGTGCATGAACCTCGACGAAGCCAGCCGCCTGTGCGGCGAGGCGCCTCCCGCGGGGGCCGACGAGCAGGCGCCCGAGCGCGCCGAGGCCCTGGCGCGCCGCATTCTGGCGCGGGAGGGGCAGGGCGTCCTCATCACGCTGGGGGCGGGCGGGGCATTGTTCCACGATGGCCGCAGCGCCCATTTCGGTCCCGCACGCTCGGTCGAGGTCGTCTCCACCGTGGGTGCGGGCGATGCTTTTGCCTCGGCTTTCGTGCACGAATGGGCGCGTGGCGCCGATCCCGCCCGGGCCTTGTCCGAGGCGGCTGCGAGCGCGGCGCGCGTTCTTGGGGTCCTGCCGGCCAATCTGGCGGGGTCTTTGCGGGAATAGCCAGTGGCCCGCCATGCGATCGTTTCAGGTTATTTGAGCGGGTGATTCATCGGGCTTCGCCCGCGCGATTCCAAAGTCTGGGAAAATAGGCTCATCTCCGTCATTTCCTCGGGTCATGATCATGAAATCCCTGTTTTCCGCCGTCGGCGCCGTGATTCTGGCGTTCGGCGTTTCGTTCGCAGCCTGGGCTGCGCAGCCGCTGCTGACGCCGTCCGAACTGGATGCGATCCGTCAGGCGCCGATGGTGCGGGTGGTCGATATCCGGCCCGCCGATGACTATGCCGCCGGTCATATTCCTGGCGCGGTGTCGGCGCCCTATGGGCAATGGCGTGGTCCGGTCGATAATCCGGGCGAGCTGCCGTCGATTGCCCGGCTCACCGGGATCGTGCGCGGCTTGGGGGTGGATGCGGACACGCACGTGGTCGTCGCGTCCGCGGGTGCGGACGCCATCGATTTCGGCGCGTCGGCCCGGGTGTATTGGACTCTGAAATATCTGGGGCTCAAGAACCTGTCGATCCTCAATGGCGGCCTGAAGGCCTGGGCCGATGCCGGCTTGCCGCAGGACCAGCAGGTTGTGGACGTCTCCGCCAGCGCTTTCGAAGCCCATGCGGACGATGGCCTGATCGCGGCCAAGGAGCGGGTCGCGGCCCAGGTCGGCAATCCCCGCGTCCGGCTGGTCGATGCCCGCCCATCGGACTTCTATCTGGGCAAGACCAAGGCGCCGACCGCGCGGGTCCCCGGCACGATCAAGGGCGCCGTGAGCCTGGAGTACGGCAAGTGGTTCGAGCCTGGGACTGCGGTCTTTATTCCGGCGGCCCAGGCCCGCGGGATTGCCGCGCAGTCCTTGCCGGAGCAGGCCGATGAAACGATCACCTTCTGCAATACCGGGCAGTTCGGGGCCATCGACTGGTTTGCCTTGTCCGAGGTGGCTGGCTGGAAGAACGTCCGTTTGTATCCGCCCTCGCTCACCGAATGGTCGCAGGATCCGGTACTGCCGATGGACAATGTGCCGGAGGGTGAATCGTAGGTCTGTGGCAGATTCGTGCAGGGCCGTGGCGGTGAAATGAAACAAAGCCGCCGCAGTGGCGGCCGCACGGGCTGTGTCGAACGTCATTCGTCCTTCTCCCCATACTCCTGTATAGTAGTAAGATAGTAACCAATTACTTACTTTCAGGAATCCAGGCCATGCGGGGACATTCCAGGCATCTACCGGCAGAGGAGCGGCGCGCGGTCATCGTCGAGACCGTGATCCAATTGGCTGCCGAGCAAAACCCCAGCGACATCACGACTGCCGCCATCGCGCAGCGCATGGGGTTGACCCAAGGGGCGCTGTTTCGCCACTTTCCGACCAAGGACGCCATCCTGCAATCAGTCATGTCGTGGGTCGCGGAATGCCTGCTGGATCGGATGATCGGGGCGGCCGAGGGTGTGGCCTCCCCGGTTGCGGCGCTCGAAGCGGCCTTCATGACGCATATCGACTTCGTGTCCGAGTACCCGGGTGTGCCGCGGATGATCTTCGGTGAATTGCAGCGGCCCGGCGAGACGCTGCCCAAGCGGATCGTGCAGGCCTTGATCCGCCGCTATGGCGAGCATCTGCGTTGCCTGCTCGAGGCCGGCAAGGCGCAGGGCGAGCTGGATGCGGGACTGGATGTGGATGCGGCCGCCGTGCTGTTCATCGGCACTGTCCAGGGATTGGTGATGCAATCGCTGCTGGCGGGGGATGTGGCGCGCATTCGCCGCGAAGCGCCGGGTGTTTTCGCCATCTATCGCCGCGGCATCGGGAGCGCCCCATGAGGCTTCCTCGCCCGCGGCGCCGCTCGCTGGCGCTGATGGCGGTTATTGCGCCGCTCGTTGCGCTGTTCGTTTATGTCGCCCTGCGTTCAGGGCCGCTGGCGCCAGTGGCTGTGACGGTGACCACCATCGAGCTGCGGGCGGTCGCGCCCGCGCTATCGGGTATCGGCACGGTACAGGCACGCTACACGTACAAGATCGGCCCCACGTATGCCGGACGGGTCAGGCAGCTGGACGCGCAGGTGGGCGATGCGGTCGAGGCGGGCCAATTGCTGGGCGAGATGGACCCGGTGGACCTGGACGAGCGCATTGGCGCGCAGCAGGCCGCGATCAAGAGCGCCGAAGCCGTCTTGCTGCAAGCGCAAGCCAGACAGACCTTCGCGCAAACGCAGGCGGATCGCTATGAGCGGCTTCTGGCCGCGCAGGCCACGAGCGAGGAAAATACCGCCACCAAGCGGCAGGAGCTGGCGGTAGCCAATGCCGCGCTGGGCGCGGCGCGTGAGGACGCCAGCCGCATGCGCGCTGAATTGAAAGTCTTGCGCGCGCAGCGCGACAGCCTGCGATTGGTGGCGCCTGTCGCCGGGCTGGTCACTGCACGCCATGCGGATCCTGGCACGACCGTGGTGGCAGGCCAGGCGGTCGTCGAGATCATCGATCCCGCAAGCCTGTGGGTCGATGCGCGCTTCGACCAGATCAGCGCCGAGGGTCTGGCCGCCGGCTTGCCCGCCCGGATCGTGTTGCGTTCACGCTCGGGCCAGAACCAGCCTGGCCGCGTGCTGCGGGTCGATCCGCTGGCCGATATGGTGACCGAAGAAACACTGGCCAAGATCGTCTTCGATACGCCGCTCTCGCCGCTGCCGCCGGTGGGGGAACTGGCTGAGGTCACTGTGCAGCTTCCGGCGCTGCCCGCCATGCCGGCGATTCCCAACGCGGCCATTCGCACGGTCGATGGGCAGCGCGGCGTATGGAAGCTGACCGATGGCAAGCTCGCGTTCATGCCGGTTGTCCTCGGTCGTTTCGACCTCAATGGCCATGTGCAGGTGGACAAGGGCCTTGCCGCCGGCGATCGGCTGGTCGTGTACAGTGAAAAAGCGCTCGCCGCACACAGCCGCATCCACGTGGTCGATCGCCTTCCCGGGGTGTCGCCATGATCAGTCTGGCTGGGCGCGATATTCTGAATGCCTGGGGGAAATTCGTCTTTACCGGAATTGGCCTGGGCCTGTTGATCGGCGTGACGCTGACCATGGCCGGCGTGTACCGGGGCATGGTGGAGGATGGCAAGGTTCTGCTGGATAGCAGCGGCGCCGATCTCTGGGTGGTACAGAAAGACACTCTTGGCCCCTATGCCGAGTCCTCCAGCATCCCTGATGATCTGTGGCGCAGTATTCGCGCCATGCCCGGTGTGGCGCAGGCGGCCAACGTCACTTATCTGACCATGCAGGTTGGCAGGGGCGACGAAGACGTCAGGGCGATGGTGGTCGGCATCACCGCGGGCGAACCCGGTGTGCCGGGTTGGCCGCCTCATCTCGTTGCCGGGCGCCAGATTACCCGTGGGCATTATGAGGCCGTGGCTGACCTCGCCACCGGCGCCCGGCTCGGCGATGTGCTCCAGATCCGCCGCAACGGTTATACCGTGGTCGGTTTGACCCGCCGCATGGTGTCATCGAGCGGGGACCCGATGGTGTTCATTCCCCTCAAGGATGCGCAGGAGGCCCAGTTCCTCAAGGACAACGATGCCATTCTGATGTCGCGCCGCCGCAGCGGGGCCAATCCGGCCTTCAATCGCCCCGGTGTCCCGGGCCTGCTGGATGCCGTGATCGATTCGCAGGCCAGCAACCGCTACGTCAACGCTGTTCTGGTGCGCATCCGGCCCGAGTTCACCCAGCAGGAAGTGGCCGAGCCGATCCGCCGCTGGAAGCGGCTCACGGTGTACGACCGCGCGCAGATGGAAGACATCCTGGTCGGCAAGCTGATTGCCACCACGGCCCGGCAGATCGGCATGTTTCTGGTGATCCTGGCGCTGGTCAGCGCGGCCATCGTGGCCTTCATCACCTATACGCTGACCATGGACAAGATCCGTGAAATCGCCGTGCTGAAACTCATCGGCACACGCAACCGGACGATTGCCGCCATGATCATGCAGCAGGCGCTGATGCTGGGCGTGATTGGCTTTGTCGTCGGCAAAATCGCGGCCACGTTCGCCGCCCCCCTGTTTCCAAAGCATGTGGTGCTGGTGCCGATCGATTCAGTCGCGGGTTTCTTTGCCGTGCTCGCGATCAGCGTGCTGTCCAGCGCCATCGCCATTCGCATGGCGCTCAAGGTCGATCCGGCCGAGGCCATTGGATAAGAAAATGAACACGAGAGGCATCCGCATCGAAAATCTGGGCAAGCGCTTTGGCCGGGGCGACACCGCCGTCCTCGCCTTGAGGGATGTGAACATGCACGTTGCGCCGGGTGAGGTGGTCGGTCTGATCGGCCCTTCCGGCTCGGGCAAGAGCACACTGCTCAAGTGTCTGGGCGCGGTGATCGACCCGACGTCCGGCCGCATGGTCCTGGACGACACGGTGATCTATGACGATGGCTGGAAGGTGCGCGATCTGCGCGCCTTGCGCCGCGACAAGATTGGCTTCGTATTCCAGGCGCCTTATCTGATTCCATTTCTGGATGCGACCGACAATGTGGCGTTGCTGCCGATGCTCGCTGGCGTGCCCAATGAAGAAGCGCGCCGGCGCGCGCTGGAGTTGTTGACGGCGCTTGATGTGCAGCATCGCGCCCGGGCCATGCCTTCGCGGCTGTCGGGCGGCGAACAGCAGCGCGTGGCCATTGCCCGCGGCCTGATCAACCGGCCGCCGGTGATTCTCGCCGACGAACCGACCGCGCCACTGGATTCGCAGCGCGCCATGGCCGTGATCCGCATCCTGAACGACATGGCCAGACAATTCGAGACCGCCATCATCGTCGTCACCCACGATGAAAAGATCATTCCGACTTTCAAGCGCCTCTATCACATCCGTGACGGCGTAACCCACGAGGAAGCCGGTGAAGGGCGGGCTTTCGATGCCGGCGAGTAGGGAATCCTGTCAGAGCACAACGTCGTCAGCGGCGGTATCGGTGTTGATCAAGGCCGCCCGCACCCCGCAGCCCCTCCCGCCCCTCATGGACACCGGACCCCTTGCAGAGCGCAGTTCACCCCGCGCAGCGCATTCTCATCCAGCCGGCCGGCCAGGGCGTGCAGCCGCAGCCGGTCAAGGGCGGCTGCGGCCAGGGCCTGGCGGCGGGCCAGATCGGCCTGCGCCACCGCATCCTCGGCGTCCAGCCAATCGAGGGTGTCGCGCTCGCCGACCTCCAGACCCAGACGGGTCGCGTCGCGCCGCGCGGCGTTGGCCTTGAAGGCCTGATCCAGCGCCTGGATGCGGGCCTGGGCGGTATCCAGCCCCAGCCAGGCGGCGCGCACGCTCTGCGCGATGCGCTGACCAGTGGCCTGTGTCTGGTGGCGGGCCTGGTCGCGTAGCGCCAGGGCCTCCTGGTAGCGCGCGTCGCGCAGGCCGCCCGAATAGAGAGGGATGCGCAATTGCAGCCCGGCCGACCATTGATTGGCGCTGCTGGCGGCTGCACCGTATTCGCCGGAGCCGCTGAAGTGACTGCGGCCGGCGCTGCCCACCAGTTCGAGCGTCGGCGCCGCCAGGGCGCGGTGCTTGTCGGCCTCGTTGCTCGCCATGGCGGCCGCCTCCTGGCTCTGGCGGATATCGGGGCTGGCGTTGGCGGCCCATGCCAGCCAGTCTTGCAGGGGTTCGCCGGGTGGCGTGGCCAGCCCGGCGGCATCCTCCGGCAAGGGGGCCAGTCCCGCGCCCGGAAGACCGGTGATATCCAGGAATGCCGCCTGCGCGAGTTCAAGCCGGACCTGCGCGAGCAGGCGTTGCGATTCGAGTTGGTCCAGCCGGGCGCGGGCCTCGTGGACGTCCAGGATCGAACTGTCGCCGATCTGGTAGCGGGCCTGCGCCCGGTCGAGCATGCCGCTGATGGTCCGGTGCTGCCGTTCGAGGATTTGCAGGCTGTATTCCGCCAGCAGCACCTCGAAATAGCGTTCGGTCGTGCGCAGCATGGCCTGCTGGCCGGCCGCCTGCCATGCGGCCTGGGCTTGCGCGGCGGAATGCTGGAGTTGCCGCTGGGTCGCCCGGCGGGCGGGGTCGATCAGCGGCTGGCGCAGATGGACGCCGTATTCGGTCTGAGTGCCGCCGCGGATGGAAGTATTGAATTCGACGTCCTGCGCGCTGCCGAAGCCGGGCGCCGCGAACTCGGCGCCGCGCATGCGGCTTTCCTGGGTGCCGTAGCCGGCGGAAGCGCTTGCCTCGAGGGTTGGCCGCCACAGGCTTTTGCCTTGTTCGTCCCGGGCCTGGCCCGCTGCCAGGGCCTGCTGCGCGGCGGCCAGCGCCGGGTCGTGGGTCTGCGCCGCCTGCCAGGCTTGCAGCAGGTCCGTGGCGTGGCTGGGCGCGCCCAGCGCGAGGGCGCTGGCCAGGCCCAGGGCACAGCCGGCCCGGCGCAGGCCCATGCAGGCCCCAGGCTGGTGTTTCGCACGGGAATCGAAGGGCGTCATGGACGTGTCTCGCCGGCTCAGGCGCCGTGGCGTGCCCCGAGGCGGCGCAGGATGCGTTCGAGCAGGCACCACCGGGTCAGGCCGCTTTGCAGGATGTTCAGGCCGACGAATACCGTGAAGGCGAGCCACCATTGATTGACGAACCAGGGGCTGGCGGGAGCGCCCAGGAGCAGGGAAAGCAGGATGAAGAATCCCGCGAATACGCGGACGAGTTGCCAGGAGGTCATGCCGGTTTCCTTATGACAAGAGGGTTTTGGGAGATTTGCGGTAGGCGCTGTAGACCATCAGAGGGATGACGACCAGGGTGAGCGCGGTGGAGACCAGAATGCCGAAGATCAGGGCGATGGCCAGTCCGTTGAAGATCGGATCGTCGAGAATGAAGAAGGCGCCCAGCATGGCCGCCAGCCCCGTCAGGACGATGGGGCGCGCGCGCGCCGCCGCTGATTCGATCACGGCCTCGCCGAGCGTCGTGCCCTGGCGCAGGCGCAGGATGATGAAATCGACCAGCAGGATGGAGTTGCGCACGATGATGCCCGCCAGGGCGATCATCCCGATCATGCTGGTGGCGGTGAATTGCTTGCCCAGCAGCGCATGGCCCGGCATGACGCCGATGAGGGTCAGCGGGATGGGCGCCATGATGATCAGCGGGATCAGGTAGGAACCGAAATGGGCCACCACCAGCAGATAGATCAGCAGCAGGCCCACCGCGTAGGCCAGGCCCATGTCGCGGAAAGTCTCGTAGGTGATCTGCCATTCGCCGTCCCATTTGACGGCGTAGCCGTCATAGGGGGTCGCTGGGTCGGCGATGAAGTGTTCCCGCAGGGGCCGGCCATCGGGCGTGGGCAGCGCCAGGACCGCCCGGCGCGCGCTGAACATGCCGTACAGGGGGCTGTCCACCGCCTCGGCCATGTCCGCGGTCACGTATTGGACGGGCAGCAGATCCTTGTGATGTATCGGCTGCTCGCGGGTGTCGCCGATGATGCGCAGCAATTCCCCGATCGGCACGGTGGCGCCGTCCTGGCCGCGCGCTCGCAGTTGCAGCAGCGCGTCGAGGTCGCCCTGTCGTTCGGGCGGCAGGCCGAGGACGATCGGCGTGGGCTGCGTTGCGCCGTCGCGCAGGTAGCCAGCCACGGAGCCGCCCAGGCCGGTGCGCAGCGCCGCCACTGCCGCCGCTTGCGGCACCCCGGCACGCGCGGCGCGCTCGTGATCGATTTCCAGCCTCAGGCGCGGGGCCGTGGCGATGCCGCTATCGCGCACATCCACCATGCCTTCGGTTTGCTGGAACACGCCACGCACGGCGCGCGCCAGAGCCAGGCGGCCATCGGCCTCGGGACCGTAGACCTGGATGACGATCGGCGCGAGCACCGGCGGACCCGGGGGGACTTCGACCACTTGCAGGTCCGCGCCGTGGCGCGCGGCGATGGCCGCGAGGGCGGGGCGCTCGCGCATGGCGATGGCGTGGCTTTGTGTGCTGCGCGCGTTCTTGCCGGTCAGATTGACTTGCAGGTCGCCCAGGGCCGGGTCCCGGCGCAGATCGTACTGGCGCACCAGGCCATTGAAATTGATCGGTGAGGCGGTGCCGGCGTAGGCCTGGACGTGAGTGACCTCGGGCACGTCCAGCAGGTGCTGCGCCAGCTCCTGCAGAACGGCCTGGGTCTGCTCCACCGGGGTGCCGGCCGGCATGTCGAGCACCACCTGGAATTCCGATTTATTGTCGAAGGGCAGCATTTTCAGCTCTACCTGACCGATGACCGGCAGCAGGGCCGAGGCGGTGATCAGGCCCAGCACGGCCAGCCCCATCAGGCCGCGGTTGCGGCGCGCGCGCGGCCCTTCGAGGAAGGGGCCGAAAAGGCGCCCGAACCAGGCCCGGGCGCGGCCGTTCCCAGCCTGCGCGGGAGCCATTGTCTGATGGGATGGATGTCCGCCGAAACGGATGGCCATCCAGGGGGTGACGGTCAAGGCGATCAGCAATGAAATCAGCATGCCCATGCTGGCATTGATGGGGATGGGGCTCATGTAGGGCCCCATCAGCCCGCTGACGAAGGCCATGGGCAGCAGGGCGGCGATGACGGTGAAGGTGGCGAGGATGGTCGGCCCGCCGACCTCGTCGACCGCCGCCGGAATGCGGGCGAGCAGGGGGCGCTCGGGGTGCAGGATGCCGTGGCGGTGGATATTTTCGACCACGACGATGGCGTCGTCGACCAGGATGCCGATCGAGAAAATCAGGGCGAACAGCGACACCCGGTTCAAAGTGAAGCCCCAGGCCCAGGAGGCGAACAGCGTGGCCGCCAGCGTCAGTCCCACGGCCAGTCCCACGATCAGCGCCTCGCGCCGGCCCAGCGCCGCCATGACCAGCAGCACGACCGACAAAGTGGCGAAGGCCAGCTTGCGGATCAGGGTCCGGGCCTTGTCGTCGGCCGTGACGCCGTAGTTGCGGGTTTCGGTCACCTGGATCTCGTCCGGGATCACCCGGCCGCGCAGCTCGGCGACGCGCCGCATCACCGCGTCGGCCACCTCGATGGCGTTCTCGCCGGGTTTCTTGGTGATTGCCAGAGTCAAGGCGGTCTGGGCCGCCTCGCCTTGCTCATAGTGCGCCACATAGTGTTCGGGCGGCGGCGCGTCTTCGCGGATGCGGGCCAGTTCGCGCAAATAAATGGGATGGCCGTCGCGCAGGCCCACGATCAGGTTGGCGATATCCTCGCCGCTGCGCAGGAACTGGCCCGAGTCGACGGTGATGCTGCGGTTTGCGCCGAGCAGTTCGCCCGCGCGGCTGCCGACGTTGGCGGCCCGCAGTGCCTGGGCGATGTCGTCCGGGGTGATACCGGCGCTGGCCATGCGCGCGGTGTCCAGGTCCACGCGCACGCTGCGCGGCGACCCGCCGATGATCCAGATGTCGCGCGTGCCGGGAATGCGTTTGAGATCGGATTCGATGCCGCGGGCGATCCGCCGCAGCGCATCCGGGTCGGCATCCCTGGCGTGCAGGGTCAAGGTGACGATGGGCACATCGTCCACGCCCTTGGGCCGGATGACGGGCGGCTGGACGCCCAGGTCCGCAGGCAGCCAGTCGGCATGCGTGCGCAGGGTGTCGTGCAGCCGCACGAGGGCCTCGGTGCGCGCGACCCCGACTTTGAATTGCGCGGTCAGCACCGCCAGGCCCGGCGTGGATTGCGACATGACGTGATCCATGCCCTCGATGCGGGCGAGGATCCGTTCGGCCGGCCCGGCGACGGTTTGCTCGACATCGGCCGCCGCGGCTCCTGGCCAGGCGATGAGGATCATGGCCATCGTGACGTCGATCTGCGGCTCCTCCTCGCGCGGGGTGGCCAGCAGGGCGAATGCTCCCATCAGCAGCAGCGCGATTGCCAGCAGGGGCGTGATGCGGTTGTCCTGGAACAGGGCGGTGATCCGGCCTGCGATGCCGAGCCTGGTTTTCATGATCTCAATCGCCGCCGGGGATGCGGGCAGGGTCGACGATCACGCGTTCGCCCGCGCTCAGGCCTGTCAGGACTTCGATCCATGGACCGTCGACCGGCCCGGTGCGGATCTGGCGCAGATGCGCGCCGCCGCCGTCATCCATCACGTATGCGCCGGTCAGTTCACCCCGGCGCATCACGGCGCTCGATGGAATCCGCAGCCGTTCACGCAGGCTGTCGGAGACCTCGATCAGCAGGCGGATGGGCGTACCCGGGGCCGGGCCGGCGCTGCCTGCGGGCAAGGTCAGGCGGATGGTGCCCGTCAGGCTGGCCGACTGCCGAGTCGGCAGGATTTCGATCGGGAGCATGTCCGGCAGATCGGCGGCGAGCGCTTGCGGCCAGCGGATCCTGGCCTGACCGGCCAGCCGGGGGATCAGGTATTGGGGAATCTGCGCGTTGATCCGCAGCGCCGATGGATCGAACATCGTGGCCAGCGGGCTGCCCGGCATCGCCATGTCGCCCGGGTTGGCCTCGACCGAGTTCACGATGCCATCATAGGGCGCCTGGATCTGGAAATGGCCGGCCTGGGCGCCGGCTGCCAGCGCCTGTGCCTGTTGCGCCTCCAGGCGCGCCTGGATCGCCTGGAGGCGGGCCCGGGCCTGGTCGTAGGCCGCCTGGCTGATGTAGTGCTGTTCGAGCAGCGCTTTTTTACGTTTGAGTTCGGTCTGTGCCAGGGCGAGATCAGCCCGGGTTTCGCGCGCCTGCGCCTCGGCGGCCGCCCGGGCGCGCTGGGCGCCTTCGGCATCCAGGCGCAGCAGGATCTGGCCTGCGCGCACCGTCTGACCCGCCCGCATGTCGACGGCGAGAATCTCGCCGGCCACCTGGGCGGAAATCGTGGTGCTGCGCACCGCCTCGATCATGCCGTCGATCTCGATCTGGTCGGCGGCCTGGATGGATTCCACGGGAATGGTTTGGGGGATGGCGGCCCAGGCGCTCGATCCCAGCAGGATGGACAACGTCCAGGCCGCAGCTCGCAGCCCGGGGGCGGATCGTCCGGCAGTGGCCCATCGCGGGAGGATTCGGCGGTCGTCTGCTGTCATAGAGGCGGATAGATACGTACGATCAGGAATCGGCGACCGTATTATTTAACTAATCATGCAAATAGTCAATTAGATGATTACACACAAGGATGAATAGATGACGTACACTACCCAGTCAGAGATTCCTTCAGATCATCGAGAAAAGATTTTCATGGGCCTGATGCCATCCGAGGTGCTCGAACCGGTCGCCGCCTACTTCCATGCCTTGTCGGAGCCTACGCGCCTGCGCATCCTCAATCTGCTCTGTCAGGGCGAGCGCAACGTCGGCGAGCTGGCCGAACAATGCGGCTACACCACGGCCAATGTCTCGCGCCACCTGTCGGTCTTGAAAAAGAATGGGCTGGTCACCCGCGAGGCGCGTGGCAACAATGTTTATTATCAGATCGCCGATCCGTCCGTCAATGCGCTGTGCGATCTGGTCTGTGGCAGCATCTTGCGCCAACTCGAGGATGGCGCGCGGCAACGCGCGGCGTTTGCTTCGATGCGCGAGGCTTCCAATGGTTTACCCCCCGTCACGACATAGGAGTCATCATGGCATTCAATATGGGCACCGCAGATCGCGTTCTCCGGATCATCGTCGGCATCGTCCTCATCGCGCTCGCGGCGACCGGAACGGTCGGCTGGTGGGGGTGGTTGGGCGTGATTCCCCTGGCAACCGGCTTGTTTCGCTATTGCCCGCTGTATTCCCTGCTGGGCATACGGACCTGCCCGCTGAAATCGCAGGACTGAAGTCCGCCTGAAGGCGCGGATCCGCCGGGCTTCGAGTCATCCGAGGGGGTGATTCGAAGCCCGGTTTTCATTTCCATTTTCCATGCGGCATTGCTGCTTGCTCGTCGCATGAACCGGGTGCGGTTCGGTCGGGGATGCCGCGTGGCGCCGGTTTATTCCAGCCGCGCGCGCTGGGCCCGCACCTTGGCGAGCATGTCGTCAAACTGGGCGGCCCTGGCTTTTTCCTGTTCGACCACCGCCGCGGGTGCGCGTTCGACGAAACTCGCATTGCCGAGCTTGCCGCGCGCCTTGGCGATTTCCTTTTCGAGCCGGTCGATTTCCTTGTCCAGGCGCGCGCGCTCGGCCGCCGCGTCGATTTCCACGTGCAGCATGAGCTGGACCGCGCCCAGGACCTGCACCGGGGCGCCCAGGTCCGGCAGCCGTTCGACGGCCTGGACACTTTCCAGGCGGGCCAGGGCCAGCAGGTAGGGGCGCAGCTCGTCCAGATCGGCGATGTCGCCCTGGATCAGCAGGGGAACCCGCTGGCCGGGGGCGAGGTTCATCTCGCCGCGCAGGGCGCGGATGGCGTCGGTCAGCGACTTGAATTCCGTCATGCGCGGCCTTGCCGCCGCATTGCGCAGATTTTCGTGCGCGACTGGATAGGGCTGGACGCTGATGCTGGCTTCGGTGCCGTCTGCGCGCACGCCCGCCGCCACCGATACTTTCTGCCAGAGTTCCTCGGTAATGAAGGGCATGATCGGATGAACCAGCCGCAGCAGAGTCTCGAGCACGCGGATCAGGGCGCGGCGCGTGGCGGCCTGCTGCGCGGGGCTGCCGGTCTGCAGGCGGACTTTGGCGAGCTCGACATACCAGTCGCAGTACTCATCCCAGATGAAGTGATACAGGCGATCGGCCACCTGGTCGAAGCGGTATTGCTCGAATCCCGCATGGACCTCGTCGATCAGGCTCTGCAGGCCATCGATGATCCAGCGGTCGGCAAAGGACAGGTCGGCGGCATGGGCCTGTTCCAGCGTGTGGCCCTCGACATTCATCAGCACGAAGCGCGTGGCGTTCCAGAGCTTGTTGCAGAAGTTGCGGTAGCCTTCGCAGCGTTTGAGATCGAAATTGATGTTGCGCCCGAGGGTCGCGTAGGCCGCCATGGTGAAGCGCAGCGCATCGGCGCCATAGGCGGGGATGCCTTCGGGGTAGTCCTTGCGCGTGCGCTTGCGGATCGCCTCGGCCTGCTTGGGATTCATCAGGCCGGCAGTGCGTTTTTCGAGCAGGGCGTCCAGGGTGATGCCGTCGATCAGATCGACGGGATCGATGGTGTTGCCCTTGGACTTGGACATTTTCTTGCCTTCCATGTCGCACACCAGACCGTGGACGTAGACGGTGCGGAAGGGAACCTTGCCGGTGTGGTGCATGCTCATCATGATCATGCGTGCCACCCAGAAGAAAATGATGTCGAAGCCGGTCACCAGCACGCTCGAGGGCAGATAGCGCGCCAGGTCTGGGGTCTGGTCGGGCCAGCCCAGGTCGGTGAAGGGGACGAGGGCCGAGGAGAACCAGGTGTCGAGCACATCGGCATCGCGGGTGAGCGGCCCCTCGATGCCGGCCTCGCGCGCCTGGCGTTCGGCCTCGGCGGCCGTGCGGGCAACGAAGATCCGTCCGTCGGGCGCGTGCCAGGCGGGGATCTGGTGGCCCCACCAGAGTTGGCGCGAGATGCACCAGTCCTGAATGTTTTCGAGCCACTGGTTGTAGGTCGTGGTCCAGTTTTCGGGGACGAAGCGGACGCGGCCGTCGGCCACGACCTGGAGCGCGACCTCGGTGATGCTCTTGCCCGGGTGCAGGCTGTTTTCGGGGGCGGGCCGGCTCATGGCCACGAACCACTGGTCGGTCAGCATGGGCTCGATGATGGTGCCGGTGCGGTCGCCTCGCGGCACCATCAGTTTGTGCGCGCGCACGGCCTGCAACAGGCCCTGGGCTTCGAGGTCGGCGACGACGCGCTTGCGCGCTTCGAAGCGGTCCATGCCGCGATAGGTTTCGGGCGCTTCGTCCGAGATATGGGCATCCAGCGTCAGGATGCTGATCATCGGCAGGCCGTGGCGCTGGCCGACGGCGTAATCGTTGAAATCGTGGGCCGGGGTGACCTTGACGACGCCGGTGCCGAATGCGCGGTCCACGTAAGCGTCGGCAATGATCGGGATCGCGCGGCCCACCAGCGGTAGCGTCACGGTTTGCCCGATCAGGTGGGCATAGCGCTCGTCCTCGGGATGCACCATGACGGCGACGTCACCAAGCATGGTTTCGGGCCGCGTGGTGGCCACCACCAGATGATCCTGCCCGCCCGCGGGCTGGGTCAGCGGGTAGCGGATTTCCCACATGTGGCCGTCTTCTTCGGCGCTGACGACCTCGAGGTCGGAGACCGCGGTGCCCAGGACCGGGTCCCAGTTCACCAGGCGCTTGCCGCGATAGATCAGGCCCTGCTCGTAGAGGCGCACGAACACCTCGACCACGCCGCGCGACAGGCGCTCGTCCATGGTGAAGTATTCGCGCGACCAGTCGCACGAGGAGCCCAGGCGGCGGAACTGGCCGGTGATGGTGCTGCCGGATTTTTCCTTCCAGGCCCAGACTCGATCGAGAAATTGCTCGCGGCCCAGGTCATGGCGCGAGATGTTTTCCGCGTCCAGCTGGCGCTCGACGACGATCTGCGTGGCGATGCCGGCGTGGTCGGTGCCCGGGATGAAGACGGTGTCGTCGCCGCGCATGCGATGGTAGCGGATCAGGCCGTCCATGACGGTCTGGTTGAATGCGTGCCCCATGTGCAGCGTGCCCGTGACGTTTGGCGGCGGGAACTGGATGGCGAAGGCGGCCGGGGAGCGCCCCTCGGGTGCCGGGACATGCTGGCCGCCGTCGAACACGCCGCGGCGCTCCCATTGCGCATACCAGCGGGACTCGATGTCTTGCGGTTCGAAACTCTTGGGCAACTGGCTGGATGGTTCGGTGGAGGCGGTCATGTCGGAGTGATCTGTGCGGCGAGGGCTGGAGGATGCAAAAGTGCCTATTTTATGCGTTGGGGCGGCAGGTGGGGCATGGTAAAATGCGCGGTTGACATAAACTTGAATAAAGTGATTGTTTTCATTGGGAAAACCGATTTTCCCGCTATCCAAACCTTCATTGCGGATTTTTCATGGCTATTGAACGTACCCTCTCTATCATCAAACCCGATGCCGTCGCCAAGAACGTCATCGGCCAGATTGTCGCCCGTTTCGAGCAGGCTGGCCTGAAGATCGCAGCCGCCCGCCTGCAGCAGCTCTCGCGCGATGAGGCCGAGCGTTTCTACGCGGTTCACAAGGATCGGCCCTTTTACAAGGATCTGGTCGATTTCATGGTGTCGGGGCCGGTGTTCGTCCAGGTGCTTCAGGGCGAGGATGCGATCGCCAAGAACCGCGACCTGATGGGCGCCACCGATCCCAAGAAGGCCGCCCCTGGCACCATCCGCGCCGATTTTGCTGAAAGCATCGACGCCAATGCCGTCCACGGTTCGGATGCTCCCGAAACCGCGGCCGTCGAGATCGCCTTTTTCTTTCCCGAGAGCAACATCCACAGCCGCTGACGCGACCGGGCGCCCCGATCGGGCGCCCCGCGCATCGCTGATCCTCGCATGACTGCCGATTCATCCATCAATGTCCTGGGGCTCGCCCCCGATGCGCTGACCCGCCTGGTCGCCCAGTGGGGCGGCAAGCCCTTTCGCGCGCGCCAGCTTTTGCGTTGGATTCACCAGCGCGGCGAGGACCGCTTCGATGCGATGACCGACCTGGCCCGCGATTTCCGCGCGCGCCTCGAGGATGGCTGCACGGTCGGCGGGCCGGCGGTCAGCCTGGAAAAACGTTCGGCCGATGGCACCCGTAAATGGCTGTTCGACATGGGGCAGGGCAATGCCATCGAGACTGTCTTCATCCCCGAGGACGACCGCGGCACGCTGTGCGTTTCCAGCCAGGCCGGATGCACCGTGGCCTGTCCCTTCTGTTCGACGGGATACCAGGGCTTCAGCCGTAACCTGAGCACGGCCGAAATCATCGGCCAGCTCTGGCACGCGAACCGCGCCTTGCGCGCGGACCCGTCGGCGGCGCGCCTCGATGGGGCGGCGGGCGAGGCGGCGCGCGCCATCAGCAACGTGGTCATGATGGGCATGGGCGAGCCCCTGCTGAATTACGATCAGGTCCTGGGCGCGCTGTATCTGATGCTCGACGATCATGCCTATGGCCTGTCGCGGCGCCGCGTGACGGTGTCGACCTCGGGGGTGGTGCCGATGATCGACCGTCTGGCGCGTGATTGCCCGGTGGCGCTGGCGGTGTCCCTGCATGCGCCCAACGACGAGTTGCGCGACCGGCTGGTGCCGCTGAATCGCAAGTATCCGCTGGCCGAGCTGCTGGCGGCGTGCAATCGCTATCTGGAGCACGCGCCGCGCGACTTCATCACCTTCGAGTACATTATGCTCGATGGCGTCAATGATGCGGACGAGCATGCGCGCGAGCTGATCGAGATTGCGCGGCGGGTGCGCTGCAAGTTCAATCTGATTCCTTTCAATCCATTTCCGCAATCCGGGCTGCGACGCTCGCCGGCGGCGAGGATACGCTTGTTTTCCCAGCGTCTCGTGGATGCTGGCCTGGTCGTGACGGTCCGCAAGACGCGCGGCGACGATATCGATGCGGCCTGTGGCCAACTGGCCGGTGAGGTTCAGGACCGCACACGCATCGACGAGCGCCTGCCCGACCGGACACGCATCGTCATCAGAAAAAAGGAGCATGGATGAACCAAGCCCCGTCGCAGATCGATATGTTGATGAGAGAGTCCGCGCCGGAAGGCGCATTGCATGGAATCGGCGAGACGCTCAAGCGTATGCGCGAGGCCAAGGGGCTTTCCCTCCCGGAGGTTTCCGCGCGCATCAAGTATTCCGCCTTGCAGTTGGGATATCTCGAGGCCCAAGAATGGACCCGCCTGCCCGAGGGCGTGCCGCTGCGCGGGCTGGTGCGCAACTATGCGCGTTTCCTGGGTGCCGACGTGGACGTCATGCTGCGTCTGCTCGAAGGCGAGGTGGGTTCGGCCCGGCCGTCTCCCGTGGCCGCCATGCCGGGCGGCGCGCAGACTTCGCGCGTTGTCAACATCCCCCTGCGCAGCGAACCGGCTCGCCGCACCTGGATCTGGCTGCTGCTGATTCTGGTGTTGTTGTGTGTGGCCGGGCTGCTCTATGTCGTCAATCGGGGCTCGGCCCCTGGTGAATGGTTGTTTTTCGATTGGTTCAAGGCTCCGAAGTCATGAGTTCCAGCGTTGTCCCGGGCGCCCGGCCCTCCGCGGCCGCGCGTCGGCCTACCCGCGCAGTCGTCGTGCGCTGGGGTGACCATGCCGTGCAGGTCGGTGGCGGCGCGCCCGTGGTGGTGCAGTCCATGACCAATACCGATACGGCCGATGCGCAGGCCACCGCGCGCCAGGTGCGCGAGCTGGCGCGCGCCGGTTCCGAGATCGTGCGCGTCACGGTCAACACCCCCGAGGCGGCCGCGCAGGTGGCCGAATTGCGCAATGCGCTGGACCGCATGGGCGTGTCCGTGCCGCTGGTGGGTGATTTTCATTACAACGGTCACAAGCTGCTCACGCAATTTCCCGATTGCGCGCAAGCCTTGTCCAAATACCGCATCAATCCCGGCAACATGGGCGGCGGCAAGCGGCGCGATGACAATTTCGCCCAGATGATCGAGGTTGCGTGCCGCCATGACAAGCCGATCCGGATCGGCGTGAACTGGGGCAGCCTCGATCACGAATTGCTCGCGCGCATGATGGACGAGAACGCCGCCCGCGCGCAGCCCCTGGAGGCCAATGCCGTGATGCGCGAGGCCCTGGTGGTTTCGGCCATCAGCAACGCGCAGCGCGCCGAGGCGCTCGGTCTGCGGGGCGATGCGATCATTCTGTCCTGCAAGGTCAGCCACGTTCAGGACCTGATCGCGGTCTATGCCGATCTGTCGGCGCGTTGCGATTATCCCCTGCATCTGGGCCTGACCGAGGCGGGCATGGGCAGCAAGGGAATCGTCGCCTCCACGGCTGCCCTGGCCGTTCTATTGCAGCGCGGTATCGGCGACACCATTCGCATTTCGCTCACGCCGGAACCCGGCGGGGATCGCGCCCGCGAGGTGGTCGTTGCCCAGGAAATCCTCCAGACCATGGGCCTGCGGGCCTTTACCCCCATGGTGGTGGCGTGCCCGGGATGCGGACGCACCAGCAGCACCGTCTTTCAGGAGCTCGCGGCCAGCATCCAGGGGTTTCTGCGCGAGCAGATGCCGGTCTGGAAAACACGTTATCCCGGGGTCGAAAACCTGAGTGTCGCGGTCATGGGCTGTGTGGTCAACGGACCGGGCGAAAGCCGTCATGCCGATATCGGCATCAGCCTGCCTGGCACCGGCGAGGTGCCCGCCGCGCCGGTCTATGTCGATGGCGAACGGACGGTGACCCTCAAAGGGGATATGATCGCCGAGGAATTCAAGGCGATCGTGGAAAATTATGTCGCCCGGCGTTTCGGGCGGGAGCCGGGCGAGCCGCCCGCGCACCGTCCGGGCGTCGTGGCGCGCCATCTGGATTGATCAGGATGTCCGATTTCAATAAGGTCCGTGCCCTGACAGGCATGAAAGACGCGCTGCCACCCGAGAGCGCCCAGTGGGAGGCGCTCGAGGCGATCGTGCGTGACTGGCTGGCCGCCTATGGCTACCAGAACCTGCGCACGCCGGTGCTCGAGCACACGCGCCTGTTCGCGCGCGGCATCGGCGAGGTCACCGATATCGTCGAAAAGGAAATGTATTCTTTCGTCGATCCGCTCAACGATGAGCGCCTGACCATGCGTCCCGAGTTCACCGCGGGCATGGTGCGCGCGGTCATCGAGCACAATTTCCTGTACGAGCGGCCGCGCCGCGTCTATGCCCTGGGGCCGGTGTTCCGCCACGAACGTCCGCAGCGGGGGCGTTACCGGCAGTTCCACCAGATCGATGTCGAGGCCCTGGGTTTTCCCGGCCCCGATGTCGACGCCGAACTCATCGTGATGCTGGCGCGCCTGTGGCGGCGGCTGGGCCTGGACGATATCCGCCTCGAGATCAATTCCCTGGGCCAGGCCGCCGAGCGGGCGGCCCACCGGGCCGCCTTGATCGAGCATTTTCAGCGTCATATCGATGTGCTCGACGATGAGGCTCGCCGCCGCATGCACTCGAATCCGCTGCGTGTGCTCGACACCAAGAATCCCGCGATGCAGGACATGGCCAATGGCGCGCCGCGCCTGTTCGATTTCCTCGGCCCGGAGTCCCTGGCCCACTATCGCGGCCTGTGCGCGCGTCTCGACGATGCCGGCATCGCCTACACGCTCAATCCGCGTCTGGTGCGCGGTCTCGACTATTACAACCTCACCGTGTTCGAGTGGGTGACGGACCGCCTGGGCGCCCAGGGCACGGTCTGCGGCGGCGGCCGCTACGATGGCCTGATCGAGTTGCTGGGTGGCAAGCCCGCGCCGGCCGTCGGGTTCGCCATCGGCATGGAGCGCCTGCTGGATCTCTGGTCGCAAAAGGATGAGTATGCGCATCCCGCCGAGTGCCAGGTCTATATGGCACACCAGGGCGAGGATGGACAGCGTCGCGCGCTGCGTCTGGCCGAGGATCTGCGCGATGCCGGGCTGCGGGTACTTGTCCATGCGGGTTCGACTGGGTTTAAATCACAATTTCGCCGCGCCGATGCCAGTGGCGCGGCGGTGGCGGTCATCGTCGGCGACGACGAGCTGGCCGCGGGCCGGGCGACGGTCAAATGGCTGCGTCAGGGCATGCCCGGGGATGGACAGCAGGAGTCGATCCCGTTCGATCGGCTGGCGGCGGAATTGCAATCGAGGATTTGAAAAGGCATGGCATACGATCTCGAAGAACAGGAAAAACTGGACGCGCTGAAGGCATGGTGGGACCGCTACGGCACGGCCAGCATGGTGCTGGTGTTCGTCGTGCTCGTCGGTTTCGCGGGTTGGCGCGGCTGGCAGTGGTACCAGGGGCATCAGGCCGGTCAGGCCATGGGTTATTTCGAGGCGCTCGAAACCGCGGCCAATCAAAAGGGCGATGACGCCGTGGCGCGCATCAAGGCCGCGAGCGCCACGCTGCGCGAGGAATACCCGGCCTCGGGCTATGCCTCCCGAGGCGCCCTGGTGGCCGCCTGGGCACTCGAACGGCGCGGCGATTTCGAGGGCGCGCGCGCGCAGTTGCAGTGGCTGGCCGCGGATGCGGCATCGCCCGCCCTGGCGCCAGTGGCGCACCTGCGTCTGGCCGGCTTGCTGATGCAGGAAAAAAAGTTCGATGAGGCCCTGTCGCAGCTCCAGGGCGAGGCGCCCGTCGGTTTCGCCGCGCTATTCGCGGACCGGCGCGGCGATATCCTGGCCGCGCAAGGCAAGTCCGCCGAGGCCGTCGCGGCCTGGCAAGAGGCGATCCATGCGTTCGGGGATGATCCCGCCGCCCAGATCGTACAGTTGAAGATCGATGCCCTGAACGGAGTCTGACCCCATGCGCACCCCTGCTCGTCTCTTTCGTATCGCCGCCCTTGGCCTGGGTTTGGCCGTCCTGTCGGGTTGCGGGATGTTCTCGCAGACCGATCCGCGCTATGACCCTGCGCCTTTGACGGAATATACGCCAGAGCTCGCCGTGGCGGTGCGCTGGAGCGCCTCGATCGGCAGCGGCGGCGGCTATGGCTTCGCACCGCATGCGGTCGGCGACAGCGTGTACGCGGCCACTCCCTCGGGGGGGGTTGCCGCGCTGGCGTTGTCCAGCGGCGCCGTGCGCTGGCAGGCGAATGTCGGCAAGCTCAGCGCCGGGGCCGGCAGCGATGGCCGGATCGTGGCGGTAGTCAACGAGGGGGGCGAGGTTATCGCCCTGGACGCCGCTCAGGGCGCCGAGCGCTGGCGCGCGCAGGCTTCCAGCGCGGTCAATATTCCGCCGGCGGTCGGCAATGGCATCGTCGCGGTGCGCACGACCGACTACCGGGTGCAGGCTTTCGATGCCGAAACGGGCAAGCTGCGCTGGGATGTGCAGCGCCCGGGGCCAGCTCTTGCGCTGCGCACCAGCATGCAGATGGTGATGGTGCAGAACGTGCTCATCACCGGTATGCCCAACGGCCGTCTGATGGTCCTCGATGCGGCCACCGGCGCCGTGCACTGGGAGGGCTCGGTGTCGGCCTCGCGCGGCGCCTCCGATCTCGAACGCATCAACGACGTGGTCGGCGCGCCGCTGCCGCTGGGGCCGCTGCTGTGCGGCGCCAGCTACCAGGGCAGGATCGCCTGCTTCGATGTCTCCCAGGGGGGGCATCTGCAATGGGATCGCAGGATCTCCACGGCGACCGGCATGGCCAGCGACGGCCAGCATATTTATGTTCCCGGCGAGCATGACGAGGTATTCGCGCTCGACGTCCAGGACGGCAAGGAGATCTGGAAGCAATCCGCCTTGCTGAACCGGCGCCTGAGCGCGCCCGCGATCGCCGGCTCGGCCGTCGTTCTGGGCGATTACGAGGGCTACCTGCATTTCCTGTCGCGCGCCGATGGACGCCTGATGGCGCGGCTGCAGGCCGGCGGGGGCGCCATCACCTCGGCGCCGCAGACGACCGATCAGGGCGCGCTGGTGCAGACTGGGGGCGGTACCGTGATGCTGGTGGGCGTGCGTGACTGAAACATCATTCAAGCCGGTCGTCGCCCTGGTGGGGCGCACGAACGTCGGCAAGTCCACGCTGTTCAACCGCCTGACGCGCTCGCGCGCGGCCCTGGTGGCCAATATTTCTGGCCTGACGCGCGATCGCCACTATGGCGAGGGCCGGGTGGGCGACCATCCTTTCATCGTCATCGACACCGGCGGTTTCGAGCCGGTAGCCACCCGCGGCATCCTGGTCGAAATGGCGCGCCAGACCGAGCAGGCCATCGCCGAGGCCGACGTCGTGGTGTTCCTCGTCGATGGCCGCGAGGGGGTCAATGCGCATGATCACGAAATTGCCCGCCTGCTGCGCAAGAGCGGGCAACGCGTGGCGCTCGCCGTCAACAAGGCCGAGGGCATGCGCCATCACGCCGATCTGGCCCAGTTCCATGAGCTCGGCCTGGGCGAGCCCCTGCCGATCTCCGCAGCCCATGGCGACGGTGTGGTCGAGCTGATCGAACAGGCCCTGGCGCCCGTGGTGGCCGCGCGGCCCGCGCAGCCCGAGGCGGATGCCGGCGATACCTCGCAGGATGGGATCGATCATCGTATCAAACTCGCGATCGCCGGGCGTCCGAATGTCGGCAAATCCACCTTGATCAACACCCTGGTCGGCGAGGAACGCGTCATCGCCTATGATCTGCCAGGGACCACCCGCGATGCCATCGAGATCGAATTCGAGCGCAAGGGACGCCGCTATACCCTGATCGATACCGCCGGCCTGCGCCGCCGCGGCAAGGTATTCGAGGCAGTCGAGAAATTTTCCGTCATCAAGACCCTGCAGGCCATCGAGGCGGCGAATGTGGTCTTGCTGCTGCTGGACGCCCAGGAAGGCATCTCCGACCAGGATGCCCATATCGCGGGCTTCGCGGTGGAGGCCGGGCGCGCGCTGGTGGTCGGGCTGAACAAATGGGATACCCTCGACGCCGAGCGGCGCGAATGGGTCCAGCGCGAGTACGAGCGCAAGCTGCGCTTCCTGTCGTTCGCCAAGGTGCTGCACCTGTCGGCCCTGAAGGCGCAGGGCCTGGGGCCGGTGATGCAGGCGGTCGAAGCCGCCCATGCCGCGGCTTTCGCAAAGCTCTCCACGCCACGGCTCACGCGCATTCTGCAAGCTGCCATCGAGCAGCAGCCGCCGCCGCGCAAGGGCATCTTTCGTCCCAAGATGCGCTATGCGCACCAGGGCGGCCAGAATCCCCCGCGCATCATCATTCATGGCAACGCGCTCGATGCTGTGCCGGACTCGTATCGCCGCTATCTCGAGGGGCAGTTCCGCGAGGCGTTCAAGCTTACCGGCACGCCGTTGAGCATCGAGTTCAAGTCTTCCCGCAATCCCTATCTGAAGGACGAGTGAGTTGAGCAACCTCTGGAGCGACCACATCGCCGGGCTGGTGCCCTACGTACCGGGCGAGCAGGCGCGCATGCCCGATCTGCTCAAGCTCAATACCAACGAGAATCCCTACGGGCCTTCGCCCAGGGCGCTCGAGGCCATGCGGGCCGCCCTGGGCGACGACCTGCGCCTGTATCCGGACTACGGCGCGCTCGCGTTGCGCCAGGCGATCGCGCGGCGTTACGGGCTCGGCGCCGATCAGGTGTTCCTGGGCAACGGCTCCGACGAGATCCTGGCGCATGTGTTCAACGCTTTGTTCCTGCGCGCGGGCCGTTCCCTGCTGATGCCCGACATCACCTACAGTTTCTACCGGACATATTGCCAGCTCTACCAGGTGCCTTACCAACTGGTTCCCCTGGACACGGCATTCGCCATCCGGGCGGGGGATTACACCGGGCCGATGGCGGTTGCGCCGGCTGGCATCATTTTCGCCAACCCCAACGCGCCCACTGGCGGCGCGCTGCCTCTGGATGCCATCGCCGGCATCGCGCGCGCGCATCCCGATGCCGCCGTGGTGGTGGATGAGGCCTATGTGGATTTTGGCGCCGAGTCGGCCGCGGCGCTCATGGACCGTTTCGACAATCTCGTCGTCATTCATACCCTGTCCAAGTCCCGTTCCCTGGCGGGCCTGCGCGTGGGCTACGCCCTGGCGCATCCTGCGGTCGTCGAGGGACTCGCGCGCGTCAAGGACAGCTTCAATTCCTACCCCCTGGATCGCATCGCCATCGCGGGGGCGCAGGCCGCCATTGAGGACGAGGCCCATTTCGAGAGGACGCGCCGGGCCGTGATGGCGGCGCGCGAGACCCTGTCGAACGATTTGCGCGCGCTGGGGTTCGAGGTTTTGCCGTCGCAGGCCAATTTCGTATTCGCGCGCCATCCGGAGCGGGATGCGGCGGCGATCCAACATGCCCTGCGTGAGCAGGCCATCCTGGTGCGCCATTTCAAGTCGCCCAGGATCGAGCAGTTCCTGCGGATTACCGTGGGCACGCCCGAGGAATGTACACGTTTATGTCACGCACTCGGTCAAATCCTGGCTGAATCGCATTAAAATGAACGATTCCGCTGGCGCGGGGCGGCGCATTGTGCTGCAGAGTGCGGGGAAACCCTGTACAGTGGACAACCTTGACATAAATTAAACGGAGTCTCATTCATGAGCAATAAAGGGCAAATACTACAAGATCCCTTCCTTAACGCCTTGCGCAAGGACCATGTGCCCGTATCCATTTATTTAGTCAACGGTATCAAGTTGCAGGGGCAGGTCGAATCCTTCGATCAGTATGTCGTCCTGTTGCGTAACACCGTGACACAAATGGTCTATAAGCACGCCATCTCGACCGTGGTGCCGGCGCGTCCGGTCGCGTTCCAGGTTGATGACTCCGAGGATTGAGCCTTTCCTTTCCACCGAATCGCATCGCCCGCCGCGCGATCCATGCCGGCGGGCGCTGTTTTTATGGCGGCCATAGCACAGGATATCCATGAAGTCTCTGGTGATCAGCGTCGATCTGGGTGAGCCCGACTATCCGGCGCATGTCGAGGAGTTCCTGATGCTTGCCCGCGGTGCGGGCGCGGAGGTCCTCGATGTGCTCAAGGTGCGGCGCAGCCGTCCGGATGCCGCCGGTTTCATCGGGACGGGCAAGATCGACGAAGCGGCGGCGCTGGTCGCGGCCACCGGGGCCGAGGTTGTGCTGTTTGACCAGCCCCTAAGTCCGGCGCAGCAGCGCAATCTAGAGCGCCGTTTCGAGGTTCGGGTGGTCGACCGTGTGGCGCTCATTCTGGATATCTTCGCCCTGCGCGCCAAGAGTCACGAGGGCAAGTTGCAAGTCGAGCTCGCCCAGCTCCAGCATCTATCGACCCGATTGACGCGGATGTGGACTCACCTCGAACGCCAGCGCGGCGGGATCGGGGTGCGCGGACCCGGCGAGTCGCAGCTCGAGACCGACCGCCGCCTGATCGGCGAGCGCGTGCGGGCCTTGCGCGAGCGCCTCGCGCGCGTCCAGCGCCAGCGCCTGACCCAGCGCCGGGCGCGCGCCCGGGGGCAGACCCTGTCTGTGTCCCTGGTGGGCTACACCAATGCGGGTAAATCAACATTGTTCAACGCCCTGACGCGTGCCGACACCTATGCGGCGGACCAGCTTTTCGCGACCCTGGACACCACTACGCGGCGGACCTGGATCGAGGGTGCCGGGCAGGTCGTGGTGTCTGACACCGTGGGATTCATCCGCGATCTGCCGACCACGCTGATCGCGGCTTTTCGGGCGACTCTCGAGGAAACCGTGCATGCTGATCTTTTGCTGCACGTGATCGATGCCGCCAGCCCGCAGCGCGACGAGCAGGTGGCCGAGGTCAACAAGGTGCTGCGCGAGATCGGCGCCGACCAGATCCGGCAGATCCTGGTCTATAACAAAATCGATGCCGCTGGCTATGAGCCCCGGGTCGAGCGGGATGAACATGGTACGATTGCGCGAGTCTTCGTCAGTGCGTTGCAGCGCAGCGGGCTGGATGGTTTGCGGCAGGCAATCGCCGAGTCGGCAGGAACGACAGGAAACGATACGGTCAATGAAATTATTCAATCTGAATGATCCGGGCTGGGGCCGGGGCAACAAAGAGGATCCGGATTCTTCGCGCAACAAGCCCGGCCAGTCGGGCGGTCCGCCCGACCTGGACGAGGTCTGGCGGGATTTCAACAAGCGCCTGGGCGGCCTTTTGGGTAAACGCTCTTTCCGGCGCGGCGGCCCGCCCTCGGGGGGCGGCGGCGGTCTGCCCCGGATGCCGGGGCCTTCGCCCAAGTTCCTGCTGGGCCTGGTTCTGGTGGCGGTGCTGTTGTGGCTCGCCAGCGGCTTCATGATCGTCCAGGAGGGCCAGGTCGCGGTCGTGACCCGTTTCGGCGCGGAAAATCGCACCCTCACGCCCGGTCTGCAATGGCGCATGCCGTATCCGATCGAGGATGCCCAGGTCGTCAATATCTCTCAATTGCGGACTTTCGAGGTCGGCTTCCGGGGCTCGGCGCGCAACAAGGATCTGTCAGAGTCGCTGATGCTCACCAACGACGAAAACATCGTCGATGTGCAATTCGTGGTCCAGTACCGCCTGCGGCCCGACGGCGCGCCGGCCTATCTGTTCAATACCAGCCATCCCGATGAATCGGTGCGTCAGGCGGCGGAAACCGCCATGCGCGAGATCGTCGGCCGCAAGCACATGGACTTCGTGCTGTATTCCGGCCGTACCGAGGTGGCGTCCGAGGTGCTTGCCCTGGCCCAGAGCATTCTCGATCGCTACAAGACCGGCATCGAGATCAATACTGTGGCGATTCAGAACGTGCAGCCGCCCGAGCAGGTGCAGGCGGCTTTCGACGACGCCGTCAAGGCCGGCCAGGATCGCGAGCGCCAGATCAACGAAGGCAATGCCTACGCCAGCCAGGTCGTGCCCGAGGCCGAGGGCCAGGCCGCGCGCATGATTCAGGATGCCGAGGGCTACAGCGCGCAGACCATTGGGCGGGCCCAGGGCGATACGGCGCGCTTCGACAGCATTGAATCCGAGTACGCCAAGGCGCCGTCGATCACCCGCGAACGCATGTACCTCCAGACCATGCAGGACATCATGGTCGCCAGCAGCAAGGTCATGATCAATGCCGATGTGGGCAACAACATGCTGTATCTGCCCCTGGACCAGATCATGAAACAGGTTGCCGGCACCCCCGCGCGCGGCGCGTCGACGAGTTCCGGTTCGGGCGCAGGCGCTGCGCCCGCGCAGGCGGCAGCCGGCGCCGCCCAGACCGTCACCGGGCAGAGCGCCAGCGGGCAGGGCGGCGCCAACGGATCGGCGAACACCCCGGCGGGACGGCGGCCCGCGGCCCCCTCGGGCCTGGATTCGCTGATGGTCAGCCCGTATTCGCGATAGGAGCCCTTCGATGCAACGTTTCTTTCCTGTCCTGATCGGCCTGCTCGTGGTGCTGGCGGTGCTGTCATCGTGCGTGTTCATCGTGCGCGAGCGAGAGGCCGCGCTGGTGTTCACCATGGGCGAGATCCGCGACACCATCACCCAGCCCGGCCTGCATTTCAAATATCCGCCGCCGTTCGAGAACGTGGTCTACCTCGACAAGCGCCTGCAGACGATCGAAACCCGCGATCCCGAGCGCATCCAGACGGCCGAGAAAAAGAACCTCCTGATCGATTCCTTCGTCAAGTGGCGCATTTCCGACCCGCTCAAGTACTACGTGACCTTTGGCGCCAACAGCAATGCGGCGGTCGAGCGCCTGCAGGCGCAGATCCGCGATGCCTTGAACGCGGCGGTCAACGTGCGCACGGTCAAGCAGGTCGTCTCCAGCGACCGCGACACCATCATGAAGGAAATCCAGTCTGCGGTGGCGCATCGCGCCGCGCCCTTTGGCGTGGATGTGGTGGATGTGCGCCTGCGCCGCATCAATTTCGCCCCCGAGATTTCCGAGTCGGTCTTCCGGCGCATGGAGGCCGAGCGCAAACAGGAGGCCAATCGCCTGCGCGCGACCGGCGCCGCCGACAGCGAGCGCATCCGTGCCGAGGCCGATCGCAAGCGCGAGGAGATTCTCGCCAAGGCCTACGCCCAGGCGCAGGCGATACGCGGCGAGGGCGATGCCAAGGCCGCGGCCATCTACGCGCAGTCCTATGGGCGCAATGAGGATTTCTTCAGCTTCTTCAAGAGCCTCGAGGCTTACCGCCTGGCCTTTGCGGAGCAGGGCAACACCTTGGTGCTGAGTCCCGATTCCGGATTCTTCCGGTTCTGGGAGGATCCCCAGGGACGGCCCCGGGACAATGCGGTGCGTTCGCGGTAAAAACGGCTTGGATACGTTGTCATGATGTCGAACTGGCTGCTGCCGGAAAATCTGTCGGACGTTCTGCCCGCCGAGGCACGCCGCATCGAGGAGCTGCGCCGCAGCCTGCTCGACCTGTATCGCACCTATGGTTTCGAGCTCGTGGCGCCGCCCATGATCGAGTACCTCGGCTCGCTGATGCAGGCCGACGATGAGGCGTTGAGGTTGCGCACCTGCAAGCTCGTCGACCAGCTCTCGGGCCTGACCATGGGGGTACGCGCCGACATGACGTTGCAGGTTTCGCGCATCGACGCCCACCTGCTCAATCGCGAGGGCATCACGCGCCTGTGCTATTGCGGGCCGGTAATCCATGCACGCCCCGCGGGGCTGCTGTCGGACCGCGAGCTGCTGCAGATCGGCGCCGAGATCTTCGGCCATGCCGGGGTCGAGGCGGATATCGAATCCATACAGCTCGCCATGGAAAGCGTGCGCCGGGCGGGCGTACGCGAGGCGCGCCTGGATCTGAATCATCGCGGCGTGGGTCGCGCCCTGGTTGCCGACGATCCCGCGCTCGCCGAGGTTGCCGACCAGATCTACGATCTGCTCAGCGCCAAGGATGTGCCGGGGATCGAGGCGCTGCTCGCCGAATGCGGCGCGCGGCCCGACAGCGTCGAGGCCCTGCGGACCCTGGTCACGCTGTACGGCGGCATCGAGGTCGTGGCGCACGCGCAGCAATGCCTGCCGCCGCTGCCGGCGCTGCGCGCCGCCCTCGACGAGCTTGCCGGCCTGTGCGCGGCGCTGCCCGGCGATGCTTTGGCGATCGACCTGGCCGATATGGGCGGCAGCTATGGCTATCATTCGGGCGTGGTGTTCTCGATCTATGCTCAGGGCTGGCACGATGCCCTGGTCAGGGGAGGGCGCTACGATGGAATCGGCCGCAAGTTCGGCCGCGCCCGTCCGGCGACTGGCTTCAGCCTCGATCTGCGCAAACTTTCCTCGGGCCTGCCCGAGGCCTGTCCCGCGCGGGCGATCCGCGCGCCCTGGCGCGGGGATGCGGCGCTTGCCGAGGCGATCGCGGCCTTGCGCGCCCAGGGCATGATCGTCATCCAGGCGTCGGCGGGGCAGGCGCATTCGTTCGACGAGTTTCTGGTGGACAGGGAACTCGTCCTCGAGGGCAATGCCTGGGTTCTCAAGGATCTTTGAGGGAAATCCTGGGCCTCGGCCTGGATTGAAGATCTCGCTCAATGGTTTAAACTACTTCGTTTCCCGCGGCGGTAAAACGTCGCCTATTGATTGGTGCATATGAGCAAGAACATTGTCGTGATTGGTACCCAATGGGGTGACGAGGGCAAGGGCAAGATCGTCGATTGGCTCGCCGAGTCCGCCCAGGGCGTCGTGCGTTTCCAGGGCGGGCACAATGCCGGCCATACCCTCTGGATCAACGGCCGCAAGACCATTCTTCGCCTGATTCCCTCGGGCATCATGCACCCGCACGTGACCTGCTACATCGGCAATGGCGTGGTGCTGTCGCCCGAGGCCTTGCTGACCGAAATCAAGGAGCTCGAGGCCGCCGGTCTCGAGGTGCGTCCGCGTCTGCAGATCTCCGCCGCCTGCCCGCTGATCCTGGCCTACCACGTGGCGCTGGATCAGGCGCGCGAGGCCCGCAAGGGCGAGGGCAAGATCGGCACCACCGGGCGCGGGATCGGCCCGGCCTATGAGGACAAGGTCGCGCGCCGCGCACTGCGCGTGCAGGATCTCTACGATCCGGCGATTTTCGACGAAAAGCTCGCCGAGGTCCTCGACTATCATAATTTCGTGCTCACGCAGTACCTGGGCGCCAAGGCTCTCTCGGCCAACGAGGTCCGCGATCAGGTGATGGCGCTCGCGCCCGAACTCGAACCCATGATTGCGGACGTGTCCAGCAACCTGCATGTCGCGCGCCGCGCGGGCCACTCCCTGCTGTTCGAGGGCGCGCAGGGGTCGCTGCTCGACATCGACCACGGGACCTATCCTTTCGTCACCAGCAGCAACTGCGTGGCTGGCGCCGCCTCGGCGGGCGCAGGAATGGGGCCGCAGGTCCTGGACTACGTGCTGGGGATCGCCAAGGCCTATACCACGCGCGTCGGCTCGGGGCCTTTCCCCACCGAGCTGCTCGACGACACCGGCCTGCGGCTGGCGACGGTCGGCAAGGAATTCGGTTCGGTGACGGGCCGTCCCCGCCGCTGCGGCTGGTTCGATGCTGCGGCCATGAAACGTTCCGTCATGATCAATGGCTTGACGGGCCTGTGCATCACCAAGCTCGACGTGCTCGACGGGGTCGAGCACATCAAGATTGGCGTGGGCTATCGCTACAAGGGTAAATTCCTCGACGTGCTGCCCTATGGCGCGCATGCCGCGGCCGAGGCCGAGCCCGTGCTCGAGGAAATGGCGGGCTGGTCCGAGTCCACGGTGGGCATCACGGAATACGACAGGCTGCCGGTCAATGCCCGCCGCTACCTCGAGCGCATCGCCGAGATCTGCGATGTGCCCATCGACATGGTATCCACCGGCCCGGATCGCCTCGAAACCATCGTCCTGCGGCATCCGTTCCAGGGCTGATTTTCATCGCGCATCGGGATTTCCATGAATTTGCCGCCAAGCACCGACCGCGACCTCTGGGTCAGTTGGGAGCAGTACCATACCCTGGTCGAGCGCCTGGCGCTCCAGGTCTACGAGTCGGGCTGGACCTTCGACAAGATCCTGTGCCTGGCGCGCGGCGGGGTGCGGGTGGGCGACGTGCTGTCGCGCATTTTTGATGTGCCGCTGGGCATCCTGGCGACCAGCAGCTATCGCGAGGCCTCCGGCACCGTGCAGGGCCAGCTCGACATCGCCCAGTTCATCACGATCACCCGCGGCACCCTCGATGGCCGGGTCCTGCTGGTGGACGACATGGTCGACACCGGCCTGACCTTCAGCCGCGTGCATGACCACCTGCTCAGGCAGTTTCCGGGCATCACCGAGCTGCGCACCGGGGTGTTGTGGTGGAAGGGACATGCCCAGATCCGGCCCGACTACTATATCGAGCAATTGCCCACCAATCCCTGGATCCACCAGCCTTTCGAGGACTACGACAGCCTGCGCCCGCATCAGCTGGATTCGTGGATCCGCAAGGGATTGCGCACCGCGCAGCCTTGAGTACGCGCTGATGCGCAGGCCTTGCTGTTGACAGCGCGGTCAAGCGAGGCCATTCCAATAGGGTGTCAAGCCCCCCCTGAAAGCGTTTGATCGATCAGCCAGCCGGAAGGAAGGCGCAATCCCCGCGCGCCGGATCGACGCGTGTCTACCGGCCAAACCGGGAATCTCTTGAGCAAGCGATGCCGCCACATGCGTGGCAAGGTCAATGATTGACCTCGCGGCCTGTCAGCTCGAAGAAGAAATCGAAGCAGCGCCTACCGTAACCTCTGCCGCTTGATCTGTGGTGGATTAGCTGCGTTCGCGCGGCGCCCCCCGGTCGGTGCCAAGGACACATCACCCAGAGGTTCGAACAACTCCGCCAGCGTCACGCCCAAGGCATGGCAGATGTTCGCCAGCGTCTCGACAGAAGGGTTTGCCACGCCACGCTCGATGGCCGATATGTAGGTCCGGTCCACATGCGCGTCGAACGCCAGCATTTCTTGCGACTTGTCAGCCGCATGACGGCACTGCTTGACCCGCTTGGACAGGGCAACACAGATGGGAGACGGTGGGATTTCGGAAAGAGAGGAGTGTTTCGTCGTCATGCGTGGGAAGGATGCCCACTTGTCGCCTGATTAACGACTTTATAAACACTACAATTATCGTAGAGTATATACTACTATTACAAATTGTTAACTTGCTTCAAGCGGAAAACGGCGTGCGCTAGGGATAATGCGTAACTATTTGATTCAAAAAGGGGAGTTTCATGAACAAAGTTTACAAAACGATATGGAATGAGCGGACCGGAAATTTCGTGGTCGTGTCGGAACTCGACCGCGCGCACGGCAAGCGCTCGGGCGCCAGTCTTGCGCGGCGGGCCGTGGTCAGCGTGGTTTTGGCCGGGGCGGGACTGGTTGGGGGAAGCGGTATAGCCTGGGCCGCTAATACCACTCTTGGTCCGAACAACACTGTTGAGTGGCTCAGTGATGACAATACGCTTATTGGCGACAGCAACACTGTTGGATTTTTGAGCGACAACAACGCTCTTACTGGCTACAGCAACAATGTTGTGCTGGGTAGCCGCAACACTCTTGGTGGCTCCAACAACACTGTTACGGCGGGCAACGACAACATTCTTACTGGCTCCGATAACGCTGTTGCGGCGGGCAACGACAACATTCTTACTGGCTCCGATAACGCTGTTTTGGCAGTGGGTAGCAACAATATTCTTGGTGGTTCTAACAACACTGTTTCTTGGGGTAGCAGCAATACTCTTGGTGGCTCCAACAACACTATTACGGTGGGCGATGGCAACACTCTTGGTGGCTCCAACAACACTGTTACGGCGGGCAACGACAACATTCTTACTGGCTCCGATAACGCTGTTTTGATAGCGGGTAGCAACAATATTCTTGGCGGTTCTAACAACATTGTTTCTTGGGGTAGCAGCAATACTCTTGGTGGCTCCAACAACATTGTTGGGGAGGGCGACAGCAATACTCTTACTGGCTCCAGTAACTCCGTTTTGTTGGGCGACGACAACACTCTTACTGGTTCCAACATTACTGTTATTTCGGGTAGCGGCAACACCGCGTCCGGCAATAGCATCATTGCCGCAGGCGAGGGCAACACCGCGTCGGGCAATCGCATCATTGCTTTGGGCGAGGGCAACGCCGCGTCCGGCAATGGCATCATTGCCGCAGGCGAGGGCAACACCGCGTCGGGCAATCGCATCATTGCTTTGGGCGAGGGCA
>JBEBRQ010000001.1:0-155462 GCA_040394755.1 Castellaniella defragrans | reverse complement strand
CCTGAACTGCCACATCACTGCAAGTTCAGACTCATCTGCGTTTTGGAAAAGACTGAAGACGATCACCCCAGACGGTAGCTGGCAACATGAGTGGATCGTTCTGCATCCGGATTCGCAACAGCCTGGCTACGAGCCGATCATAATAAACTGGGATACCGCAGACGATGAATTCGCGATCATGGCGGAATTGCTGATCGTCCTCGAGGATAACTCATGAACGACCATTTCCACTTTTCGACACCAGAACTCGCCGCAACGGCGGCCAGAATTTTGATGATAATATTCACATAGACTACCCATCAACAGCTTCAAATACGGATAGTCGCTGTGCGCAACAACAGATTGTGCCGCTTGCGTCGCACATCGGCTAGCTAACTGCATGGCAAGGCTGATCAACCGTATGCGTCCGCCGAACACGCCTTAAGGAAACACGACAAACGGGCGATAGTCCCCACTTGTTTTTATCGGGAACCTGGGCAAGCCCATTGGAATGTTTGCTATCCCTTCCATGTTCACCTGGAATGACCGATGAACCGCGCTTATCTCTCCTTGCATAGCCAAGATCTAAGCACCCTCAGCGATGCCGAACTCTTCGGCCGCTTAGCATCACATTTACCCTTCGCTCTGAAACCCGCACAGCGCACCGCGTGGAACTATCAGGTCCAGCACTTACGCGCACTGGCGCGAGAACTCCCCGACGCCCATATCTTCATGGAATTTTTGATTCCGCGCATGGGGCGGCGGGCAGATCTGGTCTTACTAACCCATGGCATCGTGTTTGTGATCGAGTACAAGCTCGGCGCACGCCAATTTGATCGTTCTAGCCTGGACCAAGTTTATGGTTACAGTCTAGACCTCAAGCATTTTCACGAGGCTAGTCATGACCTGCCGATCGTACCAATTTTGGTCGCCACCGATGCACCGAGCAATAAATACTTGCACGTACAGTGGGATGATGATGACCTAGCACAGCCATTGAGCGTCAATGCCGCGGGTCTTCTGCAGGCTATCCATTATCTATGCGGCATCCGTAATAGCCCCCCAATTTATGCTTCAGCATGGGAAACTGGGCGTTATCGCCCGACGCCAACCATCGTGGAGGCAGCCCAAGCACTGTATCAGGGCCATGCGGTCAAAGAAATTTCTCGCTCTGAGGCCGGAGCTGAAAACCTTACCAAGACCGCCGATTACGTAGCTAGTGCGATCGAGACGGCTAAGCACAACAAACGCAAAATCATCTGCTTCATCACTGGCGTCCCTGGTTCGGGGAAGACATTGGCAGGCCTCAATCTCGCAACAGCACGCCAACGTGCCCATAGCGACGAACACGCTGTTTTCCTTTCAGGCAATGGTCCCCTAGTGGATGTTTTACGTGAGGCACTGGCCTCAGATGCCGTAGCAAGGGGATGTGAAAGCGGCACCAAGACGTCCAAGGTGCAAGAAGACCGCCGAGCAGCAGCCTTCATCCAAAATATCCACCACTTCCGCGATGACGCACTTGTCTCTCAAGATGCCCCCATTGAAAAAGTCGCCGTATTTGACGAAGCCCAACGTGCCTGGGATGCCGAACAGACGTCAAAATTTATGCAACAAAAGAAAGGCCAGCTAGGCTTTTCCATGTCGGAGCCGGAGTTCTTGCTTTCAGTGATGGATCGACACCAAGACTGGTGTGCGATCATCTGCCTGGTGGGAAATGGCCAAGAAATCAATATTGGTGAGGCCGGTATTCAGGAATGGCTGCGCGCGCTAGAGCAGAGTTTCCCGCATTGGCAAGTGCACATTCCAAATGGTTTAACTCATTCATGCCAGCTCACTGATTACGTTACTGCACCTGCGCTACATTTAGCCACTTCGCTACGATCTTTCCGCGCCGAACGCTTATCTGATTTTGTTGGCCATGTAATCGCGGGAGATGCGGCGACGGCACGGGAGGTAAAAAGCACACTGACTAATTTTCCTCTCTACATCACACAAGATCTAGCGCAGGCGAAGCAGTGGATTCGTTTCAAGCGTCGCGGCACTGAACGAGCAGGCTTGCTGGCCTCATCAAATGCCACTCGCCTCAAACCGCATGGTGTATTTGTGAAATCAAAGATAGAGCCCAAAAAATGGTTCTTAGCCCCAAAAAACGACGTTCGATCGTCAGACGCACTTGAAGATGTCGCCACAGAGTTCGATATTCAGGGCTTAGAGTTAGATTGGACTTGCCTGTGCTGGGATGCCAATTACCGACGCGAGAGAAATAAATGGCAGGCCCTACAATTTAAAGGCACGAGATGGCAAGCTGTAAATGACAAAGCACGCAGGGCTTATGTGGCCAATGCTTATCGTGTGCTGTTGACTCGCGGCCGACAAGGCATGGTTGTTTTCGTGCCAAAAGGCTCTAACGAGGACGCAACACGGCCACCCGCGATTTACCAAGCTATCTACAACTTCCTGAAAGATTGTGGATTCGATGATCTGGAGAGCATGAATTCTAATCTCGAGGTACAGTACGGCCAGGCATTCTGAAGTGCTCAGGCATAACCGAAGCAATAGGGTCTTGTCCACGGAATAGACTGCAAACAGCCTTGATGACCTGTATATGATAGTCGAGATTAAGTTCAAAGTGTAGTTTAATACGTTCGCCATTCTGATTTTCATGGACCCTACAAACGACATGCACACTTACGTAGCATGAAATTGGAATCAGACTCCACAAGTAGTACGGCCCGATCCCAAGGTAATCCATACTATTATCATAACCTCTCTCCTGCGTGCTCCACCCTCACAGCCGCTTGACTCAGCGCACGACGGGCGCGTGCCAGACTTGGAGAGCGTTCTGCCGCCCTTTGCGGACACCATTGCGTTTCTACCCACCCCACTAAACGAGCGTTGTAACCAAGTCCCTGCTTGGCCATTGCCCCCGTTTCCGCAACCAAATCTTCTCGAATTGCTCGCGAAGCTTTCTTAGCCTGTTGAAGCAAAAACTGCTTTGGGTCAGGCAATGCATCCGGTGCGGATGGCAGCTTGGCTTTTCTTCCCATGAGTTGGGCAAACGCCTCATGGTCGGCCAACAGCCATGACTCCACTTCCCGTTCAGCAATCCGGAAAATCAGGTTATCCGGACGGGTACGCCCAGTGCCCAGCCAATCTTCCAACAAGAGCATTGGGCAAGCAATCCTATCCAGATCCGTCAGCAGCATGACAATCTGACGCTGAGCCAATTGTTTCCAGCTATCCATCTTTGAGCGTAAATACCCAAACCCGCCCTTGCGCAGCCTCATCGGTGGTGTTTGCGCAAAAACTTTGTGTTCATTAAGCAGGCGCAACCCGACTGCTTCGCTCAGGGCATCTTCCGTGGCAAGAACAACAGACATAACCATCATTCCCATAGGCCGAGTTGACCGACAGACACTGGGCGTGTTTTCGGAAGCACAACCTCAGCGACAGACAGCCCGGCCTCAAGCGCCGCCCTCTCGTCGGTCTGCAGAGTTCTGGCAATAGAGCCATCCGCCGTGGTTTCTAACAAAATGACGCCACGCCCATCAATCCCCGTGTTACTCAAAAGCGCTTCGCTGTGCGTGCTGATGATGACCTGCCGCTTTTGTTTCTTATTCCTTTGCAGCCTCTGAATAATCAGTGGAATTTCTCTCACTACCGCATCATTCAGCGAAATTTCCGGCTCTTCCAAAAGCAGCATAGAACTGCCATCGAGCAAAGTCCACAGCAAACCGAGAAGTCGAAGGGTTCCATCGGAAAAATGTTCTTCCGACTGCCAACCAGCATTGGGACGATGATGGGCATACAGCGCTTCTAGATGGGGATGACCGGATTCGTCTTTGACGAACCGCAGCTCTTTGAACTGCGGCACAGCTAAAGTCAGGGCTTCGCTGATTTTTTTTAACCTCGCCGTACGGGTGCGTTCCGTTGTTTTAGAAATCCGCTCCAGGAAACCCTGTCCAAATGGGTCGTTTTCCAGAATGCGCCCACCCAAATGATCAGAGAATTTCAAGAGCTGTGGCACAAGATGTAGATAGGTAATTGCGCCAAAAAAATCTGCAAGTTCTCTGAATTGGGCATTCGCCATAATTTGCTCAAGACGCGTCTGTGTGAGCAAAACCTCGTCTGTCTTGTCCTGATCATCCGGCCGCGCGAAGATTTTTTTCTCTCTCTTCCAGACTTCTTCCCGAGAGACAAGAATGCGCTGGGCACCTTTCCCCTCAGACTTGAAGCCCAAGACATAGCGCCAATCAGGGGATATATCATCCGGCGATTCGGAAAGTGACACATCAATACAAACTTCTGTATCTTTACGCGCATGAAGACAACGAAGTTTGCTGATGCCGCCCCGGGCAGTAACAGCCGCTTGCAGCCCTCCACCCATTGACTTGCTAACATCCCTCAGGAACCGAAATGCATCCAATAAGTTGGACTTGCCGGAAGCATTTGGGCCAAGCACGTAAGTAACATCCCGTAACGAGACATCCAACAAACGGAAATTACGCCAGTTTTTTAGATTGACTCGTGTGATCTGCATAGCTCAGGCTCCTTCCGTTTATTAAAGACTGCGCACATTCTTGATGCCGTACCGCTCCAGAATGGCAGCAAGGTTGGTCTTGGTCATGTCATCGGTAAAGGCACTGTCGCGGAACACGCAGGTGATTTCTCCCGCCGAGGCAATTCCTTGCCTCAGGGGATCAGCCCCAAGGCCAACGACACGACCTGCTCGCGAATTGTTGCGGCTCATTCAAATTTGACCAGTGGCGCGCGTTGAATTTTGACCGGGGAATTAGCTCCGCTGTTCAGGGCGGGGTTATAGCTAACTATAGCTGCATTATCCGCTAGAACGGCTTCTCCTGCACCGCAGAGCCCTGTCCAACATAAGAAAGTCTAAACGAAGCACTATGATTCCAACATCAGAGGATGTCTGAAGCTTTAGCGGCAAGCCGTCGATCATCCAAAACATCGTCTGCTCTAGATTGCCCGGGATGGCCACCAAGCACTCTCCTCGGTCATGAGCTGTCAACGCCGGTGTAATACTGACCCATCCCGCCGGAGTAAATCTGACCGACCTGGGCAATGATAGTGGTTTTTTGGCCACCAACAATGTTAACTCAGGAGCAAGCAGTGGAGATCAAGGTAATGTCGCGTCGCAGCGTCAGCATTCGAGAGACGGCTAAGCAGTTGGGCTGCTCACGCAACACGATCAGGCGTTACCTGCGTGAGGCACGAACAACCAAGCTGGACCCGTTCTACCGATTGGTTGCCGCCTTCAAATATAACAATTTCACTCATAGGCAACCTTTGCACTGCGGGGATAGATCACGAATCTTATCTGGACCTAGCCACACTGCACATGTCTACTGTCCGTAATCAGAGCTGAGCAAGCAAAATGACCTGACAAAAGGAGTAAAAACGCGGCTTTGGCTCGGTACCATGTGGCAAACAAAAATCACCTCATGGTATCGAGAACTATTGTAGTGTGCTTCTTTCATACTATGAAAAATGCCATTGATGACGCAAGAAACATCATCAATAGCATTTATTTCACCAAACAAAATCAATCAGTTAGAAATCTCCCTCATTCCCACTCGATCGTCGCCGGCGGCTTGCTCGACACGTCATACGTCACCCGATTGATTCCACGCACTTCATTGATGATGCGCGAGGACACTTTTTTCAATAAGGCATACGGCAGCTCTGCCCAGTCGGCCGTCATGAAATCCGAGGTCTGCACGGCACGCAGAGCCACGACGTAGTCGTAAGTGCGGCCATCGCCCATCACGCCCACGGATTTCACCGGCAGGAAGACGGCGAAGGCCTGGGAGGTCAGGTCGTACCAGCTCTTGCCGCTGTTGGGCTCGATGGTGGCGCGCAGTTCCTGGATGAAGATGTCGTCGGCGCGGCGCAGCAGGTCGGCGTATTCCTGCTTGATCTCGCCGAGAATGCGCACCCCGAGGCCGGGGCCGGGGAACGGGTGGCGGTACACCATGGCGGGCGGCAGGCCCAATGCCACGCCGAGCTTGCGAACCTCGTCCTTGAACAGCTCGCGCAAAGGCTCGAGCAGTTTCAGGTTGAGGGTCTCGGGCAGGCCGCCCACGTTGTGGTGGGACTTGATCGCGACGGCTTTGCCGGTCTTGCTCGCAGCCGATTCGATCACATCGGGATAGATGGTGCCCTGCGCCAGCCAGCGGGCGTTCTTGAGTTTGGCGGCCTCGGCCTGGAAGACCTCGACGAACTCGCAGCCGATGATTTTGCGCTTGGCCTCGGGATCGGACACGCCGGCGAGTTTGCCCATGAATTGGGCGCTGGCGTCGATATGCACGACCTTGATGCCCAGGTGGTTCGCCATGGTGTCCATGACCTGCCGGCCTTCGTTCAGGCGCAGCAGGCCGTGGTCGACGAACACGCAGGTGAGCTGGTCGCCGATGGCCTGGTGGATCAGGGCGGCCGCGACCGACGAGTCGACGCCGCCAGACAGGCCCAGGATGACCTCGTCATCGCCGACCTGCTGGCGGATGCGCGCCACGGCCTCGGAAATATAGTCGGGCATGTTCCAGTCCCGCGCGCAGCCGCAGATCTCGGTGACGAAGCGCTCGAGTATGGCTTGGCCCTGCAGGGTGTGGGTGACTTCGGGGTGGAATTGCACGGCGTAGAAGCCGCGTGCCTCATCGGCCATGCCGGCGATCGCGCAGGACGGCGTGGAGGCCATGAGGGTGAAGCCGGGCGGCAAGGCGGTCACGCGATCGCCATGGCTCATCCAGACTTTGAGCATGCCCTGGTCCTCGGCCGTGCGGAAATCCTCGATGCCATCGAGCAGGCGTGTATGTCCGTGGGCGCGGACTTCGGCGTAGCCGAATTCCCGATGGTCGGAAAACTCGACCTGGCCTCCGAGTTGCAGGGCCATGGACTGCATGCCGTAGCAAATGCCCAACACGGGAACGCCGGCGGCAAAGACGGCCGCCGGCACTTTCAGCGATTCGTCGGCGTAGGCCGACGCGTGGCTGCCCGACAGGATGATGCCCTTGAGCCCCTCCTGGGAGGCGATGAAGGCGTCATCGACGTCGCCGGGATGGATCTCGCAATAAACGCCGGCCTCGCGCACGCGGCGCGCGATCAATTGGGTGACTTGGGAACCGTAGTCGAGGATGAGGATGCGTTGGTGCATGGTGGACGATGTGAGGAGATTCAAGGCGTTAATGTAACCCATGGCGCGAGCGCCTGCCCTGGCAAAATGCCCGCCAGGTCGTTACATTAGAGGCCGGGAGGAGACTACGACATGACCTCGAGATTCATCAGGCCGCCCCTGCCGTTGGCGGGGCTGCTGGCGCTGGCCGTTGCCATGGGAATCGGCCGCTTCGCCTTCACGCCGGTATTGCCAATGATGCAGGCCGACCAGGGGATTTCACTCGCCGAGGGGGGATGGCTCGCCAGCGCCAATTATGTGGGCTACCTGGTGGGCGCCCTGATGGCCGCCCGCTCGCCATGGCCCGTCGATGCGCTGCTGCGCCGAGGGTTATGGCTGGTGGTGATCACGACCGCTGCAATGAGTGTGACGGGCCACTGGGGCATCTGGCTACTGTGGCGTTTCCTGGCGGGGGTGGCCAGCGCCTGGGTCCTGGTCGGAACGGCGGCGCTGTGCATCGCGCGCCTGAACACAGCCGGACGCGCCGAACAAGGCGGCGTGGTGTTTGCCGGTGTCGGCTGCGGCATTGCCTTTGCTGGCCTGGTCTGCATGGCGCTGGTCCTGCTTCAGGCCTCGTCCTCACAAGCCTGGCTGGTGCTGGCGCTCGCCGCGCTCTGCGGCCTCATGGGGGCCTCCGTGCTCTGGGCGCCGACAATTTCAGCGACGCCCGCCACTAGCCGGCAAGCCCGTGTGTCGCGAATCGCACCGACCGGGGAATCGCCAACCACCCATGAGACCCGAAAAACCGGCGACAGCAAAACAACGGCCGAACCAACACCGAAAACCAACGCCCAACCGGCGCCCACCCCCCTCCACCACGGCCTGCACTGGGGCCTGATCTGGTGCTACGGGGTCTTTGGCTTCGGCTATATCCTGCCGGCAACGTTCCTGCCTGCCCAGGCTCGTATGCTGGTTCCCGATCCCCTGCTGTTCAGCCTGGCATGGCCGGTCTTCGGCCTGGCGTCGGCAGCATCGACACTGATCGCCAGCCGCCTGTTGCGACGCTACACGCGCTGCGAGGTCTGGGCGGGCGCGCAGATCGTGATGGCCGTCGGCGTGCTGACACCCGTCTGGATCCACAATCTGGCTGCCATCCTGGTCGCCGCGGTGTGCGTGGGCAGTACCTTCATGGTGATCACCATGGTCGGCCTGCAAGAGGCCCAAACCGTCATGGCCGCGCCGCATGTCAAAACGCAGATGGCCGCAATGACCGCATCTTTCGCCGTGGGCCAGCTCGTGGGGCCGTTATTTTTCAGCCTCACGCACCTGTGGTTCGACGCAGGCCTGGGCATGGCGCTGGTTCTCGGAGCGATCGGCCTTGTCGTCGGCGCCATTCCCATTCTGCGCCTGCAAGGCGGGCGAAGGACAACGATATGACTTCAGCAACTTTCGTCCTGGTCCACGGCGCCTGGCACGGCGGCTGGTGCTGGTCGCGCGTATCGGGGCCGCTGCGCGGCCAGGGCCACCGGGTGATCACGCCGACCCTGACTGGGTTGGGCGAGCGCAGTCATCTGCTTTCGCCACGCATCACGCTCGACACGTTCATCCAGGACATCGCCAACGTGCTGGTCTGGGAGGACCTGAACGATGTGGTGCTGGTGGGACACAGTTTTGCCGGCCTGGTCATCAGCGGGGTGGCTGACCGCATGCCGCAACGCATCCGCCATCTGGTTTATCTGGACGCGTTCGTCATGGACCCGGGGCAAAGCGTGTTCGACACACTGCCGCCCAGCCTGGTGGAACGCTTGCGCGAACATGCCCAGCCGGCCGGCGCGCTGGCTGTTCCACGCCCGGAGAGCTTCGGATTGGATCAGCCCCAGGACATTGCGTTCATCGAGCAACGCCTGACGCCCCACCCGCTCGGGACCTATGAAACACCGTTCAATCTCAAGCATCCACTGGGCAATGGCCTGCCGGCCACCTACCTGAGTTGCATCCGACCGCCCTTCGCGGCAGTGGACTCCTCACACCAATGGGTGCGGCAGAACGCGCCTCACTGGACGTGGCAAGACCTGGACACCGGTCACGCTGCAATGGTGAGCGCGCCCGCGCTGGTGCTGCGGGCGCTCGAGGGCTTGGCCTGAAGGGCTTGGCATTTCATTTGACCGTATCGCCCCACGAGAGCGCCGCAAGCCGCGCTTATGCGGCAAGCGGCCTCGCCACGGAATACGGTCGAACGCAAACCGGGGATCAGTCGGCCCGGTAGTTGGGAGCCTCTTTGGTGATCTGCACATCATGCACGTGCGACTCACGCACACCCGCGGCGGTGATCTCGACGAACTCGGCCTTGGCGTGCAAGTCGGCGATGGTGGCGCAGCCGCAATAGCCCATCGAGGCGCGGATGCCGCCGACCAACTGATAGATGATGGCAATCACGCTGCCTTTGTAGGGCACGCGCGCCTCGATGCCCTCGGGCACGAGCTTGTCGACGTTATTGCTCGAATCCTGGAAATAGCGGTCGGCCGAACCGTCGGCCATGGCGCCCAGGCTGCCCATGCCGCGATAGGATTTGTAGGACCGCCCCTGGAACAGCACGACCTCGCCAGGCGCCTCCTCGGTGCCGGCGAACATGCCGCCCATCATGCAGGTGGAAGCGCCCGCCGCCAGGGCCTTGGCCACATCGCCGGAATAGCGGATGCCGCCATCGGCGATCAGGGACACGCCAGAGCCCTCGAGCGCCTTGGCCACATCGGCGATGGCGGTGATCTGCGGCACGCCGACACCGGCGACCACACGTGTGGTGCAGATGGAGCCCGGGCCGATGCCGACCTTGACGCCATCGGCGCCTGCCTCGACCAGGGCCAGGGCGGCCGCCGCGGTCGCGATATTGCCGCCGATGACCTGGATATTGGGGTAGTGCTTCTTGACCCAGCGCACGCGCTCGATCACGCCGGCGGAGTGGCCATGGGCGGTATCGACGACGATGACGTCGACGCCCGCGCCCGCGAGTTTCTCGACACGCTCGTCGGTGCCCTCGCCCACCCCGACGGCGGCGCCGACGCGCAACTGGCCTTGGGCGTCCTTGCTGGCCAGGGGATGCTCGGTGTTCTTGACGATATCCTTGACCGTGGCCAGGCCGCGCAGCTGGAACTTGTCATTGACGATCAGCACGCGTTCGAGGCGATGGCGGTGCATCAGGGTCTGGGCTTCTTCGAGGGTGGCGCCCTCTTGCAGGGTGACGAGGCGCTCTTGCGGGGTCATGACCTCACGCAGGGACAGGTCCAGGCGGTCCTCGAAACGCAGATCCCGGTTGGTGACGATGCCGACCAGCCTGCCGCCCTCGACCACCGGCAGGCCGGAGATCCCGTGCTGGCGTTGCAAGGCGATGGCGTCACGCACCTTCATCGTGGGAGTGACCGTCACCGGATCGATGACGATGCCGAATTCATGGCGCTTGACCCGCGCCACCTCGCGCGCCTGGGCGTCGGCATCCAGGTTTTTATGGATGATGCCGATTCCGCCCTCCTGGGCCATGGCGATGGCCAGACCGGATTCGGTGACCGTGTCCATGGCCGCGGAAACGAGGGGAATATTGAGCTGGATGCCGCGGGTAAGGCTGGTGGTCAGGCGCGTATCGCGCGGCAGCACCTGGGAATATGCCGGAACCAGCAACACATCGTCGAAGGTCAGGGCTTTCTTGAGCAGACGCATGGATGAACTCTCGCACACAAAGAGCGATTATAGCGTTCTCCATGACTGACGCGCCGCCCCGCCCCGGAAGGTGCGGCGGGGCCGCCGTCCCCCCGCTCACCCCAGCCAGGCGCGCGCGTTGCGGAACATGCGCATCCACGGTGTATAGCCGCCATGCGGCGCATCGTCGCCGCCACGGTCGGCGGGGCCCCAGCGCTCGGGGCGCCACGACATCATGGCGTTGCGCGTCACGCGCTCGGGATGCGGCATCATGATGGTGAAGCGGCCATCGGCAGTGGTGACGCCAGCCAGGCCCGCCGGACTGCCGTTCGGGTTGGCTGGATAGCGCTCGGTGCGCGCGCCGCGATTGTCGACATAGGCCAGGGCCTCGGCCACCCGCGCGGCATCGCCCTGCGGGCGGAAGTCGGCATAGCCCTCGCCGTGGGCGACGGCGATCGGCACGCGCGCGCCCGCCATGCCGGCCAGGAAGATCGACGGCGAATCCAGCACCTCGACCAGCGACAGACGCGCCTCGTACTTTTCCGAGACATTGCGCGTAAAGCGCGGCCAATGGTCCGCGCCCGGAATCATGGCGGCGAGCGCCGCCATCATCTGACAACCGTTGCACACGCCCAGGGCGAACGTATCGGCGCGCCCGAAGAACGCGGCGAACTGCGCGGCCAGAGCCTCGTTATAGCGGATCGTGCGCGCCCAGCCCTCGCCCGCGCCCAGGACGTCGCCATAGCTGAAGCCGCCCACCGCCACCAGGCCTCGCATGTCGCGCAGGTCGGCACGCCCGGCCAGCAGGTCGGTCATGTGCACGTCCACGGCCTCGAATCCGGCGGTATCGAAGGCCCAGGCCATTTCGACCTGACTGTTGCAACCCTGCTCGCGCAGGATGGCGATGCGCGGACGCGCGCCGGTCGCGATGAATGGGGCGGCCACATCCTCCTGGGGATCGAAATCCACCCGGGGAGACAAGCCGGGATCCGCGGTATCCAGCCATGTCTCGTACTCGGCCTGAGCGCAGTCCGGATGGTCGCGGCGCGCCATGATGCGCCGCGTGGTTTCGCTCCAGACCTGCCCGAGCTCGGCGATCGGGCGATGGTAGATGCACGAGCCGTCGCGATAGACCTGAAGCTCGGCCTTGCCGTTGAGCATACCGACGACATGAGAACACGGCGACAGGCCGGCCTGTCGCAGGCTGCCCAGAACCTCATCGCGCTGGTCGCGCCGCACCTGCAGCAGCAGGCCGGCCTCCTCGTTGAACAAGGCGCACAGATTGCGCTCGTGACGCAGCACGGCGACCTGCTCGCCCCGGATCTTGTAGTCGCCGGCATCGGCCTCATGGGGGTCGATGGTGAGCATGTCGAGGTTCAGGGACACGCCCGCGCGCCCGGCGAAGGCCATTTCGGCCGCGGCGGCCAGCAGGCCTCCGTCCGAACGGTCGTGGCAGGCCAGGACCAGGCCGCGCGCAGCCAGATCGCGCACGGCGAGAAAGGCCGCGCGCAGGATTCCAGCATCGCGCATGTCGGGCGCCTCGTCGCCGATCCCGCCATGCACCTGGGCAAGGACCGAGCCGCCCAGGCGCTGGCGCCCCTCGCCCAGGTCGATCAGCAGCAGCACGGTATCGCCCTGGTCAGTCCGCAGTTGCGGCGTCAGCGTGGCGCGAACGTCGCCCACCGGGGCAAACGCCGTCACCACCAGCGAGACCGGCGACACCACGGCATGCTCGCCCTGCTCGTCTGCCCAGGCGGTCCGCATGGACAGGGAATCCTTGCCGACCGGGATCGACAGGCCCAGGGTCTGGCACCAGTCGCTGACGGCAGCAACCGTGTCGTACAGCGCCGCATCCTGGCCCGATGCGCCACAGGCGGCCATCCAGTTGGCCGAGAGTTTGACGTCCTCGAGGCGGGCCACATCGGCCGCAACCAGGTTGGTCAGCGCCTCGGTGACCGCCATCCGGCCGGAAGCCGCGGGGTCCAGGATCGCAATCGGGCTGCGCTCGCCCAGGGACATGGCCTCGCCGCGTACCTGCTCGTAGTCGGCCAGAGTGACCGCGCAGTCGGCCACCGGCACTTGCCAGGGCCCTACCATCTGGTCGCGCGCCGACAGGCCACCGACGCTGCGGTCGCCAATGGTGATAAGGAATGATTTATTGGCGACGGTGGGATGACGCAGCACGCGCTCGATCGTCTCGCCGAGATCCATGTCAGCCAGGTCCAGCGCCGCGCCCTGAAATGCCCGGTGCTCGGCGGAACGCGTCATGCGCGGCGGCTTGCCCAGGATGGCGTCGACCGGCACATCCACCGGCCGCATGCCCTGCCGCGCAGCACGCGGCGCATCCAGACCGGGCAGGCCTTCGCCGTGGGTGACGCGCAAGGTGCGCTCCTCGGTAGCCACGCCCACCACGGCATAGGGGCAGCGCTCACGCGCAGCAATGCGGCCAAAGCGTTCCAGATCGGCCGGCAGGACGGCAAGAACGTAGCGCTCCTGGGACTCGTTGCTCCAGATCTCGGCAGCAGACAGGCCCGACTCCTCGACCGGCACGCGCTCGAGTTCGAATACCGCGCCGCGCCCCGCGTCATTGACCAGTTCGGGAAAAGCATTGGACAGCCCGCCGGCGCCGACGTCGTGGATGGCGAGAATGGGATTGCCCTCGCCCTGCTGCCAGCAGCGGTCGATGACCTCCTGCGCGCGGCGCTGCATCTCGGGATTGCCCCGCTGCACGGAATCGAAATCGAGTTCCGCCTGATTGGCGCCCGCCCCCATGCTGGAGGCGGCCCCGCCGCCCATGCCGATCCGCATGCCGGGACCGCCAAGCTGCACCAGCAACGCGCCGGGCGGCAGAGGGTCCTTGTGAGTCAGGCGCGCATCGATCTGGCCCAGACCGCCGGCCAGCATGATGGGCTTGTGGTAGCCCCAGCGCACGCCATCGGCCGCCTGTTCGAAACTGCGGAAATAGCCCAGCAAGTTGGGACGACCGAATTCATTGTTGAACGCCGCGCCGCCGATCGGCCCCTCGATCATGATGTCCAGCGGGCTGGCGATGCGCTCGGGCGCGCCGCCCGCGTCCTCCCAAGGCTCTGGCGCATCGTCGAAACGCAGGCTGGATACGGTGAATCCGGTCAGACCGGCCTTGGGCTTGGAACCGCGCCCGGTCGCGCCCTCGTCGCGGATTTCACCGCCCGCACCCGTGGCGGCCCCCGGGAACGGCGCGATGGCGGTCGGGTGGTTGTGGGTCTCGACCTTCATCAGGGTATGCGCCAGCGCCTCATGGCGCGCATAGACGGGCGAGCCGCCGCCCGCATGGAACAGGCGGACCGGGCCGCCAGCCATCACGGCGGCATTGTCCGAATAGGCCACGACCGTGCCCACGGGCTGCGCCGCATGGGTTTCGCGAATCATGTCGAACAGTGTGCGTTCCTGGGCCTGACCGTCGATCGTCCAGCGCGCATTGAAGATCTTGTGACGGCAGTGTTCGCTGTTGGCCTGGGCGAACATCATCAGCTCGACGTCGCTCGGATCGCGTCCCAGATCGGTGTAGGCGCGCAGCAGGTAGTCGATCTCGTCGCCGGACAGGGCCAGCCCCAGGGCGGCATTGCAGTCCTCGAGTGCCTCGCGGCCGTGCGCCAGCACCGGAATCGCCTGGACCGGCGCGCCCGTCAAGGGCGCAAACAATGCCTGGCCATCGAAATCACCCTCGACCACCGCCTCGGTCATCCGATCATGCAGGCACGCCGCAATGGCCGCGCGTTGCGCCGCATCGAATTCACGCCGGCCCAGCAGGCCACGCTCGGGCAGCAGCACATAGTGGATACCACGCTCGATGCGCCGCACGGCGGAAAGGCCGCAATTATGCGCGATATCGGTGGCCTTGCTCGCCCAGGGGGATACCGTGCCGGGCCGGGGCACGACCATGAACTCGAGCGCATGTTTTTCGACGGCCGCCGCCTCGCGCGGCTGGCCATCGTCCAGCAGGGCCTCCAGCCGTTCGCGGGCCGGCGCATCCAGTTCGCCATCTGCCCCGACGTAATAGCGAAAACGGGCCTCGACCGAGGCGACGGGCAGGCCCCTGGCGGAAAAAACCCGCAACAGGCGCGCACGCCGAAAGGCCGACAGGGCGGGAGAACCGGAAATGATGAGGACGCGGGTCACGAGACTGGACGGGGAAAAGAGGTCAGGGAAGCCTGCTATTTTACCCGGGATATCCTATGAAACCTCATATGGCGCCTCCCGGGCGCCACGCCCCACTAATCCGGATAGCGGATGCTCAGGACATCGAGCTCGTCCAGACCCGCCGGAGTCCGCAGCGTGACGGTATCGCCCTCGCGGGCCTTGATCAGCGCGCGCGCGACCGGGGACACCCAGCTGATGCGCCCGGCCAGCGGCTCGGCCTCGTCCACCCCGACGATGGTGACCTCGAACTCCTCGCCCGCCTTGTCGCAATACAGGACGGTCGCGCCGAAGAACACCTGATTTTTGTTGGGCTGCAGGGCCGGATCGACCACTTCGGCGCGCTCCAGGCGCCGCGTGAGGAAACGGATCCGCCGGTCGATCTCGCGCAAGCGCTTTTTGCCATACAGATAATCGCCGTTCTCGGACCGGTCGCCGTTGGAGGCCGCCCAGGACACGGTCTGCACCACCTCGGGGCGCTCGACGTTCATCAAACGCATCAACTCGTCGTGCAAGGCCCGGTGCCCCTGCACGGTCATGTAGTTCTTGACCCCCTCGGGCAGCGCCGGGGCGTCGGGAAAGTCCTCGTCATCCGCATCCTCGGATTCCTTGACGAATGCCTTGTTCATTTCATTCTCCTGACCGGAACCGCGCACGGCCTCATGCGCGGCGCATCCTAGATCCAATCGCGCCAGACCGGCGTCAGCTGATCCGGCAGGTCGGGCAAAATGCCCAGATCGGCGCGCCCTCGGGCCGGGCCGTGGAAATCGGACCCGCGCGACCCCTCGAAACCGTAACGCAGGGCCACCTGCGCATATTCCTCGTATTGCCTGGTCGTGTGGGCGCCGGACACCACCTCGATTCCACACCCGCCCAGGTCCTTGAATTGCTCGTAGAGCGCATCGAATTGCAGGGGGGTATAACGGTAGCGCCCCGGATGGGCAATCACGGCTTTGCCGCCGGCCGCCAGAATCCAGCCCACGGCCTGCGCCATCGACGCCCACTGCGTCGGCGCATAAGCGGGCTTGCCCTCGCCGAGGTAGCGGTCAAAGGCATGCTGTATGTTTCGCACCCTGCCCTGCTCATGCAGATACCGCGCGAAATGGACGCGACTGATCAGATCCGGGTTATCGGCGAGCGCGAGCGCACCCTCATAACATTCGCCCAGCCCGCAAGCCAGCAGGCGGTCGGCGATCTCGCGGGCGCGAACGAAGCGGCTGCGGCGCACCGCCGCCAGCCCCTGAACCAGTTCTGGATGCGAAGCGTCGATATTCAGGCCGAGGATGTGTATCGTCGAAGCGCAAAAGGTGACCGATATCTCGACGCCCGGCACGAAGCGCAGGCCCAGCCGCGCGGCCGCCTCGGCAGCCTGCGCCAGGCCCGAGAGCTCGTCGTGATCGCTCAGCGCCCACATGTCGACGCCGTTGGCATGCGCGCGCGCCGCCACCTCGGCGGGCGGCAGCAGGCCATCGGACTGGCTGGAATGGCTGTGCAGATCGATGTTGATGATGGCTCCTCACCCGCCGCCCCGCCGGGACGGGAAAACGGAAAAGACTCAGGCCAGCAGAAAGTCGCGGACGGCGTCGATCTGCTCGGGCGCGCGCAAGGTCGGCGCATGCCCCACGCCGGCGAACTCGACCAGGCGCGCGCGCGGATTGCGTTCCAGCATCTCGCGAGCCACCTCGCGCAACAGCACATCCGACTGCGCGCCGCGCAGGACCAGGGACTCAGTGGGCAGATGCTCCCAGGCGCTCCACAGCAATTGCTCGGCGGCCTGGACCGTCTCTGGTGACTGCGGCGCGAAAGTCTGGGCGATCCTCAGGTCGTAGTGTTTCACCCAATGACCGCCCTGCTCGTTGAACATATGCCGGGTCAGGTCCTCCCACCCGGCCTGGTCGTGGGGACCGAACCCGGCCGAGGTACTGCGCACGCAATCGACGGCCTGGTCGAAGCTGTCGAAGCGGAAATCCTGCCCCACATAAGTCTTGATCCGGTCCAATCCTGCGGCATTGAGCGTCGGGCCGATATCGTTGAACACCATGCGCCCGAGGGAGACATCCGGCTGCTCGCCCAGCCCCCAGGCGCCGCGGTCCGGACGCATGACTGCCGACATGGCCAGCGTGCCCGCCAGTCCCAGGCCGATCAGCCCGCCCATCGAGGTGCCGACCCAGTCCAGGCGCGCTGGCCGCAGGCGCGCGATGAGCACGAGCATGTCCACCACGTACTGGGGAATGACGTAATACGTGGGATCGGCCAGCCAGTCGGAACGGCCCCGCCCCACCACATCCGGGCACACCACCCGATAAACTGGCGCCAGGGCGCGGGCCAGGATATCGAAATCCCGCCCGCTGCGGCTCAGGCCATGCACGCACAACAGCACACGGTCATTGTCCGGGTCGCCCCACTGCCAATAGGCCATGCGGTGCGTGCCTGCTGGACTCATGCAGGTCACATAATCGAGGCGGGGTTCCGCAAAATCATCGTGTGCGCTCATGGGAGTTCTCGGCTTGGATAACTATCCCATTGTAGCGATCCGGGGGCGCGGCGGCCCCTCTTGAATTCCGAATCAGATATGCAACGCCTGCCCCAGCGCCCGCAGCGCCGCCTCCTGGATCGCCTCGCCCAGCGTGGGATGGGCATGGATGGTGCCCGCGACATCTTCGAGCCGCGCGCCCATCTCGAGGGATTGCGAGAATGCCGCCGACAGCTCGGACACCGCGCGCCCGACGGCCTGCCAGCCGACGATCAAGTGATTGTCGCGGCGGGCGACGACCCGCACGAAACCCTCGCTGGCCTCCAGCGTCATCGAACGCCCATTGGCCGCGAAGGGAAAGCTGGCCTCGATCACATTGACACCGGCCTCGGCCGCCTGCCGCGGCGACAGACCGGCAGTGACGATTTCGGGGTCGGTGAAGCACACCGCCGCAATGGCGGCGGGCACGAAATGCCGGGTGTGCCCGGCGACCAACTCGGCCACCATCTCGCCTTGCGCCATGGCGCGGTGCGCCAGCATGGGCTCGCCGGTCAGGTCGCCGATGGCCCAGATATTGCGCATCGAGGTCCGGCACTGTGAATCGACGCGCACGGCCAGGCCATCCATGTCGAGCATCAGGGCGCTGAGTCCGAAGCCGCGGCTGCGCGGGCGGCGGCCCACCGCCACCAGCACGCGATCGGCGGCCAAGGTGTGCTCCTGGCCGTCCTCGCCCTGGATGCGCACGCCCTTGCCGTCCCCATCCAGACCGAGCAGTTGCGTGGACACGTGAGTCCGCACGCCCAGCGCCTTGAGCGCGGCGGCGACCGGTTTGGAAAGCTCGGCATCGTAGGCCGGCAGGATCCTGTCCTGCGCCTCGATGACGTCCACCTCGGCGCCCAGCTTGCGATAGACCGTGCCGAGTTCCAGGCCGATGTAGCCGGCGCCCACCACCACGAGGCGCCTGGGCAAGGTGACGGGCGAGAGCGCCTCGGTCGAGGACACGACCGCACCGCCAAACGGCATGAAAGGCAGCGCGACCGGCTCGGACCCCGTGGCAAGCAGCAGGTGTTCACAATGGATGCGCTGGCTGCCGGCGCGCGCGCCCTTGGCGGCCGCGAGCGCCACATCCACGGTTTTGCCGTCGACGATGCGCGCCCAGCCCCGCACCACCGTCACCTTGTGTTTTTTGAGCAGCGCCCCGACCCCGGCGCTCAGGCGCTTGACGATGCCGTCCTTCCAGGCGATGCCGCGCGCCAGATCCAGCGTCGGCGCCTGGACCTGGATGCCCAGAGGCGAATCGCCGGCGGCCAGGGCTTGCGCCTCGTGGAATCTCTCGGCCAGGTGGATCAGGGCCTTGGAGGGGATGCAGCCGATGTTCAGGCAGGTACCGCCCAGAGCCTCGCCCTCGACCAGGATGGTGGGAATCCCAAGCTGGCCGGCCCGGATGGCGGCCACGTAGCCCCCCGGGCCGCCGCCGATGATGAGCAAGGTGGTGTTGGTTTGCGTCTGCATGCTTACTCCACGAACAACAGGGCCGGGCATTCGAGCAGGCGCCGGATGCACTGGATGAACTCGGCGGCATGCATACCGTCGACCACCCGATGATCAAAGGACGAGGACAGGTTCATGAGCTTGCGCGCGGTGACGCGCCCCTCGACGAACACCGGCCGCTCGACCACGCGGTTGACGCCCACGATCGCGACCTCGGGGTAATTGATCACCGGCGTGGACACGATCCCGCCCAAGGCGCCCAGACTGGTCAGGGTGATGGTCGAACCGCTCAGCTCGTCGCGCGCGGCCTTGCCGCTACGCGCAGCCTCGGCCAGACGCGTCACCTCGGCCGCGAAGGACCAGAGGTCGAGCGTCTCGGCATGGCGCAGCACCGGGACCATCAAGCCGGCGGGCGTCTGCGCCGCCATGCCCAGGTGCACCGCCCCATACTGCGTGACCACCCCGGCCTCGTCGTCGTAACGCGCATTGATCTGCGGATACTCGCGCAGGGCCAGGATCATGGCCCGCGCCAGGAACGGCAGCAGCGTGAGCTTGCCGCGCGCGGCGGCGTGCTGCTGATTGAGGGTCTGGCGCAAGGCCTCGAGCTCGGTCACGTCGATTTCCTCGACGTAGGTGAAGTGCGGAATGTGGCGCTTGGATTCCTGCATTTTTTGCGCGATCTTGCGCCGCAGGCCGACCACCGGAACCTGTGTCTCGTCATTGTGCGACGCGTAGGCCAAGGCCGTCGTGCGAACCGAGGTGTCGTTGCGGTCGCGGGCCAGCCACGCATCCAGATCGCCATGCGTGATGCGGCCTGCCGGGCCGCTGCCGGGCACGTACTGCAAAGTGATGCCCAGGTCCCAGGCGCGCCGGCGCACGGCTGGCGAAGCCAGGGGCTTCTGCCCCTCGGGGCGCGCGGGCGCGCGCTGGACGGGGCTCACGCGGTCCGCTACCGGGACTTCAGGCACAGAGACCGGCGCAAGAGCCCCGGATTCGGGCCGGGCAGCTGCCGCATCCGCGGCCTGATGACGGGCCTGCGGCGCCTCGACAGTGTGCGCCGCCAGGACGCCAGCCCGCGCAGCGACCCCAGGCGCGGCATCGGAAGAATCCGCGTTTCCTTCGCCCTCGACCTCCAGGCGGATGAGTTCGGCGCCCACCGCCAGGACATCGCCCACCCCGCCGCCCAGGGCGATCACGGTGCCATGCACCGGAGACGGCACCTCGACCGTGGCCTTGTCGGTCATGACATCGGCCAGGACCTGATCCTCGACCACCCGGTCGCCCACTTTGACATGCCAGCCGGCGAGCTCGACCTCGGCGATGCCTTCGCCGATATCCGGCATCTTGATGACGAAAATACCCATCATGCCTCCCGCACAGCGCGCTTGAACGCCTCGGCCACCCGCGAGGGACTCGGAAAATAAGCCCATTCATGCGAATGCGGATACGGCGTGTCCCAGCCGGTGATGCGCTCGATCGGCGCCTCGAGGTGGTAGAAGCAGTGCTCCTGCACCAGGGCGACCAGCTCGGCGCCAAAGCCGCTGGTGCGCGTGGCCTCGTGCAGCACGACGCAGCGCCCGGTCTTGCGCACCGAGGCCAGGATGGTGTCCAGGTCCAGCGGCCAGATGCTGCGCAAGTCGATGATGTCGGCCTCGACGCCCGCCTCGCGGGCCGCCACCTCGGCGACATAGACCATGGTGCCGTAGGTGACGACGGTGAGTTCCCCGCCCTCGCGGTAGAGCGAGGCGCTGTCCAGAGGCACCGTGTAATAGCCCTCGGGCACATTGCCCAGGGGGTGCTTGGACCAGGGCACGACCGGCTGGTCGTGATGGCCGTCGAATGGACCGTTGTACAGGCGCTTGGGTTCGAGGAAGATCACCGGATCGTCGTTCTCGATGGCGCTGATCAACAGACCCTTGGCATCGTAGGGATTGGACGGCATGACCGTGCGCAGGCCGGCAACGTGGGTGAACAGGGCCTCGGGACTCTGGCTGTGCGTCTGCCCCCCGAAGATCCCGCCCCCGCAGGGCATGCGGATGGTCAGGGGTGCGATGTAGCCGCCCGCCGACCGATAGCGCAGACGCGCCGCCTCGGAGAATATCTGGTCGGTGGCCGGATAGAAATAATCGGCGAACTGGATCTCGACGACCGGACGCAGGCCATAGGCGCCCATGCCGATGGCCGCGCCGACGATGCCGCTCTCGGAAATGGGCGCATCGAACACACGCGATGTGCCGTACTTGGCCTGCAGGCCCTCGGTGCAGCGGAATACGCCGCCGAAATAGCCAACATCCTGGCCGAAAATCACGATGTCGTCATCGCGCTCGAGCATGATGTCCATCGCCGAGCGCAGCGCCTGGATCATCGTCATCGGGCGCGTCCTGGGTTTGTTTTTTTCCGCCATGTCAGACCCCCAATTCCTGGCGCTGGCGGCGCAGGTGCGCCGGCACGTCCTTGTAGACATCCTCGAACATGGTGGCCACGCTGGAGGTCCGGCCGCTGGCGAGCGTGCCGTGGGATTCGGCCTCTTTCTGGGCGGCGATCACCTCGGCCTCGCAGGCCTTTTGCGCGGCCTGATGCTCTTTTTCCGACCAGATGCCGCGCCGGATCAGGTATTGCTTGAGGCGGATGATCGGATCGCCCAGGGGAAAACGCGCCCAATCATCGGCGGGCCGGTATTTCGAAGGGTCGTCCGAGGTCGAATGCGGGCCGGCGCGATAGCTGACCCACTCGATCAGCGTCGCGCCATGATTGTTGCGCGCGCGCTCGGCCGCCCATTTCGAAACCGCGTGCACGGCCAGGAAGTCGTTGCCATCGACCCGCAACGACGCCAGACCCGAGCCGATACCGCGTGCCGCCAGGGTGATGCCCTCGCCGCCGGCCACCCCCTGGAACGTCGAGATCGCCCACTGGTTGTTGATGACGTTCAGGATCACGGGCGCGCGATACACGTGCGCGAATGTCAGCGCGGTCTGGTAGTCGGACTCGGCGGTGGCGCCGTCGCCGATCCAGGCCGAGGCGATGCGGGTGTCACCCTTGATCGCCGAGGCCATGGCCCAGCCCACGGCCTGCGGGAATTGCGTGGCCAGATTGCCCGACAAGGTAAAGAACCCCATTTCCGGCACCGAGTACAGCACCGGAAGCTGGCGCCCCTTGAGGGGGTCTTTGTCGTTGGAAAAGATCTGGCACATCATCTCGACCAGCGAGTAATCGCGCGCGATCAGCAGGCCTTGCTGGCGATAGGACGGGAAATACATGTCGCCATCGCGCAGCGCCAGCACCTGCCCGATGCATATCGCCTCCTCGCCCAGGCTCTGCATGTAGAAAGAGGTTTTCTTTTGGCGCTGGGCGATCAACATGCGGGCATCGAAGATGCGCGTCTTGATCATGGACCGCAGCCCCTTGAGCAAGACCCCGTCGTCCGGAAGATCCCCGGCCCAGGGCCCCACGGCCTCGTCGTGCTCGTCGAGCACGCGGATCAGGCCGATCGCCAGATCGCGGGTATCGTAGGGAGAGATGTCGATGTCGGGTTTGCGCGCGGCGCCGGCTGGCTGCAGGCGCAGATACGAGAAGTCGGTCGCGTGACCGGGACGGCCCGAGGGCTCGGGCACGTAGAATGCGAGTGGTTTTTGTCTCATGGTCGTCAAAATCTTTTGGATTTTTCACGGCCCCACCGGGGACCCAGAATCGTCTTGTGGACGATAGCCGCATCATCGCCGATACCGCACCGGCGCGCAAGATGGCGAAAACCTTGAGAAGCGCCGGCGCCGATACACAATACAACGATAGCCCGCCAATGCGCAGCAAGGCAAGAATCGCGCCTGAGGATACCCGGCAGAGCGTGCTCAGATCACCTCGATGACCTTCGAGACCGTCGCCGCGATGCCCTCGTCCGTCGCGATCCAGATCCAGTCGGCACGGTCTTTCTGGTTTTCGAGCTGCACGCGCAACACCTCGACGGTGGCATCGGACGGATCGCCACGGCGCGCATCGACCCGGGTGTACAGTGTTTCCGGCTGGGCATGGAACCAGATCCCGGTGAACGGCGCATGCGCAGCGCGCGCCACGCGCTCGATCCGCTCGCGGCTGGCCGGCCGATTGAACACGGCATCCGCGACCACCGCATGGCCCGCCTCGAGGACGGCCTGCGCCTCCTGCACCAGAACAGCATAGACGCGCTCGGAAACCTTGGGATCATAGGCCTGCGGCGGCAAGCGCACCTCGGCAAGCACCCCATGCAGGCGCTTGCGGATCCGGTCGCTCGCCAGCACCCGTGCGCCCGGCGCGGGGCCAATCCGATGCGCGATCGCCGCCGCGACCGTCGATTTCCCGGTGCCGCTCAAGCCGCCGACAGCAACCATGCGCACCGGAACGGGCGCCAGCAGACGCAGCGCCAGCGCGGCATACGCCCTGGCCTGCGACACGAGCGCCGCGCGCTGCGAATCCGCCGCCTGCGCGGCTTGCGTCGCCGTGACATGGGCGCGAACCGTGGCGCGGATCGCCATGAAAAAAGGCATGAGAGACAAGCCATCCGTTTCGTCGCATTCATCGAGATAACGGTTGAAAACGAGATTGGCCTCGGCTTCCAGGCCGTGATGCCACAGGTCCATCACCAGAAAAGCAAGGTCGTACAGCACATCGATCGTCGCGATGTCCTCGTCGAATTCGAGGCAATCGAACAGCGTCGGCGCGCCGTCCACCAGACAGATATTGCGCAGATGCAGATCGCCATGGCAGCGGCGCACCTTGCCCGCGCGTCTGCGCGCCTCGAGCAGCGGCGCATGGCGGTGCAGCGCGGCGCGCATTTGCGCCGTCAACGCGGCCACCGTGCCGGCGTCAAAAACATCCGTCGACGCCAGGGACCGCTCATTGCCATCGAGCACCGACGCAATGCCGGCCTCGCCTCCGCCTTGCAGGCTGATCGCCGCGTCCGCATGAAAACGGGCGATCATGCGCGCCAGCCCGGTCAGCAGCACCGGCGTCAAGCGGCCTTCGGCCGCCAGTGTATTGAACAGAGTGCTTTCATCGAAACGCCGCATCTCGACGACGGCATCGACCAGCTCGCCCTGGCCGTCGAATGCGAGACGACCGTCCGCCTCCCGGGTAATGCGGCGCACCCCGAGATACAGCGTGGGCGCGGTCCGCCGGTTCAGCGTCAGTTCCTGCTGGCAGGCGGCCAGGCGCTGCGCCACGGTCGAGAAATCGACATAGGGCAGGCGCACGGCGCGCTTGAGCTTGAAGACGCGCTGCCCGACGAAAAAAATGACCGAGATGTGGGTGGTGGTCATGGACACGGTTGCGGCATCCCCGCCATAGCTGGCCGGGTCCTCCAGGAACCTCAAGACATCTATCTGGTCCTCAACGATCATGCCGTATCCTTTGCCAATTGCAGTTCTTGCCGGGTTTCAGCGCCGCGGGGCGGTCTTCGTTCATGGCTCAGCGCATGCTCACTCGCGCAACATGGCATGAACCAGAACAGACAGACTCGCCTGCGGGCGGTACACGAATGTCTTTATGGTATATCGGCCCGGGCGGATTTCGAAGTGAAGACAGCACTCGCGCGAAAACCGGTCCGCGCCATCGAACAGCACAAGCGCCGGCGTCGACCAGGTGACGTGCGCCGTCTCGACTGGCGCAAGCGAGTCCAGATCGATGTTCTCGACGGCTCTTTTGATGCCCTCCTCATCGTCAGCCCACCCCAAACGCACGACGAGGCTGGCCGCCACCACCGCCAGCAGCACGAAGGTGCGCCGGGCCGGCACCCCCCAGCCCGCCAGCAGGCAGTACAGCCACGCCACCGCGAGCGCCGCCCAGGCCGCCGCGATCTGCGCCGGCAGATACTCGGCCAGCGCCTTGCCGCGCCATCGGACGCGCCGCCACGCCGCCGAAAGCCACGATCATCGTGATGTGCGAACCGCTGATCGACACGAGATGCGTGATACCCGTGCGGTTGAAAACCCGCCAGTCCTCATCGGCCTGTGGATGTACAAGTAAGTCGTGAAGTTGCACAAGTAGTCGTGAAGTGCTGGAAGCCCCAGCGCTTCGCACGAACGTTCAGCTCAAGCCGAGCCAATCACATGTCGTCTGGGGGAATAAACGTGAACAATCAGTTTGAGCCAATAGAGGCTGGGACGACAGCACGAAACCTCAGGTACGCCTCATCGCTACCTTCGGTTTCCCATTTCCCCCGTAACCTGGTGTAAAGTTTCCGACAGTAAGGCGTAATACGCGAGTTCAGTTGCGCAGCGAAATTCTTCGCGTGCTCATGCTCCTCGTCGAGCGTTGCACAGGAACGCCCCACCTTCTGAAAAAGCTTGGAAATATGACACGAATCCGCAAGGTAGAAATCAATAATTTCCGCGGGATACAGCACTTAGACTGGAATCCATCCGAGGGAATAAACTGCCTCATTGGTCCCGGAGACAGCGGAAAATCAACAATCCTGGACGCCATAGATATATGCTTGGGTGCTCGAAGAAACGTCGTTTTTTACGACACTGACTTTCATAACCTGGATGTAGGCCAACCGCTCATCATATCGATAACTCTGGGGGACCTACCTGACGCCCTAAAGAACATCGAGAGCTATGGGATTTTCCTTAGGGGCTATGATAATTTAACCGACACTCTCGAGGATGAGCCTGAAGCGTTTATGGAGACTGTCCTAACGCTACGTTTAACGGTATCCGATGATTTAGAGCCTTCCTGGACCCTATTTTCCGAAAGAGCACTAACCGAGGGATTCGAGCGGAACCTAGCGTGGAAAGACCGTCTGGCTATTGCTCCTGCCCGTATTGGACATTACACAAATAGCCACCTCTCTTGGGCAAGAGGGTCTATCCTCAACCGACTTACCGAAGAACGTGCAAACCTGGGAGCAGAATTAGCAGATGCTGCCAGGCAAGCTCGACTGAGGTTTGGGACTCAGGCCGCTACTCAGTTAGCAGCGACATTAAAAATTGCTACTGATACCGCGAATGACTTGGGTGTCTCTGTCGGAAAGTCAGTCCAAGCTCTCCTCGATGCACATGCAGTTACCTTAGGAAGTGGTGCCATCGCCCTTCATAGTGAAGAGGGAGTCCCACTACAGTCCTTGGGCACAGGCTCAACCCGGCTCCTGGTGGCCGGCCTGCAGCGGGTGGCGGCGGAGGTGGCATCCATCGTCTTGGTTGATGAGGTGGAACATGGTCTGGAACCACACCGCTTAACGAGTCTACTCACATCCCTCGGTGCTAAAGAAGCCAAACCGCCCTCCCAGGTATTCATGACCACTCATTCCCCAGTGGCTGTACGGGAACTAACGGGCGACCAATTGGTTATCGTTAGAAAGCAACAAGACGGTCATAAAGCGCTTGGAGTTGGCACTACGGATGAAATACAGAGCACGGTCCGAGCTGACCCAGAGGCCTTTCTCGCCAAATCGGTAATAGTCTGCGAGGGCGCTAGTGAAGTGGGACTAGCCAGAGGTCTCGACCAATATTGGGAAGCACAAGGAGGCCCATCATTTTTTGCCCTTGGTGGCTCTTATGTAAACGTCGGCGGTCGAACGGCTGATTTAGTCTACCAGCGCGGCACGGCACTGTGTCGGCTTGGCTATCGTGTACTCGTCCTAGCGGACTCTGATAAAACGCCAACAGCAAAGGTGGTCGAGCGTTTCAGACACTGCGGGGGAGAAGCTATTACCTGGCAGGAAGGGCACACCCTTGAAGATGAACTATTCCTTAGTTTGTCTGAATCAGCAGTCGAAAAACTTCTATCGTACGCAGTAGAACTCCTCGGAGAAGAGCTCGTTGACAACCATATAAAGGCAAAATCCAACGGTGCATTAAATCTCGAAAAGATATGGTTAGATTTTATCGTCGATGGATGCTCTGTTGAAACAAGAGGGATTTTAGCAAAGGCCGCCAAGAGCAACAAAACAGAAAACTGTTGGTTCAAGTCGGTGACCAAGTACCAGCACATTGCTAAAAATATAGTGGGTCCGGATAAAGACACAGCCGAACCAAGTTTCAAGAAACTTGTCAGCCAAATTCGGGATTGGATGCATGTCGCCTGAATTAGACCTGTGCTCTGTTTCCAGAGGTTCTGTCAGTGCACCGGCTGGATGCGGCAAAACTCAGCTTATAGCTGACACGATAAAATCGCATAAGAAACCAAAGCCGATACTCATCCTTACCCACACAAACGCGGGTAAAGCGGCTCTGATAGAGCGCCTCAATAGAGCAAAGGCACCTAGACATGCATATTACGTCTACACCATAAACAGTTGGGCTATTCAATTTCTATCAAAATTCCCAAAACGGGGCGGGCATGACATCAGCATACTCAAGCTTGAACATGCAAACCGAGACTACCCCGCAATTAGGCTTGCTGCCAGAAACATTCTCAAAGAGGGGCACATCAGCGATGCTCTCAAGGCCACGTACAGTCGTCTTATAGTAGACGAGTACCAAGACTGCACTATCTCCCAGCACAATATCGTCGGATGGACATCTACAGTATTGCCGACATGTGTACTTGGTGACAGGCTGCAGGCAATATTTGACTTCAAAGAGAAAACTGTCGATTGGGATAGCCATGTATTGAAGCGCTATCCTGAAATAGGCACGCTCAGTACACCTTGGCGATGGCGTCGTGCAGAATCCGAAGACCTCGGACGGTGGCTACTTTCCATTCGAGCCAACCTGTTGGCAGGCCATACTATCGACTTAAAAACAGCCCCAGATGCCGTTCACTGGGTAAAGCTTTCTGGGGACAAAAAAACCGCTGACAGTCAACGACTAAAGGCCATTAGTGAATGGCTACCCACAGGCAATAGCACCGCTCTTGTAATAGGAGACAGCAAAAATCCAGAAGGTCAACGTCTTATCGCACGCAGCACACCTGGCGTTACAACGATAGAAGCTGTAGACCATAAAGATTTAACACAGTTCGGAAGGTCATTTGACATCAACGCGCCAAGCGCCATTGAGGATTTAATATCATTCTCATCAACGCTGATGGCAAATACAAATGCTGCGACACTCATAAAAAGGCTAGCCTCCCTGAAATCTGGGAAAGCTCGCAAGGATGCTAATTCCCTAGAGAAAATTTGCCTTGATTTTTCTCAGCAGCCATCCATGGCAAAAGCACTGGCCGTACTACAAGAAATTTCTGCTGCACCGAAAGTCCGTGTCTATCGGCCTGAAGTGCTACACATCTGTCGGTCCGCGATGCGTGTTGCTGCAGATAGAAATTCCTCCTTTTATGACGCGATAGTGTTAGCACGAGAACTTAATCGCCATCGGGGGAGAAAAATAACCCGACGAACGGTAGGTAGCACACTATTGCTGAAAGGACTAGAAGCGGATGTCGTAATCATCCTCAACCCAGAAGAAATGAATGCACGACACCTTTATGTCGCACTAACCAGGGGCGCCAAGAAAGTTGTTGTATGCTCGCAAGCATCCACCTTAGTCCCAATGGGGTTCTAGGATAACAACCATCACGCTAAGCATGATGAATTAATTTAGGACGAAGCTCACTCCTTGGGAAATAAAAAATACTTAGATGTTTGCTCTAATGCCTGTTCTCGTCTGTATCTCGAAAACTCGGAACGCATCTCTTCATAGTTATCATTTAGTTGCTGCCTAATGCCCTGAAGCGCGTCCAATTGCTGTTTTGAAGCATGCTCGCTTTTTCTGAATCACCCAACTACTTTCCCGAATATTTCCAATTTCTGTAGCACTACGCCTTTTTGGAGTTCACTTAGAGCGTTCTTGAGAAAACGCCTGATACACCATCTTTGCCAACATCCCCTGCATGGCAGCAAAAACCCGTTCGTCCTTCAGGAGCTGGCCTGCAATCGAGTTATGTGCATCCTGGCTGTCCAAGATGATGTCGGTCAGCCGGTCTTTGAAGTCACCCATGCGGAACTGCTCTTCCGTATTGTTGGCAGCCTGCTCAGCAAGCTTCTCATCCTCCATCAGCTTGCCATGCAGCGTGGTGACGTAGCCCACCAGGTCGGCCTCGGTCAGGTCGCCAGCGAACAGGTCGTTCATCTTTTCAACAATCTCGGCCAGAGGCTTCTTTTCATCCTCACCCCCCTTTCCAGAGCCCGCCTCCGAAATCGGCTGCAGCTTCACGATTTCGCCACTGGACAAGTCCAGCCCCATGCACCCCAAACCTTGCAGCCGATAGTGCGTAAGGCGAACATCCGAGTCCAGGTCCATAGCCCCTTCAGATGAATACTCCGCAATACGCGGCATCAGGTTCTTGCCGAAGGCGTAGCGTTTTTCCAGGTCCGAATCGTTGTAGGGGATGATTTGGGAGAGGAAGTCGTACAGGCGCAGAAACGTCCCCAGGTCGCGTCGGAACTGCTCTGCAGCATCGTCATCGAGCGAGTGCTTGAATCGGTCTGCGGCAGGCTTCAGGAACTGGTGCAAGGACGCCTGCCTGCGTTTGGGGTCGAAGAACACCTGGGCGAAGCCGTCCACCTCGGCCGGGAAGTAGACGCCGGCCTGGTCCAGCTTGATTTGAAGCTCATGGACGATGTTGGGGTCCGTGACATCCTCAAGCTCGGCGGCACGGTAGTACGGCTTGAAGGACTCCAGGATTTCATCGGGTTTGTTCACGAAGTCGAGCACGAATGTGTCGTCCTTGCCAGGGAGGATACGGTTCAATCGGGAGAGCGTCTGGACAGCCAGCACTCCGGAGAGACGCTTGTCGACATACATGGTGTGCAGCAAAGGCTGGTCAAAGCCAGTCTGGTACTTGTTGGCGACCAGCAGGATGCGGTAATCGTCCCCCTTGAAGGCCTCGGACGGTTCGGCCCCGCCAATCCCAGGGTTCATGCCGGCTTCCGTGAAATCGTCCGGACCGGAATCGGGGTCCTCGACCTTGCCAGAAAACGCCACAAGAGTGCGCAGCTCCGTCTGGTAACCACGCTCTTTGATGTACCGGTCTATGGCCAGCTTGTAGCGCACAGCGGCTTTACGGCTGCCGGTGACTACCATGGCCTTTGCCCGGCCACCGATTTTTGAGGCGACATGCTCCTGGAAGTGCTCGACGATGACCACGACCTTCTGGGCGATGTTGTGCGGATGCAAGATGGCGTACCGAGCAAGTACCGTCTTGGCTTTCCCCTGGGGAACGAGTTTTTCGTCTGACAGTGCGCCGAGCTTATAGAACATCCTGTAGGACGTGTAGTTCTTCAGCACATCGAGGATGAAACCCTCGTCAATGGCTTGACGCATCGAATACACGTGGAAGGGTTCCGGCAACCCCGTCGCCGCATTGTGGCGACCAAAGAGCTCCATGGTCTTGCCCTTCGGCGTGGCCGTAAAGGCAAAATATGAGACATTCTTCGGACGCATCCGGGAGGACATCACCTCATTGACGACATCCTCAGACGTCACGTCCTCCGGGTCGATTTCAACGTCTGCAGGCACTTCGACTGTCTCGTCATCCAGTTCCACCTGGACCGCAGGAGCTGACAATGGCTTCTCACCCGAGGACAGCGCGATTTTCATGTTCCGGGCGGCCGTGCCAGACTGGCTCGAGTGCGCCTCATCGACGATGATGGCAAAGTGCTTGCCCTTCATCCCCTTCACCTTGTCCAGGATGAAGGGGAACTTCTGAATGGTGGTGACCACCACGGGCGTGCCCTTCATCAGGGCTTCTGCCAACTGCTGGCTGTTCTTGTCGATTTTCTGGACAACGCCTGACTTGTGTTCAAACTGACTGATGGTCTCTTGAAGCTGCTTATCCAGCACTCGACGGTCGGTGATGACGATGACCGAGTCGAAGATTTTGCTGTCAGCAGCATCATGCAGATTGGCCATGCGGTGCGCCGACCAAGCAATCGAGTTGGACTTGCCCGAACCTGCTGAGTGCTGGACCAGGTAGACCTGCCCAGCGCCTTCCTGCGCCACGGTATCGACGAGCCGGCGGACGACATCAAGCTGATGGAAGCGAGGGAAGATGAGCGTTTCCTTGACCCGCTTCTTGCCAGTCTTCGGGTCTTCGTCCTGTTTGACCTCCAGGTGCAGGAAGTTGCCCAGAATGTCGAGCCAGACGTCTTTTGCCCAGACCTGCTCCCACAAGTACCAGGTGGGGTAGCCCTTGCCCTCGGGCGCCGGCGGGTTGCCCGCTGTGGCCCCGCCCATGCCGTCGGGCCGGCCCAGATTGAACGGCAGAAAATAGGTTTTGTCGCCATCGAGCTTTGTCGTCATGAACACTTCGTCGGTCGAAACCGCGAAGTGGACAAGCGCCCGGGTCTTGAACTGCAAGAGGGCCTCAGGCTCTTTGGACTTGGCGTCCTTGGGCAGGCGGTCCTTCTTGTACTGGATGATGGCGTCCTTGATGTTCTGCGTGAGGTCTGTCTTGAGCTCCGCCGTGGATACAGGAAGGCCATTCAGGAATAGCACCAGGTCGATGCTGTTCTCATTGTGCAGGCTGTAATGGAGCTGCCGGATGACCGTCAGACGGTTCTGCTCGTACCAAGCCCACAGTTGGGGGTTTTTCTTGTTGGCAGGACGGAACTGACACAGGAAGAACTTGGCATCCCGGTCTTTGAAGCCGTGGCGCAGCAAGTGCAGCGTGCCATGCTTATCGAGCTGCTCGGCCACGCGCTTCACGAACATGGTCTCAGACTGGCCGTTGTGCCACTTCTTGAACTTGGCCCACTCCGCCGACTGTGTCTCCTGGACAAAGGCCAGGAGGTCATCTGGGAACAGGGCTAGCTCGCGACTATACGAGCAGGCTTCCTTTGGGTGCGTCAGGACAGTCCAGCCGTTTGCGGCCAAATAGTCGCAAAGTTCGTTTTCGAAGATTCGTTCTGTGTGTACGTTCGATAGCTTGGCCATCCCCAACCCTTCTTTTTTATTCGTCAGTAGCGGCGGAGCCATTGCCCCGCTTCAATTCGTCTAGCGTTACGCCTTTATCATTCTTCCACTCGCGCCAGCCATTGGCTGCGCTGCCTACGACAACAGCAGCAGCCCCACTAGGTGATGGGAAGAGTACGTCTTCTTTGAATACAAGCTGCCCGTTTTCAATGGTGGCCTTACCGTCCTGAACAAGGGCATCCCGTTGCTTCGTATATGCGCGACCCAAGTGTCGCTCATCCGACAGAACGCGTCCGATTGACCCTTTCAGCACCACGAACCCCTCCTCGGTGTACTCACCAATAGCTTGAGCTCCACTCCGCGAGCAGTAGAAGAGTTCGACGGCTTCAGAGGTGTCGGACATATGAGTTGCCACTGGCTCAAACACGGGATGCCCCAGGGTCGCCAATAGCGTGCGGCCGGTCTCGAAAATTTCTAAGCAATCAGCCTCGAGCGGCGCTGGTGTATGGGGCTTGCTGCCATCATTACCATTTTCGGTCGTATACCGACCAGCTTTCTTGGTTTGCTGGATGCACAACCACTCAAGAAATAACGCATGCGTCTGCGTAAGGCTGTTAGTACGCGAGATAAGTACAACGACCCGCTGCCAGAAATCCTTTTCCTTATTGTGCTTAGCCAGTCGCTTACGAAGGCCACCCGTTTGCCCTATGTAAAGTTTCTGAGAGGCTCCGTCCTCACTTTGGCCGAACAGAAAATACACAGCGACCTGGTCGCTTTCTGGCATCGCCAGGAAACTATCCAGTTGGCTGCGCGGAACTTCGATAGCCTGGACAATTCGAGTGGTAATTTCAGCCACGCGAATCCCGCGAGCATCGCCCGTTGGCAGGAATATCTGAATGGTCTTAGGCCGTTGCTGCATCGCTGTCCTCAAATCCGTGCTGCTTTCGGTGTGCGCGTAGATAAGGTTTGTGCCGGTCATCAAGTAGACTAGAAAGGCGGGCATTTGCGGAAAGCCCAATTGCTTTCAAATCCACCGTTGACACGAGCGAACTCAGCAACATCGCCCCGTCATCAGCAAATGAGATGAGGCCGCGGTCAAAGAGCTTGTCTACAGTGGCTGCTAACAAAAGGCCGTTGAATGGGTCAAGGCGTTCCTCATTAGACGATTGCTTCCATGCCTTCGCATGGGATGCGATGAGCGCTGCTTCCAGAGCCAATTCCGTGACAGCACAGCGCCCCTTCCAAATATCTATCAGACCTCTTCGATACTGCCCTTGCCCAATCCGGGAATAAACCAACCTCGCGCGTTCTGTTTCGGATAACCCTTGGCATTGCGGGTCGCCATCAAGCTCTGCCTCGGCAGCTTGATAAGCAAGTTCATCGACAGGCTCTTCTTTCTGAACTCTTGGACTTGAAAGAAACTCTAAGGGTGGCTCTGGAGCGTCTTTTACCAAGTGCCTATATTTTGCACTTACAAAATATTCTTTGGACCTCTCACCGGAACGATACCTTGCGCCGGACTCCTTTATCCCGACTCCCTGTGGAACTTCAGCAGCGTCCCGCTTTACACGAACCCCCCATCCTTTAAAAATAACCCCATTAATTACCTCTTCAATATTTTCCAGATAGAGTCGCTCATAAAACGGCACGCTTCCAGAATAAGGATTGCATACGTACCCTTGTTTTTCACCGTCTCTCGACTTGATGATATACGGATAACGAAAGTAGCCTTCGGCATCCCTGAGAGCAAAATCTTTATTCAGAGTCACACCACCTCCATCTGAAAATTATTGATGTCAATCTGGCCAGTGACGGCGGCTGAAATCAAGGAAGAGCGATATTCGCGGAGGCGGTCTATCACCTGAGACGCATGCATAGTCAGTTCATCTATTGAGGAAACTTTTCTATCAGCTTCTTCGCACCTATCGCGCTGTTCTTCAAACGAAATGGCAGGAACTTTAAAACTGAGAATTTGCTCTGGACTGATATGCGGGACACTCACCCCAGTTAAATCAACTTCAACGGACTGCCTGAACCTATCACTCGCTAGTGCGTAATAGATAAATCGTTGATGAAATTTGCTTCCACCTCTCAAGCGACATACGCGCTGCAACAACAGGACATCTTCAGCATCCTCATCAACCATGGCCACGCGGGTACCCGCATTCACCCAAGGCCGGTCCATACCAAATACAACGTCACTAGCCTTGAGTCTGAATCGCTCTAGAGTTGCATCATCGGTATGGGGCCAATAAACAGTCTCATCCCATCGGATACATCCTGGTGCCATATTAATCCCTCGCAAGAGGGGAATGCCGTCAGGGTCCAAGCTGAATTTCTCACTAGGAAATGCATATCCGGGGAGCAAGTCAACATGCAAACCAAGTCTTACCCGAGACTGTCCTGGAGCGTCGGCCATGACTGTTTCTACAATGGCAATTCGGTACTCAAATAGCTTATCCAGTAGCTCATCCTTTCCTACAATCAAAGCATCAATCCGCGCCGTCTGCTCGTCGAGGAAGTTGGCGATGCGCTCCTGCTCTTCCTCCGAAGGGAAAGTAGCTCGAAAGTTTCGGGTGAATTCGTCTGGAACTCGCTTTAGGCCACCCGCACCTGTCATGGCACCCGCGCCAAGCTGGCGAAATTGCTCACTTTGCACAACGAAATTGAGGTACCGAGCATTTGTTCCAGTTTTTGGGCGCAGTACGGTAAGCTCACTGGTGCCAAAACCAGCTTGTCGCTCAAGCCCCTTCATCAGGGCGCCTTTTCCATTCTCGAAGCACGGAGTCACCTTCGCAAATGCAACATCTCCGTCTTCAAAATAGGTATACCCTGTACGCACCTCCTCGACAGGACGCGTACGGTGAAGGTCCAAAGAACCATCCTCACCAATGGCTTCCATAGGCAAAAACGAAACTTCGGTATCCAAGTGGTCCAGTAGGTCTGTCCGTACCGGAGGATTCAGTTCCGTAACATAGCGCAGCCTAGTTTCTACGGAAGCTGTCACGCCACCACCCCCTTCATGAGGTCAATAAACCGCTCCTCCATCTTCTTGATTTCAGCAGCAATGACCTCAGGAGCCCGCGGCGGCTTGTAGACATAAAAATACCGATTGAAGTTGATTTCGTAGCCAACCTTGCCCGGCTTGCCATCTTTTTCGTCGCGGATGGTCTCGTTTACCCAGGCATCAGGGACATGCGGCAGAACCTCGCGGTCCATGTAGTCCTTGATGTCCTCGCCCAAGGGTATATTTTCCGTGTCGCGAAGCTCAGGGTCATAGGGCTTCTCGCCTTTCTTGGGCTTCTTCGCAGTCTTCCCCGGCGCCAGGGGACGGTCCACGGTGACCTTGCGGTATCCAAAGAAGGCGTTCTCGAACACCTTCGAGACGCAGCGCGGGGGCTCTTGCTCGGCCTTCTCGTCGCCGTTCTTGACCGGTTCCTGGTGCTCCAGTGAGAAGGTCGCATCAGGCTTGAGCTCCGAGTAGACCTTCACGATTTCCGCAATCTGCTCGTCCGTAATCTCGACACGTTTGCTGCCGAGACTCTTGCGACGCTTCTCGTACATGCGCGTGGCATCGATGAGCTGCACGCGCCCCTTGCGCTCCGGCTTCTTCGTGTTGTCCAGCAGCCAGATATAGGTGGCGATGCCGGTGTTGTAGAACAGGTCGTTGGGCAGCGCGATGATGGCCTCGACGAGGTCGTTCTCAAGGAGGTAGCGGCGGATTTCCGACTCGCCAGAACCCGCATCACCAGTGAACAATGGGCTGCCGTTCAGGACGATGCCAACACGACTCCCGCCCTCGGAGGCCTGGCGCATCTTGGACACCAGGTGCATCAGGAACAGCAAGGAGCCGTCAGAAATGCGAGGCAGACCGGGACCGAAGCGACCGCCAAAGCCTTTCTCGTGCTCGGCTTTCACAGCCGTCTGCACCTTCTTCCAGTCCACGCCAAACGGCGGGTTGGAGAGCATGTAGTCGAACTTCTGACCGATGAACCCATCTGCCGACAGGGTGTTGCCCATGACGATGTTCTTGGGGTTTTGCCCCTTGATGAGCATGTCCGCTTTGCAGATAGCATAGGACTCGGGGTTCAGCTCCTGACCGAACAGCACCAGCTTCGCCGAGCTATTGATGCCAGCAATCTCATTGTCGGCAACGGACAGCATCCCGCCAGTGCCGGCGGTGGGGTCGTAGAGCGACCGGATGACGCCAGGCTTGGACAGTGCCTCATCGTCACCTGCGAACAGGCAATGCACGATGAGCTTGATGACCTCACGGGGCGTGAAGTGCTCCCCGGCTGTCTCATTGGAGGCTTCAGAGAACTTCCGAATCAGTTCCTCAAAGACCAGGCCCATGGTCTCATTGGGAACGGCAGAGGGATGCAGGTCAATCTCGGCGAACTTCTGGGTGACCATGTACAACAGGTCGTTCTCATCGAGCTCGGCCACGCGATCGGTGAACTTGAAGCGTTCGAACACGTCCCGGGCGTCGGCGGAGAAGTCGCCAATGTAAGCAATGAGGTTGTGACGGATGTTGGAGGGGTCATCCAGCAGGCCAGGAACCGTGAACGGGCTCACGTTATAGAAGGGCTGCTTGCTCTTGCGAGGCAGGATGAGGTCCAGATTGATGCCAGAATCTTTCTGCTTCTCGTACTCTGCCAGCACGGCAGGCTTGGTGTCCGTCAGCACGCAGTCCAGGCGCCGCAGCAGCGTGAAAGGAAGGATGACCTTGCCGTAGTCGGCCTGCTTGTAGTCGCCGCGCAGAAGGTCCGCTACTGACCAGATGAAGTTTGCGAGCTCTGAGAAATTTTGTGCCATGCCGAGTAGTTGCTTTTATCCGTATCGATTGCTTTCTGTGCCATGTAGGACTGAGTTTTTTAATCGCAGAACTCACGCAAGGTCAGCTTGCAGTGCTGCCCCGCAAAAATCCTTGTTCCCCGCTAGCACACTGAGGATATGGTAACCGCAGATGACAAGACGCGGCATCCTGTCGCCGGCGGCAGCTTACCCAGACCGAGCTATGAGAGTACTCGCACACTGTGCAAAATCACCGCATGAGGTATCTATGGCGGCTTCTCTGGATGATTTCTCTCTCTTAGTGGACTTGAAAGGGCCTTCCGACCTCACGCGCCGGCCTGCCTACCGCTCCCCGCTCGACGCTACAGACTCAAAGCTTGCAGAAGTGCTCGCGCCCTACGACTTCGCTGAACCATACCCGTGTGGGCTAGCTTCCTGCCGACAACCACATCAGCACGGCTTCCTAGTCGTCACAGTGGACAAGGTGGAGACGAACGTCGGCAAGGACTGCGGCAGGAGGATTTTCGGGGAGGACTTTGCCATCAAGGCAAACCTGCAGGCAGCCCGCGCCAGCCGGAAGCGTCAGTTGGATACTCTGCAGGGCGTGCTAGCCCGAAAAAAGGAGTTGCTCGGTCGCATCTCTGAGCTGTACGGCCGCAAAAACGCCAGGAGTGGGTCGAATGGGCCAACGGTATTGAACGTGAATTTGACAACATCGAGGACTGGTGCCGGTATCAAAGAGCAACGCAGGTTTACGCACGCGCAGCAAAGGATACGTGCAAGCCTGGAATCTGTGGGATTGTCGCCGTATCAAAGCGAAATTCGTGTAAAAAAGACGCCGCAGCTTCAACTCAACGCCGCACCCCATGCCAATACCGCCGCGCATCCCCCAACTCACTGTACAACGACAAGCCCTTCCCCCGCGACTGGACACTGATCGCCCCCTCCAGATCCGTGCGCCAGAACCGCGCCCCGGCGCGGGTCCAGCGCGCCTCCACGGCGCGGGCGGGATGGCCGTAGCGGTTCCAGGCGCCGGCCTGCGCGATCACGTGGCTTGCCTGCAGGCGCTCGACCCAGGCCAGCGTGGACGAGGTCGCCGAGCCGTGGTGCGCGGCCACCACCACATCCGCGGGGCCCAGGCCGCGCGCCAGCAGGGCCGCCTCGGAGCGGGCCTCCACATCGCCGGTCAGCAGTAGCGTATGGTGCGCGCCGCGCACCCGCAGCACACAGCTGGCGGCATTGGCGCCGGGGTCCTGTCGCCTGCCGGCGGCCTCGCCCAAGGGCCAGAGAAACTCGAAGGTCACGCCGTCCACCCGCCAGCTCGTACCGTATCTACAAAGGACATCCGTCAAAGGCATGGGCGGAGGCGGCGCGCCAAGCTTGCGCGCCTCGCGCGCCAGCCACGGTTCGAGCGGGAATGAGCTGTAGGACTGCGCCACCGGCAGACCCTCCAGCAGGCTGCGCACCCCGCCCGCATGGTCCAGATCGGCATGCGAGACGACCAGCACATCGAGCCTGCGCACCCCTTGCGCCCGCAGGAACGGCAGCACGGTGCGCGCCCCTTCGTCCGAGCGCGCGCTGCGCCGCGCGCCGGTATCGAACACCAGCGTGTGGCGCTCCGTCTGCAACACCAGGGCGCTGCCCTGCCCGACATCCAGGGCGTGGAGTTCCCACTCGCCCTCGGCGGGCCGCGGCGGCGTCCAGAACACCAGCGGCAGCATCGCCAGCCACCCCAGGCGGCGATAGCGCCCGCCGGCGGGCCACAAGGCCAGGACGACGCCGGCGCAGGCCAGCAGGTTCAGGGCCGCGGGCGCAGCGGCCACCGGCCAGTGCGCCGCGGGCAGGACGCCCAGCCATTCGGTAGGCCGCATCATGGCCTCCAGCGCCCCATGCCCCAGGCGGGCGAAGACCTGCGACAGCCAGTCCGCGCCCGGCACGAGGGCGCAGGCCGCCGCCAGCAGGGACAGGGGCGTGACCACCCAGCCGATCAAGGGAATCGCGTATGCATTGGCCAGCGGCGATACCAGTGAAACCTCGTGGAACAACCAGGCGAGCGGCGGCATCAGCGCCAGCGTGACCGCCATCTGGGTCCGCACGGCCAGCGACAGGATGCGGCGCAGCCGGACCATGATCGGCGTGCGCTCCTGATTCCCCGCGCCGGCCTGCGGGCCCGCCATTCCCGCCGAGACCGCGAGCAGTACGGCAACGGCGCCGAAAGACAGCCAGAAGCCGCTCGCCAGCACCGCCCAGGGATCGAGAACCAGCACCGCCACGGCGGCCACGGCCAGGACGCGGGAGCCACCCAGACGCAGGCGCAGAACGAGGCTGGCCGCCACCACCGCCAGCATCACGAAGGTGCGCCGGGCCGGCACCCCCCAGCCCGCCAGCAGGCAGTACAGCCACGCCACCGCGAGCGCCGCCCAGGCCGCCGCGATCTGCGCCGGCAGATACTCGGCCAGCGCCTTGCCGCGCCATCGAATGCGCCGCCACGCGGCATAGGCCGCCACGCCGCCGAAGGCCGCGATCATCGTGATGTGCGAACCGCTGATCGACACGAGATGCGTGATGCCCGTGCGGTTGAAAACCCGCCAGTCCTCATCGGCCACGCCGTCCTGGTCGCCGATCGCCAGGGCCAGCAGCACCGGCCCGTAGCGCATGCCTGCCAGGCGCGGGCGCAGCGCCTCGCGCACCACGTGTCGGGCGCGCTGGGCGAGAACCTCCAGGCTCGCCCAGGGATCGTCGTCCAGCATCTGCGGCGTGCCACGCACGGTGCCGGTGGCGCGGATGCCCTGCGCGAACGCATGGCGCTCGGCATCGAAAGCGTGCGGATTCTGGGCGGCGCGCACTGGGCGCATCACCAGAGCCATGCGCCAGACCTGTCCGGGCGCCAGCTGCGGAAAAGCCTGCGCCGGTGCGGCAGGCGCCGCATACGGCCCGTGCCACTCGGGCGCCCCCCAGGTGACGACGATCCGCCGGGGCACCCCCTCGGGACGCGCCGCCAGGATCTCCGCCTCGAAGCGGCGCCGATCCGGGTCCAGGCGCGGCAGGCCGACGATCCTCAGGTCCACCCTGGCGACCCGATCGATATTGTCAACAGCCAGGGCGTCTGCCAGGCGGATCTGGGCCAGGCCGGCCGTCCAGGCAAAACCGCCGCACGCCGCCCACCACGCCAGGGCCAGCCCTGCCGCATGAACGGCGTATCGGCCAGCCCAGCGCCCGCAGGCCGACGCGGCCAGCCACAGGCCCGCCCCCGAGGCGACCAAAAGGACCAGCTCGCCCGCACCCGGCAGCTCGGCCAGCCCATGCGCCGCCGTCACGCCGGCGACGAAGCCCAGTGCGGTCAGGCGACCGATCATCCCCCCCTCCTCCACGCACCGATGCAATACGGCGCCGAAGACACCTCTGAATGAACGCGTCGAAGCGCCCGCCAAAAGACCGGCGTTCTTCGCACGGACATCCAGGGACTCTCTGAACAAGTCCGGCAGCAAGCAAGCGCCTGCGCAACGGAATGGGATGCAAGACGCAGCGATGGCCCTGCTATCGCGAGGCCCATTCAGAGAGTCTCGGAGGTTTCAGCGTAGCCGCTGCGGCGCCCGTTCAGCGGCCCAGCGGGACATCGAAAGACACTGCGGATTCCACGGGATCCGGCGGATTTGCGGATAGCGAGGCTTGCGCGGCGGCGCGGGGCGCGGCAAGGCCTCGCGGCATGGCCGGCAACCTCAAGCCCGATCAGGGCGACTCGCGCGTGAGCGCGATCCCGCCGTTCAACCTGTCGAGGATGGCGGTCCGCACCGATTCAGGCGCCGCATCGAGAATATCCGGCCAGCGGGCTTGCGCCATGCGCACCGTGGCCCGGGCCATTTGCAGCAGGCGGGCGGCCCGGGGAACGCGCGCCAGCTTCAGCAACAAGGCCATGTCCTGCCAGTTGAAGGCCCTGAGGCGGACATCGATGGCGCGGTTGACGGCATAGTCCCTGGGCCCCACATGATCGAATAAAGCGGTCACGCAGATCGGATCATACAGAGGCGCCAGGATGGGTTGCGGCCCGTCCGGATAGCGCATGGCCCAGTTCTTGAGATGCGCGTCGGTGTTCCCCATGAGGATGAAGGCCACGAAACGATTCACGAATTCCTGCGCATCGCGCGCAGGGTCGGCCGAAAAGCGATCGACGATGCGCAGCATCGCCGGGTAGTCCTCGAAGATCCCCTTGCCGTACTTGTGGCGCGGCTCGTATCCGAGGATCTGGTTGAATTCCTCCATGTGAATGCGCCGGCCGCCCGGGCCGCGGTCGAAGCGCCGCACGGCGAGGACGTCCTCAAACGGCAGGTCATCGGGCAACTCGGCATCCCGCCGGCTGAGGACTTCGACCTGCGCGCAATCCAGGCCCAGCGCCCCGGCCAGCTGGTATCCCGCGTATTCATTGCGGACCAGATCGGGATGACGCGTGGAAGGCAGTTTCAGGATATAGGCGCCGGCCGCCCCCCGACGCCGCACGACATACCGGCGTCCCTCACGGACCGCGGAAAACTTGGTGACCACGCCGGGAATGGAGGCGGCATCCTCGACCGGCGACTCGACGAAACCGGGTTCGAGCACATCGAGCCCCATGGCGGTGTGCCACAGGCGCACGGCATCGGGGATGCCTTCCTGCGGCGGCACCGGCTCGACCTCGAGCGCCCCCATGAGGTCATGCCCGGCGGCGGCCAGCAGCTCGAATTCATCCTCCGGCGCGCAGCCCCTTTCGCGGGCGAGACGCTCGCGGTTGTGGCCTTCGGGCAGCAGATTCTGGAAAAATGCCGGCCATTTGCCGTCAGTCCGCGCCAGCCGGACATCCCGCGCCGCCGACAGAATGGCGCGCGTGGCGGCCTCGTCGGTGCCGCGATAGCTCAGCGACACCGTCGGGCGGCGCGGGTCCTCGACATAATCCGGATCGAAGGAAACCCGCAGGATGTCCCCATACTGCGACAGATGGCCGATCGCCCGCCGGCTGCCGTCCAGGCAGTGGAAGTACAGCCGCAGATAGCGGATGGCGGTGTCCATCACCCGTCCCGGCCGAGCACCGCATCGACCACCGAACCCGGTGCCCCCACTCCGGGCGGCTGGCCCAGCACGCGGCCGCCGGACTGGATGAACTGCTCGAGATCCGGGCGGATCGCGGCAGGCACGAGCATCAGCTCCATGCCCAGCGCGCGCGCCATGACCTCCAGCGTCGACAGCCGCGGGTCCGTCATGCCGGATTCTGCTTTCTGAACCGCCATGCGGCTCAGGCCAGCCCGATCCGCGAGCTGTGCCTGGTTCAGGCCCAGGCCGCGCCGCGCCGCTGCCAGATTTCCCAAGAGATTGCTAATCATAGATATCAAATCAATTGATAAGATAACTTATATTATCAAATTTACAAGAGCACCGCTACAGCATAGCTCATCATAGATAGCTTTCAATATTAAAAGACATCTATGATTATCAAACCAATCGCGGTAATACCCGGCAGGCATTCCGATAGCAGGCGGCAATCACGTCCTCCGGCGCCATATCCCGCAATACCCCCAGGACACGGGCAATCCCGGCGACCTCGGCCGGCTCATTGCGAGGCGGATCGCCGGACCGGCATCCCAGCCATGCGGGCGGGATATCGGGCGCATCGGTCTCCAGGACCAGCGCATCGGCGGGCAGTTGCGCCGCCAGACGGCGGATCTGCAAGGCGCGCTCGAAAGTCATGGCGCCGCCGAACCCCAGGGCGAACCCCTGATCGATGAACTGACCAGCCTGCTGGAAACTGCCGTTGAAGGCATGCGCGATGCCGCCGATCGGCGGGCGCCGCCGCAGATGCTTGAGCAAAACATCCTGCGACCGGCGCACGTGCAGCAGCACAGGCAAACCATGCTGCTGCGCGAGATCGAGCTGCGCCTGATAGAAATGCACCTGGCGCGCCCGCACGGCCGGCTCACATAAAGCAGGCACAAAGAAATCCAGGCCGATCTCGCCGATCGCCACGAAGCGCGGATCGCCCAGCGCCCGCTCGACCGTGAGGGCGAGAACCTCCAGGTCCGCATCCCGGGCCTGCGGCACCGCCAGCGGATGGATGCCCAGGGCGTAGGTCCCGCCCGCGATGCGATGCGCCAGATCGCGCACCGCCTGGAAATTCCCGCAAGCAACGGCGGGGATGACGATCCCGCCCACCCCGGCCGCCTGCGCGCGGGCGATCACCTGCTCGCGGTCAGCATCGAATTCTGCGGCATCGAGGTGGCAATGCGTATCGATCAGCATGGCATTCCTCTCATGGGGTGGCCCGCTGCGGCGCGGGTAGCCCGTCAAGCGTCCGCCAACCGTCCCTTGTCCATGGACAGGCGGCGGTGCGCCAGAGCGGCGAGCGCTGGATCATGGGTCACGATGATGAAGGCGGTCCCCAGTGTGCGATTGATGTCCCGCAACAACGCGAACATGGAATCGGCGGTATTGCGGTCCAGGTTGCCCGTGGGCTCGTCGGCCAGGACACAGGCCGGACGAGTGACCAGAGCCCGCGCCAGGGCGACGCGCTGCCGTTCGCCGCCCGACAACTGGCCGGGGAAATGGTGGATGCGCGCCGCCAGACCGACCTGCTCGAGCATGGCGCGCGCCTGCTCCCGAGCCTGTGCCCTGGATCCGCGGCGCACGATCAGGGGCATGGCGACATTGTCCAGCGCCGTGAATTCCGGCAGCAGGTGATGGAACTGGTAGACGAATCCCAGATACTGGTTGCGCATCCGGCTGCGCTCGCTCTCGGACAGGCCGGCGGTGTCGCGTCCCTCGATGACGATCCGCCCGGCATCGGGCAGGTCCAGCAGGCCCAGCACGTGCAGCAATGTGCTCTTGCCCGAACCCGAGGCGCCGATGATAGCCACCATCTCGTGGCGGTCGACATGCAGGCTGACGCCGCGCAGCACCTCGACCCGTTCCGCGCCTTCGTCGTAGGTCTTGGCGATGTCCCGCGCCATCAGCACCGGCGTGCCCGCGGCAGCGGCGCGAACCGGCGCCGGATCGTTGAAAGACTCAGTCATGACGCAACACCTGCGCAGGCTGCAGGCGCGAGGCGCGCCAGCTGGGATACAGAGTGGCCAGCAGCGACAGCACCAGGGAAGTCGCGCCGATGGTGACGATATCGCTCATTTGCGGATTGGAGGGCAGTTCGCTGATGAAGTAGATCTGCTGCGGCAGGAACTGCACATCGAACAGCCGTTCGATGAACGGCACGATGACGTCGATGTTGTAGGCGATCAGCGTGCCCAGCAGCACACCGGCCGCGGTCCCCGCCACGCCGATCAGGGCCCCCTGCACCAGGAAGATCCGCGCGATCTCACGCGGCGTGGACCCCAGCGTGCGCAGGATGGCGATGTCCGAGCGCTTGTCCTTGACGGCCATGACCAGCGAGGACAGCAGATTGAACGCCGCCACGGCCACGATCAGGGCGAGGATGAGAAACATCATCCGTTTCTCGGTCTTGACGGCGGCAAACCAGGTGCGGTTGTTCTGGGTCCAGTCCTGCGCGCGCGTGCCCGGAGGCAGGCTGCCGAGCAGCGCATGGGCGACCTGAGGCGCGCGCTGCATATCGGCGATGCGCAAACGCACGCCAGCCACGCCGCTGTCGCGGAACACCCGCGCCGCATCCTGAACGTCGATAAAGGCCAGCGACGCATCATATTCGTAGTAGCCGGTGGAAAAAATACCCGACACGGTGAACCGGCGCATGCGCGGCGAGAACCCCGCTGGCGAGATCGAACCCTGCGGCGCAAGCACCAACACCGTGCTACCCACGTCCAGGTCGAGCATCTGGGCGAGCTGGGTGCCGACGATGATGTTGAATGCGCCCGGCGCAAGACTGTCGAGGGCCCCCATGACGATCTGCCCGCCCAGGTCCGACACGTGCGGCTCGATGGCGGGATCGATGCCGCGGATCTGCACGCCGGAGAGCGCCTGCCCGAGCGCGAGCATCCCCTGCGCCGCCACGAAGGGAGCCGCGCCACGGACCTCGGGATTGGCCTCGGCGCGGCGCGCCAATGCCTGCCAGTTTTCGAGGACCTGCTGATGGTCGGCGCCCGGCACATACAATTCGATGTGCGGCAGGACCGACAGCATCCGGTCACGGACCTGGGTCTGGAATCCGTTCATCACCGACAGCACGATGATCAGCGCGGCCACGCCCAGGGCGATGCCGGCCATCGAGCTGCCCGCGACGAAGGACACGAAACGGTCGCCGCGGCGTCCGCCCCGCCCGCCCCGCGACAACCCGGCATAGCGCGCGCCGATCCACCATTCATATGACATTTTTATCGGCATACCCGATTGACTCTACAATTCCAGAATGCACATCGTACTCCCCGGTGCGCTGCCCGACCCCGGCGCGGCGACTGAACTGGCCTCGCGCCTGGCACAGACCGCGCCCACCCTGGCGCGCTGGTTCGAGCGCGCACGCGCCGAAATCCTGCCCAGCCATGCCGCCGACACCCGCTGCACCCCGCTGGAACACTGGTTACTCGAGGCGCGCGGCTTTCAAGCGGCACAAACCCAGCATCTTAGCGCAGGACTGGGGCCGTTGCGCGCATCGGGCCGCCTCACGGACGATGAACCCGTCTGGCTGGCCGAGCTCATCCACATGGCCCCCTCGCGCGACGGCGCGGCGCTGCTGACGGCCGATCGTCTCGACATCACCGACGCGCAGGCGCAGGCCCTGTTCGAATCGGCGCGTACCGCGTTCGAGGATGCCGGGATCACGGCGGACTACGACACGCCGCAGCAATGGCGCGTGCGCTGGCCCGGGGCCGGCGCCCTGCCCTGCGCCAGCCCGGCCCTGGTCGCGGCCAGCTCGGTCAACGACTGGTGGCCCCAGGAGGACGCGGCCCGCCCCTGGCGGCGCCTGGTCAATACCTTGCAGATGCTGTGGCACGAACACCCAGTCAACCAGGCGCGCGCGCACACCGGCCAGGCGCCCGTCAACAGCCTCTGGCTGTACGGCGGCGCACGCGCCAGCCAGCTCTCGCGGCCCCTCCCGGACGACACCCGGATTCATGACGCCCTGTACGCTGCGGCCCTGGCCCAGGATTGGGGCAACTGGCTCGCCGCCCTGGAAACACTGGAAACCAAGGTCTTCGCCCCGCGCGCGGGACAGCGGCCCACGCTGGTGCTGACCGGCCGGAAGCGCATCGTCATCCTCACCGCGCGCACCGGCTGGCTCGCGCGCCTGAACAAAGAAAACTGGAGATCCTGGTGGTCGAACCCCTGATCCAGGCGCGCCGCGCCGACCCGGCGCTCGTCGAGACTTTCATCCGCCAGGGCGCCCACCCCCTGATGGCGCGGCTCTGGGCGGCGCGCGGCCTGGACGATCCGACGACGGTCGACGCGGGCTGGGGCGCCATGATCCCGCCGGCCCGCCTCACGCACGTGCGGCACGCGGCACAGCTGCTGGCCGATGCGATCGCGCGCGGCGACCGCATCCTGATCGTGGCGGACTACGACTGCGACGGCGCCACCGCCTGCGCGGTCGCGATCCGGGGCCTGCGCGCCATGGGCGCGGACGTCGATTTCCTGGTGCCCAATCGCTTCGAGACCGGCTACGGACTGTCGCCAGCCGTGGTCGAGCTGGCCTGCGCGCATCCGGGCGGCAAGCCCGACCTCCTGGTGACCGTGGACAACGGCATCGCCAGCATCGAGGGCGTGGCTGCGGCGCACGCCGCCGGCATGGCGGTGATCGTGACCGACCACCACCTGCCCGCGGACACCCTGCCCGATGCCCTCGCCATCGTCAATCCCAACCAGCCCGGCTGCGATTTTCCCTCGAAAAATCTCGCCGGCGTGGGCGTGATGTTTTACCTGCTGCTGGCGCTGCGCGCGGTGCTGCGCGAGCGCGGCGTACTGTCCGCCGACGCCGGCCCGCGGCTGGAGCAGCTCGCCGACCTGCTGGCGCTGGGCACGGTGGCCGACGTCGTGCGGCTGGACGCCAACAACCGCCTGCTGGTCGCCCAGGGGCTCAAGCGCATCCGCGAAGGCCGGATGCAGGCCGGCGTCCGCGCCCTGTTCGCCATCTCGGGCCGCGAGGCGCGCAAGGCCAGCGCCCAGGACCTCGGATTTTTCCTCGGCCCGCGCATCAATGCCGCCGGCCGCCTCGCCGACATGAGCCTGGGAATCCGCTGCCTGATCGAGGACGACGAGGGCCGCGCCATGGACCTCGCCCGCGAACTGGAAAGCATGAACAGCAAGCGCCGCGAACTGGAATCGGCCATGCGCGAGCAGGCCATCGCCAGCATCGATGCCGAGGCGCAGGCGCGCGCCGCCAGCGTTTGCGTCTACCAGCAGGGCTGGCACCAGGGCGTCATCGGCCTGGTCGCCTCGCGCCTGAAGGAAACCTACGGCCGCCCCGCCCTGGCCTTCGCGCCCGCCGGCGGCGACGAACTGCGCGGCTCGGGCCGCTCGATCCCCGAAGTGCACCTGCGCGACGTGCTGGATCTGGTCTCCAAGCGCCTGCCCGAAGCCATCGTCAAGTTCGGCGGACACGCCATGGCCGCCGGCCTGACACTGCGCGCCGGCGCCTACCCGGACTTCGTCGAGCACTTCGATCAGGCCGTGCGTCTGCTCAGCGGCCAGGACACCTTCGAGCCTCGCATCGACACCGACGGCTCCCTGGAATCCGGCTACCTGAACGCCGAGGTCGCCGCCATGCTGCAAGCCCAGGTCTGGGGCGCGGGATTTCCCGCGCCGGTGTTCCACGACACCTTCCGCGTCATCCACCAGCGCCTGCTCAAGGACAAGCACCTGAAGCTCTATCTCGAACGCGGCGCGCAGCGCATCGACGCCATCTGGTTCAACCGCGCCGACCCTCTGCCCGAACACATCGAGGCGGTCTACCGCCTCGACCGCAACGAATGGGGCGGACGCGTCGAGGCGCAGTTATTGATCGAGTATGCGGCGGGGGCGGGATAGTTTTTTGCTCACGCCAAGGATCAGGCTTTGCATGGAAAAATCAAGGATGCCTTCCAATGAATAATCAAGCACGCCATCATGGGATTGGCGAGAAATCCAATCTCGTCAGGATAATAAATATTTCAAAAATGGCCTTTATATCCTTGATTGCCATACCCTCAAGCGCCTCCCCTTGCATAGACCTACCAACTGGCGCTGAGATTTTTATGCGAGAAGACCCTGATAACCCCATGACGGTCGAAAAGGATAAATATAGATTTACCCTCAATCATCCTGGATCTTATTCTGGAACAATGATCAAAGGCGAAATATCAGGAGAAGTGAAGATAACGCATGCCGTTGATGGTGCCACCTTTCAACATGCCGAAAGGCTATTCGCACTGAATAGCCATGGCTGCGGAGGGCGTTCAATTGACCTGGTAATACAACTAGGCCCTGGAAAATATGGAGACATTCAGCAAAGAGACTATTACAGAATCGTATTTTCGACAGACCTTGAATCGGTGATTTCTGAATTTTACGACCCAAGTGTCTCCGCCTTGAATGCAGTCTTTCCAATACAAAGCATCGAAGGCACTCCATCACCAGAAACAGGCGAGAAAATTATCTGCAAGGGAGATATCCCAATAGTGGAGCGCAGTCCAGACACCACATGGAAGCATGCGACTCTTTCACAGAAATCCTATATTTACAGCGATGACACAGACGCCAGCAAGATGAAGTCTTATCTCGTCGCTGGGGACCATGTCATCGTTCAAGCAAATAACAATAATCGTAGATTAGTACAATTCAAGTATTTCAATTCAAAGGGGAAACCCATTAGTGGCTGGCTGGAGTGCAAAAGCATTGACGGATTGGCTTGCCCACATTAGTTCCACACCGACGCCTCGAACACGCCATCGAGTCCTCGGGATGCCTGTCTCGCGCGACACACCGGTGAAGCAGGACGATCAGTGACAGTACTGGGTGCAGGCGAAAGTCCGAGTGCCGGCTTCAGCTATGGCACTTTTCTTGAAATCATCAAGACTATCCGGTTCGCCGAGGATTGAGCCGCCCCGGTTCAACCGCCCCACCCCGGCCAGGCCGCCAGCAGCAGCCCGAGCAGCGCAATCCCGAAGGCCAGCGCCTGCAAGCCGCTGAAAGGCTCATTCAGCAGCACGATGCCGGTCGTCGCCGCGCCGATGGGCAGCATCACCGTGAAAATGCCGGCGCGCGCGGCCGGCACCTGACGCAGGCCCGTCATCCACAGCCACACCGTCCAGACGCTGGCCGCCAGACCGTAGAACACCAGCAGTCCCCAGATCGGCGCACCGACCGCGCCGAAGTCGAAGGACCAGGCGATCGCCAGGCCCGGCGGCAGCATCAGCACGAACCCCCAGAGGTTGACCATGGCGCTGATCCGCTTGGGGGAAAGCGTGACGGTGAGCCGTTTGCCGATCACCACGTACGAGGCCTCGCAAAGCACGGCGCCGAACAACAAGGCGTAACCCAGCCAGCGATCGGGATTGACAGCCCCGTCCCCGGCGCCGGAGCGCGCCCAGGCCAGCAAGGCGATGCCCGCTACCCCGCAAACCACCGAGACCCAGGTGGCCGGGCGGACGTCCTCGCGCAGCACCGCGCGGCTGAGCAATGCAACCGCCGCCGGAATGGCCGACAGGATGACGCCCGCGGCCACCGCGCCGCTGCGGCTGACGCCCAGCACCATGCAAATGGTGAACAGGAAACTGCCGAGGAACGCTTCGAGGAAAATCAGCAGGCGGGTGCGCCGATCCAGCCGGGGCTCGGCGGCGGGCTTGCGCAGCCAGCGCAGCATCGCGACCCCGCCGATGCCAAAGCGCAGCCATCCCAGCAGAAAGACCGGAAAGACGGCGGCCAGCGGCTTGCTGAGCGCGACGTACGAACCGACGATGAACATGCTGCCGGCCAGACAGGCATAGGCCAGGAGCCTGGGAGAGCGCATCATGCCGGCCGGCGCGACGACATGACGATCCCGCCGAGGATCAGGGCGAAGGCCAGAGCGTGATACAGGCCCGGCGCCTCGCCGAGCACCGCCAGCGACAGCAGCGCGGTAAACAGCGGCGTCAGATTGTTGAAGAACCCCGCGGTCGTCGGGCCGACGCGCTGCACGCCCGCGCCCCAGCACCAGAACGCCAGAATCGCCGGCCCCACCGCGACAAACAGAATGGCCAGCACCACCGTCCAACCCCATTCGATGTACCCATCGATGAGCGTCCATTCAATGCCCGAAAAAACGCCCGACCAGACCACGCCATAGACGATCTGCGCTGTCAGGAAACCCGCCCAATGGGCGCGCAGCGGATCGCGGGGGCCGATGCGGGTGAGCTGCCAGCTGTAAAAGGACCAGATGATGGTGGCCGCCACCATCAGCAGATCCCCGGCGACGAAATGCAGCATCAGCAAATCCCGCCAGCTGCCCTGCGAAAGCACCACGGCGACGCCGGCGAGCGACAGCACCGAACCCATGATCTGCGCGCCGCGAATCGGCACGCCATGAAACACCCGCCCGATGAGCAGCATCCAGACCGGCATGCTGGCGACCACCAGCGTCACATTTACCGGCGTGGACGTATGCAATGCCAGGTATTGCAGGCTGTTGTAGAGACCCACGCCAAGCAGACCCAGCAGCGCATAGCGCCGCCACTGCGTCCATAGCCCGGAGCCGTGCCGGAACACCCGGTAGCCCAGCGGCAGCAACAGGACCAGGGCCACGGCCCAGCGCAGGAAATTCAGGGTGAACGGCGGGATGATCGACACAATGGCACGGCCCAGCACCGCATTGCCGGCCCACAAAAGGGGGGGAATGAGGAGCAGGATGGCGGTCGACGGCGTGATTTTCTGATGCATCTCTAGCCCGGGGTCAGGCAGCATTCTAAACCGTCCGGATCTGGCTTGGCAGACTTTTTGCTTGACATAATATGCCCCTTCCTTTAAGCTTTATAGCTTGAACATCAGCGGTTTTGCTGTATTTTTCAGCGCGGGCCAAAGGCTTGGCCCATTGCGTCAGACCGCAACACATCGGCCCGCAGCAGCTTCAGACTCTTGCCGATGCGTCATCCAGACCCGATCGCTTCCCCCGCGGCAGATCGCAGGCCCGATGGCCGGCGATATGGCGCATGGTTGCCGATTGCCCGCCAACTCCCTCCAGAGAGAACCCCATGGCCAAAGAAGAACTGCTCGAGATGCACGGTTCCGTCACCGAAGTCCTGCCCGATTCGCGATTCCGCGTGACGCTGGACAATGGGCATCCGGTGATCGCCTACACGGGCGGCAAAATGCGCAAGCACCACATCCGGATACTGGCAGGCGATCAGGTCACGCTCGAAATGTCGCCCTACGACCTGAGCAAGGGCCGCATCACCTTCCGCCACCTGAACCGCACGGGCGGCGGCACCCCGCCTTCGGGCCCGCGCCAGCGCCAGCGTCACTGACCAGCGCGCACCCTACCCGGCCACGCGCATGAGCGCCACAGCCGGGCTCCCCAGGATCAATGGCAGTCCGGGACGGTCTGATCCAGATAGACCTCGAAGGCGGTTTCCCTGACCTGACCGATCGTGAGCGCGGTCAGGCGCCTGGGCGAAGTCGCCACCAGCAAAGCATACAAGGCGCGCGGACGCGGCGGATCGACCTTGGTCACCTGCACGAGATCGACCTGACGGTAGGGTTTGAGCTGCGCCGAAAATTTCTTCCACTCGGGAAGGGCCAGCAGTTCCTGCAGAAACGCCTGATCATGCACCATGGCGTCGCACTGGCCCGTGCGCATGCCCAGCAGCGCATCGGCCGTCGAGGGATAGACCTGCTCGATGGCGCCGTAGCGCGCCGCCAGCTCGCCGACATAGCGACCATCGGCCGCCAGACACACCGTGCGGCCCGACAGGGCCTGCCAATCATGGATGTCGGTGTCGGTGCGCATGATCGCCATGGGGCTGACCGGGTATTTCAGCGAGGTCAGTCGCACGCCCGCCTCCAGGTCGGCGCCCTCGGGGATCACGCCCACCCAGGCTTCGAGCTCGCCATCGGCGATCATGGCCGACAGACGCGTCGGATCATCGACCGCCACCAGCCTGCCGTCCGGCCTGACCGCCTCACGCGCCGCCAGCACCTCGATGCGCGCCGGCGTGCGCGCCTTGGCGCCGGGCGCCGCGTCCGCCGGCACCTGGGCCATGCCGACCACCTCTGTGGCCCATACAGCGGCCGGGGACGCCAGCGCCAGACCCGCGCACAGCGTCAGAGTCCCTTGAAAACGATTGAAAACCATCCGCCCGCGATTCATGATTGCCCGCGCCTCCCGTGCATTTCAGACATATTGATAACGCAGTACCCTGCGCTTGATGTTTTCCAGGAAAACCTGATCGATCAAGGTCGCCAGCACCGCGATGGTGAGGATATTGGCCATCACGCCCAGCATATCCCCGGTTTCCCCGAAATAGGCGAGCGAGCGGCCCAATCCATGACCAAAGCCGATCAGCATCTCGGCCGAGATCAGCGCGCGCCAGGCATTGCCGAAGGCCAGCTGGGCGCCGGTGATCAGTGCGGGCATCACCGCCGGCAGATAGACCCGGCGCAGCATGTCCCAATGCCCCGCCCCCATCACGCGGGCGGCCGCGACATGGGTCTGCAGCACACTCTCGGTGGCATTCATGACCGACAAGGCGGCCGGAAAGAACGCCGCCAGGGCGATGACCACGATGATCGGCATATTGCTGAAACCCATCAGGATCAGGAACAGCGGCACCCAGGCGATCGAGGGGATCGACTGCAGGATGATGATGGCCGACTTGAGGATTTCACGAAAGAACAGGAACAGTCCGCCGACCAGGCCGAAGCCGATCCCAAAGAGCAAGGCAAAGCCGTAGCCCGTGCCCAGGCGCCCGAGGCTGTCGAAAAGCGCCTCGCGAAACTCGACGGACTGCACGTCCTGCCACAGCCTCGCCGCCACGGCCGGCACGCCAGGCATGAGGAAGTCCGGCAGCGTCCAGGCGGCCGCCTGCCAGAACAGCAGGATGGCGGCCACGGCGATCAGCATGGCCAGCTTCCGTGCAAAGGGTGAGATACGTTGCTTTCTGCTCATGGCAATAAATGGAATGGCCGGGCGCAAACCCGGCCAGAGAATCTGAATCGCATAAAACGCTTGATTATCGCATCGTTCAGAGCTTGCGTGCCTGCTGCCACTCCAGGTCCACGATCGCGTCCACCTTGAACCGCGAATCATCCCGGGTCTTGAGCGCCCCCTGGGCCTGCATGATATCGGCGATCTCCTGCATGCGCGCCAGATCCTCGGGGCTCAGGGCGGCATTGAAGGTCTGTGTCCGGATCGCCTTGCTGATGACCTGCTCACGCGGAATTTCACCGTTCTCGAGAGTCTTGAGTGTGGGTTCCGCGATGAAATAACTGGCAATCAGTCCGGCGGCCTCATCCGGTCTGGATTGCAGCAATTCGATGGCCTGGCGCTGGGCATCCAGGGACTTCCAGACCAGATCCTTTTTCGCGCGCAGAGTCTCGCCCGAAGTGATGGTCACCATGCAGGGGAAAGGCCACACCTCGCCGATCTCATAGATCTGCTTGACTGGCGCGATGAGCTGCGCGATGCTCGCCTGCGGCTCGAACAGGAAAGCCGCATCCACGCGCTTGCCCACCAGCGACTGGACAGCCACCTGGGGGCTGACGCCGAGGATCGACAGATCGGAGGGCTCCAGGCCGGCGTTCTTGAGAACGACGCCTCTCAACACCGTATCGGCGGTGCTGCCTTCTTTTTGTGAGGCCAGGGTATGCCCCTTGAGATCGGCGACCTTGTCGATCCCGGCATCCTCACGCACCACCAGGGCATGGAAACCCCGCTGCGCGCCGCTCACGACCTTGAGGTCGGCGCCGCGCGAGGACCACGCGGCTGCGTTGGTAAAGCCCAGCACCCCCGTATCGAGCTGGCCGCCGACGATCGCCTTGATCAGGTCGGTGCCGGACTTGAATTCCACCAGTTGCACATCCAGGCCCTGCTGCTTGTAGAAACCCGCCTCATACGCGGCGATCGCCTGCGCATCATCCATGACGCGGATGTAGCCCACCTTGAAGGGCTCGGCGGCGAATGCCTGGGACGCCAGCGCCAGCGCCGCCAGCGCCGGCACGAAAATACGGCTCAATTTCATACTGCGATTTCCTCGGGAGTGAATGTCGGATTCGCGGTCTGTTCGGCTTCGATGCCGAGCAGGCCCAGGATTTCGCGGCGCAAGCCGGCGAAATCGGATAGATCGTGTGATTTCTCGCGGGCCGCGAGATTGAATTCCTTGAGCACGTGCGCCGGGCGCGGGCTGAACACCACGATGCGGTCGGCCAGGAACAGGGCTTCGTCCACATCGTGCGTCACCAGCAGTACGGTCGGCCGGGTTTCCCGAATCAAGGTGCGCAACGCATCCTGCAAAGTCATGCGCGTCAAGGCGTCCAGAGCGCCGAACGGCTCATCGAGCAGCAATACCTCGGGGGCCGTGATGAAGGCCCGCGCCAGGGCGCAGCGCTGGCGCATGCCGCCCGACACCTGATGCGGAAAATAATCCTCGAATCCTTTGAGCCTGACCTTTTCCAGCCACTGCGCCGCGCGGGCGCGGGCCTCGGCGCGGCCGACCTTTTGCAGCTCCAGAGCCATGGCCACGTTCTGCGAGAGGGTGAGCCAGGGATACAGGGCGTTTTCCTGGAACATCAGCATGCGGCTGGGATCGGGTCCGGCGATGGGCCGCCCATCGGCCAGCACCTCGCCGCCCGTCGTCTTTTCCAGGCCGGCGGCAATATGCAGCAGCGTGGATTTTCCACAGCCCGACGGCCCGACTAGGGCCACCAGCTCGCCCGGGGCGATATCGCCCGAGAACTGCTCGACCACGCGCAGCGTTCCGAAGCGCTTTTCGACGTTTTTGAAGGATAGGTTCATGACATGCCCCTCTGAACCCGTCATGCCGCGGGCACAGGTCCGGGGGCAAGGGATGAGGGAATTATTGATGACTGGACAGTAGAAATTTAATATTTATTCTTATTACCGAACAACGAAAATATAACGATTTTCATATAACCACAAGTCATAAATAGAGCAGGAAGCCGTTTTGTCCAATCCCTGAAAATTCCGGCCGCAAGCGGCTTGGGCTACCATGAACGGATGCCTGCCCTGCGCCGAGACCACTATGCCCACCACGCCCTCACCCGATCCCCTCGAAACACTGGCGGCACGCCACGCCGAGACGCGGCGGCGCTGCGCGGCCCTGCCGGGGCTGCTGGCGTCCGGCAATGACGCGCCGGCGGTTTCCTTCCGCGCCGCGCAAGCTGCGGAACTGCTCGCGTATTTCGACGGCCCGGCGCGGCGCGCGCGCCAGATCCAGGAACAGTGCCTGTTTCCCGCGCTGATCGAATCCATGGCCGGCTCCGACGCGGTCTGCCTGCGCGGCATGACCGAGGGCTTGCGCAGCGAGCGTCAGCGCCTGGACGGCATCTGGCACGCCCGCCTGCGTCCGGCGCTCGCGCAACTCGCTGCGGGCGAGCCGGCCGCCATCGACGCCGCCGCCGTCCAGGCCTGGACCGAGGATTTCCAGCGTTGCCTCCAACGGGCCGACGACGAACTGCTGCCAATGGCGGCGCGCCTGCTCACCGACGAGGCCCTGTCCACGCTCGGCGAATGCCGGCTGCCGGACGAACAACGCCAGGGAACCGCTGAATAGGCCCGGCGATCAGCGGGCGCCCATCGGACGGCCTGCCAGCGCGTTAACGTCCTGCCCGCAACCCCCGGAACACGGCCCGCAGCAGGCCGACGAACGTCGCCGCCCACGTGACCAGGGCCACATGCAGGAACAACTGCGGCAGGGCGGCCAGGAAACCGAAATCCAGGGCCTTGCTCATCTCGAATGTGCTGGCCGCATACATCCCCAGCGGAAACACCGCCCCCCAGTACAGGGGATCGTATTCAAAGGGAAAACGCTGCGAACCATAACGCCAGATCCCCAGCAACAGCAGCATCGGAATCCACCAGGTGCCGGTCGCCCAATAGAAAACGGTGAACCCTTTGAGAAACGGCATCAACGACACCAGAAACGGCGCATCGTCCGCGTTGAGGATCAACAGGGACCCGGCCAGGGCCGAGATCGCCATCGCCCCCATGTTGATCCAATAGGGCGGCGCCAGATCCCCCGGCAGCAGGCGAAAAAAGGTATAGCGGTAGAAAATCAGCGACATCATCCAGATGTACAGCATGCCGCCCCACAGCCACATCGACAGCGCCAGGAAATTGAGTTCGAGCCGGTAGGGCTGCCCGATGCGCGCAGCCACCAGTGCGCTGGAAACCGCCACGGACTGCGTAGCGACCACCGCCAGGAGCCAGCCGCCGTTGATCCCCTTGTCCAGAGACGGTTTGGAATGCTTGACCGTCAGGGCGAGGAACACCGTGTACATCAGCCCCAGCCACAGCACGACGCCCAGCACCCAGAGGACGAAGCCCACGCGCAGATCGTCGCGCATGATCATGAACTGGCTGGCGAGCACGCAGGTGCCGGCCACCGTGGTGAAATAGCCCGGGCCCCGCAGGTGGTCGATCATGTCGCCGAAAAAGTGCCGCGGATGGCGCACGGCGCGCAGCACGTAGAGCACCCAGAGCACGATGTACTGCACGATGTTCAGGAGGAACAGCGTATTGGCGATCCACGGCCAGCCCATCATGTGGGCGGCGAGCGAAATGATGCCTGTCGCCATCACCAGCCCGAAGTATGCTGGCGACAGATCAGCCAGCGCCGCCATCCGGCGGCCGGCCGTCCCGGCAGGCGCCAGCACCTCGCGCCGCAGCACGGCGACCTGCAGGATCATGCGACCCCTGCGATCCTCTGAATCCATAGTGCTCCTCCCGCGGCTCATGACCCTGTCGCAGCACGCGTTAAAATACCGGATTGATCTCGCAAATTCAATGCCGGCGCGCCGCCATCATGGCGCGCCGCTTTACAGGACTCACCATGGAAGCCGAACGCCAGAACCAGATCAGCGCCCACATCGAGGACTATGCCGAACGGCAGAACCTCTTGCGGAGGTTTCTTTGACTACGATGCCAAGGCCGAACGCCTGCACGTCGTCAATGCCGAACTGGAAAACCCCGACATCTGGAATGATCCCCAGCATGCTCAGGGCCTGGGCCGCGAAAAAAAGAGTCTCGAAACCATCGTCCATGCGCTCGCCGGCATCGAGCGCGGGCTGAACGACGCGCGCGAGCTCTACGAGCTGGCCAGCATCGACGATGACGATGCCACTCTGGCGGCCATCGAGCAGGACTGCCACGCGCTGGGCGAGCAACTCGAGGCGCTCGAATTCCGCCGCATGTTCTCGAATCCCGCCGATCCGCTGAACTGCTTCGTCGACATCCAGGCGGGCGCCGGCGGCACCGAAGCCCAGGACTGGGCCTCCATGCTGCTGCGCCAGTACCTGCGCTACGGTGAAAACAAGGACTTCAAGACCGAGGTTCTGGAAACCTCCGAAGGCGACGTGGCCGGCATCAAGTCGGCCACGATCAAGTTCGAGGGCGAGTACGCCTATGGCCTGCTGCGCACCGAAACCGGCGTTCACCGGCTGGTGCGCAAAAGCCCCTTCGACTCGTCCAACGGGCGCCACACCTCGTTCGCCAGCGTTTTCGTCTACCCCGAGATCGACGATTCCTTCGAGATCGAGATCAACCCGGCGGACCTGCGCATCGACACCTACCGCGCCAGCGGCGCCGGCGGCCAGCACATCAACAAGACCGACTCCGCGGTACGCATCACGCACCAGCCCACGGGGATCGTCGTCCAGTGCCAGAACGACCGCTCGCAGCACCGTAACCGCGCCGAAGCCATGCAGATGCTCAAGTCCAGGCTCTACGAGCTCGAAATGCGCAACCGCATGGCCGAGCAGCAGAAACTCGAGGACTCCAAGAGCGATGTAGGCTGGGGCCACCAGATCCGGTCCTACGTCCTGGACCAGAGCCGCATCAAGGACCTGCGCACCGGGGTCGAAATCTCCAACACCCAAAAGGTACTGGACGGCGACCTCGACCCTTTCATCACCGCCAGCCTCAAACAGGGCGTCTAGTGGCCACGCGCCCGGCGCACGCCGGGACGCGGCACCTTTTGCCCTGCACGAGACGATTCCCATCCCCAAGCACGACGCACCCATCAGCCATGAGCGCTCCGCACACCGAAACCGCAGTTCCCGACGAAAACCGCCTGATCGCCGAGCGCCGCGCCAAGCTCGACAGGCAGCGCGAATCCGGGCAGGCCTATCCCAACGATTTCCGCCCCGACTCCCATGCCGCGACGCTGCATGAGGATTGCGGCGCCCTGGACGAGGACGCCTTGCAAGCCCTGGGCCGCACGGCACGCCTGGCCGGGCGCATCATGCTCAAGCGTGTCATGGGCAAGGCCAGCTTCGCCACCCTGCAGGACGGCACCGGCCGCATCCAGCTCTACCTGGACCGGGGCGTGCTGGGCGACGAGACCTATGCCGCATTCAAGTCCTGGGACATCGGCGACATCATCGGCGCCGAAGGCCGCGTCTTCAAGACGCGCAAGGGCGAGCTGTCGATCCACGTGACCGCCCTGCGCCTGCTGGCCAAGTCCCTGCGGCCGCTGCCCGACAAGTTCCACGGCGTCTCCGACCAGGAACTGCGCTACCGCCAGCGCTACGTCGACCTGATCATGACACCGGAAACCCGCCGGACTTTTCTCGCCCGCAGCCGGATCATCAACACCATCCGCGAGATCATGCTGGGCGCGGACTTCCTCGAGGTCGAAACCCCGATGCTGCACCCCATCCCCGGCGGTGCGGCGGCCAAGCCCTTCATCACGCACCACAACGCGCTCGACATGGACATGTACCTGCGCATCGCGCCCGAGCTCTACCTCAAGCGCCTCGTCGTGGGCGGCTTCGAGCGCGTCTTCGAGATCAACCGGAATTTCCGCAACGAGGGGGTCAGCCCGCGCCACAACCCCGAGTTCACCATGATGGAGTTCTACGCGGCCTACACGGACTACCGCTGGCTGATGGACTACACCGAGGAGCTGATCCGCGAAACCGCCGATCGCAATTGCGGCACGACCCTGCTGAACTACCAGGGCCGGCCCCTGGATCTGGGGCGGGCGTTCGACCGGCTGACCATCGTCGAGGCCATCCTCAAATACGCCCCCGCCTACCGGCCCGCGCAGCTCGAGGATGCCGCCTTCCTGCGCACCGAACTGCGGCGCCTGGGCGCCGACGTCGACGGCCCGGTCCTGGCCCAGGCCGGTCTGGGCGCTCTGCAACTCGCGCTGTTCGAGGAAACCGCCGAGGCCGAACTCTGGCACCCCACGTTCATCATCGATTACCCGGTCGAGGTCTCGCCGCTGGCGCGCGCCTCGGACACGCGCCAGGGCATCACCGAACGCTTCGAGCTGTTCGCCTGCGGCCGCGAGATCGCCAATGGTTTTTCCGAGCTCAACGACCCCGAGGACCAGGCCGCGCGCTTCATGGCCCAGGTCGCCGCCAAGGACGCCGGCGACGAGGAGGCCATGTATTACGACGCGGACTACGTGCGGGCCCTGGAATATGGCATGCCGCCCACGGGCGGCTGCGGCATCGGCATCGACCGCCTGGTCATGATGCTGACCGACAGCCCCAACATCCGCGATGTGATCCTGTTCCCGCACCTGCGGCCCGAGGATTGAGCATCACATCCGGCCGCTTGGCTCTTTACATGAACGCCCGCCGGGTTCCGGCGGGCGTTTTCATCAGCCCCGGTTCAGACCGAGAACGATTCCCCGCAGCCGCAGGCCGCCTTTTCGTTGGGATTATTGAAGCGAAAGCCTTCGTTCAGCCCCTCGCGGGCATAGTCGAGCTCGGTGCCCTCTAAAAAGGGCAGGCTCTGGGGGTCCACGTAGACGCGGGCGCCGAACTGCTCGAACAGGCGGTCGTCGGCGGCCGCCTCGTCCACGTATTCCAGATGATAGGACATGCCCGAGCACCCGGAGGGCTTGACGCCCAGGCGCAGGCCCAGGCCCTTGCCACGTTTTTCGAGGTGGCGCTGGATATGCCGCGCGGCTTGTTCAGTCAGAATGATTCCCATGATTTACCTCTGTTTCTGGGTATAGTCGGCCACGGCGGCGCGGATGGCATCCTCGGCCAGCATCGCACAGTGCGCCTTGACCGGCGGTAATTCGAGCTCCCGGACGAAATCCTGGCTCTGGATGGTCAGCGCCTCATCGAGGGACCTGCCCTTGAGCCAGACCGTTGCCAGCGAACCCGCCGCGATCGCCGACCCGCAGCCGAACGCCCGAAAGCATGCATCCTTTATCGTAGCGCCCTGCAGGCGGATCTGCAGCTTGAGGACCTCGCCCAGCTCGGGCGAACCCACCAGCGCGGTGCCGACACTCGCATCCAGGGGATCGAAGGAACCGACATTGCGCGGGTTCTGGTAGTGGTCCAGAACCTGCCGTCCATATCCACGCGCGGCCATCAGGATTCCCCCTGCCCCGCCCAGGCGAATGCCTCGGTGTCATGGCCCTGCTCGCGCATTTCCCACAGAGGGGATATCCGCCGCAGTCGCTCGATCTGGGTCCGCAGCGCCTCGATGGCCCGGTCGATCTCGGCCTCGGTGGTATAGCGGCCCAGGGTCAGGCGCAGCGAACTGTGCGCCAGCGGATCGCTGCGGCCCAGCGCGCGCAGCACATGGGATGGCTCGAGGCTGGCCGACGTGCAAGCCGAGCCGCTGGAAACCGCGAGCTCCGGCAAGGCCATCATCAGCGCCTCGCCCTCGATGTGCGCGACGCTGATGTTCAGATTGTGGACCACGCGGCGATCCATGCTGCCGTTGAGGATGAGATCGGGAATATCGCGCAGGCCCGCCCACAGGCGGTCACGCAGGGCACGAATACGGGGAATCTCGATCGAAAACTCCTGGGCGGCCAAGGCATAGGCCTCGCCCATGCCGACAATCTGGTGCGTGGGCAGCGTCCCGGAGCGCAAGCCGCGCTCGTGGCCGCCGCCATGCATCTGCGCCGTCAGCCGCACGCGCGGCGCGCGACGCACGTAGAGCGCGCCCACACCTTTGGGGCCATAAGACTTGTGCGCCGAGAAGGACATCAGGTCCACATCCATGGCGCGCACGTCGATGGCCACCTTGCCAACCGCCTGGGCCGCGTCGGAATGGAACAGCACGCCGCGCTCATGGCAGACCGCCGCCAGGGCGGCGATGTCCTGCACCACGCCGATCTCGTTGTTGACCAGCATGACCGAGGCCAGGATCGTATCCGGGCGCAGGGCCGCGCGCAGAACCTCCGGGTCGAGCAGACCGTCGGCGGCCACCGGCAGGACCGTGATCTCGAAACCCTGACGCTGGAGCTCATGACAGGGATCGAGTACCGCCTTGTGCTCGGTGGCGACCGTGACGATATGCCGCCCCCGGCCGGCATGAAATTCAGCCACGCCCTTGATGGCGAGATTGTTGGACTCGGTGGCGCCGGAGGTCCAGATGATCTCGCGCGGATCGGCACCCGCCAGGGCGGCCACCTGCGCGCGCGCGCGCTCGACGGCATCCTCGGCATCCCAGCCGTATGCATGGCTACTCGAGGCGGGGTTGCCGAAACGTTCGCTCAGCCACGGCAACATCGCCCGCAGCACCCGTTCATCGACAGGGGTGGTTGCGGAATAGTCCAGGTAAACAGGAAGGCTGGCGGCCATTGGGGCTCCGGGTCATGCCGAGACGGCGGCATCTCGCGGGAAAATATCGGCGGCCACCGGCGTGATCGAGATCGAACGCGCCTGGCTGGCGTCGTGCAACTGGCGCATGCGCTGCTGATCAACCAGATCCTGCAGCGACACGGAATCCAGATACTCGACCATTTTACGACTAAGCGTGGCCCACAGATCATGGGTCATGCACTTGCCAGTGCCGCCATTGCGCCCGATATTGCAGTTTTCCTTGCCGCCGCAGCTGGTGGCGTCCAGGGGCTCGTCGACCGCGAAAATAATGTCGGCCACGGTCATGTGGCGCGCCGCGCGCGCAAGCGTATAGCCACCGCCCGGCCCGCGGATGCTTTCGACGAGTTCATGGCGCCGCAGTTTACCGAACAGCTGTTCGAGATAGGACAGAGAAATGTTCTGGCGCTCACTGATCGCGGCCAATGTCACGGGACCGCTGTGCTGGCGCAGGGCCAGATCGATCATGGCAGTGACCGCGAAACGCCCTTTGGTTGTCAAACGCATGGTGAGTTCCTTGCTGGAATAAGTAAAAACAAGCTAGCCGACTGTATCCGACTATTCCAGTCAAGTATAACCATTTACCCGACTAAAATACTCGACTTTTAAGGCTCGATGACTATCAAAATTCATTAAATTTTTGATTTGACCCGAAATACTGCGACTGCCCGCGCGGCGAAAGCGGGATGCCTGAAACGCCAAACGCCCCTTGCGGGGCGTCCGGACCCAGCCTCGGCTCAGGCGGCCTGGTACTGCAGCACGCGCTTGCGCACCAGCTCGAGCACGCCTTGACAGGCATCCTCGATGTAGTCGAGCACCTTGTTGAAGCCCTCGGGACCGCCATAGTAGGGGTCGGGCACGGTGGCTTCCTCGTATTCGTTGGAGAAGCGCATCAGCAGCATCAGTTTGTGCTGATAGACTTTGGGGCACTGCTGCTGCAGGGCGGACAGGTTTTCCCAATCCATGACGAGGATCAGATCGAACTCGCGGAAATCCTGCGCGGTGATCTGGCGGCTGACATGGGTGGACAGGTCGTAGCCGCGCTTGTGCGCCGCGGCCTGAGCCCGGGGATCGGGGGCCTCGCCGACGTGAAAATTGTGTGTGGCTGCGGAATCGACACCAACCACATCCGCCAGGCCCGCCTCGTCGATCATGTGTTGAAAGACGCCTTGCGCGCTAGGGGAACGGCAGATGTTGCCCGTACAGACAAAAAGTACTTTATTCATGATAGATGAAAGTGTGCGGGAAAACCCGGAAATTAGCAAGTAATTTCAGAGGGTTCTCATAGCGTAATGCTCTCTTTTCAAGGTAAAGAGAAATCCCGCTTTTGCCGTCAGGCCGGATACCGCGCCAGATCTGCCGAAATGTCCAGGCGGGATGCCGACCGTCGGGTTTTCCTCACACCCGGGACGCCGGACACGGCACTAGGACAGCAAGGCCTGGTCCTTGAGCGCCCTCAAGGCATCGCGAGCGGCGGCAGCCTGCTCGAACTCGAGGTTGCGGGCATGATCCAGCATCTTTTCCTCGAGGCGGCGGATTTCGCGCGCCAGGGCTTTTTCGTCGCGCAAGGCGGCTGCATCGTACGATGCGGTGACGGTCTGGCGTCCGGGAGCCGCGACCGAAACCCCGTCGATCAGATCGCGCACCGCCTTGCTGACGCCGCGCGCGGTAATGCCGTGTTCCTCATTGAAGGCGAGCTGCCGTTCGCGGCGGCGGCGGGTTTCCTCCATGGCGCGGCGCATCGAATCCGTGACCCGGTCAGCATACAGGATCGCCCGGCCATTGAGATTGCGCGCCGCCCGGCCCATGGTCTGGATCAGACTGCGCTCGGAACGCAGGAAGCCCTCTTTATCGGCATCCAGGATGGCCACCAGTGAAACCTCGGGGATGTCCAGCCCCTCGCGCAGCAGGTTGATACCCACCAGCACGTCGAAAGCGCCCAGGCGCAGGTCGCGGATAATCTCGACGCGCTCGACCGTATCGATGTCGGAATGCAGGTAGCGGACCTTGAGGCCGTTTTCGCCGAGATACTCGGTCAGGTCCTCGGCCATGCGCTTGGTCAGGGTCGTCACCAGGACGCGCTCGTGGCGGGCCACCCGCAGCTTGGCCTCGCCCAGCAGATCGTCGACCTGGGTGACGGCCGGGCGCAGATCCACCTCGGGGTCCACCAGTCCGGTGGGCCGCACCAGTTGTTCGACCACCTGATCGGCATGTTCAGCCTCGTAGGCCCCCGGCGTCGCCGACACGAACACGCACTGCGGCATGCGCGCCTCGAACTCCTCGAGGCGCAGCGGCCGGTTGTCCAGCGCCGAAGGCAGGCGAAATCCGAACTGCACCAGCGTTTCCTTGCGGGAACGGTCGCCCCGGTACATGCCGCCCAACTGGCCGATGGTCACGTGGCTCTCGTCGATGAACATCAGGGCATTGGCCGGCAGATAGTCGATCAGCGTGGGCGGCGGCTCGCCCGGCGCCGCGCCCGAGAGGTGGCGGGAATAGTTTTCGATCCCCTTGCAGAAACCGAGTTCCTGCAACATCTCGAGATCGAAGCGGGTGCGCTGCTCGAGCCGCTGGGCCTCGACGAGCTTGTTCTCGGCCACGAGCGCATCCAGGCGCTCGCGCAGCTCTGCCTTGATCGTCTCGATGGCCCGCAGCACCGTTTCGCGCGGCGTGACGTAGTGCGAACTGGGGAAGATCGTGAAACGCAGCAGCGGCTGCACGACCTTTCCAGTGAGCGGATCGAACAGATCGAGCGATTCGATTTCATCGTCGAACAGCGTGATCCGCAAGGCCTGCTCGGCGTGCTCGGCTGGAAACACATCGATGACCTCGCCACGCGCGCGGAACACCCCGCGCGCGAATTCAGCGTCGTTGCGCTCGTACTGCATCGCCACCAGCCGGGCGAGGATCTCCTGGCGGGCAATGCGGTCGCCCTTGCGCAGGGTCAGGACCATCGCATGATAGTCCCCGGGATTGCCGATACCGTAGATGCAGGACACCGTGCCCACGATGATGGTGTCGGGGCGCTCGAGCAGGCTCTTGGTCGCCGACAGGCGCATCTGCTCGATGTGCTCATTGATCGAGGAGTCCTTTTCGATGAACAGATCGCGCGAGGGCACATAGGCCTCGGGCTGATAGTAATCGTAGTAGGACACGAAATATTCCACGGCGTTGCGCGGAAAGAACTCGCGCATTTCCGAATACAGCTGGGCCGCCAGGGTCTTGTTGGGCGCCAGGACGATGGCCGGCCGGCCGGTGCGGGCAATCAGGTTGGCCATGGTGTAGGTCTTGCCCGATCCCGTCACGCCCAGCAGGGTCTGGCACATCAGGCCGTCGCGCACCCCCTCCTCGAGGGCGTCGATCGCGGCCGGCTGATCCCCGGCGGGCGGATACGGCTGGTAGAGCTGGAACGGACTGTCCGGGAACCGGACGAATCCGGGTGCGGCCTGGGTCATGGGCGATCCCTGTGAAAACATCCCGAAGTCCGGCATCCGCGCACCGGCTCAGGCCTGGCTGCCGGCCCGCCGAATCGCCGGGGAACAACTGGACACCCCTTCGGGAAACCCCTTATTATCACACCATTGCCTGTCGCGACAAAAACCGGCTTCCCATCCTCTTTTCACACCCTTCCCTAGCCTTCCCTCCAAAACCGACATGTCCTCCCTTTTCGCTTCCGTCGAACTCGCCCCGCGCGACCCCATCCTGGGCCTGAACGAACAATTCAAGGCCGACCCCCGCGACACCAAGGTCAATCTTGGCGTGGGCGTGTACTACGACGACCAGGGCCGCATCCCCCTGCTGAATGCCGTGCGCCAGGCCGAAACCCGCCTGTTCGAACGCGCCGAGCCGCGCAACTATCTGCCGATCGACGGGATCCCCGGCTATAACACCGGCGCGCAGACCCTGCTGCTGGGCAAGGATTCGCCGCTGATGGCCGAACACCGCTCCCTGACCGTCCAGACCCTGGGCGGCACGGGCGCGCTCAAGGTCGGCGCCGACTTCCTGCGCCTGCTTCTGCCCAACGCCCAGGTCGCCATCAGCAACCCGAGCTGGGCCAATCACCAGGCCCTGTTTGAGGCCGCGGGCTTCCCGGTCGTCAGCTACGACTACTACGATGCCGCGACGCACGGGCTCAACTTCGCGGGTATGCTTGCCTCGCTCGAGGCCCTGCCGGCAGGCACGATCGTGGTGCTGCACGCCTGCTGCCACAACCCCACCGGCGTGGACCCCACCGCCGGGCAATGGGCGCAAATCGCGCAGACCATCCAGGCCCGCCGGCTCGTCCCTTTCCTCGACATCGCCTACCAGGGCTTCGGCACGGGCATCGAGGAGGACGCCAGCGTGGTGCGCCTGTTCGCCGACATGGGGCTGACCATGTTCATCAGCTCGTCCTTCTCGAAATCGTTTTCCCTGTACGGTGAGCGCGTCGGCGCCCTGACGCTGGTGACCGGCAGCGACGACGAAAGCGCCCGCGTGCTCAGCCAGCTCAAGCGCGTCATCCGCACCAACTATTCCAATCCCCCGACCCACGGGGGCGCCATCGTGTCGCTGGTGCTCAATACGCCCGAGCTCTACGCGACCTGGGCGAACGAGCTCGCCGGTATGCGCGAGCGAATCCGCGACATGCGCCGCCAACTGGTCGAAAAAATCCAGGCCGCCGGCGTCGACCAGGATTTCAGTTTCGTCATGACGCAGCGCGGCATGTTCTCGTACTCGGGCCTGAGCAAGGCCCAGGTCGAGCGCCTGCGCGAGGAATTCGGCATCTATGCGGTCGGCAGCGGTCGCATCTGCGTTGCCGCCCTGAACAGCGGCAATATCGACTACGTCGCCAAGGCCATCGCGCAAGTCATCAAGGGCTGATGCCGTCCCGCCAGCGCCGGCGGGCGCTGGCGGACATATCCCCGACCAGCCGCCCTCCGGGCGGCTTGCCTTTTGCTGCGCCATCGGCCACAATTGCGACTGTGTTTATATACAGCCCATGGCCATGGCCCTCAAGCTCACCGCACGGCAATCCCAGATCCTCGGCCTGATCCGCCAGGCCATCGCTGCGAATGGCCGCCCGCCGACCCGCGCGGAAATCGCCGACGCCCTGGGCTTTCGCTCGGCCAATGCCGCCGAGGATCATTTGCGCGCCCTGGCGCGCAAAGGCGTGATCCGCCTGTCGGCCGGCACCTCGCGCGGCATCCAGCTCATCGAGGGCAACCAGGACCCGGCCCCTTCGCCGGATCAGACCATTGCCAGGGTTCCGCCCGCAGCCGGCCCCCGCCTCGTCCAGGCGGCCGATCACCTGCTGCTGCCCATCGTCGGGCGCGTGGCGGCCGGCCATCCCATCCTCGCCGCCGAGCACGTCGAGCGCGAGATTCCGGTGGGCACAGGCATGTTTGCGCAAACACCGGACTATCTGCTGCGCGTGCGCGGCGCCAGTATGCGCGATGCCGGCATCCTCGACGGCGACCTGCTGGCGGTCCGGCGCAGCCCCGAGGCCCGCAGCGGGCAGATCGTCGTCGCGCGCCTGGGCGACGACGTCACGGTCAAGCGCCTCGACCGCCAGGGCGGCCGCCTGCGCCTGCTGCCCGAAAACCCCGACTTCCAGCCCATCCTCGTCGGCCCCGGCGACGACTTCGCCCTCGAGGGCATCGCGGTGGGCCTGATCCGCACCGACGCCCTGCACTGACGGCGCCAACAAAAAAACAGGACGGTTTCCCGTCCCGTTTCTTTCACCGTTGCCCGGCCCTCAGTGCTTGATCATATCGCCGTTGCCGGCCTCGGTCGGACGCGCGGTTGCCACCGCCTCGGCGGCGAGGCGCGCCACCTCCTCGTCGGACAGGGGCGTGGGCATGCGCTGCAAGGCCACCTCGAGAACCCGGTCGATCCAGCGCACCGGAATGATGTCCAGGTGGTTCTTGACGTTGTCGGGAACCTCGACCAGATCCTTGACGTTTTCCTCGGGGATCATGACGGTCTTGATCCCGCCGCGATGGGCTGCCAGCAGTTTTTCCTTGAGGCCGCCGATTCCCAGGACCTCGCCGCGCAGCGTGATCTCGCCCGTCATGGCGACGTCCGAGCGCACCGGAATCCCCGTGAACGCCGATACCATGGCCGTGGTGATGGCGATGCCCGCCGAAGGCCCGTCCTTCGGCGTCGCGCCCTCGGGGAAGTGCACGTGCAGGTCGCGCTTTTCGAAGGCCTGGTTGGCGATGCCCCATTTCTGGGCGCGCGCGCGCACCACAGTGCGCGCCGCCTCGACGGATTCCTTCATCACATCGCCCAGTGAGCCGGTGCGCAGCACTGCGCCCTTGCCGGGCATATCCGCCGCCTCGATGGTCAGCAATTCGCCGCCCACCTCGGTCCAGGCCAGGCCGGTCGCCAGTCCCACGCGATCGGCTTTCTCGGCGATACCGAAGGTATAGCGGCGCACGCCCAGGTAATCGCCCAGATTGCCAGCATCGACCGTGACGCGCTGGGTAATCGCGCCCGGCTTGCGGCCGCGCGTCACTGGATTGGCCGAGAGCAATTGCTTGACGACTTTGCGGCAGACCTTGGAGATCTCGCGTTCGAGGGCGCGCACGCCCGCCTCGCGCGTGTAATAGCGCACGATATCGCGCACCGCGTCCTCGGTGACGGTCAACTCGCCCTTTTGCACGCCGTTGTTCTTCATGAGCTTGGGCAGCAGGTGGTCGAAGGCGATGTGGGTCTTTTCGTCCTCGGTGTAACCCGATAGCCGGATGACCTCCATGCGGTCGAGCAGCGCAGGCGGAATGTTGAGCGTGTTGCTGGTCGCCACGAACATCACATCCGACAGGTCGAAATCGACCTCGATGTAGTGATCCTGGAAGGTATGGTTTTGCTCTGGGTCGAGCACCTCGAGCAGGGCCGAGGACGGATCGCCGCGGAAATCCGCGCCCATCTTGTCGATCTCGTCGAGCAGGAACAGCGGATTGCGCACGCCGACCTTGGCCATGTTCTGCAGGATCTTGCCGGGCATCGAGCCGATGTACGTGCGGCGATGGCCCCGGATCTCGGCCTCGTCGCGCACGCCCCCCAGAGCCATGCGCACGAATTTACGATTGGTCGCGCGCGCGATGGACTGGCCCAGCGAGGTCTTGCCCACGCCCGGAGGCCCGACCAGGCACAGGATCGGCGCCTTGAGTTTGTCGACACGCTGTTGCACGGCGAGGTATTCGAGGATGCGCTCCTTGACCTTTTCCAGGCCGTAGTGATCCGCGTCGAGGACCTCCTCGGCGTTCTTGATGGAGTTGCTGACGCGGCTCTTTTTGCGCCACGGCAGACCCACCAGTGTATCGATGTAGTTGCGCACCACGGTCGCCTCAGCGGACATGGGCGACATGAGCTTGAGTTTCTTGAGCTCGGCGCCGGCCTTTTTCTGCGCCTCTTTGGGCAGATGGGCATCGGCGATCTTGCGCTCGATTTCCTCGATGTCGGCGCCCTCCTCGCCCTCGCCGAGTTCCTTTTGGATGGCCTTGACCTGCTCGTTGAGGTAGTAGTCGCGCTGACTCTTTTCCATCTGCTTTTTCACGCGGCCGCGAATGCGCTTTTCGACCTGGAGAATGTCGATCTCGGCCTCCAGCTGGGCAAGCAGGGCCTCGAGACGCGCGGCGGTGCCGGTGGTTTCGAGCATGACCTGCTTTTGCTCGATCTTGAGAGGCAGATGCGCGGCGATGGTGTCGGCCAGACGCCCGGCCTCCTCGATGCCGGAGAGCGAGGTCAGGATTTCCTGAGGGATTTTCTTGTTGAGCTTGACGTACTGCTCGAACTGCGCGATCACCGCCCGGCGCAGGGCCTCAGCCTCGGCGTTCTGCGAAAGATCCTCATCGACGCCGGTCACGCGCGCCGTGAAATGGGTTTCGGCGTCCGACACCTCGAGAACGCGCGCGCGCTGCAAACCCTCGACCAGGACCTTGACCGTCCCGTCGGGCAGTTTGAGCATCTGCAGGATGCTGGCGGCGCAGCCGATCTCGTAGAGATCCTCGGGCGATGGCTCGTCCTTGACCGCGGATTTCTGGGCCACCAGCATGATGCTGTTGCCCCCCTCCATGGCGATCTCGAGCGCCTTGATCGAACGGGGCCGCCCCACGAAAAGCGGGATGACCATGTGTGGGAACACCACGACGTCCCGCAGGGGCAGCAGCGGGAGCTCGACGGGCTCCTGAGCAAGGATCTGGGTTGCAGACATGGTTGCTTCCTTAAAACTGATGACTTCCGGATGCAAAAGGAAACGCGGAGTTCCTCTTTTGCGTGCATTGCCTGCGAGTTATATGGCGACTGGCGGCGGGGTTTCAAGGCCTCGCCGCCAGTTCAGTATAAGGGGATTTTCCAGATCGGTGGACTCACGCGGCCGCAGTGCGCAGGGGCTTGTCGTCCGCGCCGTGGCTCGCGCGCGGTCCGGTGACGAGCGTGGGCGGCTTGTCGCCCTCGACCGCATCCTCATCGAGGATCACGCGATTGACATCGCGGCGCGACGGCAGGTCGTACATGGTGCCGAGCAGGGCCTGCTCGATGATGGAGCGCAAGCCGCGCGCGCCAGTGCGGCGCTTGATGGCGCGACGGGCGATCGCGATCAGCGCTTCGGGCGTGACCTCGAGCTGGACGTCCTCCATCTCGAAAAGCTTCTGGAATTGCTTGACCACCGCATTGCGCGGCTCGGTCAGGATACGCACCAGAGTGTCCTCTTGCAGCTCCTCGAGCGTGGCGATGACCGGCAGACGGCCGACCAGCTCCGGGATCAATCCGAATTTGATCAAATCCTCGGGCTCGACCTCGGCAAAGAGCTCGCCCACGCCACGTTCGGTCTTGGCGCGCACCGAGGCGGAGAAACCGATCCCGGAGCGCTCGCTGCGGTCGCGGATGATTTTTTCCAGGCCGTCGAAGGCGCCGCCCACGATGAACAGGATATTGGTCGTGTCGACCTGGACGAAGTCCTGGTTGGGATGCTTGCGCCCGCCCTGCGGGGGCACCGAGGCGATCGTGCCCTCGATGAGTTTGAGCAAAGCCTGCTGCACGCCCTCGCCCGAGACATCGCGGGTAATGGACGGATTGTCGGACTTGCGCGCGATCTTGTCGATTTCGTCGATATAGATGATCGCGCGCTGGGCTTTGTCGATCTCGTAGTTGCAGTTCTGAAGGAGCTTCTGGATGATGTTTTCCACATCCTCGCCCACATACCCCGCCTCGGTCAGCGTCGTCGCGTCGGCCATGACGAAGGGGACGTTCAGCAGGCGCGCCAGGGTCTGCGCGAGCAGGGTCTTGCCCGAACCGGTCGGTCCGATCAGCAGGATGTTGCTCTTGGAGAGCTCGACATCGCCCCCCTTGGCGTCAGCGTAGCGAATACGCTTGTAGTGGTTGTAGACCGCGACCGCCAGGTTGCGCTTGGGCGTTTCCTGGCCGATGACATAGCTGTCGAGAAACGCCTTGATCTCGTGCGGGGCGGGCAATTCGTTGCGCACCGCCTCGCGCGCGGCCTCCTGGGTTTCCTCGCGGATGATCTCGTTGCACAGATCGATGCATTCATCGCAGATGAACACCGAGGGGCCGGCGATGAGCTTGCGGACTTCGTGCTGGCTCTTGTTGCAAAAGGAGCAATGCAGCGTCTTTTCGTCGCCGGAACCTTTCTTTTCTGTCATAGATCTATACTCGACTCGCCTCGTCGGCGCGTGAAACCAGGACCTTGTCGATCAAACCGTATTCCCGCGCATCGTCGGCCGACATGAAATTATCGCGCTCGGTGTCCACACCGATGCGCTCGATATCCTGCCCCGTGCGTTCGGCCAGGATGCGGTTCAGGCGCTCGCGCAGGCTGAGGATTTCCTTAGCCTGGATCTGGATGTCGGAGGCCTGCCCCTGGGCGCCGCCCGAAGGCTGGTGAATCATGATACGCGAATTGGGCAAGGCATAGCGCTTGCCCTTGGCGCCAGCGGCCAGCAGGAATGCACCCATGCTGGCGGCGAGCCCCGTGCAGAGGGTCGACACATCGGGCTTGACGAACTGCATGGTGTCAAAGATCGCCATGCCCGCATACACCGACCCGCCCGGCGAATTGATGTACAGCGAGATGTCCTTGTCAGGATTTTCCGATTCCAGGAACAGCAATTGCGCCACGACCAGATTGGCCGACTGGTCGTTGACCGGCCCCACGAAAAAGACCACCCGCTCGCGCAGCAGGCGCGAGTAGATATCGTAGGAGCGCTCGCCCCGGCCGGACTGCTCGATGACGATGGGAACGTAACCCAGCCCGGTCGGGACTACCGAATCCCCGCCATGCATGGCCGCATAGAAATCGGTAAACCTGGACATATCAACGGGTCCCCATCAAGGTATCGAAATCGACTTGCTCGGAGGTTACCTGGGCGCTGGCGAGGACGTGGTCGACGACATTGTCCTCGAGCACCAGGGACTCGATCTCGGCACGGCGCTGGCGGTCGGCCAGGTAGTAGGCGACGACCTGCGCCGGCTGTTCGTAGCTCTGGGCCATTTCCTCGATGCGCGCGCGCACTTGCTCGGGCTTGGCCTGCAGGGCGGCGGTCTTGATCAATTCGGCAACCAGCAGGCCCAGACGGACGCGACGCTCGGACTCGGCCTTGAACGTATCCTTAGGAATGGGGATCGTGTCCGCGTTGGGCAGGCCGCGGTTTTTGAGTTCCTCGCGCGCGGCGGCGGTGCGGTTGACGATTTCGTTCTCGACCAGGGCCTTGGGCAGGTCGAACTGGCAGGCGGCGGCCAGGGCGTCCATGACGCTGGCCTTGGTCCGATTTTTGGCGCGGGCCTTGGCCTCGCGTTCGATGTTGCCGCGCACATCGGCGATCAGGGCCTGGACGTCGCCTTCGGCCTGGCCGAGAGCCTTGGCAAAATCGGCATCGAGCTCGGGCAGCTCAGGCTCGGCAACCTCAGTCACCGTGATCCGGAATTCGGCGGTCTTGCCGGCAACCGTCGCACTGCCGTAATCGGCCGGGAATGTCAGGGGGAAAGTCTTTTCCTCGCCGGCCTGCATGCCGGTCACGGCCTGCTCGAACTCGGGCAGCATGTGGCCCTGACCCAGCACGAAGGGAAATTGGGTGGCGGTGCCGCCTTCGAAGGCCACGCCGTCGATGGTTCCCACGAAATCCAGGGTCACGCGATCGCCGTTCTGGGCGGCGCGACCGTCCGCGGGCTTGAAGATCGTGCGCTGCTTGCGCAGGATGTCGATGGTTTTTTGCACCTCGGCGTCACCCACTTCGACCTCGCTGCGGGTGATCTTGAGCGAGGCCAGATCGGGCAATTCGACGTCGGGATAGACCTCGAAGATCGCCGAGAACGCCATCACGCCATCCTCTACCCCTTCGGTCTTGGGCTCGAGACTGGGCGTACCGGCCACGCGCAGCTTGGCCTCGCTGATGACCTTGTCCAGAGACTTGCCGATCTCGGAATTGATCACATCGTAGCGCACGCTGGGACCGTGGCTGCGCTCGATGACCGACAGGGGCGCCTTGCCGGGGCGGAAGCCCTGGATCTTGGCGGTGCGGGCGACGCGCTTGAGTTGCGCCTGGACCTCTTTTTCGACGTCGGCGACGGACACGCTCAGATCGACTCGGCGCTCGAGGCCGGACAATTTTTCAACCACAGGCTGCATTCGGAACCTACTGAGATAAGGAAATGGGACGGTAAACGATGTATTTTAGCGGAAACGGGGATTGCTCGCGGATACGCCGGGAGACGGGGCAAATCCCGTTATAATGTTCGGCTTGCCGTGCGAACGTGGCGGAATTGGTAGACGCACCAGATTTAGGTTCTGGCGCCGCAAGGTATGAGAGTTCGAGTCTCTCCGTTCGCACCACGAAATCCAGGCACCATGAGCACCGATCCCGGCCGTACCCCATCAATGACAAAGGGTACTTCCGGGCCACGGATCACCCCCAGGCATCCGCTACAATACACCCTTTCCCCGCAATCTTTGCGGGGGCGCGGTTCCGAGCCCCCGCATCCGCGCCAATGCGGCGTGCGCACCACGAACCCACTATGAGCCCAACCCCACGTCAGGACATCATCGAAGCCGCCTGGGAGGACCGCGCGTCCCTATCCCCCGCACAAGCCTCCCCCACGATCCGCGCGGCAGTCGCCGAAACCCTCGCCGACCTGGATGACGGCACGCTGCGCGTCGCCGAAAAGATCGACGGCGCCTGGCAGGTGCATCAATGGATCAAAAAGGCGGTTCTGCTGTCGTTCCGGCTCGAGGACAACCGGCTCATGGGACAGGCGCCCCAGCTCTATTACGACAAGGTGCCCCTCAAATTCCAGGACTACGGCCCCGAGGATTTCCAGCGCGGCGGCTTTCGCGCGGTGCCCACCGCCACGGTCCGCCGGGGGGCCCACATCGCCCGCGACGTGGTGCTGATGCCGTCCTACGTGAATATCGGCGCCTATGTCGGCGAAGGCAGCATGATCGACACCTGGGCCACGGTGGGGTCCTGCGCCCAGATCGGGCGCCACGTGCACCTGTCTGGCGGCGTCGGCATCGGCGGCGTGCTCGAGCCCTTGCAGGCCGGCCCCACCATCATCGAGGACAACTGCTTCATCGGCGCCCGCTCCGAGGTCGTCGAGGGTGTGATCGTCGAGGAAAACTCGGTGCTGGCCATGGGGGTGTTCATTTCACAAAGCACCCGGATCTACGACCGCGCGACCGGCGAGATCAGCTATGGGCGGGTGCCTGCCGGCTCGGTGGTGGTCCCGGGCTCGCTGCCGGCGGCCGATGGCAGCCACAGTCTGGCCTGCGCGGTGATCGTCAAGCGCGTCGACGCCCGGACCCGTGCCAAGACCAGCATCAACGACCTGCTGAGGGCCTGATGTCCGCCTCGCCCGTGCGCGCCCTGTGCGAGGCGCTGATCGCCCGGCCTTCGGTGACGCCCGACGACGCGGGCTGCCAGGCCCTGATCGCGCAAAGACTCGGGGCTCTGGGCTTTGCCTGCGAAACCATGGACAGCGGCGCGGTGTCCAATCTGTGGGCGCGGCGCGGCACCGAAAGGCCCGTCCTGGTCTTTGCCGGGCATACCGATGTGGTTCCCCCAGGCCCTCTCGATGACTGGGAAAGTCCGCCGTTTCAACCCACCGAACGCGCCGGCCTGCTGGTGGGCCGAGGCGCGGCCGACATGAAATCCTCGATCGCGGCCTTCATCGTCGCCGCCGAGGAGTTCATCGCCGCCCATCCCCGCCATCGGGGCTCGATCGCGCTGCTGATCACCTCGGACGAGGAAGGCCCCGCCACAGAGGGCACCACGCATGTCTGCCAGCGGCTGCGCGCGCGCGCCGAGGCCCTGGACTACTGCATCGTGGGCGAGCCCACCAGCGGCGAGGCGCTGGGCGACACGATCAAGAACGGCCGTCGCGGCTCGATGTCCGGGTGTCTGACGGTGCGCGGCATCCAGGGCCACGTGGCCTACCCCCACCTCGCCCGCAATCCGATCCACGCGGTCGCGCCCGCCCTGACCGAGCTGGCCGGCACGCGCTGGGACGAGGGCAACGACTATTTCCCGCCGACCACTTTCCAGGTTTCCAACATGCGCGCCGGCACCGGCGCGGGCAATGTGATCCCGGGCGAGGCGGTGCTGGAGTTCAATTTCCGCTTTTCCACCGCCAGCACGCCGCAGGATCTGCAGGCGCGCGTCGCCGCGATCCTGGATCGCCACGGCCTGGAATACGGTCTGGACTGGACCATCAGCGGCCTGCCCTTTCTCACGCCCCGGGGCGCGCTGTGTGATGCGCTGCAGGCGGCGATCCTGGACGAAACCGGCATCCAGGCCGGGCTCTCGACCACCGGCGGCACCTCGGATGGGCGCTTCATCGCGCAGATCTGCCCGCAAGTCGTCGAGTTCGGCCCGATCAATGCGACCATCCATCAGGCGGGCGAGCACATCCGCCTCGACACGCTCGCCCCCCTCAAGAACATCTACCGGCGCACCCTCGAGCGCCTGTTGCCGGACGCGCCCTGAGCCTCCGGCGCCTGACTCCGAGACAATCCATGGCCTCTACATATTCAGAACTGCTCACGCTGCGCGATCTGCTGCGCTGGTCCATCAGCCGTTTTCATGCCGCCGGCCTGCATTTCGGCCACGGCAGCGACAATGCCTGGGACGAGGCCGCCTACCTGCTGCTGCATGGCCTGCACCTGCCACTGGACACGCTGGAGCCTTTTCTCGACGCCCGCCTGCTCGAGCGCGAGCGCCAGCGCTGCATCGACCTGATCCAGCAACGGATCATCACACGCAAGCCTGCTGCCTATCTCACGGGCGAAGCCTGGCTGCAGGGGCAGCGTTTTCTGGTGGACGAGCGCGTGATCGTGCCGCGCTCGCCGATCGCGGAACTATTGGCCGATGGGCTGTCGCCCTGGGTCGCCGAGCCCGAGGCGGTCAGCCGGGTGATGGATCTGTGCACCGGCTCGGGCTGCCTCGCGATCCTGGCCGCCCAGGCCTTTGAATCCGCGCAGGTCGATGCGGTGGATATTTCGCATGGCGCGCTGGAGGTCGCGCGCTCCAACATCGCGCTCCACGGCCTGGAGGACCGGGTCCATGCGCTGTACAGCGATGGCTTCGATCAGGTGCCCGCGGGCACGGGCTACGACATCATCCTCTGCAATCCCCCGTACGTGAACGCGCAGTCCATGGCGGCGCTGCCGCCCGAATACCGGCATGAGCCGCCCCTGGCTCTGGCCGGCGGCGCCGACGGCATGGATCTGGTGCGGCGCATCGTGCGCGATGCGCCGCGCTTCCTCGCGCCGGAGGGCCTGCTGGTTCTGGAGATCGGCCACGAACGGGCGCATTTCGAGGCGGCCTTCCCGGCGCTCGAGCCCGTGTGGATCGCAACCGAGGCGACCTGCGACCAGATCCTGCTGCTCCAGCGCGAGCAGTTCGAATCGTGATCCGCGCCAACGGCTTGACCCTCCGGCGCGGCGTCAAGGTCCTGCTGGAGGATACCGAATTCGTCGTGCATCCCGGCGAGCGCGTGGGCTTCGTGGGCAAGAACGGCGCCGGCAAGTCCACCCTGTTCGCCCTGCTGCGCGGCGAGATCGACGCCGACGCCGGCACACTCGAGATTCCCCCGGGCTGGCGCATCGCCAGCGTGGAGCAGATCCTGCGCGACACCGGCAGGCCGGCGCGCGAATTCGTGATCGATGGCGACGTCCATCTGCGCGCGCTGCAGGCCAGCCGCGCGGCGACGCCCGACGAGGATGGCCAGGCGATCGCCGAGATCGAGGCTGCGCTGGTCGAGGCGAATGCCTGGAGCGCGCCGTCACGCGCCGAGCAACTGCTGGCCGGGCTGGGCTTCGCGCCCGGCGAATGGGGACGTCCCGTCGAGAGTTTTTCGGGCGGCTGGCAGATGCGCATCGCCCTGGCGCGCGCACTCATGGCGCCTTCGGACCTGTTGCTGCTCGACGAGCCGACCAACCACCTGGACCTGGACGCCATGCTCTGGCTGGAACGCTGGCTGGCGGCCTATCCGGGCACGGTGCTGCTGATTTCGCACGACACCGAATTCCTCGACGCGATCGCCCGGACGATCCTGCATTTCGACCAGGGCAAGCTCGTGCGCTACAAGGGAGGCTACGAGGCCTTCCTCGAACAGCGCGCCGAACGCTTGCGCCAGAACCAACTCACCCGCGAGCGCCAGTCGCGCGAGGCCGCCCACCTGCAATCGTTCATCGACCGCTTCAAGGCCAAGGCGTCCAAGGCCAAGCAGGCGCAAAGCCGGGTCAAGGCGCTGGCGCGCATGCAGACCCTGGCGCCCCTGGCCGTGGAATCGGGGATCGACATCCGCCTGCCCGAGCCGCTGCAGACGCCCGATACGCTGCTCACGCTCGAAAACGCCGACCTCGGATACGTCGGTGAAGGCGCTGGGCCGCGCCAGGTGCTCAGCGACGTCAACCTGATCGTGCGCGGCGGCAGCCGCATCGGCATCCTGGGCGTCAATGGCGCGGGCAAGAGCACGCTGGTCAAGACCCTGGCGCGCGAACTCGCGCCGCTGACGGGCCGCTACCAGCCCGCCAAGGGCCTGGAGATCGGCTATTTCGCCCAGCAGCAGCTCGACATGCTGGACCCCACGCTCACACCCCTGCAGCATTTCACCCGCATCGCCCCCGAGGCGCGCGAACAGGAACTGCGCAACATGCTGGGCGGTTTCGGCTTCGGCGGCGATATGGTGAACGCGCCGGTGGCGCCCTTCTCGGGCGGCGAAAAGGCGCGCCTGGCGCTGGCGCTCGTCGTCTGGCGCAAACCCAATCTGTTGCTGCTCGACGAGCCCAGCAACCACCTGGACGTGGATACGCGCGAGGCCCTCGCGCGCGCGCTCGCGGAATTTCCGGGCAGCGTCCTGCTGGTGTCGCACGATCGCCACCTGCTGCGCACCACGGTGGATGATTTCTGGATCGTCGCCGACGGCCGGGTCCAGCCCTTCGACGGCGACCTGGAGGACTACCGCGACTGGCTGCAACGGCGCGGCACGGCCGCCCGGGCGCAGGCGCGCGAGGACGCGCGCGCCGATGCGCCCGCCGAGCAGGACCGCAAGGCGCAGCGCCGCCTCCAGGCCCAGGCGCGCCAGCGGCTCGCGGCGCAGCGCAAACCCCTGGAGGAACGCCTGCGACGGATCGAGGCCGACATGGCGCGCACCGCTGCCCGCCTCGAGGAAATCGACGCGCTGATCGCCGATCCGGCTTTCTACACGGATAAGCACAAGGATGTCCGCCCCGGCCTGCTCGCCGAACACGGCGAACTCAGCAAGGCCCACCAGGCCCTCGAGGACGACTGGCTGACGGTGCAGGAAGACATCGAGGCGCTCGAGCGCGAGCCGGACCCCGCCTGACCCCGGACGCGCCACCCGGTCAAACAATCGAATACCTTTATATTCCAAACCTGAATAATCTAATACCGTTATATTCGTTCGGTGCAAAGAACCGCATCCTTAGAATGAAAAACTGTTTCAACTTTCATTCCGAGTTTGCCGATCATGAGCCGTCTGACCATCCAATCCATTGAAACCGCACATGCCGACGCGCAGGACCGGTTGCGCGCCGCGCAGCAGGCCAATGGTTTCCTGCCGAACCTGCTGGGGGTCCTCGCCAATGCGCCCACCGCGCTCGAGACCTATCAAGTCGTGGGCGCCATCAATGGCCGCAACAGCCTCACGCCCACCGAGCGCGAGGTGGTGCAGATCACGGCGGCGACCTACAACGGCTGCGGCTTCTGCGTGGCGGGCCACACCAAGATCGCCTACAAGAAACTACAGCTTGCCGAACCTCTCGTGGAGGCCCTGCGCAACATCCAGGGGCTGGCCGATCCCAAGCTCGATGCCCTGGCGCGCTTCACCCTGAGCGTGCTCGAGAACAAGGGCCAGGTCCCGGACGAGGCCATCGACGCGTTCAAGGCCGCCGGTTATACCGAAACCCACGCGCTGGACGTGGTGCTGGGCGTCAGCCTCGCCACCCTGTGCAACTACGCCAACAATCTGGCCAGGACGCCGATCAACCCCGAACTTCAGGCCTACGCCTGATCCCGGAGACATCGGTCATGAGCATTGCACGATTGTCCACGGCGCAAAGCGAATCCCTCGACGCCCTGATCCGGGAAGCGCTCGCCCCGCAGGCGCAGGCCATCGATGAAGGCCAGTATCCCCGCGAATTCCTCCAGGCCTTCGGGCGTCTGGGCGGTTTTTCGGCGGCCATTCCCCCCGCCCACGGCGGCCAGGGGCTGGGCCTGGCCGCGCAGATCGAATCGATCGCCCGCGTCGGCCGCGCCTGCGGCTCGACCGCCTTCCTGACATGGTGCCAGTCGGCCTGCGCCTGGTATCTGCTGCACGCGCCGAACGAGGGGCCGCGCGAGCGTTACCTGCGCCCGATCGCCGCCGGCGAGCTGCTGGCAGGCACCGGCATGTCCAACGCTGTCAAACACCTGGCCGGCATCGAGCGCATCAACCTGCGCGGGCGCCGCGAGGGCGAGGGCTACCGCGTCAGCGGCTCGCTGCCCTGGGTGTCGAACATCGGCGAGGGCCACCTGATCATCGTCGCCGCCTCGATCGAGGACGAGGGCTACATCATGTTCGCCGTCCCTCCCGGCGCGTCCGGCGTGGTGCTGCACGGCTGCCCGGATTTCGCGGGTCTGGCGGGCTCGGGCACCTTCAACGTGCGTCTCAAGGACGCCTTCGTCCCGGCGCACGACGTCATCGCCCACCCGGAGCAGTTCAAGACCTACATCGAACGCATCAAGCCCGCCTTCATCCTGACGCAGATCGGCATCGGCCTGGGAATCGCCGAGGCCAGCCTGCAAACCATCCACGAAAGCAACGGCACCCATGCCCATGTCAATGTTTTCCTGGACGACCAGGCCGAGACACTGGAAGCCGCGCTGCGCGACCTTCGCAATACCGTCGGCGCGCTGGCCGACCTGGATGACGAAGCCCCGGCGCTGGATATCCTGCGCACCCGCGCACTGGCTTCGGAACTGACGCTGAGGGCCGCCCAGTCCGCCGCCCTGCACGCCGGCGCTAAGGGCTATCTGATGCGTCATCCGGCCCAGCGCCGCCTGCGCGAAGCCTTGTTCGTCGCCATCGTCACCCCGGCCCTCAAGCACCTGCGCAAGGAAATCCATGCGCTGGAAGAACTGCAAGCCGCCTGATCGCATGGACATCCTGTCGACCGCCCCCCTCCACGCCGGCACGCGCACGGACGACAGGCTGCTGGAGGCCCGGGACATCGTCCTGAGCTATCCGCGGCCTCACGGCGCGCCCCTGACCGTGCTGCGAGACTTTTCGCTGACTTTGCGGCGCGGCGAAATCGTCGCGATCCTGGGGCCCAGCGGGGCGGGCAAGTCCTCGCTGCTGCGCGTGCTGGCCGGCTTGCAAAAGGCCGAACATGGCGAGGTCCTGGTCGACGGCCAGATCCTGCGCGGCCCGCATCCCCGGCTGGGTTTCGTATTCCAGGACCCGAGCCTGCTGCCCTGGCTGACCCTCGAGGAAAACGTCGGCTTCGGACTGGACTTCAAGCACCAGCCGGCTCTGGATGCGGCGCAACGCACCAGCCGGATCGAGCGCGCCATTGCCGAGGTCGATCTGGTCGCGGCGCGCAAGCGCTTTCCGGACGAGCTCTCGGGCGGCATGGCCCAACGCGCGGCGCTCGCCCGCACGCTCGCCCGCGAGCCGGAAATCCTGCTGCTGGACGAGCCCTTCAGCGCCCTGGACGAGGTGACCCGCGAGGAAATGCAAACCTTGCTGCTGCGCATTGTGCAGCGCCACGATACCGCCGCGATCCTCGTCACGCACGATATCGACGAGGCCCTGATCCTGGCCGACCGCATTCTGCTGATCGGCGAACAGCCCGGCCGCCTGATCGCCCAGTGGACCATCGATCAACCGCACCCCCGGGACGAAGTCGATCCGCGCCTCACCGCGATCCGCGTCGAAATCGTCCAGGCACTGCGCGCCACACGCCCCACACGAAAAATATGAAACCGATGAAACTGCTCGATCTCTGCTGCGGCCCCGACGAGGGCACCCTGGCGCGCCGCCGCCAATTCCTGAAACTGTCCTCGCTGTTCACTGTGGCCGGCGCCCTGCCGCTGCTGCAGGCCGGCCGCGCGGCGCGCGCCGCCGAGCCCGACGCGCCCGTGCGCATCGGCTACCTGCCGATCACGGATGCCACGCCGCTGCTCGTCGCCCACCACAACAAACTGTTCGAAGCGCAGGGCCTGCAAACCGAAACACCCCGGCGCTTCCGCAGTTGGGCGCAGATCGTGGAGGCGTTTCTCGCCGGCCAGGTCAATGTGGTGCATCTGCTCATGCCGATGACGATCTGGTCGCGCTATGGCAGCCAGTCCCCCGCCAAGGTGGTCGCCTGGAACCACATGGAAGGCTCCTGCCTCACCGTGCTGCCGGACATCGACCGGCTGGAGGACCTGGGCGGCACCACCGTCGCCATTCCGTTCTGGTATTCCGTCCATAACATCGTCCTGCAGCGCATCCTGCAACAAGCCGGCCTCGAATTCATCAGCGAGGGCGAACCCGCCGCCAAGCAAGTCAAACTGGTGGTGATGTCCCCGGGCGACATGCTGCCGGCCCTGGGGTCGCGCCGCATCTCGGGCTACATCGTGGCCGAGCCCTTCAACGCCATGGCCGAACTGCTCGGGGCCGGCAAGGTCTGGCGCTTCACGGGCGATGTCTGGCGCAATCACGCCTGCTGCGTGGTCACCATGCACGAGCGCGACCTGCAGGAGCGCCCTGACTGGTCGCAGAAAGTCGTCAACGCCATCGTCCAGGCGCAAGCCTGGACGCGCGACCACCGCGGCGAGGCCGTGGACATCCTCTCGCGCGACAATGCGGCGGACTATACGCCGCATACGCGCGAAACCCTGGCGCGCGTCCTGCTGCCCTCGGCCGAACGGGATGCCGAATACGCCCGGACCGGGGCCATCCGCCATGCCGATTGGCAGGAAAAGCGCATCGACTTCCAGCCCTACCCCTTCCCGAGCTACACCGAGAAGCTGGTCGAGCTGCTGAAGACGACCTACGTGCTGGGCCGCAATGAATTCCTCAAAGACCTCGATCCGGCCTTCGTGGCCCGCGACCTGGTCGACGACCGCTACGCCAGGCAGGCGATCCAGGCGGCCGGCGGCATGGCCGCCTTCGGCCTGCCGGAGTCCTTCACCCGCACAGAAACCTTCTCGGTGAGCTGATGAGCACGCTTGCGACCCTCCCCGCCCGCCGGCGCCTCGTCCTGAGCGCCTGCGGCCTGCTCGCCCTGCTCGCCCTGTGGGCGGGCGGCATCGCCCTGATGGGCCAGGAACAGGGCATGGCCCGGCTGTTCGGGCCGCAGGCGGCGCTGACGAGTCTGAGCGAACTGGTCATGGGCAATGCGCTGACCCTGCATACGCTGGTCAGCCTGCGCCGGGTCGCGGTGGGCCTGTTCTGGGCTCTGCTGTTCGGCGTTCCCATCGGCCTGGCCGTCGGCTACTCGCGCAAACTCGAATCGGGGACCAGCGGCGCCTTCCAATTCCTGCGGATGATCTCGCCGCTGTCCTGGATGCCGATCGCGGTCATGCTGTTCGGCATCGGCGATGCGCCGATCTATTTCCTGCTCAGTTTCGCCGCCGTATGGCCCATCATCCTGAACACCAGCGCCGGTGTGCGCCAGCTCGATCGCCGCTGGCTGATGCTCGCCCACAGCCTGAGCGCCACCCGCCGCGAAATCCTCTGGCGCATCGTGCTGCCGGGATCGATGGGCCATATCCTGACGGGCCTGCGTCTGGCGATCGGCATCGTCTGGATCATCCTCGTCCCCTGCGAAATGCTGGGCGTCAGTTCCGGCCTGGGATACTTCATCCTGGATACCCGCGATCGCCTGGCCTACTCTGAACTGATGGCCGTGATCGTACTGATCGGCGCGCTGGGCTTCATGCTGGATACCATTGCACAGAAGCTGCATCGGCGCTGGGCGCGCGGACGCGCCTGAGGCGCCGATGGCCACGGCGTAAACCGGCGCGATGGCAAGCCGGCGCGCCAGTCACGACGCTATCCGAGGATCTCCAGCTTCGCCACCCCCAGCGCCAGGGTCTTGGTCCCCGCATCGCGGAACTCGATCCGCGCCTGCGCCTCCTGGCCCTCGCCGCTGAGACTCACCACCGTGCCTTCGCCGAAGCGGGCGTGGCGCACGCTCAGGCCGATGTGAAAGCACTGCTCGCCCACCGTCACCCCGCTGGACGCTGCGCGCGCGGTGCGCGGCACAAAGGCGCTGCCGCCTTCGGCGTGCCAGCCCGCGCCGCGCCGGAATGCGCCGGCCCACACGGGCCTGTCCTGCGTCTGGCGGGCGCGCGGCGTGATCCATTTCAGATGATCCTCCGGGATCTCGTCAAGGAACCGCGAGCGCATGGCATAGCGCGTCTGGCCATGCAGCATGCGGCTTTGCGCCAGCGTCAGCGTCAGCCGCTCGCGCGCACGGGTGATCGCCACATACATCAGGCGGCGTTCCTCCTCGAGTCCGCCCGTGTCCAGCAGGCTGTTTTCATGGGGAAACAGTCCCTCCTCCAGGCCCGTGATGAACACCACATCGAATTCCAGCCCCTTGGCGGCATGAACCGTCATGAGCTGCACGGCGTCCTCGCCCGCCTGGGCCTGATTGTCGCCCGCCTCCAGGGAGGCATGGCTGAGGAACGCCGCAAGGGGCGACATGACGGCGGCCGGCGGCGCCGAGCCAGGGCCGAACGGCAGGTCGTCCGCGAAGGCTTCCGCACCCGCCTGCGCCGGGGCCTCTGACACCATGTGAGCATCGGTTTCGGGAATTCGGCCGGCAGCCAGGCCCTGGACCCCCTCCTCGGCGACAAAGGCCGCGGCGGCATTGACCAGTTCCTGCAGATTGTCCAGCCGGTCCTGGCCCTCGCGGTCGGCGCGGTAGTGCGCCTCCAGTCCGCTGTGGTGCACGACGTGGCCGATGAGTTCGGGCAGGTCCAGGGATTGCGCCTCGTGCGCCATGCTCTGAATCAGCGCGGCGAAACGCGCCAGGTTCGTGCCGCCCTTGCCCGCCATGTAGGGCACCGCGCCGAACAGGCTGACGCCGTACTGCGCGGCCAGGTCGGCCTGTTGTTCGAGCGTACGCGCGCCGATGCCGCGCGTCGGCAGGTTGACCACCCGCATCCACGAGGTGTCGTCATGCGGATTGTCGATCAGGCGCAAGTAGGCCAGGACGTGCTTGACCTCCTGGCGCTCGAAGAAACGCTGGCCGCCATAGACGCGATACGGCAGGCGCGCGGAAAACAGGGCATGCTCGATCGGCCGCGACTGCGCGTTGCTGCGGTAGAGCACGGCGATCTGATGCGGCGCCCGCCCCTCGCGGATCAAGGCGCGGATCTCATCGACCAGCCACTGCGCCTCGAGCGCATCCGAAGCCTGCTCGACCACGCGCAGCGGCTCGCCCTCGGTCTGCTCGGTCCAGAGATTCTTGCCCAGACGATGGGTGTTGTGTGCGATCAGCGCATTGGCGGCGTCCAGGATGTGGCCGTGGGAGCGATAGTTCTGCTCGAGGCGGATCACGTTGCCGCGCGCGTAGCGCTGCTCGAAATCCGCCATGTTGCCCACGTTGGCGCCGCGAAACGCATAGATCGACTGATCGTCGTCGCCCACGGCGAACACCGGCGTGTCGGCGCCGGCCAGCAGCATCAGCCAGCGGTATTGCAGCACATTGGTGTCCTGGAATTCATCCACCAGAATATGCCGGAAACGGCGCTGGTAGTGTTCGCGGATCGGCGCCTCGCGCTGCAGCAGTTCGTAGGCGCGCAGCAGCAGTTCGCCGAAATCGACCACGCCCTCGCGCTCGCACTGGTCCTGGTAGCGCTGGTACAGATCGGCCAGGCGGCGGCCTTGCGGATCGCGCGCATCCAGGTCCGAGGGGCGCAGGCCGTCCTCCTTGGCGCTGTTGATCATGCGCTGCACATCGCGCGGCGGAAAGCGCTCATCGTCGATGCCCGCCGTCTTGATCATGCGCTTGATGGCCGAGAGCTGATCGGCGTTGTCGAGGATCTGGAACGTCTGCGGCAGGCCCGCGTCGCGATAGTGCGCGCGCAGCAGCCGGTTGCACAGACCGTGAAAGGTGCCTACCCACATGCCGCGCGTATCGAGGGGCAGCAGCGCCGACAGCCGCGCGAGCATCTCGCGCGCGGCCTTGTTGGTGAAGGTCACGGCGAGCAGCCCGTAGGGACTGGCCTGCCCCGTCTGGATCAGCCAGGCCATGCGGGTGGTCAGCACCCGGGTCTTGCCGCTGCCGGCGCCTGCCAGGACCAGGGCATGCCGGGCGGGCTGCGTGACGGCTTCGCGCTGGCGCTCGTTCAAACCATCGATCATAGGGCGTAGCGGCGCAGGCGAAGCGAAAATTGTTCGAGACCCTCGATCTGGCTTTGCTGCGCGCGCTGGCACCAGGCGCGCAGGTCGGCCAGCAATTGTTCGCTGCTGGCGCTGGAGGATTCCCACAAGGCGGTGAGCTCGCGGCGCATCTGCACCAGGGTCGAGAGCGCCGGCGCCAGGGCCAGGGCGCGATCCATCTCGGCGCGCTGCGCCGGCGGCAGATCCGGGTCCTCGCGCAGCAACGACTTGCGACAGCGGCGCAGCAGGCGCCATTCCCCCCGGTGCCGCCGGGCGCCGGCGAGTTCACGGGCCAGTGCTTTTTTCAGAACCCGGCTGTAGCGGGCTAGAACCTCGTAGCGATGAGCGATGATCCCTTGCAGATGAGCCACATCCAGGGATTCGATCGGCACGGCCTCGGCGCGTTGCAGACGCAGACGCGGGGCGACCCGCCGGACCCGCGCCAGACCAAGGACCTGGAGAATGCGGATATACAGCCAGCCCAGATCGAATTCATACCACCGGGTCGAGAACTTGGCTGAAGTCCCGTAGGCATGATGGTTGTTGTGCAGCTCCTCGCCGCCGATCAGCAGCCCCCAGGGTGACACGTTGGTGCTGTCGTCCGGGCAGGCATAGTTGCGATAGCCCCAGGCATGGCCCAGACCGTTGACCACCCCGGCCGCCCAGAACGGAATCCAGGCCATCTGGACCGCCCACACCGTCAGGCCGATCACGCCGAACAGAGCCAGATCGACGATCAGCATGATCAGGATGCCGAGCAGGCTGTGGCGCGTATACAGGCGGCGCTCGATCCAGTCATCGGGGGTACCGTGACCGAAGCGGGCCAAGGTTTCGGGATTCGCAGCCTCGGCGCGATAGAGTTCGGCCCCGCGAAAGAACACCCGGGCCAGGCCGAATACGGCCGGCGAATGCGGATCGCCCTGGCGCTCGCATCTGGCATGGTGCTTGCGATGAATGGCCACCCATTCCTTGGTCACCATTCCGGTGGTCAGCCACAGCCAGAAACGAAAGAAATGCGCAACGGCCGGATGCAGGTCCAAGCCCCGATGCGCCTGACTGCGATGCAAAAAGATCGTCACGGCCGCGATGGTCACGTGCGTCAATGCCAGAACGGCCACGACCAGCTCCCAGGCACTCAAGTGCAGCAAGCCGCCTCGCAGGAAATGGAGAATCTCGTTCATGGCGATGGACATTGCCTCTGGTCGATCGAAGTCATGGAGAAAAGTGTAGCTCACCCCGGCCCGGGTTTGGCACGCTGCATCACAGCGGCAAAGAAACCATCGGTGCCATGACGGTCGGGCCGCAAACGCAGGAACGGCCCGTCCATCTCCGGCACCGCGCAGCGGTCCGCGAGGATGCCGCCGGCATCCAGCAACGAGAATTCGGGATGTTCGTCGAGGAAGGCTCGCACCTGGTCCTCGTTTTCCTCGGGCAGAATACTGCAGCTCGCATAGACCAGCCGCCCGCCCGGCATGACGCAGGTCGCGGCCTCGCGCAGGATGCGCGCCTGGATCTGGCGCAGGGACTCCAGGACCTCGGGATGCTGACGCCACTTGAGGTCAGGGTTGCGCCGCAGGGTGCCCAGGCCGCTGCACGGCGCATCCACCAGCACGCGATGCGCCTTGCCCTGAAGACGGCGCACCCGGGAATCCTTGTGTTCGGCGATCACCACCGGCACGATGTTCGACAAGCCGCTGCGCGCGAACCGGGGCTTGGCGCGCGCCAGGCGCGCGGCCGAAACGTCGAAGGCATACAACCGGCCCGTCGAGCGCATCAGCGCGCCCAGCAGCAGGGTCTTGCCACCCGCGCCCGCGCAATAATCGATGACCATCTCGCCACGCCGGGGCGCGACCAGCGCCGCCAGCAACTGGCTGCCCTCGTCCTGCACCTCGACCTCGCCGCGCTCGAAGGCCTGCCAGCGATTGACCGGCGGCCGGCCCTGGATACGGATACCCCAGGGCGAATACGGCGTGGGCTGCGGCGCCCAGCGCGCCTCGGGACCCTGGTTCCAGGCATCGAGCAGCGCGGCGCGTTCGAGTTTGAACGGATTGACCCGCAGGTCCAGGGGCGCCGGATGATTGAGCGCCTCGAACAGCGCCTCGCCATCCTCGAAAGTGTCAAGGCGTTCGGCCAGCCAGTCGGGCAGGCTCAGGCGCACGGCGGGCGGCAACGCGCGCGCATCAATGGCGCGCACGTGGTCCAGCCACGCGCCCTCGTGTTCGTCCAGACCCTCGTCCAGGGTTGCGCGCGGCCAGACCGAGGCCAGACCCAGGATGGCCAGGCGCCGCGTCGCCGGCCCCTGGCCGCTTTCCGCAAACTGCCGGTAGCGGCGCAGATGCCGCAGGACATCGAAGACCGCCTCGGCGATCTCGCCGCGATCCCGGCCACCCGCCTTGGGGTGGGCGCGGAACCAGTGCGACAACACGGCATCGGCCGGATACGCCCACTGCAGAACCTCGCCCAGGACCTGACGCACTTGCTCGATGCGCGCCGCCGCCATCACATAGGGCCGGGCCGGTGCATCGGGCCGGCCCCGGGAACCGCGCCCGTCCCGCGAACTGCGGCGCGCAGCGTCCGTGCCGCTCTCGGGGCTGCGCCGCGGACGGCGCGGCTGATCAGAACTCGTCATGGGATTCCATTATGGTGTGAGGTCATGGGCCGTGAACGCGCGCCGTTCGACGCCATCCACCCGCACCAGACCGTCGTCGCCGATGGCGACCCGCCGCCCGGCCAGCCAGGCCACGACCTCGGCGTAGACATGGTGCTCGAGCGCCAACAGGCGCCCGGCCAAAGTATCGGCTGTATCGCCGGGCAGCACGGGAATGGCGCCCTGCGCGATGATCGGCCCGTGATCCAGCACGGGCGTGACGAAGTGTACCGTACATCCGTGCCACTGCACGCCCTGCGCCAGGGCCTGCGCATGGGTATGCAGGCCCGGAAAGGCAGGCAGCAGCGAAGGATGGATATTGACGATACGGCCGTCGAAACGGCGCACCAGATCCGCGCCCAGCACGCGCATGAATCCGGCGAGCAGCACATAATCCGGGGCGAGCGCGTCGATGCGCCGCGCCAGGGCCTGATCGAAAGCCTCGCGGCTGTCGAACGCGCGGTGCGACAGGACCTCGACCGGAATGCCCCGGGATCGGGCCCATTCCAGGCCGGCGGCATCGGCGCGATTGGCCAGCACCGCGCATACCTCGGCGGGCAGGCCGCGCGCGGCGATCGCCTGGACAATGGCCTGCATGTTCGAGCCGCGGCCCGAAATCAGGATGAGAAAACGCACGGGGGATGGGGGCTGCTGCGCCAAGGTCTCTGCCTCCGACATACAATCAAGGCAAAATTGTAAACTCTTGTCCGTGAAACCCACTCCCAGACTCTATCGCAGCCTGCCCAGGCGCGACTCGGCGGCGCCCAGCGCCCTGACCATCGGCAACTTCGACGGCGTGCACCGGGGCCATCAGGCCATCCTGGCCCATGTCCGCGACCAGGCCGCGCGGCTCGGCCTCGCGCCCAGTGTCATGACCTTCGCGCCGCACCCGCGGGCCTTCTTCGCGCAGCGGGGGCACCGGCCCGAACTCATTCCCACCCAGATCAGCGCGCTGCGCGACAAGGTCGCGGCCCTCAGCGAACACGGCATGCGCCAGATCGTCATCCTGCCCTTCCGGCAACGCCTGGCCGACATGGGCGCCGAGGACTTCATCCGCCGCCTGCTGGTGGACGGGCTCAATACCCGCTGGGTGCTGGTGGGCGAGGATTTCCGCTACGGCCACCAGCGCAGCGGCGACATCTCGCTGCTGCGCCGGATGGGGGACATCCACGGCTTCGAAGTCCAGACCCTGGCCGAAGTCGTCGACGGCCAGGGTCGGCGGATTTCCAGCACCGAGCTGCGCACCGCCCTGGCGGTGGGCAATCTCGAACGCAGCGCCGAGCTGCTGGGCGCCAACTACCGGATCAGCGGCCATGTGATCCACGGCCGCAAGCTCGGCCGCGACCTGGGATTCCCGACCATGAACTTGCGCGTCCCGGCGCCCTGTGCGGCGCGCTCCGGGATCTACGTCGTGCGCGTGCATGGCCTGGCCCCCGAACCGCTGCGCGGGGTCGCCAGCCTGGGCGTGCGCCCCACCATTTCCTCGGATGGATGCCTGCTGCTCGAGACGCACATTCTCGATCGCCGCGTGGACGCCTACGGTAAACTGGTGCGCGTCGAATTCCTCAAATTCCTGCGCGACGAGGAAACCTTTCCCGATCTACCCACCCTGACCGCCGCCATCGCAAAGGATGTGCAAGGCGCTCGCGACCATTTCGCCTCCCATGGACTATAGAGACACCCTCAACCTCCCCGAATCCCCCTTCCCCATGCGGGGCAATCTGGCCAAGCGCGAACCCGGGTGGATCGCGGCCTGGGAGGAAAACAAAGTCTATGCCGCCATCCGCGAGGCGGCCCGGGGGCGGCCCAAATTCGTCCTGCACGACGGACCGCCCTACGCCAACGGCGACATTCACATCGGCCACGCGGTCAACAAGATCCTCAAGGACATCATCGTCAAGAGCCGCGATCTGGCGGGCTTCGACGCGCACTATGTGCCCGGCTGGGACTGCCACGGCATGCCCATCGAGATCCAGATCGAAAAGAAATACGGCAAGCACCTGCCGGTGGCCGAGGTCCAGTCCAAGGCGCGCGCCTATGCCGCCGAGCAGATCGAGCGCCAGCGCAAGGACTTCAAGCGCCTGGGTGTACTGGCCGACTGGGACCGGCCCTACCTCACCATGAACCACAGCAATGAGGCCGACGAGCTGCGCGCGCTGGCGGGGATCATGCAAAAGGGCTATGTGTTCCGCGGCCTCAAGCCCGTGAACTGGTGTTTCGATTGCGGCTCGGCGCTGGCCGAGGCCGAGGTCGAGTACGCCGACCGCCAGGACCCCTCGGTCGACGTCGCCTTCGCCTTCGACGACCGCGCGGCGATCGCGCAGGCCTTCGGCCTGCCGGGCGAGGTCGACGCGGGCGCCATCGTCATCTGGACCACGACGCCCTGGACCCTGCCCGCCAATCAGGCGCTGAACCTGCACCCCGACCACGAATATGCCTTGCTGCGGCTGGCGCAGCCCCGCGCCACCGGCCCGCTGCTGATCGTGGCCGCCGAGCTCGCCGAGGCCTGCCTGCAACGCTGGGGGCTCGCGGGCGAAACCATCGCCACGGCGCCGGGCACGCGCCTGTCGGGCCTGGCCTTCCGCCATCCGCTGCATGACGCCGATCCGGGCTACCGCCGCCTCTCGCCCGTCTACCTGGGGGACTACGTGACGCTCGACTCGGGCACCGGCGTTGTGCACTCGTCGCCCGCCTACGGCGTCGAGGATTTCCTGTCGTGCAAGGCGCACGGCATGACCGACCAGGACATCATCAATCCGGTGATGGGCAACGGCCACTACGTCGACAGCCTGCCGCTGTTCGGCGGCGAGCTGATCTGGAAGGCCAACCCGCGCATCGTCGAGGCCTTGCAGGCCGCGGGCGCGCTGCTGCACACCGAATCGCACACCCACAGCTACATGCACTGCTGGCGCCACAAGACACCCGTCATCTATCGCGCGACCAGCCAGTGGTTCGCGGGCATGGACCTTCAGCCTGAAGGCGGACCGAGCCTGCGCGAACTGGCCCTGGCGGGCGTGGACGCGACCGCGTTCTACCCCGCCTGGGGACGCGCGCGCCTGCACGCCATGATCGCCAACCGGCCCGACTGGACCCTGTCGCGCCAGCGCCAGTGGGGCGTCCCGATGGCCTTCTTCGTCCACAAGGAAACGGGCGAACTGCACCCGCGCACCCTCGAATTGCTCGAACAAATCGCCCAGCGCGTCGAGCGCGAGGGCATCGAGGCCTGGCAGTCCCTGGACCCGCGCGAGCTGCTGGGCGACGAGGCCGAACAATACGAAAAGAACCGCGACACGCTGGACGTGTGGTTCGATTCGGGCACCACGCACGCCACCGTCCTGGGCGGCCAGGGCCGCCAGATGAAGGGCTCGCACGCCGACGAGCTCACCTGGCCCGCCGACCTGTACCTGGAGGGCTCGGACCAGCATCGCGGCTGGTTCCACTCGTCCCTGCTGACCGGCTGCATGCTGTATGGCCGGCCGCCCTACAAAGCCCTGCTCACCCACGGTTTCGTAGTCGATGGCCGGGGCCGCAAGATGAGCAAGTCCGAAGGCAACGTGATCTATCCCCAAGAGGTCTCGGACACCCTGGGCGCCGAGATCCTGCGCCTGTGGACCGCCGCCACGGACTACTCCGGCGAGCTCTCGATCAGCAAGCAGATCCTGGACCGCGTCGTCGAGAGCTACCGCCGCATCCGCAACACCCTCAAGTTCCTGCTGGGCAATCTGGTCGATTTCGATCCGGCCACGGACGCGCTGCCGGTCGACGAGTTGTTCGAAATCGATCGCTACGCCCTGCACATGACCGCAGCCATGCAGGCCGAGGTGCTGGCCAGTTTCGAGCGCTACGAGTTCCACACCGCCGTCTCGCGCCTGCAGATCTTCTGCTCCGAGGACCTGGGCGCGTTCTACCTGGACATCCTCAAGGACCGGCTCTACACCGCGGGCCGCGACAGCGCCGCCCGCCGCTCGGCGCAAACCGGGCTGCACCATGTCACCCACGCGCTGCTCAAACTCCTTGCCCCGATCCTGTCCTTCACCGCCGAGGAGGCCTGGGACGATCTGCACGGCCGCAAAGCCACCCCCAGCATCTTCACCGGCCTGTTCCATCTGGTACCCGCGCCAGCCGATGCGCCGGCGCTGGCCGCGCGCTGGACCCGCCTGCGTGAAATCCGCGCCGAGGCCATGCGCGAGATCGAAACCGTGCGCGCGCGCGGCGAGATCGGTTCGTCGCTCGCAGCCGAGCTCGACTTCCAGGCTTCGGGCGAGGATCTCGCGCTGCTCGAGAGCCTGGGCGACGACCTGCGCTTCGTGTTCCTGGTTTCGCGCGCCGAGGTCCATCCGGCGCAGGGGCCGCTGGCGATCGCGGTGCGCGCGACGACGCACGCCAAGTGCGGCCGTTGCTGGCACCATCGCCCGGACGTGGGTCACGATGCCGCACATCCCGAGCTCTGCGGCCGCTGTACCGACAACCTGTTCGGCGGCGGCGAGCCGCGCAGCCATGCCTGATCAGGCCCATCCGGCCCGCCCGGCGCGCCTGGCCTCGATAGCTGGCTGGCTGGCGCTGGCCGGCGCGCTCATCGTCCTCGACCAGATCAGCAAATCGGCCATCGAGGGCTGGCTGGTCTATGGCCAACGGGTCGAGGTCCTGCCGGTATTCGACCTCACCCTGCTCTACAACACGGGGGCGGCCTTCAGTTTCCTCGCCGACGGCGACGGCGGCCAGCGCTGGCTGTTCACCGGCATCGCGCTGATTGCCGCCATCGTCATCCTCCGGCTACTCTACACCCATGCGGGACAACGCCTGTTCTGCGCATCGCTCGCCTGCATCCTGGGCGGCGCGCTGGGCAACGCCCTCGATCGCGTCATGCACGGACACGTCGTGGACTTCCTGCTGTTTCACTGGCGGGGCTGGTATTTTCCGGCCTTCAACATCGCGGACATCGCCATCACCTGCGGCGCCGGCCTGCTGATCCTCGACGAGATCATGCGCTCCCGGCGGCGCAAGGCGGCGCCATGAACCCCCGGAGACACTCATGCTCGAACTCGCCGGCACGCGCATCGTACTGGGCCTGACAGGCGGCATCGCCTGCTACAAATCCGCCGAACTGCTGCGCCGCATCCTGGATCAGGGCGCCCAGGTGGACGTGGTCATGACCGAGGCCGCCACGCACTTCATCACGCCGACGACCATGCAGGCGCTCTCCGGGCGCCCGGTATACCGCGACCCGCTGGATGCGCGCATCCCGAACAGCATGGCGCACATCAATCTCACCCGGGGCGCGGACGCGGTCCTGATCGTGCCGGCCAGCGCGGACTTCATGGCAAAACTCGCCCACGGGCTTGCCGATGATCTGCTGTCGACGCTCTGCGTGGCGCGCGGCGATGTGCCGCTGCTGATCGCCCCCGCGATGAACCGCGAGATGTGGACCCATCCGGCCACCCAACGCAATGCCGCGCAACTGCGCGCCGATGGCGTCCATCTGCTCGGCCCCGGCGAGGGCGACCAGGCCTGCGGGGAAACCGGCGCGGGCCGTATGCTCGAACCCAGCCAGATCCTCAATGCGTTGATCGCCCATTTCCAGCCCAAGGTTCTGGCGGGCCGGCGTGTGCTGCTGACGGCGGGGCCCACCAGCGAGCCCATCGACCCCGTGCGGGTCATCACCAATCGCTCCTCTGGACGGATGGGCTATGCCCTGGCGCGCGCGGCTGCCGAGGCCGGCGCCAGCGTCGAGCTGGTCTCCGGCCCGACCGCCCTGCCCGCCCCCGACGGCGTGACCCGCATCGACGTCGGCACGGCCGCGCAGATGCACGCCGCCGTGATGGCGCGCGCGCCCGGTGCCGACCTGTTCATCGCCGTCGCCGCCGTGGCCGACTGGGCGGTGGCCCAACCCTCCGCCATCAAACTCAAGAAGCAGGACGGTCAGCCGCCGGCCCTGTCCTTCGTCCAGAACCCCGACATCCTGGCCGAGGTGGCCGCTCTGGCGCACGGCCCCTGGTGCGTGGGTTTTGCCGCCGAGACCGACCGCCTCGACGAGCACGCCCAGGCCAAGCGCCTGCGCAAGGGGGTGCCGCTGATGGTCGGCAACCTCGCCCAGGACACCATGGACGCCGAATCCGCCCGTCTGGTGCTGTACGACGACGCAGGCATCCACCCCCTGGACAAGCAACACAAACGGCAGGCCGCGCGCGCGCTGATCCGCGAGATCGCGCGCCGTATGCCCGCCTGAGTCCCGTTTTCCGCCAACTTTTCCGCCAACATACGACCGCCCGAGACCCCATGCGATCCATCGCCCTGAAGATCCTCGACCCCCGGATGAACGACTGCCTGCCGGCCTACGCCACGCCGGGCTCCGCGGGACTCGACCTGCGCGCCTGCCTCGAAGCCCCGCTCACCCTCGCTCCCGGCGATGCCGGGCTGGTGCCCACCGGCCTGGCCATCCACATCGCCGACCCGGCCTACGCCGGCATGATCCTGCCGCGCTCGGGCCTGGGCCACAAGCACGGCATCGTGCTGGGCAATCTGGTGGGCCTGATCGATTCGGACTACCAGGGCCCCCTGATGGTGTCGGTCTGGAACCGCGGCACGCAGACCTACACCCTCCAGCCCATGGAGCGCCTCGCGCAATTGGTGATCGTGCCGGTCCAGCAGGTCGCCTTCGAGGTGGTGAGCGAATTTCCCGACAGCACCCGAGGCGGCGGCGGTTTCGGCAGCACCGGCCAGGGCTGATGGCGGGCGGCAGGCAGGGCCAGGATTTATTCAGCCCAAGCGCCAATTGGCTGATGGAAAAATGAACAAGACAGGCGAACTGCTCAAACTCAGCGGCACGATCAGGAACTACCGATGCACGCGGGCCGCGGCGAGTTTCGTTTTCACGGACCCCGATCGGAGCTGGATGGGCGTGGTTGCCATTGCGGCGGGCCTTGCCGGCCTGAGCGGCCCGGCGGTCGCCACGGCGTCAGGCGCGAACGATATGGAAGAACAAGCCGATTATGTAGAGTTCGACCTGGATGACCAGCCCGTGAAGGGCTGGCTATGGCGCAGTCCATTCAAGGAAGGCGATCGGGTGAACGTCGCCGCCGAGTGGGTTGGCGATCACTACGAAGCGGGCGGTATCGCGCGGCCGGAGGATCGCACCGTTGCGCTCCATCCGCATTGTTCGCGCGCCAGGACGCGGCACATCAAGAATGCGGTGAAATGGTGGTTTATTGGGGCGACCGCGTCGAACATGCTTGGATTGTTCATGATGTTTCTTGTATGGGGAACAGAGGATTTCTTGGACGCTGTCATCGATCCTTTCGGGTATGCCGCTTCATTCGTCTACGGCTTTCTTGGCTTGGTGACCATCAGCCTCGCCCGCCAATGGATGCCTTTCGTTCGCCTGTCTGAAAAGGTTTTTCGGACACTGGGCCTACCCGACCCCGGCAACATCGATCTGGTGAAATCATCCAAGGCGCAACGCAGACCCGACGACCCCGCCGAGTTCGGCACGTTCTATTTCCGTTACTGAGCCTGTCCTGAACAGTTGCCACCTTCTCTTAGACACGAGAATGAAAGAGCAATTCGCGCAACAGGCCGCCAACCATCAGACACAAGAAGAATGCCGCGCCAAACGAAAAAACAGCAAAATAGCGCGCCAGATCAGGCCCATGACAAGAATCTCCACTTGGCGGCCCGTATACCGCTCGGATGACCGGATGTGGAACAACTCAAGACGGATCGGCCTTGAGCACGTCATAGGCAGGTGCGACCGTTCGCATGGGAGCCTCCCATCATCAAGTAGGATTCAATCCTGCTTGGCCGGGGAAGAAAAGTCCAGCCATGACCGCGGAGGCTTCTTCAACCCGCCAGCCAAGCCCTACGCCTCCTCCTCTCCCAGATACGCCGCGCGCACCTTGGGATCGTCGATCAGCTGCCGCGAAGGCCCCGACAGGGTGATCTGGCCCGATTCCATGACGTAGCCGCGCGAGCTGACCTCCAGCGCGAGGCGGGCGTTCTGCTCGATCAGCAGAATGGTGACGCCCTCGGCGGCGATGGCGCGCACCACCTCGAAGACTTTCTCCACCATCAGGGGCGCCAGCCCCATGGACGGCTCGTCGAGCAGCAGCAGGCGCGGCTTGGACACCATGGCGCGGCCCATCGCCAGCATCTGCTGCTCGCCGCCCGAGAGCGTGCCCGCCGATTGACGCCGGCGCTCGGCCAGACGCGGAAACAATTCAAAGACATGCTCGATCGTGGCGCGCACTCCGGCATGGTCCTTGCGGGTATAGCCGCCGATGCTCAGGTTTTCCTCGATGGTCAGTTGGCCAAAAATGCCGCGTCCCTCGGGCACCATGACCAAGCCGTCGAGGACCATTTCGTAGACCGGCCGTCGCAGGATCGAGCGGCCATCGTAGAGGATTTCCCCGCCGGCGGCCGGCACCAGCCCGCAGATGGCGCGCAGGGTCGTGCTCTTGCCCGCGCCGTTGGCGCCGATCAGGCTCACCAGTTCGCCCTGCCCGACACTCAGGTCCAGGCCGCGCACGGCGCGAATGCCGCCGTAGGAAACGTCGAGCTGGCGGATCTCCAGCAAATTCGGTGTCGTCATGCGCGATCTCCTGTGGCGACGGCCGCGCCCGCCCCCAGATAGGCCTCGATCACTTTGGGATCATGCTGCACGTCGGCCGGCTTGCCTTCGGCCAGCACCTTGCCGTATTCCAGGACCAGGACCCGGTCGCACAGGCCCATGACCAGTTTCATGTCGTGCTCGATCAACAGCACGGTCACGCCGTCGGCGCGGATTTTTTCGATCAGGCGGCGCAGCACCAGGGTTTCGGAGGCGTTCATGCCCGCCGCCGGCTCGTCCAGGGCGAGCAGCATGGGCTCGGTGGCGAGCGCGCGGGCGATTTCGAGGCGGCGTTGATCGCCATACGGCAGCGAGCGCGCCATATCGTTGGCGCGTTCGCCGATACCCACGTAATCCAGCAACTCGCGGGCCCGCGCCTCGATCGCGGCCTCCTCGGCCATGGTGCGCCGGTTGCGCGTCACCGCGCCGAACAAACCCGCATGGGTGCGCACGTGGCGTCCGATCATGACGTTTTCGAGGGCGCTCAACGCGCCGAACAGGCGGATGTTCTGGAAAGTCCGGGCCAGACCCGCCTGGGCGATCTGATGCGGCTTGAGGCGCGTGAACTCGCGCCCCATGAAATTGCAGGTCCCCGATTCGGGGATGTAGAGACCCGTCATGACATTGAACAAGGTGGTCTTGCCCGCGCCGTTGGGGCCGATCAGGCCATAGATGTCGCCCTTGCGGATCGAAAAGCTCACCTCCGACAGGGCCTGCAGGCCGCCGAAGCGCTTGCTCAGTTTATTGGCCACCAGCAGCAGATCGCTGCCGTGGCTGGAATTTTCGCGTTCCATGGGTTTCATGCCCCGCCCTCCGCGCCGCGGCTGAGCTCGCGGCGCCGCACCGCCGAAGGCCACAGGCCCGCCGGACGGAAAATCATCACCAGCACCAGCGCAAAGCCGAAGATCAGCATCCGGATGCCATCCGGGTCCAACACCACCTCGCCAAAGATCGCCTGCTGCAAGGGGACGACCACGGCGCGCAGCACCTCGGGGAAAATCGACAGCAGCAAAGCGCCCAGGATCACCCCCGGGATATTGCCCATGCCACCCAGCACCACCATGCACAGGATCAGGATGGACTCGGTCAGGCTGAAGCTCTCGGGGCTGACGAACCCCTGCATCGAGGCGAACATCGCCCCCGCCAGCCCGCCGAAGGTCGCCCCCATCGAGAACGCCAGCAGCTTGATGTTGCGGGTATTGATGCCCATGGCCTTGGCGGCGATCTCGTCCTCGCGCACGGCCTCCCAGGCGCGACCGATGCGCGAATTCTGCAACCGCGCGCAGACGATCACGATGAGGATCGTCAGCAGCAGGAGCAGGTAGTAGTACTTTTCCGGGCCGGTGATGCGAAAGCCCAGGATCTGCTCGCTGCGGCCGAACGAGAATCCCGCCACGGAAAAAGGATCGACCCGGTTGATCCCCTGCGGACCGTTGGTGATGTTGATCGGCGCATCCAGATTGTTCATGAAAATGCGCACGATTTCGCCAAAGCCCAGCGTGACGATGGCCAGATAATCGCCGCGCAGCTTGAGCGTCGGGGCGCCGAGCATCGCACCGAAGAACGCGGCCAGCAGCAGTCCGGCCGGGATGATGACCCAGAACGGCAGGTGCAGGCCGAAATGCGGCGAGGCGAGCATCGCCCACACATAGGCGCCCACGGCATAAAAGGCGATATAACCCAGGTCGAGCAGGCCGGCAAAGCCCACGACGATGTTCAGCCCCAGCGACAGCATCACATACAGCAGGGCGAAATTCACCGTGCGCACCCAGCTCTGGCCATGCATGCCGAGCAGGAAAGGCAGCACGGCCAGCACGACCCCGCACAGGGCGATACCCAGCCAGACTTTGGGCGGCATGGATTTGGACTGGATCATCATGCGCGGTCTCCCACCCGTTCACCCATCAGGCCCGAGGGCCGGAACACCAGGACCAGAATCAGGACGATGAAGGAAAAGACATCCTGGTAGTTGCTGCCGAACACGCCGTTGGTCAGGTCGCCGATATAGCCGGCGCCCAGGGCCTCGATGATGCCCAGCAGCAGACCGCCCAGCATGGCCCCGCCGAGATTGCCGATACCGCCGAGCACAGCGGCGGTGAAGGCCTTCAGGCCCAGCATGAAGCCCATCGTATATTGAGCCACCCCGTAATAGGCCACAACCATGATGCCGGCCACGGCGGCGAGCGCCGAACCGATCAGAAAGGCGGCCGAGATGACGGTGTTGATGTTGACGCCCATCAGGCCGGCAACCTCCTGATTCTGGGCGGTCGCGCGCATGGCGGTGCCCAGGCGGGTGCGATGCACCACCAGCATCAGGCCGGCCATGATCAGCAGCGAGCCGAACACGATCATCAATTGCAAGGTGCTGATGCGAGCCCCGCCGAATTGATAGATGGTGGGCTCGATGATGCGAGGGAAACTGAGGTAGTTGCGGCCCCAGACCATCATGGCGACGTTCTGGATGATGATCGAAACGCCGATCGCGGTGATCAGGGCGGTCAGGCGCGGCGCGCGGCGCAGGGGCCGGTAGGCGTAGCGCTCGGCGAGCCAGCCCAGGCCCATGCAAAAGGGGATCGCAACCGCCAGGGCCGCGGCCAGCAGGAGCACCGGCGAAACGCCGGCCCCGACACCGCCGACCAGGCTGATCACCAGGGTGGTGGCCAGCATGGCGCCGACCATCACGACGTCGCCATGCGCGAAATTGATTAAGCCGATGATCCCGTACACCATGGTGTAGCCGAGCGCCACCAGGGCATAGACACTGCCCACGGTCACCCCGTTGATCAACTGCTGGAGGAAAATATCCATACGTACATCCAAGACCGGAATGACTGGCGCCGCCCTCGCGATCCGGCTGTCCTTCATGCGGAAGGAGCCGGGGGTCAGCCCGTCGATTCGTCAGGAGAATCGGGCGGCACGGCCCTCGTGGAGGATCGCACGCCGCCCGGAATTGCGCGCCGGGTTTATTCGGCAGCCTGGCTGACCATGCTCTTGTCCATGGTCCATTGGCCGTCCTTGACCAGATAGATGGTCACGGCGACTTCTTTGAGATCACCCTTGCTGTCGTAGGCGATGTGCTTGCTGGTGGCGCCGCTGCGGTTGAGGCTGGCGAGCTTGGGCAAGTACTTGGCGGGGTCCGAGGAACCGGCCTCCTGCATGGCGACGATCATGTTCCAGGCGCCATCGTAGGCATACGGCGCATAGACGCCGGGCTCGATGTTGAAGCGCGCCTTGTAGTCCTTGAGGAACTGCGCGCCAGATGCCATCGAGTCCACCGGCACGCCGGCCAGGGAGGCATAGGTGCCGTTGGCCGCATCGCCCGCGAGTTTCAGAAAGGTATCGCTGCGGGTCATCTCGCCCGAGACCAGGGGCGCCTCGATGCCCAGGCGCACCATCTGGCTGCGCATCGGCCCCGACTGGGCGTCCAGGCCGCCAAAGAAGATCGCATCCGGCGCCTTGGACTTGATGTTGGTGAGGATCGCCGTGAAATCCGTCGCCTTGTCGGTCGTATACTCGCGGGTGATGATCTCGCCCCCGGCAGCCTTGACGGCCTTGGCGACCTCGTCGGCCAGACCCTGGCCGTAGGCCGTGCGATCGTCGATCAGGGCGACTTTCCTGGCGCCCAGGTCCTTGACGATGAATTCGCCGTCCGCCGCGCCCTGCTGGGTGTCGCTGGTCATCATGCGGAAGGTGGTGTCATAACCCTGCTGGGTGTATTCAGGCGAGGTCGCCATGGCGATCTGCGGCAGGCCCGCGTCGTTGTAGACGCGCGATGCCGGAATGGTCGTGCCCGAGTTGAAATGCCCCAGGACGCCCTTGACCCCCTCATCGACGATCTGCTGCGCGACCTGCACGGCAGTCCGCGGATCGGCCTGGTCGTCGCGCGCAACGAGTTCGAACTTGGCAGTCTTGCCGTCGAGCTGGATGTTCTGCTTGTTGGCCTCCTCGATCGCAAGCGTCAGACCGTTTTTCATGTCCTCGCCATAGTGCGCCTGAGGGCCGGTCAGCGGCGCGGCAAAACCGAGCTTGACCACTTCGGTATCGGCATGCGCCGGGCCGAAGGCGAAGCCCGCCAGCAATGCGGCGGATGTGGCAAGCAGCTTGAAGCGCTTGGTGGATTGCATATCGTCGATCTCCTTTTATATCGGGATGCCTTCGGCTCATGGCCTTTCCTGGCTGCCCCAGTTTACGCAAAAATAGGTATGGCCTTCATCAAGTTACCCTTTTATACCGGCTGGCCGCCGCCCGGCGGCCACGCCGCCCTACCCGACCATCATCAGACTGGCGTTGCCGCCCGCTGCGGCCGTATTGATGCAGATCGACATCTCGCGCACCAGCATCTCGAGCGCGTAGCCGCCGCCTGCGGACAATTCCTCGCTGCGCATCCCCAGGACCGGGACGATCGCCCCCGGCCGGGCCGCCACCGCCTGATTGAGGACCAGCAGGTCATCCCCATCGCCCTCGAACAGCACGGCCTGAAAATCGCCATCGGCCACCGCGTCCTCACCCGCCAGGACGACCGCCGCGTCGCGCGCCTGCGCCTGGAAGGCACGGCCCGCGGGGGTATCGATGAACAACACCCGATTTCCCGTGCGCTGGCAGGCTTCGTATTGCGCCTGCGCGCCCTTGGACGTCAATGCGCGGCACAGCACCGTGCCGCGCGGCCTGAGCCGATAGACGTTGCTCTCGCCCGTGGGACCCGGCAGGATGCGCTCGGCGGCATCGCGCCCCGGCACCCCGTCGATGGGCAGATCCGCCGGCCCGCGCGACAACAGCCGATGCAGGTAGAGCGGGCCACCGGCCTTTGGGCCGGTGCCCGACAGACCCTCGCCGCCAAAAGGCTGCACACCCACGGTTGCGCCGACGATGTTGCGATTGACATAGACATTGCCCGCATGGATGCGCCCGATGATGTGCTGAATCGTTTCGTCCAGTCGGGTATGCACCCCGAAGGTCAAGCCATAGCCGCTGCCATTGATATCGTCGAGCAGACGGTCCAGCGCCTCGCGCTGATAGCGCAGCACGTGCAGCACCGGCCCGAATACCTCGCGCTTCAATTCGGAAACATGACTGATCTCGATCAGCGTGGGCGCGACGAAAGTACCGTTGCGTGTCTGCTCGTCGAGCGCCAGACGATCGACCGCATGACCGGACTCGCGCATGGCGCGCACGTGCATTTCAATATTGTCGCGCGCCTCGGCATCGATGACCGGCCCGATATCGGTATGCAGCAGATCGGGACGCCCCACGCGCAGTTCGCGCATGGCCCCACGCAGCATCTCAAGAGTGCGCTCGGCGCAATCCTCCTGCACGCACAGCACGCGCAGGGCCGAGCAGCGCTGGCCCGCGGAGTCGAACGCCGAACTGAGCACATCGTAGACCACCTGCTCGGTCAGGGCGGAGGAATCCACGATCAAGGCATTCTGGCCACCGGTCTCGGCGATCAGCGGAATCACCTGACCATGCGCATCCAGGCGCTGCGCCAGCGTCGCCGCGATATGCCGGGCGACCTCGGTCGATCCCGTGAACATCACCCCGCGCACCACGGGGCTGGCGACCAGTTGCGCGCCCACGGTTTCACCGCGCCCCGGCAGCAGCTGCACCGCGTCGGCGGGCACGCCGGCGCGCCGCAGCGCCGAGACGCCGAGGGCGGCAATCAGATTGGTCTGCTCCGCCGGCTTGGCCAGCACCACATTGCCCGCGGCCAGCGCCGCGCTGACCTGACCGATGAAAATGGCCAGGGGGAAGTTCCAGGGGCTGATGCACAGCACCGGCCCCAGCGGCCGATGGGTATCGTTCGAGAACGTGCGCTCGATCTCGCCGCCGTAGTAGCGCAGGAAGTCGACCGCCTCGCGCACCTCGGCGATGGCGTTGGGATAGGACTTGCCCGCCTCGCGCACGATCAGGCCGATGGCGGTCTGCATTTCGTCCTCGAGGATCTGCGCGGCATGGCGCAGGCATTGGGCGCGCTCGCTCACCGGCGTGGACTGCCAGATGGGCGCCGCGTACTCGGCCCGGCGCAGGGCCTGCCCGATGTCGGCCTCGGTGGCCTCGATCACCCGGCCCACCACATCGCGGTGATCGGCGGGATTGAGGACCGCCTGGGCGCGCTCGTCGTCCCAGGCGCCGTCCGGCGCGGCCCGCCAGTCCTGGAGCGCGCTGCCCAGCAAGGCCGCCGACAGCGAGCCCAGGCGATGCTCGTTGCTGAGATCCAGGCCGGCCGAGTTCAGGCGCCCTTCTTGTTCCAGGTACAGATCGCGCGGCAGGGGAATGCGCGCGTGCGGCGCGCCCAGCGGCTGGATGCGCCGCACCGCCTCGACCGGATCGGCGATCAATGTTTCGACGGGAACCTCGTCATCGGCGATCTGATTGACGAAGGACGTATTGGCGCCGTTCTCGAGCAGGCGGCGCACCAGATATGCCAGCAGGGTCTCGTGCGTGCCCACCGGCGCATAGACCCGGCAGGGGCGATTGAGCTTGCCCTTGGCCACCGGCCCGACGACCTCCTCGTACAAGGGCTCACCCATGCCGTGCAGACACTGGAATTCGTACTGGCCGGGATAGTAGTTGGCCCCGGCCATGTGATAGATCGAGGACAAGGTCTGGGCATTGTGCGTGGCGAACTGCGGATAGATGGCCTCGGGCGCCCCCAGCAGCTTGCGCGCACAGGCCAGATACGACACATCGGTATGGATTTTGCGCGTATAGACCGGATAGCCTTCGAGGCCGTCCATCTGCGCCCGCTTGATTTCGCTGTCCCAGTAGGCGCCCTTGACGAGGCGGACCATCAAGCGATGCTTGCTGCGGCGTGCCAGGTCGATCACGTAGTCGATGACGAACGGCGCGCGTTTCTGGTAGGCCTGGATCACGAAGCCGATGCCGTTCCAGCCCGCCAGCCGTTCGTCGAAGCACATCGCCTCGAGCAGGTCCAGGGAAAGTTCGAGCCGGTCGGCCTCCTCGGCGTCGATGTTCAGACCGATGTCGTAGCGCCGCGCCAGTTCCGCCAGCGCGACCATGCGCGGCAGGAGCTCGGCCATGACCCGGTCGCGCTGGGCGCGTGAATAGCGCGGATGCAGCGCCGAGAGCTTGATCGAGATCCCCGGCCCCTCATAGATCCCGCGACCCTGCGAGGCCTTGCCGATGGCGTGAATCGCCTGCTCGTAGGACTCGTAATAGCGGGCCGCGTCCTGTGCCGTCGTCGCCGCCTCGCCCAGCATGTCGTACGAATAGCGAAAGCCGACCTCCTCGAGCTTGCGGCTGTTGGCGAGCGCTGCCGAAATCGTCTGTCCGGTGACGAACTGCTCGCCCATCAAACGCATGGCCATATTGACGCCGCGCCGGATGAGGGGCTCGCCCCCTTTGCCGATGAGCCGGGTCAGGGCCTTGGACAGGGTCTGCTCGCTGTTGACGCCGACCAGCTTGCCGGTGACCAGCAGCCCCCAGGTGGCGGCATTGACGAACAGCGAGGGCGACTCGCCCACGTGCGAGCGCCAGTCGCCATGACTGATCTTGTCGCGGATCAGCGCATCCCGCGTGGCGCGGTCGGGAATCCGCAGCAGGGCCTCGGCCAGGCACATCAAGGCCACACCCTCCTGGCTCGACAGGGAAAATTCCTGGATCAGGGCCTCGACCCCGCCCATCTTGCGCTTGCCGCGCAGGACACTGACGAGCCGGTGCGCGAGGGCCTGCACGGGCTGGCTGTCATTCGGGCTGGCAAGATCCAGCAGCATCGGTATGCATTCGGATTCGGGACGGCGGTAAGCCGCCGTGATGGCCGCGCGCAGCACGGACTGGGGCTGGACCTCCTGGGCGAACTCATAGAACGGCTGCTGACGCTCGGGCTCGGCCACCTCATCGGCGGCAACGGCAGACTCGTCGCCTGCCAGATGGCCGATCTCGACCGGCACCTGGCCCCGTTCGATCATCTCGATGTAGGCCAGTAAGGCCTGCTTGTGCAGCCAATGGGGGGTACAACCCAGGCTATCGGCAATCTGCCGCAGGCGCTCGCGCAGCGCCTCATCCACCTTGACGCCCAGGGTAACAGTAGCCATGATTCAACTCATCCAGCATAGGGAACGATGACCAGGCGAGGCGATTGGCCGTCCGTCTGGTTTACTGCCGGCATGCTATAGAGTTAACCTCCAGTCGCCTATTGGGGATAACCCGAAAAATGAAAGGTGAAACCCTGGTGCCTGTCGAACAGGAATCAGGTACAACTATTGCGCTGGATCGCCGGATCGTCCGGCATGGCCACGGCCGGACTCATGCGCGCCGCGATGATGTCGGCCAGGAGGCCGACAGCCGTGCGCTGGCCCTCGACCAGCGCGGCAATACCGGGTCCCGCGACCGGCACCCGCAGCGCCGCCTGACACAGGCGGGTGTCCGGACCGGGCCGGGTTCCTTCGGACCAGTTCGCCTCCAGGCTGGCATACTGGCCGAACACCATTTCGAACCGGCTCACCTGGACCGTCACCTCGCGCACCGGTTTCCCCTCGGGTACAACCATCTGGCTCAGGTCCGGCACACCCAGGGTCCGCGAGACCCTGACCGCCAGCGCCGCCTGGATCTGATCGCCCAACGGCGCCGCCCACAAGGACTCGTTGAGCAGGACGACCTGAGTATCGCTGCTCTCGCGGCGCACCACGAGCTGCGGCCGTTCGACCTCGGCGGGAACGCGCACGCGCAGGAAGCGCACCCCGCCGGCCGTCGCCGGACCGGCACCGCCCTGCCCGGCGGGCGGCGGCGCGGACAGGCTGTAATATGTGCCGGGCGTAACCGCGCAGGCGCTCAAGAGCGCCGCGATTCCCAGGCTGACGATGAGCCGCATTCAAGAATCTCCTATGGCGTGCCGGCGCCCCGTCCGGCTGATCCGAACGGGGCGCTAACGCAATGTATCCGCCGGACGGCCGCGAACCAGCGCCTCGGGATGCGCCTGCAGATAATCCGCCAATGTGCGCAAGGCGCGCGCGGCCTGTTCCAGTTCATTCATGGTCGACACCACGCCGCCCAATAGGGGGGCTTCCGGTCCCAGCGTCTGGCCGATCCGGTCAAAGGAACGCTGGACCGATGCCAGGGCTGCCGTCATCTGCGGCGTCAGCCGGGCATCGAAATGCCCAAGCAGTGTATTCAGGGATTTCAGGCTGGCATCCAGACTCTCGCCGATCTCCTTGATCGGCATGGCATCGAGTTTGGAAACAATGCTGCCGACCTGCTGCTGCAACTGATTCAGCTCGCCCGCCACCGTCGGCACGCCGATGAGGCCATCCTGGTGCGCGATGGGCTTGGTCACTGGCTTGTCCTCTGGAAAGAAATCCAGCGCGATGTACTGCTGGCCCGTCAACAGCGCGGCCGGACGCATCTGCGCCCGCATGCCGTGGCCGACCAGACGCCGCAGCAGATCGTCGCCGCCCTTGTCCTGGTCGATCTTTTGCAGCCCATGATAGGCCTCGATGAAGCGCAGCGAATAGAGATCGGCGCGGACACGGGCAAAGAACTGCTGCTTTTGCGGATCGAATTCCAGGTCGATATCCACGACGCGGCCCATCTCCATACCGCGGAAATCAACGGGAGCGCCCACCCGCAGGCCGCGCACCGACTGATCGAAGCGCATGATGATCTGTATCGGCGTGCCTTCGGGATCAGCCAGGGCGTCCTCGCGCGTGTCGAACAGGGGGAACTCGTGATTGGCGGCCACCGGCGTCCGGTCGGCCTTGCCGTCGTAGGAGCTCACCTCGTCGGCCTGGGCGAAGGCAACCCCGCCGCCCAGCACCGAGCTCAGACCCGCGATACGCATATTGATGCCTTCGGGCGTCAGGGTGAGGTCGATGCCGCTGATGTTCCAGAACCGCGTGTCGGCGGTCACGAAGCGATCATAGGGCGCATCCACGAAAAACTGGATGAGCACGGAGCGGCCATCGTCGGCCATCTCGTAGCCGACGACGCGGCCCACCAGGATGCGCCGGTAGTAGACCCCGGTGCCGACATCGAGGGACCCCAGGTCGGAGGCGCGCAGGACATAGCGCGTGCCCATGCGCCCGCTGGTCACCTCGGGCGGTTTCTCGAGCCCCGTGAACTGATAGGCGCGGGCGTCATCCTCGATCCGGGCGGGCGTATCCACGCTGATATATACCCCCGACATCAGCGTGTCCAGGCCCGATACTCTGGTCAGGCTGAGCTGGGGCCTCACCACCCAGAAGCGCGATGCCTTCTGGGTGATGTATTCGGAGCCCTCTTGTTCGAGCTGGATGTCGACCAGCACGCCCTGCCGGTCGGGTGCGACCCGCACGGCGCTCACCTGGCCGACGACCACGTCCTTGTAGCGCAGCTTGGTCTGCCCGGCCGCCAGGCCCTCGGCCGACTGAAAACTCACGGTGATGACGGGACCGGTCCGCAGCCAATGGGTCACCAGCAGGGAGATGCCCATCAGCACCGCCAGCAGCGGCACCAGCCAGATCCAGGACCAGCGGATAGGCTTGCCATGTCGGATCACGGGCTGTTCGGCCTTCATGAATTCGTCCCCGTCCCGGCCTGCTTCCGCCATCAGTCGTCGCCCCGCAGTCTGTCCCATCCCAAACGCGGATCATAGCTCATCGTGGCCCACATGGTCAGGACCACGACGACGCCGAAAATGAGCGCGCCCGGCCGGGGGAGAATCTGGGTCACCCCCGGGAAATTCGCCATCGCCCCCATCAGGACCACCACGAACACATCCAGCATCGACCACTGCCCGATGAACTCGACCATCTCGTACATGCGCGTGCGCTGGCGCTCCATGCGCGCACCGCGCGGGCGGCGATACAGCATCAGCACCGCCAGCGCGAGCAGCTTGGTGATCGGCACCACCACGCTGGCCGCGAACACGATCACCGCCAGATCCCAGGAGCCCAGCTCCCACAACTGGATCACGCCCCCCAGAATCGTATGATCGCTGGCGCCGAGGACCGACTGGATGTGCATGACCGGCAGGATATTGGCCGGCACGTAGACCACCGCCGCCGCAATACCCAGCGCCCACACCCGCGCCGGAACATTCTCACGGCGCCGGTGCAGACGGGCGCCGCAACGGCGGCAGCGGCCGTCGGCGGCCGCGTTCTGGACGCAGGCACAGACATGACAGGCCAACTCGTGCCCGTGAGCGCCGGAAGGTTCCACCAGCCCCGCCCGCTCGGCATGAGTCCAGAGTTCGAAGGCATTCAGGCGGCTCAGGCCGGTGAGGAAAAATGACAATAGAAAGAACCCCAGCATCCCGGGCTCGACGCTCAGCGAGGCCATGTCGGCGAACTTGACGATGGCGATGAAGATTGCCAGCACCAGGACGGGCGCCATCGACCAGGGCGAGATCAGACGCAACAGGCGCATGCCCACCCGGAAATCCCCCGGCAGCCGGCCCTTGGACACGCAGCGCACCGCCCACAGCGTCAGGACGATCCGGAACAACGGAAACCAGAAACCGCACAAGCCAGTCATGATCGACAACAGCCAGTCGCCCTGGTTCCAGATGTACAGCAGCGCCTGCCAGTAGGTCACGCTGACCTCGCGGCCCTGCAACGAAAGGCTGACGATGGGAAACCCCTGGGCAATGACGAAGATCGCCAGAGTCGCCAGCGACATGGCTGTCCAGCCGTTCAGATCCAGCACGCCCTGACGGTACAGAATGGTGCCGCAACAGGCGCAGGAGGCCCGCGCCCGCGGCGCCAGCGCCACCCGCTGGTGCAGGGTATCGCAATGCGGGCACGCGATCAGCGTGACGAGCCCCGCCCCCTCGGACAACGCCTGCGCGCCACGCCCCGCCGCGGCCATCAATCCACGAGCTCAGGCTCGGGATGCGAGGGCTTGGAGGCGGCGCCCCCGCCCGATGAATGATCGGGGAAACTCAGGACCACCTTGCCCTCGGCATCCAGGTCGACCTCGACCTGCCCGCCGCTGACCAGACGCCCGAACAGCAGTTCGTCGGCCAGCACCCGCCGGATCGTGTCCTGGATGAGCCGCTGCATGGGCCGCGCGCCCATCGCGGGATCGAAACCCTCGCGCGCGAGATACTCGCGCAGCGCCGGGGTGAACACGACCTCGACGTGCTTTTCGTGAAGCTGGTCCTCGAGCTGCATGAGGAACTTGTCGACCACCCGCAGGATGACCTCGCGCGACAGCACGGAAAAACTGATGATCGCGTCGAGCCGGTTGCGAAACTCGGGTGTGAACAGGCGCTTGATGTCGGCCATCTCGTCACCGCTGGATGCCGCCGCGGCGAAACCGATGGTGTTGCGGTTCAGCCCCTCGGCCCCGGCGTTGGTCGTCATCACGATGATGACGTTGCGGAAATCCGCCTTGCGGCCGTTGTTGTCGGTCAGCGTGCCGTGGTCCATGACCTGCAGCAGGATGTTGTAGACGTCGGGGTGCGCCTTTTCGATCTCGTCGAGCAGCAGCACGCAATGCGGCTGCTTGGTGACGGCCTCGGTCAGCAGCCCGCCCTGGTCGAAGCCGACGTAGCCCGGCGGCGCGCCGATCAGGCGTGAGACCGTGTGCCGCTCCATGTATTCCGACATGTCGAAACGCAGCAGCTCGATGCCCAGCACAAAGGCGAGCTGGCGCGCGACCTCGGTCTTGCCCACGCCCGTCGGCCCGGAAAAGAGGAAGGAGCCGATGGGCTTGTCGGGACGGCCCAGGCCCGAACGCGCCATCTTGATGGCAGCGGCCAGCGCGGCGATCGCCTGATCCTGGCCGAACACCACGGACTTCAGGTCACGCTCGAGGGTGGCGAGCTTGTTGCGGTCGTCGGTGGAAACGCTTTGCGGCGGAATGCGGGCGATCTTGGCCACCGTGGCCTGGATCTCGGCCTTGCCGATGAGTTTCTTTTGGCGCGATTTGGGCAACAGGCGCTGGGCGGCGCCCGCCTCGTCGATCACGTCGATGGCCTTGTCCGGCAGAAAGCGGTCGCTGATGTGGCGCGCCGCCAGCTCGGCCGCCGCCGTGATGGCGGCCGCGGAATAGCGCACCTGATGGTGCGACTCGAAGCGCCCCTTGAGACCCCGCAGAATCTGGATCGTCTGCGCGACCGAAGGCTCGGCCACATCGATTTTCTGGAAACGGCGCGCCAGCGCGTGATCCTTTTCGAAGATCCCGCGATACTCGTTATAAGTCGTCGCGCCGATGCACTTGAGCTGGCCCGAGGACAGCGCGGGCTTGAGCAGATTGGAGGCGTCCAGCGTGCCGCCCGAGGCCGAACCGGCGCCGATCAGGGTGTGGATTTCGTCGATGAAAAGAATGGCGTTGCGATTTTCGCGCAATGATTTCAGGACCAACTTCAGGCGCTGCTCGAAGTCGCCCCGGTATTTCGTGCCCGCCAGCAAAGACCCCATATCCAGCGCGTAGACCTGGGCCTCGTGCAGCACCTCGGGCACATCGCCCTGCGTGATACGCCACGCCAGCCCCTCGGCGATGGCGGTCTTGCCCACGCCTGCCTCACCCACCAGCAGGGGGTTGTTCTTGCGGCGGCGGCACAACACCTGGATCACGCGCTCGACCTCGGCCTCGCGCCCGATCAGGGGATCGATGCGGCCCTTGAGCGCCTCGGCATTCAGGTCCGTGGCATAGGTTTCAAGGGGTGATTTCTGCTGATCGGACTTGGTGTCGGCCGCAGGCGGCTCGGTATTGCGCGGGTTGTCACCCCGCAGCGGCTCGGCTTCGGAGGTCTTGGCGATCCCGTGCGACAGATAGTTCACCACGTCCAGGCGCGAAATGCCCTGCTGGACCAGGAAATACACCGCATGGGAATCCTTTTCGCCATACATCGCAACCAGGACATTCGCCCCCGTCACCGCCGCCTTGTTCGAACTGCTCGACGAGACATGCATGATGGCGCGCTGGATGACGCGCTGGAACCCCAGGGTCGGCTGGGTGTCGACCTCGCCGTCGCCCGGGAATACCGGAGTGTTCTCGACGATGAACTTGCGCAGATCCTGGCGCAGGGTTTCCAGGTCCGCTGCGCAGGCACGCAGCACCTCGACCGCCGCCGCGTTGTCCAGCAGCGACAGCAGCAGATGCTCGACAGTGATGAATTCATGCCGAGCGGCCCGGGCCTCGACAAAGGCCATATGCAGGCTGACTTCAAGTTCTTCGGAGATCACGCTTCCTCCATGCCTAAGTGCAGCGGACGAATACATCCATGACTATATTCTATGACTAAAATACCATAGCGTCGTGTCACTGGCGCGCATCGGCCGGATGCAATACGAAATCCAGCAAGGGACACCGGCCTCCCCGCCCGCTCTCGCGCGGCACGCGGCGGGGGCGCCTCCAGCGCCACAGGAAAACTACCGGGTCCGCTCAGGGCAGGACCGGCTCGATCACGCATTGCAAGGGATGCTGGCCAATGCGCGCCATCCGACGAACCGTGTCGACCCGCGTCAAGGCGATGTCGCGCGTATAAATGCCGCAAATCCCCCGCCCTTCGTGATGGACCTTGAGCATGATGCGCTCGGCCTCGGGATCGGACTTGTTGAAGACCTCGCGCAACACCAGGACAACGAAATCCATGGGCGTGTAGTCGTCGTTGAGCAGAACCACCTGGTACATGGGCGGCGGCGCCACCCGCGTGGGGGCGGCATCCTGCAACAACTCGCGCTGATTCTGAATATCGGTCGACATTTGGCTATATAAGGAACAAGCAGGGAAACGCTCTAAACGATCGCGGCATCCGCAATGCCTGTTCAGGTCTTCCCCGGGAAAATACTAGTGGTTTCCATAGTTGACTAGCGAACGGGGGGTTAAGCATTATTAAAGATGTTCTTCGGAACATTGCGCGATCCGGCGTAATATATCCGGCGAACGAGTCTGGTGGCATCCGTTGGCACCAAGGTTTCAACCCCATAACTATAGTCGAGAGGCTGGTCGCATGTCCGATTCAATCGAAAGCACCGGAGAGTCACAAAAGCTGACTGGAACGGTAAAGTGGTTCAACGATGCCAAAGGTTTTGGCTTCATCACCCCCGACAACGGTGGCGAAGACCTGTTCGCACATTTCTCGTCCATCCAGATGAACGGCTTCAAGACCCTCAAAGAAGGGCAGAAAGTCCTGTTCGATATCGCGCAAGGCCCCAAAGGCAAGCAGGCTCTCAATATCACCGCCGCAGCCTGACCGGACATGCCTGGATGACACCAAAAACAAATTTATTTTACCGCTGTACGGGGCTCGTCATCAGCCCTGTTTTTTTTCTGCTGGCGGCCGCGACGATGGTACCCGCCGCCCACGGGCAGGCCCTGCTGCCGGTCGTCAGCCTGACGGTGGGCGCGCATCCGGTCCAGGCCGAGGTCGCCCGCACCCCCGAGGCCCGCAGCCACGGGTTGATGGAACGACACAGCCTCGCCCAGGATCACGGCATGCTGTTCGTGTTCGACGAGGACGACCGCTACTGCTTCTGGATGAAAAACACGCCCCTGCCGCTGTCGATCGCCTTCATCGATCAGCAGGGGCGGATCGTGTCCATCCAGGACATGCAGCCCTACGCCCTGGACCCCCACTGCCCGCCCGAGCCGGTGCGCTACACCCTTGAAATGGCCCAGGGGTGGTTCAATCGCGCGGGCGTGTCGGTGCGGGACAAGGTTTCGCCCCTGCCGCCGCCGTAGGCGGCCAGCGGCGGCGCCTCAGGGCCGCCGCGCACCGCGATCACGCCAGATTGGCGGCCGCGAAATCCCAGTTCACCAGCGCCCAGAAATTTTCCAGATATTTCGGACGGGCGTTACGGTAATCGATATAGTAGGCGTGCTCCCAGACGTCACAGGTCAGCAGCGCCTTGTCGCCGGAGGTCAGCGGCGTGCCGGCGTTGCTGGTGTTGACGATGTCCAGCGTGCCATCGGCCTTTTTCACCAGCCAGGTCCAGCCCGAGCCGAAATTGCCGGCGGCCGATTGCGAAAAGGCCGTCTTGAAGGCCTCGACGCTGCCCCACTTGGCCTCGAGCGCCGCGCGCAACGCGCCGGCGGGCTCGCCGCCGCCGTTGGGCGAGAGGCTGTTCCAGTAAAAAGTATGGTTCCACACCTGAGCCGCGTTATTGAACACGCCCCCCGAGGACTTGCGGATGATGTCCTCCAGGCTGGCGGATTCCAGGTCGGTACCCTCGATCGCCTTGTTCAGGTTCGTCACATAGGCCTGGTGGTGCTTGCCATAGTGGAATTCGAGGGTTTCCCTGGAAATGTGCGGTGCCAGCGCATCCATTGCGTAGGGTAGCGGCGGGAGAGTGAAAGCCATGGTATTTCCTTCAAGCAGACATTGAAAAGAAACTAAACGTCAGTGCGCACGACATCGGCCTGGGCGCGGCCCGCGCCGAATTCGACGTCGATGCGATCCTTAATGTTTAAGTCTAACGCATTTTTGACGATGCTCCCCGAGGGGCCGCGCACGATCGCATAGCCGCGGCCAAGCACGCCGCGCGGGTCCAGGGCCTCGAGCCTGCCGCGCACCGCCGCCAGCCGCGCCGCCCGCGATTCTGCGCGATGCGCGATGACGGCATGCAGGCGCTGGATCGCCGCCGACAGGCGCTGGCCCCGCAGCCGCAGGCGCTGCGCGGGCGAAACGAGCTGCGCGGCCGCCTTGTCCAGCCGCATGGCCCCGCGATCCAGCAGGCGCCGCTGGGCGAGCGCCAATGCGCCCAGCGCCCCGCGCAGGCGCTCCTCGCAGGCGGCCCGGCTGTCGCAGCACAGCTCGGCGGCCGCCGTGGGCGTCGGCGCACGCAGATCGGCCACGAAATCGGCAATGGTGAAATCGGTCTCGTGGCCAACGCCGCTGACCACAGGAATCGGACTGGCCGCGATCGCGCGCGCCAGCGCCTCATCGTTGAAGCTCCAGAGATCCTCGAGGCTGCCGCCACCGCGCACCAGCAGCAGGGTATCCACCTCGGCGCGCGCGATCGCCAGTTCCAGCGCAGCGCGCAACTGCGCCGCCGCCTCGCGCCCCTGCACCGGCGCCGGGTAGATCAGCACCCGGACGTGCGGCGCCCGGCGGGCCATCACCGACAGCACGTCGCGCAAAGCGGCGGCGGCCAGCGAAGTCACCACACCGATCGCGCGCGGCATCACGGCGATCGGCCGCCGCCGGGCAGGATCGATCAGACCCTCGGCGGTCAAGCGGTCGCGCAGGCGCAGGAAAGCCTCGTGCAAGTCGCCCCGCCCCGCCCGGCGCATCGTCTCGACCTGGACCTGATAGTCGCCCCGAGGCTCGTACAAAGACACCTGCACGCGAAACTCGAAGCGCTCGCCCGCCTGGGGCACGACGCCCACGGCCTGCGCCCGACCACGGAACATCACCGCGCGCACCGCGGCGGACTCATCCTTGATGGAAAAATACCAATGCCCCGAAGCCGCGCGGGTGAAATTCGAGATCTCGCCGCACACCCAGACTCGGGGAAAACCGGCCTCCAGCAGCCGGGCCACCTGGCGATTGAGCTGGGCCACCGTGAGCACGCCATCGGGCGCCGCCAAATCGTCCCGACCGCCGTTCCCGCACGAAATAGTCATGGAAACCTATCCACAGTAATGTGTCTTCTGTCAACTGCGCCTATTTTCAAGCTTTTTGAGGCGCGACGTTAAATATGACTTTAATGTAATCTTATAACATATTGATTTTTAAGTATAAAATCAGATATGCACCCATGCGCGAAAATCAACCAATGAACCGACGAGAAGCATGAGACATGCGGATCGCAAGGCTTGTACACAGAATTATCCACAGAATCTGTGGATACTGCCCGCAAAGCCAACAGACACGCCATTTTCATCCGGAAAACCGCTATTCCACAGGCATTGCCGCCTCTTTCCGGCGCGATTTCAGCCGCCATGCGCCTTACACCCGGAAAGCCGGAATCCGGTGCAGACCCGTGACCGGCCAGAGCCTCTTTGAATCAGCCCGGCACCGCAGGCCTTAAAATAGGCGCTTTGCATCGCACCCCAAGAGGCCTATCTTGCTGGACATCATCAAGGCGGCCGGCTGGCCGATCTGGCTGCTGGTCGCCACATCGGTCGTCACCCTGGCGATCATCATAGAACGATTCACGGCCCTGCGCGAAAGCCGCATCATGCCTCATGGCCTGCCCGAACAGGTACTCGAGCTGATGCGCCGCCAGCAGGACCAGGCCGACGCCATCCTGCGCCTGGCGCGGCAATCCCCCATGGGCCGGATTCTCGCCGAGGTCGCCGCCCACCGCAACGAGCCCGACGCCTGGCGGCTGGATGCCATCGAGGACGCCGGCAAGGACGTCGCCTGGCGGCTGAACCGCTACCTGCCCGCCCTGGCCACCATCGCCGTGGTCGCGCCGCTGCTGGGCCTGTTCGGCACCGTGGTCGGCATGATCGAGATCTTCGGCGCCTACAACCCCTCCGGCAGCGACCCGGCCCAGCTCGCGCACGGCATCTCGATCGCCCTGTACAACACCGGCTTCGGCATCCTGATCGCCATCCCAGCGCTGGTCTTTCACCGCTATTTCCGTTCGCGTGTGGACTATTTCCTGCACACGATGGAGCGCGAGGCGGGTGTGCTGAACCGGCTCATCAGCCACAGAGTCACGTCATGAACTTCCGGCCGGCGCCCGCGCGCGACGATCCCGAGATGAACCTCATCCCACTGATCGATGTGCTCCTGGTGATCCTGATCTTCCTGGCGGCCTCCACCTCGTTCACGCAGATGCGCCAGCTCCAGATCGCGCTGCCCGAGGCCAGCGCCCAGGCGCTCGAGGCCGACGCCCCGATCTCGCTGGCGATCAGCCAGGAAGGCCTGTACGCCCTGGACGGCGAATACGTCGACGCAAAGGGCGACGATATCCTGGCGCAAGCGCTACGCGAGGCGGCGCGCGGACGCGAAATGGTCACCCTGCGCATCAATGCCGATGCGCAGGCGACCCACGCCGCCGTGGTGCGCGCGCTCGAGGCCGCGCGCCTGGCGGGCATCTCGCGTGTGCACTTCACCACCCTGGCCAAGCCTTGAAGCGCCGCCTCGAAACCTGCCTGCACACCCTCTGGAGCCGCCGCTCGCCGGCGAGCGACCTGCTCCTGCCCCTGTCCTGGCTGGCCGCCGGCGTCATCGCCTGGCGTACCTGGCGAGCGCGGCACTCGGCCCCGGTGCGCGCCCCCGTGCCGGTGATCGTCGTCGGCAACATCCTCGTCGGCGGCACGGGCAAGACCCCCGTCGTCATCGCTCTGTGCCGGACCCTGTCGGCGCGCGGCTGGCATCCCGGCGTGGTCAGCCGCGGCTACGGCGCCCGCGGCGGCCCCGATCCACGACTCTCGCGCGACGACGACAGCGCCGCGCGCCTGGGCGACGAGCCCGCGCTGATCGCGCGCGAGACCGGCGTACCAGTCGCCGTCCACCCCCGGCGCCCGCAAGCCATCGCCGCCCTGCTCGACGCACATCCAGAGGTGGACATGATCCTCTCGGACGACGGCCTGCAGCATCTGGCGATGGCGCGCGACATCGAAATCGTCGTCCAGGACCAGCGCGGCATCGGCAACGGGCGGCTGCTGCCCGCGGGCCCCCTGCGCGAGCCGCCCGCCCGCCTCGCGCGCGCCGACTGGATCATCGACAACGGCACGGACGCCCCCTCGCGCCCCGGCGCGGTCCGCATGACGCTGCGGCCGGTGCGCGCCGAACACCTCGCCAGCGGCCGGGTTCTCGCCTGGCCCGACTGGCTGCGCAGCCATGCCGACTCGGACTGCAGCGCGGCGGCGGCCATCGGCCAGCCCCGGCGGTTCTTCGACATGCTGTCCGAGGCCGGCATCCGCCTGACTCGCACCCTGCCCCTGCCCGACCATCACGACTTCCGCGACGACCCCCTGCGCGACCTCCCGCCAGGGCCGATCCTCGTCACGGCCAAGGACGCCGTCAAATGCGCCGCGCTCGGCGACCCCCGCCTGTGGGCCGTCCACGTCGAGGCGGTGTTTTCGGACCCCGGCTGGATCGACGCCCTGGAGGCGCGGCTGCGTATGATCCGCGATGCCTTGCCGCACAAGGCCGCCGACTCGCATTAAACTATTCGTTTCACTACCCCCATCCCCGGAGCCCCCGATGGAGAACCGCCTGCTACAAATTCTGGTCTGCCCGATCTGCAAAGGCACCCTGCGGCATGACCGGGAACGCCAGGAATTGATCTGCGCGGCCGACAAGCTGGCATTCCCCATCCGCGACGGCGTGCCCGTGATGCTCGAGAGCGAGGCGCGGACGCTCGAAGCCGACACCGCCCGCTAGCGACAGTGGTCCGACGCCCCCATCCAGGCCATCCGGCATGAGCTTCATTGCCATCATCCCAGCGCGCGCAGCGTCTACACGCCTGCCCGGCAAGCCCCTGCTCGACCTCGGCGGCAAGCCCATGGTAGTCCGCACCGCGCAGCGCGTCGCCCGATCCGGTGCCGCGCGCGTCCTTGTGGCCACAGACCACGAGGATATCTTCGAGGCCGCCCGCCGCGAGGGTTTCGAGGCCATGATGACCCGCGCCGACCACCCGACGGGCACCGACCGCCTGTCAGAGGTCGTCCATGCACTGGCGCTCGATGACGAGGCCGTCGTGGTCAATGTCCAGGGCGACGAGCCCCTGATCGATCCCGCCGCGATCGATGCCGTCGCGGCCCTGCTGGCCGCCCGCCCCGAGGCGGCTATCGCCACCTGCGCCAGCCCTATCCGTGAGACGCAGACCCTGTTCGACCCGAATGCCGTCAAGGTCGTCTGCGATGCAGCGGGCAGCGCCTTGTATTTCTCGCGCGCCCCGATCCCCTGGGCGCGCGACGCCCTGGCCGATGGCGCGCAGCGCCTGGCGGCCGGGCTGCCCGCCTGGCGCCACATCGGGCTGTACGCCTACCGCGCCGGATTCCTGCGCGCATTTCCCGCGCTGCCGACCGGCGCCCTCGAGCGCTTCGAATCCCTCGAACAGCTGCGCGCGCTCGAACACGGCTACCGGATCGTCGTCCACCTGGGCGCCGCAGACCCCGCCACCGGCGTCGACACCGCCGCCGACCTCGAGCGGATGCGCGCCCTGTTCGCCGCTGGCCACACATGAACACCCCATCATCGCCCTGCGGCCCAGGCTGCAGAATCTGCTGCATTGCGGCATAATCAGAAACACTTTTTCAGAAAAAAAGCTTTTCGGGAGGAAACCATGCGTTTGATTCTGCTCGGCCCGCCAGGCGCCGGTAAGGGAACCCAGGCCACCTTTATCACCGAGGCCTTCGGCATCCCCCAGATATCGACCGGGGACATGCTGCGCGCCGCCGTCAAGGCGCAAACGCCATTGGGCCTCGAGGCCAAAAAAATCATGGATAGCGGCGGACTGGTATCCGACGACATCATCATCGGCCTGGTGCGCGACCGCCTGCGCCAGGACGATTGCGCCACCGGCTATCTGTTCGACGGCTTCCCCCGCACCATTCCGCAGGCCGACGCCCTCAAGGACGCCCAGGTGCGCCTGGACTATGTCATCGAAATCGCCGTCCCCGAGGAACACATCATCGAACGCATGAGCGGGCGGCGCGTGCACGCCGCCAGCGGCCGCACCTACCACATCAAGTTCAACCCGCCCAAGCGCGCAGGCCTGGATGACGAAACCGGCGAGCCCCTGATCCAGCGCGACGATGACCGCGAGGAAACCGTCAGGCACCGCCTGTCAGTCTATCGCGAGCAGACCCGTCCCCTGATCGATTACTACTCGGACTGGGCGCGCACCGGCGACCCCGCCGCGCCCCGCTACGCACAAATCTCGGGCCTGGGCGCGGTCGACGAAATCCGCAAGAACATCCTCGACATCCTGCGCGGCTGAGTCCGCGCACTCAAGACAAACGGAGACCTCATGGACATCCAGGACAAGGTATTCATCATCACGGGCGGCGCCTCGGGACTGGGCGCGGGCACCGCGCGCAGCCTGGCCGCGGGCGGCGCCCACGTCGTGCTCGCCGACGTTCAGGACGAGGCCGGCGAAGCGCTCGCGCGCGAGCTGGGCCAGACATATGTGCACTGCGACGTTACATCCGAGACCGACGCCCAGGCCGTCATCGGCGCCGCGCTCGCGCGCGGCCGCCTGTTCGGCCTGATCAATTGCGCCGGAATCGCCCCGGCCGCACGCACCGTCGGCAAGACCGGGCCGCACCCGCTGGACCTGTTCCGCAAGGTGATCGACATCAACCTGGTGGGCTCGTTCAACATGGCGCGTCTGGCGGCACAGGCCATGGCGGACAATACCCCCGAACCCACCGGCGAGCGCGGCGTCATCATCAACACCGCCTCGGTGGCCGCCTATGACGGCCAGATCGGCCAGGCAGCCTATGCCGCCTCCAAGTCAGGCATCGTCGGCATGACCCTCGCCATCGCCCGCGACCTGTCCCGCCTGGGCATTCGCTGTATGACCATCGCCCCGGGGATCTTCGGCACGCCCATGATGTTCGGCATGCCGCAAGAGGTCCAGGACTCGCTGGCCGCCAGCATCCCCTTCCCCTCGCGCCTGGGCCGCCCCGAGGACTACGCCAAGCTCGTGCGCGCCATCCTCGACAACGAGATGCTCAACGGTGAAACCATCCGCCTGGACGGCGCCATCCGCATGGCCCCGAAATAACGCCGAATGGGGTTGTTGCGATCGGCCGCCACCATCAGCGGCCTGACCCTTTTCTCGCGCATCACGGGGCTGGTGCGCGACATCCTGATCGCGAGCATCTACGGCGCAGGCCCCCTGACCGACGCCTTCTGGGTCGCCTTCCGCATTCCCAACCTGCTGCGGCGCCTGTTCGCCGAAGGGGCGTTCTCGCAAGCTTTCGTCCCGATTCTGGGCGAGGTCCGCAAGCGCGGCGACCATGAACACGTGCGCCGCGTCCTCGACCATGTGGCGCTGGTCCTGCTGGCCGTCCTGACCCTGGTCACGCTCGCGGGTATCATCGGCGCGCCCTGGGTGGTGACTGCCATGGCCAGCGGCATGCGCACCGCCGCGCGCGCCCCCGAATTCGAGGCTGCCGTCTGGATGACCCGGATGATGTTTCCCTACATCGTCTGCATGTCGCTGGTGGCCTTCGCCTCGGGCGTGCTCAACACCTACAGCCGCTTCGCCGTGCCGGCCTTCACCCCGGTGCTGCTCAACCTGTCGATGATCGGCGCCAGCCTGCTGCTCGCCCCGCACACCGCCCAACCCATCCACGCCCTGGCCATCGGCGTCATGATCGGCGGCGTCCTGCAACTGGCGGTGCAATGGACCGCCCTGGGCCGCCTGGGCCTGCTGCCGCGCTACGGCGCGGGCCTGCGCGCCGCCTGGCGCGACACCATCGTGCGGCGCGTCATGCGCCAGATGCTGCCGGCCATCCTCGGGGTGTCGGTGGCCCAGATCTCGCTGCTGATCAATACCAACATCGCGACCTGGCTCGCCCCGGGCAGTGTCACCTGGCTGTCCTTCGCCGACCGCCTGATGGAATTCCCCACCGCGCTGCTGGGCGTGGCCCTGGGCACCGTCCTGTTGCCCAGCCTGTCGGCGGCCCACGCCGGCGGCGACCAGCGGCGCTACAACGCCCTGCTGGACTGGGGCCTGCGTCTGGTGTTCCTGCTGGGCCTGCCAGCCGCGCTGGGGCTGGCCTTGCTCGCCGATGCGCTGGTGGCGGTCCTGTTCAACTACGGCGCCTTCGGCGCCGCCGATGTGGCGCAGACCCGGCTGGCGGTGATGGCCTACGCCGTGGGCCTGCTCGGCCTGCTGGCGATCAAGATCCTCGCGCCCGGCTTTTATGCAAAACAGGACATCCGCACGCCAGTGCGCATCGCCATCATCGTCCTGATCGCCACCCAGATCCTGAACCTTGTCCTGGTGCCCTGGCTGGCGCATGCGGGCCTTGCGCTGTCGATCGGGCTGGGGGCCAGCCTCAATGCCCTGAGCCTCACGCTGCTGCTGCGCCGGCGCGGCCTGTACGCCCCGCTGCCGGGCTGGGGGCGTTTCATCCTGCGCCTGCTGCCCGCCCTGGTGGCGCTGTCCATAGTGCTGCTGCTGGCCGACCATTACCTCGACTGGATCGCGCTGGCGACCGTCCCGGGCCGGCGCGCCGCCTGGCTGGCCGGCGTGCTGTGCGCCGCCGTCATCACCTATTTCAGCACCTTGTTTTTATTCGGATTTCGGCCTGCCGACTTTACACGAAAACCTGCTTAATATAAACTTGCTGTCTTTGCATGATTGAATCATTCGCAAGCCTTATCCGGTTCATATAACTTTCAACGACAGATTTCCATGGCCAATTCCGCACAAGCCCGCAAGCGCGCCCGCCAGGCCGTTGCCCGCAACAAACATAACTCCAGTATGCGTTCGATGCTGCGCACCGCGATCAAGCGCGTGCGCCAGGCCATCGAGGCCGGCGACCAGACCGCCGCGAACGAGGTCTTCAAAAAGGCCAGCAGCGTCATCGACCGCGTGGCCGACAAGCAAATCATCCACAAGAACAAGGCCGCGCGCCACAAGAGCCGCCTCTCGGCCGCCATCAAGGCCCTGGCCTGAGAATTCCCGCTTTTGGTTTGCGGCAATTAGAAAGGGCGCCTCGGCGCCCTTTTTGCTGCCATCGCACCAACAGCGGGCGCGCGCCTCGTCAATCCTCGTCGCAACGCCCCAGCAGCAGGAACTCCATCAAGGCCTTCTGGACGTGCAGCCGATTTTCCGCCTCGTCCCAGACCACGCTCTGCGGACCGTCGATCACATCCCCGGCAACCTCCTCGCCCCGATGCGCCGGCAGGCAATGCATGAACACCGCCTCGGGATGCGCGGCGGCCATCATGTGCTCATCCACGCACCAGTCGGCGAAAGCCAGACGCCGGGCCTCGTTCTCGGATTCATAGCCCATGCTGGTCCACACATCGGTGGTCACCAGGTGCGCGCCGCGGCAGGCCTCGAGCGGATCGTCGAATTCGCGCAGGACCGAGGCGGGCTGCACGCCCACGCGCCGCGGATCCATGCGATACCCCTCGGGCCCCGAAACATGCAGCGTAAAGCCCAGCAGTTCGGCCGCTTGCAGCCAGGTGTAGGCCATATTGTTGGCGTCCCCGATCCAGGCGACGGTCCGGCCGCGGATCGGGCCGCAATGCTCGACGAACGTCAGGATATCGGCCAGGATCTGGCAGGGATGGAACTCGTTGGTCAGGCCGTTGATCACCGGCACGCGCGAATGGGCCGCGAAACGCTCGATGCGGGTCTGCTCGTAGGTCCGGATCATCACCAGATCGACCATGCGCGAAATCACCCGCGCCGTATCCTCGATCGGCTCGGCGCGGCCCAATTGCGACCCCTCGGTGGTGAGATGGATGACCGAGCCGCCCAACTGGTACATGCCCGCCTCGAAGGACACCCGCGTGCGCGTGCTGGCCTTTTCGAACACCATCGCGAGATTGCGATCGTGCAGGGTGTGATGCGGCAAATAGCGCTTGAACTTGTCCTTGATGACCCGGGCGCGCTCCAGCACGTAGAGGATTTCAGACTCAGAGAAATCCCGCAACTGCAAAAAATGACGCAAAGGCCCGGGGGTAGTGGCAACAGACATACAAAGCCCTGGTTAAAACAAGCATCTTACCGTGGTCAACCGGCACGCGCAAAATGCCAATCAGATACAATGCGCGGCGAAGGTTGCCACGCACGCTCAAGACATCGCCCCCATGCCGCACCTTCGGCCTGCTCCCCCCAAAAGGGGTCGCTTTTTGCCCCGGGGCTGCCCCACGGCAAAAAAGAGCGAGCTTCTCCCTCGGAATCCACATGACCAACCCCGTCCAGCTTTTCATCATCCATGGCGTCACCCTGGAGGGTCAGCGGTTCAGGCCCAGCGATTGGGCTGAACGGCTGGCAGGCGTCATGTCGCAGTTCCGTCCCAAGGGCCCAGCGCCCAACAACCCCATCAGCTACTCACCCTATGTCACGCCGCGCGTGATCGATGGCGTGCGCTGCGTCGTGGTCGACCACCGCCTGCGGCAGATCGAACCACTGGCCTGGAAATTCGTCTGCGATTTCGCGCAGAGCAACCATCTCAAGACCACCGACACCGACAAACCAGTCGCGGACGAGTAAAAAATTCCAGCCTTTCGGCCGGAATTTTTCTGCCATCACCCGAGGGGGCCCGCGGCGCCGTATCACTATTGCGCCTCGCCTGACCTCGCTGCGGATGGCCGCGCCAGACGCTGGATCACTTTCGATCCGGGTCCTGCTCGAGCTGCGGAATGGCGGTCTGCCCGGAGACCGACAGCAGCCCCGCCCGGGTGTACGTGAACAGCTTGTCCCGGGTATCGACGATATCGAGATTGCGCATCGTCAACTGGCCGATGCGATCGCGCGGCGAGAACATCGACTCGCCCTTTTCCATCGTCAGGCGTTCGGGCTGGTAGGTCAGGTTGGGCGAGCGCGTGTCCAGGATCGAATAATCATTGCCACGCCGCAGTTCGAGGACGACCTCACCGGTGATCGCGCGCGCCACCCAGCGCTGCGCCGTCTCGCGCAGCATGATGGCCTGGGGATCGAACCAGCGGCCCTGGTACAGCAGGCGCCCCAGGCGCAGGCCATTGATGCGGTACTGCTCGATCGTATCCTCGTTGTGGATGCCGGTGACCAGACGCTCGTAGGCGATATGCAGCAGCGCCATGCCCGGCGCCTCATAGATGCCGCGGCTCTTGGCCTCGATGATGCGGTTCTCGATCTGGTCGCTCATGCCCAGGCCGTGACGCCCGCCGATGCGATTGGCCTCGAGCATGAGCTCGACCAGATCATCGTACTCGACACCGTTCAGGGCCACCGGACGGCCTTCGTCGAAACGCACCGTGACCTCCTCGGCGGCCACCTCGACCTCGGGCCGCCAGAACGCCACGCCCATGATCGGCGAGACGATGCGGATGCCGGAATCCAGATGCTCCAGATCCTTGGCCTCGTGGGTCGCGCCCAGCATGTTGGAATCGGTCGAATAGGCCTTTTCCGCCGACATCTTGTAGTCGAAGCCATTTTCGCGCATGTACTCGGACATCTCGGCGCGGCCGCCCAGTTCGTCGATGAAGCGCTGGTCCAGCCAGGGCTTGTAGATGCGCAATTCGGGATTGGTCAGCAGACCATAGCGGTAGAAGCGCTCGATGTCGTTGCCCTTGAAGGTGCTGCCATCGCCCCAGATGTTGACGTCGTCCTCTTTCATGGCCGCCACCAGCATGGTGCCGGTCACCGCGCGCCCGATCGGCGTGGTGTTGAAATACGTCACCCCGCCCGTCGAGATGTGAAAGGCATTGCACTGCAACGCCGCAATCCCCTCGGCCACCAGCTGGGCGCGGCAATCGATCAGGCGCGCGCCCTGCGCCCCATAGCGCAGCGCCTTGCGCGGAATCTCGTCGTAGTCGGGCTCGTCCGGCTGCCCGAGATTGGCCGTATAAGCGTAAGGCAGCGCGCCCTTGTTGTGCATCCACAGCAAAGCGGCGCTGGTATCCAGCCCGCCCGAGAAGGCGATGCCGACCTTCTGCCCGATCGGCAGGTCTTCGAGTATGGTTGTGCTCATGTGAAATCCGGCAAGTCCATGCATTTGAGTCAATCGAGCATTATATCGTCGGCCCGGCATTCGCCGGCCGATGCGCCAATCGCGTCCCCTCCCCCAGGCCGCGGCCCCCGCGCACTATGCTACTTTAAAGGGCCTCCAGATTCGAGCGCCCCCGATCAAACGAGCAAGACACCAGGACCCGCCCCATGAGCACACCTCCCATCAGCCGTTTTCCGATTCCCGACATCAACACCCTGCCCGAGGACCTGCGCACGCGCATCCTCGCCGTCCAGGAAAAGTCCGGCTTCATCCCCAATGTCTTCCTGGCCCTGGCGCACCGTCCCGCCGAGTTCCGGGCGTTTTTCGCCTATCACGACGCCCTCATGGAAAAAGAAAGCGGTCTCACCCAGGCCGAACGCGAAATGATCATTGTCGCCACCTCGGGCGCAAACCGCTGCCAGTACTGCGTCATCGCCCACGGCGCCATCCTGCGCATCCGCGCCCGCAACCCGCTGATCGCCGACCAGGTCGCCATCAACCACCACAAGGCCGACATCACGCCGCGCGAAAAAGCCATGCTGGATTTCGCCATGAAGGTCTCGCTGGATGCCCAGTCCATCGGCCAGGCCGACTATGACGCCCTGTATCCCCACGGTTTCAGCGACGATGACATCTGGGACATCGGCGCCATCAGCGCCTTTTTCGGCCTCAGCAACCGCCTTGTGAACTTCGCCTCGATCCGCGCCAACGACGAGTTCTACCTGATGGGCCGGATACCGCGCGACAAAAAAGCCTGAGACTGCGGCCGCCTCGATGCCGGCGCGTGCGCCATCGGGCGGCTGTGCGTTGCGGCTGCCACGGAACCGCCCACACGGCACTCGGAATCTGCTAGAATTGCTGTCTTTCGGGGACGTAGCTCAGCTGGGAGAGCGTCGCGTTCGCAATGCGAAGGTCGGGAGTTCGATCCTCCTCGTCTCCACCAGGATACTCGATAGAATCAAGCCCTTAGCCAAACAGGTTAGGGGCTTTTTTTCGACCGTCCGCGCCTCAATCCTCATCCATGCACCAGACGCAGCCAATGCCATGATCGGATAGCACGACGACTCCGGCGTCAAACGTGCTGGATGTGGCGGGATGCCAGCTGCGCCCTGCCTCAGCGGCTCGGGGCGACCCCCAGTTGCCGTTTGTGAAGAAGCGCGCGGGCACATTTGAAAACTCGGCGATGAAGCTGGCCGCAAGATTCCTGGCTTCCGCCAACGGCATGATCTCGTCGCTGGTATATGCCAGACCATTGTGGAGCACGCGCGTCAAAACCATGACCGCCTCGACATCATCGATTTCTTTGTAGCACTCCGATGCGTCCGTCAGGCCGAATTTTGATGCGGCCTCGGTCACGGACGTGAGCACGCAAGGCAGGAAGCCCGCGATCGTTCCCCTGTCTCGTTCTTGCTTGATGTGCCGGGTGAGATTCTTGATGCGCCGAGTGACGTTCATGGCCGTCTGCCCCCTTGAGTGAAACCGCGCCGGCGATCAGCGCAATCCCGCCTTGTCCAGCCCGAACTGCGCATCGGCCGAGCCGGGGACCGCGCGGAAAGCGACGCCCAGGCGGTTCCAGCCGTTGATGCCGACGATCAGAAAGCTCAGGTCGGCGAGCTCCTGCTCGGACAGATGCTCGCGCACGCGCTGGAACAAGGCATCGGGCACGCCCTCGGGCGACAGGCGCGTCAAAGCCTCGGTCCACTCCAGGATGGCCTTTTCCCTGGCCGTGAACAAGGGGGACTCGCGCCACACGGCGACGTGATGCAGGCGCAATTCGCGCTCACCCGCGAGTTTGGCTTCTTTGACATGCATATCCACGCAAAAGGCGCAGCCGTTGATCTGCGAAGCCCGCAGGGTGACCAGATGGCCGATTTCCGCGAGGAACGGATTGGCATGCAGCAGCTGGCTGAATTCGCTGTATTTGCGGGCGGCTTCGGGCGCAGCCTGATAGTAGTTCAAACGTTGGGTCATGATGACTGAAATTCCGAAAGGTATGATGAAAATCGCCTTTCATTGTGAACCGTTTCAGTACTGATTGACAGTAGCCCCCCCCCCGGACCGACTGCCGGCATAAAAAAACACCCCGGCGGCCATCACGGCCGCCGGGGTGCAAGAGGGTTCTGGAGAAAAGATCAGTGCGCGCTGGCAGTCGCCGCCCCGACCCCGGTTTCGCTGCGCACGGTCTGAGCCTCGAAACCGGCCCGGTCGATGCGCGCGCGCTCGCTGCGGTCGGTCACCGAGAACAGCCAGATCGACACGAAACCGATCGTCATCGAGAACAACGCCGGCGAGGCGTAGGGGAACCAGGCCGAACCCGCCGGATTGCCCAGGGTGGTCTCCCAGACGGACGGCGACACCACCGTCAGGGCCACGGCGCTGATCAGACCAGCGAAGCCGCCAATCATCGCGCCGCGTGTGGTGCAGTTCTTCCAGAGCACCGACATGAACAGCACCGGGAAATTGGCCGAGGCCGCCACGGCGAAAGCGAGCGACACCATGAAGGCGATGTTCTGCTTTTCAAAGGCGATGCCCAGCACCACGGCGACGATCCCAAGGACGACCGTGGTGATCTTGGCGACCCGCATTTCCTCGTGCCGCGAGGCCTCGCCCTTCATGATCAGCGTCGCGAAGATATCGTGCGACACCGCCGAAGTGCCCGACAGCGTCAGGCCCGCCACCACCGCCAGGATCGTGGCGAAGGCCACGGCCGACATGAAGCCCAGGAACACGTTGCCGCCCACGGCGTCGGCCAGGTGCACCGCCGCCATGTTGCCTCCGCCGATCAGGCCGCCGGCCGCATCCAGGAACTGCGGATTGGTGGACACCAGCACGATGGCGCCAAAGCCGATGATGAAGGTCAGAATGTAGAAATAGCCGATCCAGGTCGTCGCCCAGAACACCGACTTGCGGGCCTCGCGCGCATCGGGCACGGTGAAGAAGCGCATCAGGATGTGCGGCAGACCGGCCGTCCCGAACATCAGCGCCATGCCGAAGGAAATCGCGCTGATCGGATCCTTGATGAAGTTGCCCGGCCCCATGATGGACTGCCCCAGCGCGCCAGCCTCGGCGGCGTCCTTGCCGGCATTGATCATGGACAGCGTCTTGACCTCGACCGCGGCGGCGAACAGGCGTTCCGGCGAGAAGCCGTAATGCGCCATCACCATCAGGGCCATGAAGGTCGCGCCGCCCAGCAGCATGGCCGCCTTGATGATCTGCACCCAGGTGGTGGCCGTCATGCCGCCAAACAGCACATAGACCATCATCAGCACGCCGACCACGACCACGGCGATCCAGTATTCCAGGCCGAACAGCAGCTTGATCAACTGGCCGGCGCCGACCATCTGGGCGATCAGGTAGAACGCCACCACCACCAGAGTGCCCGAGGCGGCAAAGGCGCGGATCGGCCCTTGCTTGAAGCGGTAGGCCGCCACATCGGCAAAGGTGAACTTGCCCAGGTTGCGCAGGCGCTCGGCCAGCAGGAAGGTCAGGATGGGCCAGCCCACCAGGAAGCCGATGGAATAGATCAGGCCATCGTAACCGCTGATCATCACGGCGGCGGAAATGCCCAGGAACGACGCGGCGGACATATAGTCCCCGGCGATCGCCAGACCATTCTGAAAACCGGTGATGCCGCCGCCGGCAGTGTAGAAGTCGGCGGCGGAGCGGGTCCGGCGCGCCGCCCATTTCGTGATCCACAAAGTCAGGAGCACGAACAGGCCGAACATGATGATGGCAGTCCAGTTGGTGGGCTGCTTCTGCAGCTCGCCCAGGTCGCCGCCCGCGGCTTGCGCGGTCGAGGCCAGGGCCACCAGGGTCAGCGCGCCCAGCGCGCGCATGGTCATGCGGTTCATTGTCCGGCCTCCTGAACGATTTCGCGGGTCAGGCGATCGAATTCCTTATTGGCCCGGCGCACGTACAGACCGGTGATCAGCACGCTGAACACGATCACGCCGAAACCGACCGGGATGCCCCAGGTCATGACGCCATCGCCCAGCTTCAGTGAGAACAGTTCCTTGTCGAACGCAATCACGCCGATGAAGCTGTAATACACCACCAGCATGATCACGGCCAAGGTCCAGCCGTAGCGCAGCCGCGTCCGCCGCAAATGCTGGTATTTTGGATTCGACACGATAGATTGTGTCCGCTTGTCTCCCATGTGTGTCTCCTGCTTGGGATGGTTCGTATGATGCATTGCAAGATAAAAACCAGACCTTACGGGGGCCTTACAGAGGGTTCGATCCACTGAAAGATCAGGGAAAACACCGACCCGCGAAATGCACGTTAGAATCCTGGGATCGTAAAATCCGCTACTCCCCTGCTCCCCGCCCTTAGCTCAGTTGGATAGAGCAACGGCCTTCTAAGCCGTAGGTCACTGGTTCGAATCCAGTAGGGCGGACCAAAAAGCCCGCAATACGCGATCAAGGCCTGGATTTCACCTGAGACGCCTGGGCTTGCAGCGGCTGAAGCGCGGGCTGGGCGTAATACTGCCGCCTGACCCAGGCGGCTTCGGGGCCTTTGGGTTTCGAGCAGTCGGTCCCAGGCCGGCAGGACCGCGGATCGTCCTTCGCATAGCGCAGAAAGATTTCCGTCTTGCGAGCGATCTGGGCGGCATCCAGATTGGCCCGGCGCTCCTGGCTGGGATAATTCAGGTAGGCCGTGCGGGAATACGCGCCCGGCGCGAGCGCCATCGCGGCCTCGACCAGTCGGGCGCCGGCAATATGATCGGGATGATCGTGCCCGGGGCAGCGCCAGCACAGCGACCGATAAGGGATGTCGATCGAGGGATCCATCAGGCGGATCACCTGGGGCTGTTCCTCGCGGATCAGGTTGGCCAGCAGACGGACCAGTTCGCCGCGCGTGTAGGTGTCCGGATAAGGCGCATAGGATCGCACACTGGCGTGGGGTACCGATTCCAGCCGGCTCAGGGGCGTCAGACTGCCCCAGCCTGCGCCCAGCCAGGGATCGGGCAGGCGCAGCATGATGAGCTGGATGCGCGGATTGGCGCGCAGGGTGTGACGCACCAGGGTGTGCCGGCCGACTGCCAGGCCATCGGTGTCCCAGACGTCCGCCGTGCCAGCCATGGCGGCGTAGGCGGCCATGAGGCCGCGCTCGCGCGCCAGGGTATAGCCCATCCCCTCGCCCCGGTCGCCCGTCGTCAAGTAGACCGTGCGCACGCAGCGGCCCTGGCGGATCGCATCATCCTGGTCGGGATTCATGAACAGCAGGTCGTCATCGGGATGGGCAACGAAGCTCAGCACCTTGCCGCCCGAACAGTCCGGGGATGCTTGCGCAGCGGCCTTTGGCCCCGCCGGCATCATCGCCTGAACCGCCTGGGCGGCTGGACAGAGAGCCAGGGCCAAGGCCAGGCATAACCCCGGCAGGATCGGCATGCGCACGGCGAGTTCCCGCCAGGTTCGGCGCCGATGCAGGATGGGGGCGAGAGCGGATTGCTTCATGTGCGTCTCGACGATCCGGAAAGCAGTCGCCGAGATATTCCAATGAACGGGATGACAATTGTAGGATTGGACGCGCGCAAAAAGAATCCGTTCCAGACCGGGGTCTCTGAAAATGACGCTGCGGTAATCCGGGTCAAGACTTCGGAATGGGAAGCGGTATGGCCTGCGTCTTTGGCGCCACGGTCGAGATCGTGTGCGACCTGTCGATGTGGCCCAGATGGCGCCGGCTCGCGGCCAGCACCAACACCCCCAGCATCACGGCGGCAGCCCCGACCCAGTACGGCACATGGTCGTTGATCGTTTCGCCCAGGTAGCCGGCCAGCCACGGGGCAATCGCGCCGCCGCTGAACCGCACGAAGCTGTAGGCCGCCGAGGCCACGCTCCGTTCGACTGGCGCGGCCTTCATCACGGTTTCAGTCACCAGCGTATTGTTGATTCCGAGGAACAGGCCGGCCACGACCACGCCGACGACCAGGACCGCCTTGTAATCGGTCCAGATCGCCATCATCGCCAGTACCAGCGCAAAACCCGTGAGCGCGATGAGAATGGCGCGGATCGTGCCAAACACCCCCTGCAGCCGGGGCGCCAGGATTACCGAGGCAAAAGCCAGCATCACCCCCCAGCCGAAGAAAATCAGCCCAACCTCCCGGGCTGTCATGTCCAGGGGGAAGGGGGTATAGGCCAGCAGGGTAAAAAAACCGAAGTTGTAGAACAGGGAGGTCAGAGCCACGCCCAGCAGCCCCGGATGGCTGAGCGCCCGGAACGGATCGCGCAGCGAGCTGGGCCTGGGCCGGTCAGCCGCCGCGGGCAGCAGCAGGCCAGTGACCAGGAAAGCCGCCGCCATCAACACGGAAACCCCAAAAAACGGCCCGCGCCACGAAATCGAACCGAGCACACCACCGATCAGCGGGCCGGCGGCAATCCCGACGCCCAGCGCCGCCTCATAAAAAATGATGGCGTCGCGCACCGACCCCGACGAGGCGCTGACGATGGCCGTCAGCGCCGTGGCGACGAACAAGGCATTGCCCAGGCCCCAGATGGCGCGATAGCCGACGATGGCCCGGATCGAATCCGACAGGCCCGCCAGACCCGCGCCCACGATGATGATCGCCAGCCCGAGCAGCAGGGTCGACTTGACGCCCAGGCGGCTGGAAACGACGCTGGTGATCAGCATCGCCAGACCCATCACGGCCATGTAACTGGTGAACAGCAGCGAAGTCTGCGACGGCGTGGCTCCCAGAGAATCAGCGATGGGTTTCAGGATCGGATCGACCAGCCCGATACCCATGAAGGCAATGACACAGGCGAACGCCACCGCCAGGACGGCTTTGGGTTGTCGCAATAAATTCATGATGCAAGCGCTTCCTCAAGAAAGTGGGATATTCGGTGATGGATCGAGGATGGCGGCTCGATCAGCGATAGGGCGACTGGCGGTAGGCGGCGTCGAGCAGCGCGGATAGCGCCTGCAGGGTGTCGTGCAGACGTGCGCGGTCTGCCGGGTCCAGGTGATCGACCAGGGATTCGATGATGCGGGCGCGGGCCCGGCGCATGTCGGCCAGTGCGCGCTGGCCCTGCTCTGTGAGCGAAATCAGGGTGGCGCGCGCATCTTGCGGATCGGGCACGCGGCGAACCAGACCCTGCGCCTCCAGGCGATGGACTTGAGTGGTCATGGTGGGCTGGGTGCAGCGTTCCGCCCGCGCCAGATCGCCGATGCGGGCTGCTTTCAGTTCGTCGATCATCGACAGCACACGCGCCTGCGCCAGCGGCAGCGTCCAGGCCGCATGATGCGTCACCCAGCGGTTGAGCCGGACGATGCGATCCAAAAGTTCGGCCCCGGGCGGGGCCTTGGATAAAGGGTCCGGCACGTCGTTTCCCAATTATTTACATAGCCTATCTATGTAAATTATAGAGGGAAAGATCATGCGTGGCTAGCTGGCCTTATCTTGGCCTCCTTGGAAACCACAAGGCCTATGTATGATTGGCGCTTCGGATCAGCATGGCCCGACAGCCTGAATGTCCCTGCAAAATGGCCGGGCGAACGCCCGGCCATTTCTGATTCCAGGCGGCTCCCGCAGGAAACCGCCACGCTGCGTACTACACCACCGTTCAGGACGGTTTGATGGCGATCTTCAGCACGCCGTCGCGCTGGTTGGCGAACAGGTCGTAGGCATCGACGATGTCGTCCAGCTTGTACTGGTGGCTGACCAGGACGCCGAGGTCGAGGCGTTCGGCGGCGATGACGTTCATCAGGCGGCGCATGCGCTCTTTGCCGCCAGGGCACAGGGCGGTACTGATGCGATGATCGCCCAGGCCGGCGGCGAAGGCGTCGAGCGGGATTTTGAGGTCCTGCGAATAGACCCCCAGGCTGGACAGCGTGCCACCGGGCTTGAGGCAGCGTAGGGACTGCTCGAACGTGGCTTGCGTGCCGAGGGCCTCGATGGCGGAATCCGCGCCGCGCCCGCCGGTGAGCTTCATCACCTCGTCCACCACATCGCATTTGCGGAAGTCGAGGGTGACGTCAGCGCCGAGCCGCCGCGAAATGCCCAGCCGGTGGTCGTTGCCGTCCACTGCGATGATGGTGGTCGCCCCGAGCAGGCGCGCGCCGGCGGTCGCGCACAGGCCAATGGGTCCCTGGGCGAAAACGACCACGGTGTCGCCCAGGCGGATGTTGGCGTTTTCCGCCCCTTTGAAACCGGTGGACATGATGTCGGGGCACATCAGCACCTGTTCGTCGGTCAGGCCGTCGGGAATCGGCGCGAGGTTGGCCTGCGCGTCCGGCACCAGGACGTATTCGGCCTGGGTGCCATCGATGAGGTTGCCGAAGCGCCAGCCGGCGGTCGCCTTGTAGCCGTGGCAGCCGCAGCGCCCGGAGGCGACCAGATAGCTGCCGTCCTGCGAAGGCACGCCGTCCTGCGCGGCGTAGGAGTCGAAGTTCGGGCAGATCGCGCCGGCGATGACGCGCTGACCCTCCTGGTAACCCGTGACCGCACTGCCGAGTTTTTCGATGATCCCCACCGGCTCGTGGCCGACTGTCAAGCCCTTGGCAACCGGGTATTCCCCCTTGAGGATGTGGACGTCGGTGCCGCAGATGGTGGTGGTGGTGATGCGGATGAGGGCATCGTTGGGACCGATATCAGGGATGGGCTTCTCAGTTATTTCGATCCGACCGGGTTCAACGAATACGGCTGCTTTCATTTTGGCGACCATCGGTATTCTCCTTCCATGTGGTAGGTTGCTGACAAGGTCCCGCCCGCAAGCGATGCTTCAAGCACTAAGCATATGGTATCCGCTTGCCGGAGCGGGCGTCTTGTGCCAGATCAGGGTTCGGCGTTCCGGCCAGCGCATCCGAGCGGTATGCAGGCTACGAGGTGGGGAGGCTTGCGTATCGGCGCGTGATCAGACAGAAAATACTTTCATGCCGCGCGAATGGCTATAGGAATTTTGAGAATTACGCATGCCTGCCCCTCGAAAGCGAGGCGCCGTGCCCGGGCAATCGCCTGGGCACGGAACAGCGCATTCACGCCTGCTGCGAATCCGTGCACAGGGCGTGGCGCAAGTTCGCCTGCGTGATGTTGCCGCCCGGCGGCACGCTGCTGGTGATCCAGACATTGCCGCCGATCACCGCGCCCTTGCCCAGCGTCACCCGCCCGAGGATGGTGGCGCCGGCATAGATCACGACATCGTCCTCGACGATCGGGTGGCGCAGGCCGCCCTTTTCCAGATGACCCTCCTCGTCCGTGGCGAAACGCTTGGCGCCCAGAGTCACGGCCTGGTAGATGCGCACCCGGTTGCCGATCACCGCGGTCTCGCCGATCACCACCCCGGTGCCGTGATCGATGAAGAAACTGTCGCCGATCCGCGCGCCGGGATGGATGTCGATCCCCGTCTGGCTGTGCGCCAGCTCGGCGATGATCCGCGCCAGCAGGGGCAGGCCCAAGGCATAGAGCTGATGCGCCAGGCGGTGATGGATCAGGGCCAGCACCCCCGGATAGCACAGCAGCACCTCATCGACGCTGGTGGCCGCCGGATCGCCACTGTAGGCGGCCAGCACATCCTGATCGAGCCGACGGCGGATGTCCGGCAGCGCCTGGGCAAAACGGTCAATGCGTTCGAACGCCAGGGCTTGCAGCGAATCCTCGTCCTGCGGATCGTGGCGCGATGCATAGCGCAGTTCCAGGCATGCCTGACCCAGCAGGCGATGCAGGGCGGTATCCAGCGTATGCCCGACGTAGAAATTTTCGCTCGCGTGGCGCAGATCGACCGGCCCCAGGCGCATCGGGAACAGCACGCCCTTGAGGGCCTCGACGACCTCGGCCAGGGCGGTGCGCGAGGGAAACTCGCGCGTATCCGGCTCGCGGGCCCGTTTCTGCGAGTCGCGCCATTCGGTGCGAATACCGTCGAGGGCCTGCACCACCCCCGTGACGTTGAAGCTAGCCATATCTGATGATCCTATTGCTCGTGGCCCCTGAAAATCAGCACGGTAATGCAAATCGGCGAACCGCCGCAATCCCGTGGGTGCCGGGTTTCCGGGGGGAAGCGGCCGCGCCCGTCCGATTCCGGGATAACAAGGGACTCTCTGAACCAGTCCGCTCCTTCGCGCGGCGGCCTCGGCCATAATAGGCTATTTCCGATTCATGCAAGTTCGGCACGACATGAGTAGTTGAAATGAATACCCTGTTACTGGTGGGCGGCGGCCTTTGCGAGCGCGCGGCGGGCATGCTCGATCCGGCCCATTGGCGTTGCCTGGGGCTGCGCCGCCGGCCAGGGCCCGCGCCGGATGGCGTGATCGCCTGGCACGAGGCCGATCTGCGCGATCCGGAAAGCCTGTCTTTTCTGTGCGCGCCGGAATGCCCTGCGATCACTCACATCCTCTATGCCCCCGCGCCGGACGCGCGGACCCCGGCCGACTACGCCGAGGTCTACCCGGCGGGGCTGTCCAGGCTGCTCGGCAGTCTGCCGTCCGGCGGCCCTGGCCGGCTGCGGCGCTGCGTGCTGGTGGGGTCCTCCGCGGTCTGGGGGCCTGCCGACGGATGGGTGGACGAGGAAACCCCGCCCGACGCCACCGATTTCCGCGCCCGGGCGCTGCTAGATGCCGAAGCCGCGCTGCACGCCTTGCTGCCGCCGGGCGTCGGCATCACCCTGCGCCTCTCGGGCCTGTACGGCCCCGGCCGGCGGCGTCTGGTCGATGGCCTGCGCGCCGGTTCGATCCCGGCGCCGGATGGCCCTGGTCATTGGGCGAACCGGCTACACATCGACGATGCGGCGCGGGCATGCGCGCATCTGCTGTCCCTGGACCGGCCCGAGCCGCTCTACATCGGAACGGACGGCCACCCCCTGCCGACGGCCGTGCTGTATGACGCGCTCGCGCGGCTGGCGGGCGGCCCTGTGCCTGCCCGGCAAGCCCGGGCGCCCAGCGGCAAGCGCCTGTCGAACGCGCGTCTGCGCGCCAGCGGCTGGACGCCGGCATGGCCGGATGCATTGGCGGGCTATCGGGCCTGCCTCGCCCAAGACGCCCGAGCGGCAAGCATCGACGGCGCGTGTGGCGAGTGAGCCGTTGCGCCGTGGATGATGGCGCCGCATCCGTTCAAAAAATCATTCTCGTCGCGGCATTTTCCCGCACGTCCTCATCCGCCTGATAAGCCTCGTACTGCCTCGACCAATCATCCAGCGCCGCGGAAAGCCCCATCGTTTTGGCGAGGCGGGACAGCCTGCGGCGATTCAATACCGTCAGATCGAGATCGAACGGCGGCCGGGTCAGCCGGCTGCGCGGCGAAGCGCCCAGATAGATCCAGTCCAGCAGCGCCTTTTCCAGCGTGGTCCGGGGATAGTCGAATCGCAGATCGCGGATGTCGTCCAGCTTGCCGGCCCGTTCATCCACCAGATGCGCCGGCATGGCAAAGAAACGGAACGTGCCGACAGCCGTGCGCCGATCACCGATTTGCGGATTCGCCCAACCCGGCTCGATCGGAATCACACAGGTAACCGTGTCGCCGAAGTTATTGGTGACATGCCCCTGCTCCAGCACCCAGGACAGGCTGACCACACTGCGGTGCCGCACCCAATGCGAGGCGGCGGCCGGGCTGACGTCGCGGTGACCCAGGCGGTTCAGGTAGACCCCCTTGATCACGGCTTGCAGTTTGCCCTGATCGGCCATCCCGGCCAGCCAGCGTGTGAACGTCGCCGATGAAGGGGGATCGCAGCGGCCCGCCGTCACCAGCGCGCGCAACATGGCGGTCGTCAGGACGGATGGACTCTCGAAAGCCATGAGCAGGCGTTCCGCATCCGCTTTCCAGGCCATGCTCATGACGCTTGCCCCCGATGGTGTCTTTGGCGTTGCAAGGCGGCCTCGCACCATTGGACGATATGCCCGGCCGCCATGAGCGTGGCATCGATCCAGGCGTCCTCGGTCAGGGCATGGCGCTCTGCCTGGGGCAGGTAAGGCAGCAATTCCTGTTGCGCCAGGGCATAGGACAGCATGTCCAGCTTTTCCAGCGCCCGATCGGCAAAGTCCTGGATCAGGCCGGCGTCCTGTTGCGCCAGCAGCGCCGTGGGCGCCACGCCGGCGCGGATGAGGTCCCGCAGATCATACAGATCCCGGGGAGCGTGGCGCTGCTCGGACAAGGCAGCGGCAATTTTCATTACCGCCAGAGCCTCGTTGGTATAGGTCGTCACCGGAAACGGCGCCATGCCATAGTGCGGCGGTGGACTCACGATCTCGGCCCGGATATTTTCCCGAGCGAGCGCATGGCGTCCCGAGACCTCCACATCGAACCGGACGTCCGCGCCATGCCCCGCCATTCCCTGCAGGCGTGCGCGAACCGTGGTCCTGGTATCCTTGGTGATCTCGGCCTTGGGCGATCTGATGCCGGTAGCCGCCGCCGCCCGGAGCAGGTTATTCAATAAACCTTTTTTCAGGGCATCCTGGCTGAGGCTGGGATCGCGGTCGAAATCGATATCCTTGGTCAGCCGCAAGCTGCCGAACACGGCGCGCATCGCCATGCCGCCCTTGAGAATCAGCCGCTCACCCTGCTGACCGGCGAGCTCGCGCAGCAGCCCGATCTGGCAGCGATCGATGGATTCGAACCGGGGATCAAAGCCTTTTTCGGTTGGGGAATGGAGGATTGCCATAGCATGGATAGATCGAAAATCGATCTGTTCATGCTATTTCAAATGGATCAGGATGTCCAGAGACCGGGGATTCACGCCGGAATCCAGGAAACCGCGCCGGGAAAAAGCCAGCGCCCCTCGATCGGGACTCGATCGAGGGGCGCTGGCGGCGGTATGCGGCCCGGACTGGCTCTGACAGTCCGGGGGCCGGGCGGATCAGGTCATGATCGACCGGAATCCGGAGCGCCCGGCGCGGGCCGCTTTCGCCTCAGCCATTACCGCAACAGCGACAGCACGGTCTGCGGGATCTGGTTGGCCTGCGCCAGGACCGAGGTGCCGGCCTGTTGCAGGATCTGCGCGCGGGTCATGTTGGAGACTTCGACCGCATAGTCCGCATCCTCGATCCGCGAGCGCGAGGCCGACAGATTGGTGACGGCGTTGGCCAGGTTGGCAATGGTGGACTCGAAGCGGTTCTGAACGGCGCCGAGCTCGGAACGCAGCGAATCGACCTGGGAGATGGCGTGGTCCAGCTTTTCCAGGGGATTGCGGGTGGCGAGGTTGGCATCAGTCTGCTCGACCAGCTTGGCATAGGGCGTACCCCCGTTGACGACGTAGGCTTGTTCGCCGTTAGGACCCGTCACGCCGCCGGTGCTGTCCAGTACGTATGTGCCATCGCTGGAGCCATCACCGTAACCAACCACGTCCAACGACCCTCCGGTCAGCGCCGCGCCGAGGCGAACCAGATCGGACTCGCGGGCGGCGACGTTGTTGGCGAAGGTCGTCAGCGCCGTGCCGGTAGCGCCTTCCTTGTAGAGGGTGCCGCCGCTGATGGCGAGAGAGGCCGCAGTACCATCATTCGTAATCGTCAGGGTAATGTCCTGACCATCGATTTTCGCCGTGAACGTGCCATTTCCATCGGCATCCGCATTGCCGCCGACCACCGTCCAGGTCGTGCCGCTCCAGTTGAACGTGCTGCCTTCGGTGGCACCCGCCGCCGCGGTTGCGATCGCAGTTGCATCAGCGCCCGCGCCGGAAATGGCTGGTGTATTGTCCGCATCCGTCAGCAGCAACCCGGTTGCCGCCCCGATAAAGACCTCTGCACCACCAGTCGTCACGAATCCGCCGTCAATCTCGACATCATAGGGATCAGTGGCTCCAGCCAAAGTGTAATTCAGCTCACCCGTCGCGCCAAATTCCTTGACCAGCGCATCAGCGGTAACGGCACGATCACCCGTCACGCGATACCCCGCCAACCCCAGCGTGCTGGCGTTGATTTCCTGCAAGCCGATCTGGATGGTTTCATGATCATGGGCGCCGACCTGCACCGTCAGGCGTTCGTTGGTGTTCAGCACCTTGACGCCGTTGAAGTCGGTCTGCTCGGAAATCCGGTTGATTTCGGACAGGCGCTGGCCGATTTCGGCCTGGATGGAGGCCAGATCGGAATCGGAGTTCGAGCCGTTGGCCGCCTGCACCGACAGTTCGCGGATCCGTTGCAGGTTGTTGTTGATTTCATCCAGCGCGCCTTCGGTGGTCTGGGCGATGGAAATCCCGTCGTTGGCGTTGCGCCCAGCCTGAGTCAGGCCGCGAATGTTGGCGGTGAAGCGGTTGGCGATGGCCTGGCCGGCAGCGTCATCCTTGGCGCTGTTGATGCGCAGGCCGGAGGACAGGCGCTCGATGGCCGAGCCCAGGGCGCTCTCGGACTTTGCCAGGTTGTTCTGGGAAACCAGAGCCAGGTAGTTAGTATTGATAACAGCCATGAAAGACTCCTAAATGTGTGTGGCGCAGGATTCGCGCTTATTGCCCAGGACGACAAACCGAGTGACTTCCTGTTCCGCCGCATTTACGGTCGGGGGACGGAGAACTTTAGGGAGCCTCAGAGCAGCTTGCTGAAAACCTCGTCGTCCCCCGGGGTGTGCGCCCAGGCGTGATCGGCGAGCCAGGCGCGGATGCGCGCGATCGCCTGCGAGCGCAGTTGCGAGATGCGCCCCTCGGTGACGTCCATCACGGCGGCGATTTCCTTTTGATTCAGGTCCTGCTCGAATTGCAGCGACAGCAGCAACTGCTCGCGTTCGGGCAGGTGGCGGATCGCCTCGATCAAGGCCTTGCGCAGGCCCTCGTGCAGCAGCCGGTCCAGGGGGCTGCCACCCTCGGCATGGACCTGCGCCTCGAAAGGCCGGCCGCCATCGCCCTCGTGGTGGCGCGCCAGGTCCTCGTACATCAGGATCTGCACGCCGCGCGCCTCCTCGAGCAGGGTCTGGTATTCGGCAAGGCTCAGGCCCATTTCCCCGGCGATCTCGCCCTCGGTGGCCGGCCGCAGCAGGCGCTGGTTGAGGGCATGGATCGCATCCTCGATGCCGCGCGCCTTGCTGCGCACGCTGCGCGGCAGCCAGTCCTGGGCGCGCAGTTCGTCGAGCATGGCTCCCCGGATGCGCGTGACCGCGTAGGTCTCGAACTGGGCATCGGGCTGCTCCTGGTAGCGCCGGACCGCATCGAGCAGGCCGATCATGCCGGCCTGCATCAGATCGTCGAGTTCGACACTGGCGGGCAGTTTGCCGATCAGGATCAGCGCCTGACGCCGCACGAGCGGCGCGTATCGCCCGACCAGCAGGTCTTCGGAACTGGGCATCGTCGAATCGGTGGATCTGTAGAGGATGAAGACCGTCCAGTATGCCCAAAAAGAAAACCTGCCGTTACACCGAAAAGACGCCAATTCACCGGGGCATTCGACGTTCCCCGCCAGGGATCATCTGATCCGGCCCGGTCTCGCGCCAGCCTGTCGCCAGGCGGATCCGCGGCCGCCCTAAACTTTCCCGCGCCACGTCCGTTACAGGGTCCATGCGAGGGTTTGCCCCCTGACGCCTGTCAAGGACGCCAGCGGCGGCATGACCCCGGCGACGAACACAGCAAGGAGCCTCCATGATTCCACCGATCGGCCATTCACAGACGGCAATCGCGACGGGCCTGGCCCCGGCGGCCGCCGATCTGCCCGATGCCCTGCCGCAACCCGCCGTCCGTCTGGCGGGCGTCCAGGAATCCTCCTCGACGGGCACGTCGACTGCGGACGCGGACACCCGCCAGCCCGACATCGGCGATCCATCCGCGCGGCGATCCTCGCTCGACAAGGCGCTGGAATCGCTCAACAGCAGTCTCGAGGCCTGGGCCACCGGCATGCGTTTCGAAATGGACGAGGATGCCCAGCGGCTGGTCGTCTCGATCATCGACAACACGACCGGCGAGGTGCTGCGCACGGTGCCATCGGATGCCGTGCTGCGCGTGGCGAAAATGATCGTCCAGTTGCAGGGGGCCGGCATCGATACCCGCGCCTGAGGCGGAGACCGGCAGGCCGAGGCCTTTGAATTGTGTTTGATTTCCCCCGCTGACGTCCGGATTGCCCGGATCGCGAGGCGGCGATAATGGTTACACGGAGTTGAATCATGGCCACTGTTTCTTCGATCGGCGTCGGGTCCAGCCTGCCCCTCAACGATCTCATCACCAGTCTGCGCGAAAACGAAAACCAGGCGCTGGCCCTGATCCAGAACCGCCAGGTCGCGGCGCAGACCAAAATTTCCGCCTACGCCAAACTCAAGAGCGCCGTCTCGGCCCTGCAGACCGCCGCCCAGGCCGTCGGCAAGGCCGACGCATTCGGCACACTCAAGACCTCCACCGCCGAGGCCTTTTCCGCCACCGCATCCAAAACCGCGATCACCGGCCAATACTCGATCCAGGTCGATGCCCTGGCCTCGGCCCAGACGCTGGTTGCCCAAGGGCAGGCAAGCCGCAGCACCGCCATCGGCACGGGCGGCTCGGTCACGATCACCCTGGCCAACGGCAAATCCCACACGCTCGACCTGAGCGGCAAGGACACCTCCCTGAACGGACTGCTGGCGGCCCTGAATGAGGACCCCGACGCGGGCGTCAACGCCACCCTGGTGAACGACGGCTCGGACGCGCCCCACCGCCTGCTCCTCACCAGCCGCGCCACCGGCACCGAATCCGCCGTCGCGTCGATCACGGTGAACGGCAACGCCGAGCTCGAGGCGCTCCTGGCCTACGATCAGGCGGCCGGCGCCGGAAACTTCACCGAGCAGGCCGCGGCCAACGCCCAGCTGTCGATCAACGGCATTGCGATCACGAGCCAGACCAACACCATCAAGAACGCCATCGACGGCGTCGAGCTGACGCTGAAACAGACCACGGATACCCCGGCAACGCTCGCCATCACGCACGACGACAGCACCGCGGCCAAGGCGATCAACGATTTCGTCAAGGCCTACAACAGCCTGCTGGGCACGATCAAATCCCTGACCTCATACGATGCCGACACCCAGACGGCCAGCGCCTTGACCGGGGATTCGCTGGCGCGCCGCGTCCAGACGCAGATGCGCGCGGCGCTCAACGGCGCGCTGGGCGGCGCCGACGGCCTGACGCTGTCGCGCATCGGCATCACCACCGACCCAAAATCGGGCGAACTCATCGTCGACGACGGCAAACTTTCCCAGGCCATCTCCGAAAACCTCGCCGGGGTGACGGCACTGTTCACCGGCACGGCGGGCGCGGGCACGCGGGTTGCCGATGCGGCCGATCTCTTTACCCGCAGCGGCGGGCTGTTCAGCACCACCACCGACAGCCTGAACAAATCGATCGACCAAATGCAGAAACAATACAACGCCACCGCCGCCCGGATCGATCAGCGGATGGAAACCTACCGCAAGCAGTTCACGCAACTGGACACCACGGTGTCCCAGATGAACTCCCTCAGCAGCTACCTGACGGTGCAACTGAGCATGTTGAACAAACTGAGCGATTCCGACGACTGAGCCGGCACCATCATGACCTACGCACCCCGCTCACGCGCCGCCCGGACCGCCGGCGCCTATGCCAACGTCGGCCTCGAATCCGAGGTCCTCGGAGCCACGCCCGAACGCCTGATCTCGCTGTTGTTTCGCGGGGCCCTGGCCGCCACCGCGCAGGCGCGGCGGCACATGGGCGAGAGCCACGCCACCGAGCGCGGGCAGGCGATTTCAAAGGCGATCGATATCGTCGAGACCGGCCTCAAGGCCAGCGTCGATACCGAGCGCGGCGGCGACGTCGCCCGTCATCTGATCGCCGCCTACGAGCTGATCGTCCGCAACCTGCTCATGGCCAATCTCAACAACGATCCGGACAAACTCGCTTCGGCGGAAAAGCTCCTTGGCGACCTCGCCGATGCCTGGCGCGTGGCGGTCGATCCCCGGTTCGAACAAGTCCCGACTGCCTGACCACCACCCTATTCCACCATGGTCTCCCAATCCCCCGCCCTGCGGCAGTATCAGCTCATCGCCGCCCTCAGCAACCAGATGCGCGCCAAGGCCGAGGCGCAGCAATGGGACGATGTCGTCCGGCTGGGCGCCCGGTACAGCCATGCCGTCGAGGGTCTGCGCCGCTTCGACCCCCTGGGCGCCGAGGATCGGACACAACGGCGCGAACTGCTGACCCGGATCCTGGACGATGATGCGCGCATCCGCCATCTGGCGGCGCCCGAGCTGCTGCGCCTGGGCCACCTGATGGGCGCGATCAAGCGGCAGCGCACGGTGCTGCGGACCTACCACCACAGCGCATCCGAATGAGCATCGGCGCCCCGTCCAATCTGGGCACGCTGCTGATCCAGCGCCTGGATGCGGTACTGGGGACCACGCTCGGTCAGCAGGCCAATCTCGCCACGGGCGCCCGGCCGACGGCGGTCACCCAGGCCGGCAACCCGGAAAACCCAGACGCGCTGCAAAATCCCGCGCAGCGCCATCCCCGCGAGGCCGTGGATGCGGCCGGCGCGCAAGGGCGCGGCCAGACGGCCATCGGCAAGCCCTTGGGCGCAAGCGCGCTGGACGACCGGATGGGCCGCGCCACGACCTACCACAACGCCACCGCATCGGCGCCCACGACCCTGGGATTCGCCGCGCGCATCATCCTCGCCCTGCTTGCGCAATACCCGCAGGCCGATCCGGCGGCGCGAGGGCGCGCACCCTTGCTGCCTGGGCAAGCCGCAAGCCCCGGCGCCGCGCCGCCCGCCGCAACGGCGCCGGCAAGCGGCCAGACCGCCGCCGCGGGCTCCGCCCCCTCCCAGGCGCCCGGCCCCCAAGGCCCCACGGGCGCCTCCGGCGGCGCGCCCGCCGCCGCCCCGGCCCCACCCGGCGCTCTGGCGGCACAGCTGGTCCGCTCGCTGTCCCTGGCCGTGCAAGGCAGCGGCCTGTTTTATGAATCCCATCTCGCGGCGCTGGCCTTCGGCAAGACCGACGCCCTGGGCCTCGCCCGCGAGCCCCAGGCGCATCTCGGGGCGCAGACACCGGCAGGCGCGGGGTCGGGGCCCTCCGCCCAGATCGCCCATCCGCAAGGGACGCCCGCCACCGCAAATGAATCCGCCAGCACGGCAAACACCGCCACAGGCCACACGGCTGCCCAGACGCAGGCCCAGACGATCCCCGGCATCGACCCCCAGGCCCACCTCCTGGTCCGCCAGCAGCTCGAAGTCCTGGCCAATCAGGCATTCGTCTGGCAAGGCGAGGCCTGGCCCGGGGCCGGTATGCGATGGGAAATCAGCCGGCGCGCCAGGGACGACGAGGACGGCGACGGCAGCCAGACCGGCCATTGGTCCACCCGCCTGAATCTGTCGCTGCCGGCGCTGGGCGAGGTCCAGGCCCGGCTGACCCTGGCGGGCGATCAACTGGTCATGCGGCTCACGGCGCCGAACAGCGCCGGACGCCTGGACGGCGCCATCGAAGCGCTGCGGACCCGCCTGCTGGCGCAGGGCCTGCGGGCAAGCCAGATCGCCGTCGGCGTTCACGATGACACCCCGCCAGCCAACCCGGCACCCGCGATGCCCGTCGATCATGACCCGATCCACCCGGCCTGACCCCGACCGGCCCAGCGCCGTCGCAATCTCGTACGACACCGCCGACAGCGCGCCGCGCGTCGTCGCCAAGGGCTACGGCACCCTGGCCGAGACCATCGTGCGCACCGCGCGCGAACACCAACTGTACGTCCACGAATCGCCCGAGCTGGTGGGCCTGCTGATGCAGGTGGATCTGGACGCCCACATCCCGCCGCAGCTGTATGTGGCGGTCGCCGAACTGCTGGCCTGGCTGTATGCGCTCGACGCCGAGGACGGCGCCCGGCGGCTGCAAGCCCCGCAACCGCCGCCGGGATCGGCCGCGGTTGCCGGGAAAGAAACGTGACGGGCCGGATGTGGAACCCCAGTTCCCTGGCCGGCGCATCGCCGCCATTCAGGAACGCCTCCGGCGCCGCAGCCTCGGCGCGCGGTCAAACCGCCATATTGGCGATTTCCTTGTAGGCATCGACCAGACGGTTGCGCACCTGCACGGTCGCCTGGAAAGCCAGATTGGCTTTTTGCAGATCGATCATGACGTCATTCAGGGCGATCCCGGGCTCGCCCATCTGGAAAGCGCGCGCCTGGGCATTGGCGGCATTCTGGGCGCCGGACACCCGTTCGAGCGAACGGGCCAGCTCGGCGGCGAAACCGCCCTGACCGGACACCCCGGACGCGCCCGCCTGAGCCGGCAAGCCCTGGGCCGCGCGCGTCACGGCGCGCATCTGGGCAAGCATGTTTTCGACGTCGGCCAGGGCCTGGGCTGTGATCATGGGCATTCCGCAATCCGCGGCCATCGACGCAACGGCCGCCATGCGGGCACTATACGGCCAGGCACGCACCCGCAAGACCGGCAATAGCGAGGAGTTCGGACCGCAGTTCCCCGCTTTGGCGCCCGTATGGGAAAACCCACCCCGGTAACACGGTAACTAAGCCCCAAAACACAGGTTTTTCGGGGCTTGGGCCGGTGGGATTCACGGTGATAATGGCCGCCATCGTCCGCCAATTCTCGCAGCACCCGGTATGCACATCACTCAGACCCTCGCGTCCAGGCCCCTGGGTTTCCAGCCCCATCCGCGTGCGCGCCGGGCATGAACCCCATGGCCGACTGGATGAGCCGTCATCCGCTCCTGAACCGGCTCGCCGCGCTGCCACGGCCCGTGCTGCTGGGCCTGGGCGCGGGGCTGCTCGCCCTCATCGTGGTCCTGGCGCTGTGGCTGCGCGAGGGCGAGTACCGCAGTTTGTTCAGCAACCTCGAAAGCCGCGACGGCGGGGCCATCGTCTCGGTCCTGAACCAGCGCAACATTCCCTATCAATTCGCGGACAATGGCGCCACCATCCTGGTCCCCGCCGATCAGGTCTACGCCCTGCGCCTGCAACTGGCCGAGCAGGGCCTGCCGCGCGGCGGCAGCGTCGGCTTCGAGCTGCTCGACCAGCCACGCTTCGGCGCCAGCCAGTTCACCGAGCAGGTCACCTACCAGCGCGCCCTCGAGGGCGAACTCGCCCGTTCGATCGAGGGCATGCATCCGGTCAAATCGGCCCGGGTGCATCTGGCGATCCCCCGCCAATCCCTGTTCGTGCGCGAACGCGAGTCGCCCACCGCTTCGGTCCTGCTGACCCTGTATCCAGGCCGCACCCTGAGCGAAACCCAGGTCTCGGCAATCGCCTGGCTGGTTTCCTCCAGCGTCCCCAACCTGAACGCCGACGCCGTCTCGATCGTCGATCAGGATGGTCATCTGCTCTCGGTCCTGGCCGGCGAGGCCGGCATGGACGGCGCGCGCCGCAACTTCACCGCCGAAATCGAGCAGCGCACCGTCCAGCGCATCCTCACGCTGCTGAACCCGATCGTGGGGGTCGGCAACGTCCGCGCCCAGGTCAGCGCCACTGTGGACTTCTCGCAGCGCGAGCAGACCTCCGAGGTCTACCGCCCCAACGAAACGCCGGGCGAAGCCGCCGTGCGCAGCAAACAGACCAGCGCCGCCGTGCAGAACGGCGTGCAGCCACCCCAGGGCGTCCCCGGCGCGCTCGCCAACGAGCCGCCGCCCAACGCGCTCGCCCCGATCCAGACCACGCCCGCGATCCCGGCGCAGAATCAGACCCAGAGCCCGGCACAGCCTCAGAATCCGAACCAGCCACAAGCGCAGGCGGATCAGGCGGCGGCCCCGGCCGGAACCCTGGCCGCAAGCGTGCAGGCCGGCAACGAGCGCGTCTCCACGCGCAACGATGCGACGATCAACTACGAGGTCGACCGCACCATCAGCCACGTCAAGCACGCGCTCGGCGATTTGCAGCGCCTGTCGGTGGCGGTGGTGGTCAATTACGCCGAAAAAGACGGCAAACCCGAGCCCCTCGACCCTGCCGACATGGAAAAGATCGACACGCTGGTGCGGCAGGCGATGGGCTTCTCGGCCGAGCGCGGCGATACGCTGAGCGTGGTCAACAGCGCCTTCACCGACATCACGCCGCAAATCCCGGCCTGGGAGAACCCAACCTACCAGGGATATGCGCTGCAATCGCTCAAGGTTCTGCTGTTCCTGCTGGCGGCGATATTCCTGTGGCGCTCGGTGCTCAGGCCCATCGTCCAGGGCTACGCCAATGCGCAGGTCGAACGCGCCAGACAAGAGGCCCGCCAGCAGGCGATCCGCGATCACCAGCGCCTGGCCGAGCAGCGCGCCTCCGAAATCAGCCGCTACGAGGAAAACCTGGAAACCGCCCGCAGCATGGCGCAAAAGGACCCGCGCGCCGTCGCCATGGTGCTGCGCTCCTGGATGAGCAAACATGAAAAATCCTGACAACGACATGGTCCGCTGCGCGATTCTCATGATGTCGATCGGCGAGGACGCCGCCGCCGAGGTCTTCAAGCACCTGTCGGCGCGCGAGGTGCAGCAGGTCGGCACGGCCATGGCCAACCTCAGGCAGGTCACGCGCGTGGACGTCGATGGCGTGCTCGAGGAATTCCGGCGCGAGGCCGACCAGTTCATGGCCGTCACCCTGGGTTCGGGCGAATACATCCGCTCGGTGCTGACCAAGGCCCTGGGCACGGATCGAGCCGCCGGCCTGATCGAGGACATCCTCCAGGCGGGCGAGGGTTCGGGCTCGGGCATCGACGCCCTGAACTGGCTGGAACCCGCCAACGTGGCCGAGCTGATCCTCGACGAGCATCCCCAGATCATCGCCACCATCCTGGTGCACCTCGAGCGCGACCGCGCTTCGGCCGTCCTGAATCTGCTGCCCGAACACCTGCGCCATGATGTGATGATCCGCATCGCGACTTTCGGCGGTGTCCAGCCCGCCGCGCTGCACGAACTCACCGACGTCCTGAACTCGGTGCTCTCCGGACAAGGCGCCAGACGCTCCAGAATGGGCGGAATACGCACCGCCGCCGAGATTCTCAACTTCATGTCCAGCGCCGACGAGGAGGCCGTCGTCAACAGCCTGCGCGACATCGACCCGGACCTCGCGCAGCGCATCGTCGACGAAATGTTCGTCTTCGACAATCTGGTCGACGTCGAGGATGTCGCCATCCAGGCGATCCTCAAGGAAATCGACACCGCCACGCTGACGATCGCCCTCAAGGGCGCGACCGACGAACTGCGCGCCAAGTTCTTCAAGAACATGTCCAACCGCGCCGCCGAAATCCTGCGCGACGACCTGGAGGCCCAGGGCCCAGTGCGCATGTCGCGGGTCGAGGCCGAACAAAAAGCCATCCTCGCGGTGGCCCGCAATCTGGCCGATTCCGGCCAGATCAACCTGAGCATGGGCAACGACGAATATGTCTAGGTTTGGGTCCGACCTCGCCGCCCGGGCCGCCTGGCAACGCTGGCAGATGGACTCGCTCGAAACCCTCAAACCGCGCGCAGCGGCCGGGGCCGATGAGGCCGACAGCGCCGGGGCCAATTGCCTGCGCCAACGCATCGAGGCCCTGTCGCAGGCCCGCGAGCAGGGCCACTCCAAAGGCCATGCAGCGGGATTCGAACAGGGCCGCCGCGAAGGCCACGCCGAGGGTCTGGCGCGAGGGCTGGAGGAAGGCCGCCGTCAGGGGTTCGAGGCGGGCGAGCGCGAAGGCCGGACGCTGGGCCTGCGTGCCGGGCGCGACGCGGGCGCCGAAGCGGTGCGCGAGCAGGCGCGCCGGCTCCAGGCGCTGGCCGACGCCTGCGAACAATCCCTGAACACGCTCGAGGCCGAGGTCGGCCAGTCCCTGATCGCATTGGCCGTGCGCATCGCCGAGCAGGTCCTGCGCCGCAGCCTTCAGGACCACCCCAATCAGGTTCTGGATCTGGTCGATGAAGTCCTTCAGACCCGGCCCGCGCCGGAGGCGACCGTGCAATTGCGGCTGCATCCCGAGGACCTCGACCTGCTGCGGGAATCCATCGAGCAGGATGCCGGATCCTTGCGGCCCCACCTGATCGCCGCCGCGCACATCAGCCGCGGCGGCTGCATCCTCGAAACGGACCAGGGCACGATCGACGCCACCCTCGAAACCCGCTGGCGGCGCGTGATCGGCGCCCTGGGGCATCCGCCCGGTAAACCATGAGCGCGGCCACCGACATCCCCTTGCAGACCGCCGGCGCCCGCTGGCGCGCTCTGCTCGCGGCGGGCGAGCGCCGGGTCAGCGCCCGCCCGCCCTGGCGCGCCAGCGGCCGGATCACCCGCGCCACCGGGCTGGTGCTGGAGGCCACCGGCCTGCAACTGGCGGTCGGCGCGGCCTGCCGGATCCAGCTCTCGCCGGATGGCGATCGATGGGCCGACGCCGAGGTGGTCGGCTTTCACGCCCAGACCCTCTACCTCATGCCGCAAAGCGACATCACCGGCCTGCCGCCAGGCGCCCGGGTAGTGCCGGCCGAAACCCTATTGCTCGATCCGTTGACGATTCCCACGCACGCGTGGCGCGAAGACCCGGCGCCGCCGGCCGACCAGTCCCGCCGGCTGCCGGTCGGCACGGCCCTGCTGGGACGGGTACTGGACGGCGCCGGCCGCCCGCTGGATGGCCGGCCCCTGCCTCCGGACCTGGACATGGCGCCGCTGACCGCGCGGCTCATCAATCCGCTGACGCGGGCGCCGGTCGATACCGTCCTGGACGTGGGCGTGCGCGCGATCAACGGCCTGCTCACCGTGGGCCGCGGCCAACGCATGGGCCTGTTCGCGGGTTCGGGCGTGGGCAAGAGCGTGCTGCTCGGCATGATGGCGCGCTATACGCAGGCCGACGTCATCGTGGTGGGACTGATCGGCGAGCGCGGCCGCGAGGTCAAGGAATTCATCGAACACAACCTGGGCGCCGACGGCCTGGCCCGCTCGGTGGTGGTCGCCGCGCCCGCGGACGTCTCGCCGCTGCTGCGCATGCAGGGTGCGGTCTATGCCACGCGCCTGGCGGAATACTTCCGCGATCAGGGCAAGCATGTCCTGCTCATCATGGACTCCCTGACGCGCTATGCGATGGCCCAGCGCGAGATCGCCCTGGCGATCGGCGAACCGCCAGCCACCAAGGGCTATCCGCCCTCGGTGTTCGCGAAACTGCCGGCGCTGGTCGAGCGCGCGGGCAATGGCGCGCCCTCGGCCACGCAGGCGGCCGGCTCGATCACCGCGTTCTATACCGTGCTGACCGAGGGCGACGACCCGCAGGACCCGATCGCGGATTCGGCGCGCGCCATCCTGGATGGCCACGTCGTGTTGTCGCGCAGTCTGGCCGAATCGGGCCACTATCCCGCCATCGACATCGAGGCCTCGATCTCGCGCGTCATGGCGGCCATCGTGCCGCCCGGGCAGTTCCGCCTGGTGCACCAATTCAAGCGCATGCTGTCGCGCTACCAGCGCAACCGCGACCTGATCGCGGTCGGCGCGTACACTCCCGGGAACGACCCGGAGATCGACCAGGCGATCGAACGCTATCCCTGGCTCGAGGGATACCTGCAACAAGGCATCGAAACCCGCGTCGATTATGCGGCGGCCACGCAGGCCCTCGCGGGCGTGATGGGCCAGGAGGCCGGCCATGCCGAATGACCGCGCGCCGCTGGCGGTACTGATCGAATTGTCCCGGAACAAGGTCGAGGAGGCCGGCCAGCTGCTCGCTGAACTCAGCACCCAGCGCCATCAGGCCCAGGGCCAGCTCGATACCCTGGACGGCTACCGCGCGGACTACGCCGGGCGCCTGCAAACCAGCACGCGCGATGGCCTGTCGGCCTCGAACTACCATAACTTTAGGCGCTTTATCGCCACTTTGGACGAGGCGATTTCCCAGCAAAATAAGATCATCGCCCAGATCGATACCCGCCTCGATGCCGGGCGTCGGCAATGGTACGCCGAAAAGCGTCGGCTCAGCTCCTACGAGGCCCTCAAGGCCCGCCAGGATCGCCAGACACGATACCGCGAGCAGCGCATCGACCAGCGCCTCAGCGATGAACTGTCGGCCAGCCTGCATCGACGCACGCAACATTCCTATTGATTCGGAAACCAGTGATGAACGTGCCCCCGATCCCCGCCGCCGCATCTGGCGCCCAGATTCCCGGTCCTGCGGGGGATGCGATCGACGTACACGGGTTCTCCGACACCCTGTCGCAACGGCGCAATCCGCTCCATGCCGTGGACGTCGCGCCCCGCAAGGGCAAGGAATCAGCCAAGGTCGACGAGGCGCAGCGCCCCCTCACGCCCGAGGAAACCCTCGCGCTGCTCGCCGCGGGCGCCACCCTGCCGCTGATGGGGGCCACGCTGACAATGGCCCGGGGCGAGGCGTCCGTGGCGGCACACGGCGCCCCGCTGGATGCGCGGGCGCGATCGGCTGCCGCCGCATCGGGGCCGGCCGGGCAGAATCCCCGGGCGTTGCGCGCCGATCCGCGCGCAACGCCCGCAGGCACGATGGAGACCGCCGGCCATGCCGGAAAAACGAGTGCCGGCAACCCGCCAGAGTCCACGAACGTTACCCTTCCTGGCACGGCTGCCGGCACCGCCGCGCCGCATCGGAGCGATGCGGCCACGCAAGGCCTCGCGGCGCCATCCAGTTCGTGGGCGACACTCCACGATGCGCGCAGCGCCCGCAGCCCCTCCACGATCCCGGCGGCAGACCCCACCACCCAAGCCACTGCCACCGCCGCCACTCTCATGACGCGCCAGGATTCCGCCGCACAGCGCCCAGGCGCCGGTCCCGAATCCCTCATGGCGCCACTCGCGGCAAGCCTGCCGCAAACCACCCTTCCCGCCATGCCCGATCCACAGGCGAATAGCACCGCCCCCGCAGTGGCCGCGGCGCTCGGCGATCCTGCCTGGCCCACGGATTTCAGCCGCCAGGTCCTCGCCCTGGTACAAAACAGCCATCACGGCGCGCAAACGGCGGAACTGCGCCTCAATCCGCCCGACCTGGGGCCGCTGCGCATCGTGCTGCACATCAACGACTCCGTAGCGCAGGCCTTGTTCGTCTCGCCCCATGCGCCGGTGCGCCATGCCCTCGAAAACGCCCTGCCCCAGCTCCAGCAGCAACTGGCCCAGGCCGGCCTGTCGCTGGGGCAGGCCGACGTCAGCGACCAGCAGCCCGGCCAGCAGGCGTTCGCCCAAAAAGACTCGCCGAGCCCCGGCAAGGCCGATGGCACGGTCTTTCCGCTCGCCGGCGAAACCTTGCTGTCGAATGAACCGGATCTCATGCACACCACCCGGCACCCCGGCAGCCGCGCCGCCAACGCACTGGTGGATACCTTTGTCTAAGCGGGTGACGCCTTGGCCCGGGTTCCCGACGCTTTCCGCCGGCCCCATGCGGGACGGCGCCGATTTCCAGGGCTCCCGATCACCGGCGCCCGCAGCCACCATTCGTCCACTTGAGCATCCGGAACCATGTCCAGGCCCCTGAAACTCGCCCTCATCCTGATCATCGTCATCGGCGCTCTCGCCGGCGCCGCAGTGCTGGTCATGTCCTGGCAAGGCATCGGGCCCTGGGCGGCGGCCGGCGCCGAATCGACCGAGCCGCCGTCACTGCCGCCCGCGCCGATCTTCACCGAACTCGCGCCTTTCACCGTCACGCTGTACGGCGCGCCACGCAACCGCATCCTGCACGTGGGCGTCACGCTGCGCCTGGCTGACCAGGATTCGCGCAAGATCATCGAGGACTATATGCCCGAGGTACGCGACCGCGTCCTCAAAGCGCTGTCCAGCCAGGACATCGCCAAGATCCAGTCGCCCGATGGCCCGCAAATCCTGGCCGATGCGCTGCGCACCGCCCTCACCCAGCCATTCGAGCCTTTGCCGGCGGGGCCGCGCATCACCGATGTTCTGTTCACGGCCTTTGTGGTGCAGTGATGCCGCACCAAAACCTGCTGTCCCCGGACGAGGTCGACGCTCTGCTCGCGGGCGCCGCCACCGAGAGATCGCCCCCGCCGGATTCACACCGGGACGGGCAGGGCCAGGTCCGGACCTACGACCTGCTCTCTCCGGACCGCGTCACGCACCAGCGGATGCAAACGCTGGAGCTCATCAACGAGCGCTTCGCGCGGCGGCTGCGTCCCATGTTCTTTGGTTTCTTGCGGCGCAACGTGGACATCACCGTGAATGCGATCCGCATCCAGAAATACGCCGAGTTCGAGCACGGCCTGCCGGACCCCTGCAACCTCAATCTGGCGACCATGGCGCCGCTGCGCGGCACCGCGCTGTTCACCTTCGAACCCAATCTGGTGTTCCTGGTGATCGACAGCCTGTTCGGCGGCCATGGCCGCCGCGGCGCGTCCGGCGAAAACCGGGATTTCACCGCCACTGAACAGCGCATCATCCGGCGCCTGCTCGGCCTGACCCTCGAATGCTACGGCCAGTCCTGGGAAAACATCCACCCGGTCGCGCCCGAACACATCCGTTCGGAAACGCGCGCCCGGTTTGCCGGAATCGGCGGCGGCAACGACCTGATGGTGGTCTCCTCGTTCAACATTGCGCTGGGCACCGCCGGCGGCAGGCTCAACATTTGCCTGCCGTACGCGATGATCAACCCCATCCGCGATCTGCTCGTCCGTCCGTTGCGGCAGGCGGCCTCGGACTCGATCGACCAGCGCTGGACGCAGCAGCTCGCGCGCGAGGTGCGCAGCGCCGAGGTCGAGCTGAGCGCCGAGTTCGCCAGAATCGAAACCACCATCGGCGAACTGATCCGGCTGCGCGTCGATGACGTGCTGCCGATCGAAGTCTCACCCAGGATCACCGCGCGCGTCGGCGGGGTGCCCGTGCTGGAATGCGGATACGGCACCTTCAACGGCCGCTACGCTCTGCGGGTGCACAAAGTCCTCGCCACGCCCCCCGAAGAACCCCCGTCATCAGGCTCCGAAAAATGACCGATCCCAGCGACAAGGATACGCAGGCCCCGGCCCTGCCCGACTCCCAGAACGCCACCGGCGACGACCGGGCGGCCGGACAGCCCGCCACCCGCCATCAGTCCACGCAGGCCGCGGGCCTGGCGCCCGACGATGACGACTGGACGGCAGACCTCGCCGGGCAGACTGCCGCCGCGCCCAGGCCAGCGACCGGCCAGGTCTTCCAGCCCCTGATGGACCAGGACGCCGGCGCTGGCAGCGACATCGACATGATCATGGACATCCCGGTCCAGCTCTCCGTCGAGCTGGGCCGCACACGCCTGACGATCCGCAATATCCTGCAACTGGGGCAAGGCTCGGTGGTCGAACTCGATGGGCTGGCCGGCGAACCCATGGATGTCTACGTCAACGGCTACCTGATCGCCCAGGGCGAGGTCGTCGCCGTCGAGGACAAGTACGGCATCCGCATCACCGACATCATCACGCCGTCGGACCGCATCGCGCGCCTGAACGATCGCCAATGAACGGACCCCTGCGCTCATGGACCAACCCGATATTCTGCGCGTGACGACCAGCCTGCTGCTGGTGGTCGGGCTGCTGCTCGCTCTCGCCTGGGCGGCGCGGCGCGGCGGCTGGCTGCGCGCGGCCACAGGCCGCGGCGGCCTGCGGATCGCGGCCTCGCAACGCCTGGGCGCACGCGCCTCGCTGGCGATCGTCGAGGTCGAGGATGCGCGTCTGGTCCTGGGCATCACGGCCCAGCAGATCACCCTGCTGCACACCCTGCCGCGCGCCGACGCCGCGGGCGACGCCGAAGCCGCCCCGACTTTCCCGGACACGCTCGGCCAGGCGGTCGCGAAGCGCTGACGGGGATGGCTGCGCACTCACCACGACGCCCGGCGCGTCAACGGCCCCGGCCACTGTCCGCCATCCTCATGGCCACCATCCTCATGGCCGCGCTCCGGCCCGGCGCGGCCCTCGCACAGGCCACCCTGCCCGCCTTGACCGCGACGCCCGGCCCGGACGGCAGCCAGACCTGGTCGCTGAGCGTCCAGACGCTGGTCATGCTGACCATGCTGTCGTTCCTGCCGGCCGCCCTGCTGATGATGACCTGCTTCACCCGCATCATCATCGTGCTGGGGCTGCTGCGCAATGCGCTGGGCACCGGCGTTTCCCCGCCCAATTCGGTGCTGGTGGGGCTGGCGCTGTTCCTGACTTTCTTTGCCATGTCGCCGGTCTTCGACCAGATCAACGCCCAGGCCTACCAACCCCTGAGCCGCGACGAGATCACGTTCGAACAGGCAATCGAGCGCGGCGCGGAGCCGCTGCGCGCCTTCATGCTGCGCCAGACCCGCGAAGCCGACCTGACCATGTTCGCCGGGATGGCGGGCGCGGGTCCAATCGAGTCCCCCGAGGCGGTGCCCCTGCGCATACTGGTGCCCGCGTTCGTCACCAGCGAGCTCAAGACCGCCTTCCAGATCGGCTTCACGATTTTCATCCCATTCCTGATCATCGACCTGGTGGTCGCCAGCCTGCTGATGGCGCTGGGGATGATGATGGTCCCCCCGGTCACGATCTCGCTGCCTTTCAAGCTCATGCTGTTCGTGCTGGCCGACGGCTGGCACCTGCTGCTGGGTTCGCTTGCCCGCAGCTTCTACCAGTAGGAGGCCACCCATGACGCCGGAAACCGTGATGTCCATGACCTATCAGGCCCTGCGGGTGGCATTGTCCATGGCCGGGCCGCTGCTGCTGGTGACACTGCTGGTCGGTCTGGTGATCAGCATCTTCCAGGCCGCCACGCAGATCAACGAGATGACGCTGTCCTTCATCCCCAAGCTGCTGGCCGTGGGCACCACGCTCGTGCTGCTCGGCCCCTGGCTGATCAATACGATGATCGACTACATCCGCATGTTGCTTGATTCCATCCCCAGCCTGGCGGGTTGACTCCGGTTCTGGAAAACGGCAGCGGCAAGTCATGGTCCAGTTCTCCGTCGAACAGCTCTATGCCTGGATCAACGGTTTTCTATGGCCGCTGTTCCGCATCGCGGGCCTGGTGGCGATCGCGCCGATTTTCGGCGAGTCCTCGATCCCGGCGCGGCTCAAGATCGGGCTGGCGGTTGTCTGCACGCTGGTGGCCGCGCCGCTGCTCGGCCCGATGCCCGATGTTCCCGCGGGTTCTTTCCAGGGTTTGCTGATCGCCGTCCAGCAGGTGCTGATCGGCATGGCTCTGGGCCTGTGCATGCGGCTGGTATTCACCGCGACGATGATGGCGGGCGAATTCGTGGGGTTGCAGATGGGGCTGGCTTTTGCTTCGTTCTTCGATCCGGCCACGGGCGCCAATACGGCGGTTCTGTCGCGTCTGCTGAATCTGATCGCGATGCTGGTGTTTCTCGCGGTTGACGGACATTTGCTGATGCTCGATGGGCTGATGCGCACTTTCGAAATTCTGCCGGTGGGCGCCGCGCTGGACCCGAACGGCTGGGGAACACTGCTGGAATGGAGCCGGCAGCTCTGGATTTCGGGAATGCTGCTGGCCTTGCCGCTAATCATCGTGCTGCTGACGATCAATCTGGCGCTGGGGATTCTCAACCGGACGGCGCAGCAATTGTCGGTCTTTGCCGTGGGTTTCCCCATCACGCTGACGACCGGGTTGGTGGTGCTCGCCGTGGCGCTGCCGCAGACCTCGGATTTTCTGGCGCGGCTGTTCGAGGACGGCTATCAGGCGATGGCGCGCATCGCGCGCGGGTTGGCGGGGTTGTGATGCGCGGGGGGGGAATTCGTGTGCTGAGTGAACTCAGTTTTGTGGTCCAGAAATTCAAACATGGCAAATCCCCGCAAAAGAACCAGCACCCTCCCACTTTCGTAGGCGGCCGGCGCCCAGGGGGGCGCGGCGCTTTCGAACCCGCCGTC